>OY970150.1:0-647500 GCA_963706365.1 uncultured Alphaproteobacteria bacterium | reverse complement strand
AGACAGCTAGGAGGTTGGCTTAGAAGCAGCCATCCTTTAAAGAAAGCGTAATAGCTCACTAGTCTAAATCAAGCGATCCTGCGCCGAAAATGTAACGGGGCTAAAACAATGCACCGAAGATGCGGGTGTGTAATTTATGTACACGCGGTAGCGGAGCGTTCTGTAAGCCGTTGAAGGGTAATCGTGAGATTATCTGGAGGTATCAGAAGTGAGAATGCTGACATGAGTAGCGACAAAATATGTGAAAAACATATTCGCCGAAAGTCCAAGGGTTCCTGTCCACGGCTAATCCGGGCAGGGTAAGTCGGCCCCTAAGGCGAGGCAGAAATGCGTAGTCGATGGGAATACGGTTAATATTCCGTAACCTGATGGTAGTGACGAAGGTTGGTCGTTGTCTCCTCTTATTGGATTGAGGGGGCAGCAAAGAACTTCCAGGAAATAGCTCCATCATAAGACCGTACCCGAAACCAACACAGGTGGACTGGTAGAGCATACCAAGGCGCTTGAGAGAACTATGTTGAAGGAACTCGGCAAAATGCTCCTGTAACTTCGGAAGAAGGGAGACTGGCATTAGGCAACTAGTGTCCAGTGGCACAGACTAGGGGGTGGCGACTGTTTACTAAAAACACAGGACTATGCTAAGTCGAAAGACGATGTATATGGTCTGACGCCTGCCCGGTGCCGGAAGGTTAAGAGGAGGTGTGCAAGCACTGAATTGAAGCCCCGGTAAACGGCGGCCGTAACTATAACGGTCCTAAGGTAGCGAAATTCCTTGTCGGGTAAGTTCCGACCCGCACGAATGGCGTAACGACTTCCCCACTGTCTCCAACATAGACTCAGCGAAATTGAATTCTCCGTGAAGATGCGGAGTACCCGCGGTTAGACGGAAAGACCCCGTGCACCTTTACTATAGCTTTACAGTGGCCGTAGGATTATCATGTGTAGGATAGGTGGGAGACATTGAAGCAAGGACGCTAGTTCTTGTGGAGTCATCCTTGAAATACCACCCTTGATACTCTTACGGTCTAACCATCACCCGTTATCCGGGTGTGGGACCCTGTATGGTGGGTAGTTTGACTGGGGCGGTCGCCTCCTAAATGGTAACGGAGGCGCGCGAAGGTAGGCTCAGATTGGTCGGAAATCAATCGACGAGTGCAATGGCATAAGCCTGCCTGACTGCGAGACTGACAAGTCGAGCAGAGACGAAAGTCGGTCATAGTGATCCGGTGGCGCTTCGTGGAAGGGCCATCGCTCAACGGATAAAAGGTACGCCGGGGATAACAGGCTGATCGCGCCCAAGAGTTCACATCGACGGCGCGGTTTGGCACCTCGATGTCGGCTCATCACATCCTGGGGCTGAAGCAGGTCCCAAGGGTACGGCTGTTCGCCGTTTAAAGTGGTACGTGAGCTGGGTTTAGAACGTCGTGAGACAGTTCGGTCCCTATCTGCCGTGGGT
This sequence comes from uncultured Alphaproteobacteria bacterium, assembly GCA_963706365.1. Taxonomy (GTDB): domain Bacteria; phylum Pseudomonadota; class Alphaproteobacteria; order JAJTHO01. The sequence goes on along the minus strand of OY970150.1, from coordinate 646,044 downwards.
GTAGGAGTATTGAGAGGATCTGTCCCTAGTACGAGAGGACCGGGATGGACGTACCTCTGGTGTACCTGTTGTCACGCCAGTGGCACCGCAGGGTAGCTATGTACGGAATGGATAACCGCTGAAAGCATCTAAGCGGGAAACCAGCCTCAAAACAAGTACTCCCCATCAGAACCGTGATAGACCATCACGTTGATAGGTTGCGTGTGAAAGAGTGGCAACACTCGAAGCTAAGCAATACTAATCGTTCGATTGGCTTGAACTTGTTTGTCAGTATATTTCGGTATACTAATATCAGCATACGGATCTAGAGATGAACTTGAGATTATATAAAACTACTAAATGATTCGGTGATTATGGCGGGCGGTGTACACTTGATCCCATCCCGAACTCAGCCGTGAAAACGCCCAGCGCCGATGATACTTTGTCTTAAGGCACGGGAAAGTAGGTCGTTGCCGAATCTTTTAGTGGTTTATTTTGATCGTTTTACTATTTTAGAAATTTACTGATTTCTTTTATATTATTTACCTCAATAATTGGTATATTAAAATTTTTCAAAAATATTTTGTATTTTCTTCTTCTGCTAAGGTAATACCCCCTAAAAATGGTGTGGGTTATTAGTAGAATATTCTATCTTTAACGAAGGAGATTTTACTGATGAAGAAACAACGATACACTGAGGCACAGATCATGCAGATATTGAAGCAAGCAGAGGGCGGCGTTCGCGTTGGGGAGTTATGCCGTGAACACGGGATGAGCAGTGCCAGTTTTTACAAATGGCGCTCTAAGTATGGCGGCATGGATGCGTCCATGATGTCAGAGATGAAATCCATGGCGGATGAGAACAAGCGGTTGAAGCGGATGTACGCCGAGATGAGTATGCAGAATGATTTGCTAAAGGAAGCACTTGGAAAAAAGTGGTAAGCCCTGCGCGGCGCAAAGAGATAGCGCAATGGGCGGTTAGCAGCAAACAGGTAAGTATCCGCTTGTCGTGTGCCACATTCAGCATCTCACAGCATTGTTATCGCTACCAGCCTCTTCTTAACACAGAAAATGAAGAGATTGCTGACTGGCTGTTGGGGCTGACTAAGTGCCACAAGCGTTGGGGCTTCAAGCTGTGTTTTCTGTATCTGCGTAACGTGAAGGGCTTTCAATGGAACCATAAGCGTGTGTATCGCATTTACCGTGAGTTGGAGCTGAATCTTCGCATTAAGCCACGTAAGCGGCTAAAGCGGGCGAAGCCAGACAAGCTGGTCGTGCCAGAGCAACCCAATGACACATGGTCGATGGACTTTATGGCCGATCAACTCACCAGTGGGCGTAAATTCCGCACGTTTAATGTGCTTGATGATTTTAATCGTGAGGGATTGGGCATTGAGGTAGATCTATCACTGCCTGCTAAACGTGTGACGCGTGCGCTCAATCAGATCATTGAATGGCGCGGTAAGCCGCGAATGATACGCTGTGACAACGGGCCAGAATATATCAGTGGCGCACTCAAATGCTGGGCAGAGAAACACAAAATTGAGTTGGAATATATCCAGCCCGGCAACCCGCAGCAAAATGCTTGCGTCGAGCGGTATAACCGTACTGTCAGGCATGAATGGCTGGAGATGAATGAATTTACCACAATTGAGGAGGCACAAGATACCGCAACACAATGGTTATGGACTTACAATAACGAACGCCCTAACATGGCAATCGGCGGCATAACACCAGCAATGAAGCTGGCGCAAGCAGCCTGATTATAACTGTCTACTAGCAACCCCTACCATAAATGGGGGTATTACCCTAACATGTGACTTTATTATGTAAAATAACAGTTTGAGATTAAATTCTCTTTTAGCATTCACAAGCCCTCCAAATCTTGTTTTGTTATGAAGAATACATCTTCTAGTATATCTGTATAAGCAGCTATGCAGACTAAAGTTTAACCAAATAATTCCCGTTGCAGCTTCAAAACGGTTTCTCATCAACTTTCCATAGTTGCCATCAATAACCCATTTTTCGTAACCTATGATTTTTTGATGTTCTGTTTGAAAGTCTTTAAATGCTTTCATTTCCCAATTAGTATTAGGAATGTAAGCTAGTTGATCCAAATGAAAAGCAGGAATTGAAAATTGTTTTCCAATCTTATAAGCTAATGTTGATTTGCCAGAACTGCTAGGTCCTATAATAGCAATTCTGTTTCCTAGTTTTTCTATGTTGTTTACGTAAGTAGCCATTTCACTTTATTATCATACGTTATAAGCATTCAAATGATCCAGTGATTATGGCGGGCGGTGTACACTTGATCCCATCCCGAACTAAGCCGTGAAAACGCCCAGCGCCGGTGATACTTTGTCTTAAGGCACGGGAAAGTAGGTTGTTGCCGGATCTTTTAAATGTCTGACCTCTGATCGTATTTATGCATTATTATTCTTTCTCCTTATTTATCTGAAAATACTGTAACTGTATCTCAAAATAACGTTGGGTTTGTTGTTGCTGCCATACCAATCTGTTTTGAACAGATACAAGCTGTGCTTTCATTACGGCTACATCTTGTTGCATGTTTAAGGTTACTGTTATCAAACCTATCATGCCAGCTGTAATCAAACTGCCAAAAATACCTAACATCCAGGCTAATAATTTTGGAAAAAAATCTATTGAAGCTGCTGGTTTTTCGGCTGAGGGTAGTTTTTTTTCTAAAGAAACGCCAGTAAATCTAGGGTAATTGCTTGTGTGCATTAAGATACTACCGCTCTGTCAGTTATTCTTAGCCACTGATTACTGTGAGAAAATGCTGGTACAGCACCGCCTGATTCATCGTTTACAAATATCATTAGTCCATCAGAGGTTGCTGTAGGTAATGTAGACACACTGACGTTTTTTAGCTGCGTTACTGGCTGCCAATTTGTTCCATTATAAATGATTAACTGGTTTTCTTCTTTGTCCCATAATCGCCAACCATTTTTAGGTGTGTAAAATGCCCAGTTCCCCCCAATGAATTGTGCTAATTTTTCATCCTGGTTCAGCCAGCTATCTGTTGCATTACTAGCAACTAAATACACGTCACCTTCCGTATTTTGCGAAGGAGGTGATGATAACTGCTTACTAATAATATTGCACTGCACTAATGCATCCAGTTTATTTAAAGACTCAGCATGCGTCACTTCTTTTTGTGCTTGGGATGCTATAATATAAGGTAATTCTAAGTTTGGTGTTGCCATAATTTAATTCTCTATTGTTAAGGTTGCGCCATAGCCACGCCCGATAATTGCAGATCGTTGATAAATAATTATTTCTGTTGCTACAGGGGCTAATATGCCAAAATCTGTCATTTGCTGTGCCGCTGTGTAAATATAGGTTGGTAAGGATGTTTCTACTGTTCGCTTAATTTCATTATTGTAAATGACATCTATAGTGTAAGCTTCAGTGGCTTCTGCATAAGGCACGTCTACTTTATCCTGCCAGCCGCCATTGAAACGAGTGCGCCGTATCCAGTGAATAATAAGGTCGTCACCTTGCCGAATATAGTGCAAATGCACCGGTGCATATGGTTTCAAATTAATGGCTTGTGGTGCGAATGCATATGCTTCTGCTGCTTCCAGAGTTGCACCGGATGAGACCGATTTTAAAGATAATAGCCGGTTGATTTTTTCTGGTGTTGTTTCAATCTGTTTGATCTCATCCCCTAAAAGAACGAAAGGTTCTCCAGCAGAATGATCACTCACCGCCCATTCCGTACCGCGTCTGCCTCTCAACAATCCACTTAATCTGTACTGTCTTTCTCCCACTAATTCCGATGATATAAATTGAATAATTTCATTGCCTAAAACCGCGCTATTGGCACCATTTAGTAAAGAAAGCTTGTCAGTGCTTTGCAACTGGCCTTCATCAAGTGTAATAATAACACTGTTTTGATAATCTAGGTAGGCTGTATGAATAGGTGCGGCTAATACATTTTCGGTATGACCTGCTAATGCATTTGAAGTAATAACTGTTTGTGGCACATATTCGGGCGTTTGATTGTCAATATTTTCCGCCTCAAAAACGGTTGCATATTGCCAGCTCTGATCATCAGGCTGTTTTGTAACAGCTAAATAATATAGCGCCGTATCTACTGAATTGTTTACCAGGGGAATATCCAAAATATAAAGGTTGCTTGGCTTTGCCAGTTGCACCGCACTATTGATAATAGCATCCACTGCTCGGGCTGGCTGCTTGTAAACACTTTCCTGTATGCTAACCGCCTCTATTTCAATAGTATACTCTTGCGTTAAAACCTTAATGAGCCGAACTGTCCAGGTTTTTCCAGAACGCATATTCAATTGTATAACGTCGCCTACTTGCAGCGATAAAAACTCGATGCCTACCGCAAAGCGAAACCGAAACCGTTCTATCCAACTGGCATCTAACAATGTTTGTGCCTGCTGGCTTGCTGTTGCGCTGTCTAAAGCAACCACTGTTTTCAAACTTTGCTTATTTTGTGAAAAGCCTGTTTGCCGCAAAGCTGTTTGTACCGAAGTTTGATAATCTGCGCCTGCATCCAGATAAACAACATCCAATTGTTGCGGTAAATTCACTTCTGATAAGCGTTCGGTTACAATACCATCAATCGTCTTATCTTCATGAATAGTTTTTTCAATAGCCCTACCGCGGGGTGTAAAGGTTAGCCGACCATTATGCTCGAAGGCATCTAGTTGGAAAAACTGCTGCAGTTGGCTAACGGCCTGATGAAGAGTTGTGCGTTGGCCAATTTGCACGCCGTGCAATCTCCCTTTAACCGCTTCAACGTTTATTTGCGATGTTTTTAAGCCACTGCGTAATAATAAATCGCGCAATACTTGTTGTAAATCAGCCATATTGCCCTCCAAAAATCCAACGAAAATAATAATACCAGTGTGATGGCAATACATCGGAACGCAGTGCAAAATTCAGTAATCTGTCATCAATTTGAAATTGCGGGTTCGTTTGCTGGTGCAGGTATAGATAACTAAAAATTACGCGTGCTGATTTATCGGGGATGTACATACTATTGGGTTGTAGATATTCCGGTTGCGATGCCTGCCAGCGCAAAGCGTCAAAAGAATCGCTAGAATTGTTAAATTCATAATGCTTTTCCGGCGGGTTAAGTATCTGCTGCTCCAGAAAGCTAAATAATCGCGTACACACATTTTTAAAGGCAACAGAGCCGCTACTAATCGCAATTTCTAACCATGGTTCCATATCATACTGATGATAATGCAGGGCATCACGGCGAATATAATCAATACTTTCACCGTTATGCGTTGCCGCACGAGGCATATCATGGGCGCCATCTACAAATTGTTCCAGAAGCTGCCCGCCGCCGCCATTATTATTAACCGGTTCAATTACGATAATACGCGTTTTGCTAGAACCACTTAAGTAACTACAAGAATCTACCGTATAAACGCCATCATTTCCCTGGCTGTTGCCCTCAATTGAAAATTGATGGCCTTCAGGAAAATAATCACTGTAATTTCCAGGAATATCAAATCGTTTCTCTATGGCATCTGTGCCAATCACTGCATGGCTTAAAGGATAACTAATCAAGTTATTGCCAAAGGGTAAATTCCGGCTGGCAAAATCGTTAACATTTGTATCTAATGATGTAGTGCTAATATTCTAGGACTTACGCGAAACTAATTTTGGGAGATCGCAATTCATGTTTGATGTAATCATCAAGGAGTCCTTGTTTTAGTTGGTAGATATTGGATTTAGTTTGATGAGCGAGTTTGGTGAGTCTCAGCCAGAGTAACATACAGACGGCGATATGAGTTCTTTGAGCGCGTTGTTTACGACATTGGCATTTTTCGATGCCGGTAGTTTGTTTAAGTTCGCGGTGAAATTGCTCCACCTTCCAGCGCTGTGATATCACATTTTGAACCACGGGCGCGGAAAGACTGGAGGCAGTCGTTTGTCACGACAGTTTCGTTCTGCGTGGTAGAACGCACTACTAGAAACAATTTCAGATTAATGTTTTTGTCCAGGCCTTTCAAGTTGCAATAACGGCCTTGTTCTATTTCATCAGGTAACCATTCAAGGCCATCAACAGTTTGATAATGGCAGATAACTTGCACTTTGCGGTTGGTTTTGATCGGGCAGTAAAATAACTTCTTATTTTTATCAATATGTTGCATCATACCGGCGGTGGCATACCACGTATCCATCAATACGCCCTGAAATGGGATTTCCTTTTGCCGAATGGCGTTATCAAACATTTCCCGCATATGATCCAGCTTGGTTTTCCCATCATCATCCGGAGCAAATATCCGGTAATCTATCACCCAAAATTTATTCAGCGCCGGGTTCACGTAAACACAATTCACCACGCCAATCCCTTTCACCAAACCATGCGCATTACCGCTATATTGCTTGCGTACCAGTTCAATATTATGGCTGTGATCCTTATCCAAAACGGTGTCGTCGAATACTAGCCAGCCATCTTTGCAGGTGATAACTTCGGGCTTGGCATGTTCCCATAATATTGATGCTGTAAACTTCTCCTGTCGCATCCAACGGTTTACCGCGTCATGCCCTATATCGGGATGGTGATCCCCCATATATGTTTGGGTATAATTGATCTGACTGCTCAGTAAATACTGACCATACGCCAGCCTAGTCATGGTTCTGGGTCGCATATTCCTACCCCCCCTTTTTTTTTGATCCACTTTAATCAATAATCAGAATCAAGGGAAGTTTCGCGTAAGTCCTATATTCAAAACATCATATAAAAGATAAAGTATTTTGTAGTGATGCGTGTAATGGTTGCCATGTTTCAAGGCACCTTCACCGGGTTGTTGTTCAAAATTCCAGTTTTCTTTAAAATTCTTAAGCTCTTGTAGCCAGCTGGTTATAGCGGCCTGTTCATTGCTATCAAAATCATCAAAACGATATTTTATAACGCGTAATAACCCCTCAAAATTTGTCTCATCAATCGGCTTACCTGTTGGCTCGTTTTTAGCGACCCAAGCTAAAATAATCTGTTTAATCTTATTCAAATAACTTTCGTCGCCACTATAACTATAATACTGCTGCATAACCGGCAAACGCACGCGCAACTCATTAAACCCCTGCCGCGTTGCAATAACCTCTGGGTTGCTAGTATCTGTCTGTCCTTGCGATTTCATAATACGCACAGCTGCTGGTGATTCTCCCACATATTGTCTTGCCAATTTGGCTAGGCATTTACGGTTATTATTGTACCAGTCCAGGCCAATACTACTACCCGGTAGTGCGTCTATTGCTATCGGGCTCTATCAGTCCCAAAATTAAACATTATAACCTTCCCGCTGCTTTTTGCACAAAATTATATTTTGACTGCGCCACAAACACATCACCATTGGCCAAATGCAGACAAACCCCCGGAAACGCCGTCATGCCATATTCCATCAACTCCTGATAAGTCCGGCTATAAACCTTTAGCTGATTACCATACAACAACGTCACCGCCACGCTACCATGTTCATCATCAGGGTGAATACTAACATGCGTCGGATACGTTCCCGTATTCCGATAATTTTTCACACTATTAGTTTGTACATCAATCACCGCCAAATAATCATGCCCGGTAATCGCCACCCAAATTTCCTCACTAACCGGATTGTAAGCAATCCCCCAAGGCAACAACCCAACATCAATCAATATTTCCTGCTGCGTTGCAACATTATAACGAATCACCTGTTGACTACCACTAATCCACAACTCCTTCCACACCCGTAATTGCCCAAGGCGTATCCGACAACGCACGCAACACTATTATCAATGGGTCAATACGTGATAAACCATTCAAAGCAGGATGTGTCACCCAAATAAAGCCATCTTATCAACAGCAATATCATAAGGATAATTACCCACCGCAACACTAGCAATCACCTGATTATCCCGAATCCGCTGCACAAACGCATCGCCCTTACACGTTACCCAAACATCCCCATCCTGCCCCGTTGCCATCCGCCACGGGTGCGCTTTTAGCGTTCCCAGTAAATCATCACTTTCGCCAATACTCGCGATATTATCCAACGTATCCGGCTGAACACGGCTGATAGTTCGGGCCAGATGATTGGCAATATAAACACTCCATCCAACCCCTCTGCCATGCCCTCCGGTGAATCACCGCTAATCACTCGCGGCAAACTAGCAACAACCTCCGCCTGAAAATTTGGCACACGATTACCAAAATCACTAATCCGTAAATTTTCCAACACAATATAAGCCAAACCACGAAACGCCGGCACTTCATTCATCCCCGCCGCCGTTTCAATGGTATCATCAATATTCTGCGTTTCCGCCCCGTCATAAAACCGGCTAAATTCAAAATTATTCAGTTGTGTTGTTCCCATATTAAACGTACGCGCATCATACAACAGTGCATTATCTGCCCATAAGCGCCGAATTGCCACAATCCCCTGTCGATTGCGAAAACTTAAGGCGCTTTCTTCATCCTGCTCCGTAATCCCAGTTCTTCCTCCGGCTCAAAATAAGGCACCGCACACAAGCCAATCGCCAAATCCACCTCCGTAAACCGCTCTGTTCCTGTCGTAACTGTTTTAGAGGAAAATTTCCCGGTACGAACCCGCTGCGTCTCGTTAATAGTCGTTGTTTCCGCCTCAGACATCCACAACACATTGCCCCCCGTCCGCGCCGTGCCATAAACCAACGGAATTGCCTTGCCGTAACCGGAAACCAGCAAATCATCATTTACAAAAGGCTCCGTCTGCGCGTTGCTGCCTTCATTGCCCACCCCCAGCAAACTATTCTCAATATAAGTTCCCGCCAACGCGCCAGACGTTGCCAAAATAGTACTACCAAGAGTTCCAAACCCCAAACTCGCGCCCACAGCCGTCCCCAGCCCTGATAATGCTAATGCCACCATAATTAATTCCTTAAATTGGTAAATACGACCTAACCGCGACTGCCATTTTTCCGTTAACCGTGTTTCCACCACACCTGTTTTTTCCTGTGCATGAATAAAGGTTGCTGAATTCCCAATAATGCCGCAGTGCATAAGTGTTTCATTTACCTGAAATAAAACAATATTTCCTGATTCCAGTTGATAACGCTGCAGTGCAATATTCTCCAAGGTGTCTAGAAACAATGCCATTATGCTCCATAAACTTCTTCGATATTCTATAAGATGGCAATTCAATACTAACTTGCTCAACCATTTCATAAACGCCTAAAATCAGTCCAAAACAATCACACCCATACACTGACTGCGCCTGTGGATGAAAGGGCGCTCTAATCCATTGCCGCGCCTCAATAGCATATTGTTCATTGCTCATTTAAGAACCTAAAGGATTTCGAATTTTATCAATACCCGGCAACAAATGCGGTGGCTCACCCCGAAAATTTTTTACATTATCAAAAATATCTCGACAAGTAGAAAATCGTCGATCACACCCACGCACCGCCAAAAACGTATCGCCAGGCTAAATGAAGTAAACAGGTGGTTCCACTAATTCAAAGGTATTATCAACAAAGTTTTTAACAACACTTTGCGTGCCTGCATTTTCCCCACTTTTCCAGCTAATCACCCCATATTGATAATACTGATCATCTTGTAAAGAATCACCCACTTGAAAAGTATAAGCATTATCAAGCATCTCAACACTATAAAGCGTTTCATAAGGTTTGGTATTAACTTTGCATCGCGCATCCCCCAACTGCCGCACCCGACAAGTAGGTGTGTAAAGGTCTAGATGCGCCTGATACAACTGGCTATTCAAGCCGTCAATTTCTGCTACAAATAAATCTTCTTCCAGCTTAATACTACGAATAAGCCCTGTCGCTAATACAATTTTGCCTTGCTCAATGGCTGTGTAATCAACCAAAAAAATTTCTACCACCGCCGCATCATAAACCCCGTTCATTAAGTCGTCCTTGGTAATTCGCTCATCATCAACAATAGCCTGAATATCTAAACTATCCGGTTTTAAATCCACCCGCTGTTCCAGGGCCGTATATTGAAAACCATTCCCTGGTTCATACGACACCTCATCAATAACCAGTGGCTGATCGTATCCCGTAAAACCAATCACAACGCCGTCACGCCGCATAATCTTACAACAATAAGCAAAATGCGTTACAGATGCAGCAGTCGCCTGCTGCCAATAAGTCCCTAGTGCCCGCATTACAAACGCACCTCAGTTAACGAAACATTTTCAACGGAACCAATACCATAAGTATCCAAAGAAACAGCCAAAGCATCCGTATCAAAACGCATCGGCACATCAAATTCCCCGGAAACACTAATGGCCACATCAACCGCTGGTGGCACATCAAAAACAATTGCACCATTATTAAAAGACCAACCTGCTAATAAGTCCGTTCCCTGCAAATAAACCTGTAACGTATCTTCCATGGGCATAAAAATTTGTCGTTCATGAAAATAATCCCCCGAATTATATGTTTTCACCAAACTAAAAACAGTTGTTACACCATCTCCCTGGCCAATAATCTGTTCCTCAAGCTTATAATCATTCCAGTCCTTAAAACGAAAGGCATAGGCACGCCCCTTACGCGCCCGAAAAAATGTCAACAGCGTCTTCAGTTGCTTTTCACTGCGCACCCCATAGGCCACATTATATTGAACACGGGCTTCCTGCCAATTAATATTCCGCTGCTCTTGCCCGGACAAGGCCGTCACAATACCGGTAGAATAAACCGGTCCCCCTCGGCTGCCATAAGAAATATCCTCCGGAAACCGCACATCATGAAAACTGTTCATACTGATTCTTCCACTTTATAAATTGCGCGAAATTCCAACTCCGCCACTGCAAATAATTTTAGCATCTGGCGTCTGGTTTCATGCGTTGTTCTCACTATTTCAAAATGTTCAACTCGGCTATCGATTGCTGTTAACTGTGCTGTATCCAGCAATGCCAATACAGATCGTTCTAGTGTCTTTACTTCCTGCATCCCCGGCGCATCTGACCATAGTTCAATATAAATACGCGCCTCTCTCCGGCTATTCTCTAAGTTGTCCAGATTCCTTGTCTGTGCCTTACCGATCAAAATATGCGGCAGTGCAGCATTTTTATAGGCAATATCATAAACAGGCACATTTTGCTGCTGTAATTGCTGAAAAATAATCTGTTGTACATTCATTTATGCCACCAATTCCTGACAAGTTATCGTTATCAAGAGATCCCGTCGTCCAGCTTGCGCAATTGTTTGAATAACTAATGTTTTATCACCCCAAAGTAACTGCTGCCCAACCTGAATATCTTGTCGGTTGTGAAAGCACACCTCAAAACGGTTACGCGTTGCTTGTCCTGCCCCCCGCAATTCAAGGCGTTCATTAATGGGTTTAATACCCACCCATAAAAAACACACGTTTTGCCAGGTAATAACTTGCCCGCCACTGCCATCTGTTTCATAGATAGGAGTTTGCAACAAAACGCGCTGATCCAGCCCACCCAAAGCGGTTTTTAAAGATTTTTTCATAAAGGATTTCTCTTAATTTTTTATATTAATACAGTGTACTGGCACCGTATGCAGGGGCTTAAAAATTCAGCTATGGTTATTTATAGTGATTCCAAAATAAATCCGTGCGGAAGCGAGCGCACGTAAAATTGGGCGCAGTGTATTCTTCATACATAAGCGAAATTTTGCGCCGCTCGCAGCCCCTCACGGTTTTATTTTGGAATCACTATAGCAAGCAGCATCAGCAAAGCCATATGCATCACATAATAATGCAACGTATAGCGACCACATATTTTCAAGACCGCATGTACTCTAGAAGGGTAGGATACGCTAATAGTTTGCTGCCTAAAGCGATACAATACCCACAATAAAACAACCATACCAACCGTTAAAATTGACGTATAAAGCGGAGAAAATGAAAAGCCAATGTGCATCAAATAAATATAGCTTGGCAACAGCATCACTGCCGCCTTAATGTAATAACGCTTATTTTCACGCTGTAATCTTCCCAACATACAAAAGACAATTGTCAAAGTTCCATAATCAAACAAACTTTTTGTTAGGTTATAAAGTAATACGCCAACAACTATAGATCCCCCAATAAATGGCATATTATGCCACCATTTATCTGGAAAATATTTCAAAGCTAATCGGGCCACTATAATGCTAATCAGTATATTAGGCTTATCCCATTTCCCAATCAGGCTATATTCCAACCCCTGTAACAAACAGCCAAATATAATAATGGGCAAACTGATACGTGTGCTACGGGAATATCCCACCAAAAACATCCAAACAGGAAACGAAAACCGCCCAATCAACCGAAGTTCTTCGTATAGCCAGGTAGGCGATAAACCAAAATAGGCCAAATGATCCAGTGTCATGGTAATAATGGCAAACGCTTTTAAAGCGTCTACAGTATTGGCCAATTCGCCATATTTATTATAAGGTTTTGTAAACCACCCGAAAGCTTTTTTCTGCATCAGGCCGATGCTTTTAACTCGTCAAAATAATCCTGATGATCCACTAAAAAAGCCAGCTGCACTTCAGGCCGCTGCTCTTTCAAAGCCTCTTTATAGTCGGTGGGTATATCATGCGCTTCAACCAAAGCTTCTTCAATGGCATGCCGCATCACGCGCGTTTCTGTAATACATTGCCATAATTCTGTCTGATCATGAAACACATGATCCACATCTTTAGGCACATTTTCCGGCGGTGTTTCCACCAATTCAATTTCTCTGCTGGCTAAAGTGGCCAGCATATCAGCCAAAATACCCGCATTCGTTGTTCTTAATGCTTCCAGCTTAATATTATGCAGGCTAGGCTCACTCGGTTGCCATTCTACCAGCCAGCCGTAGGCATCTTCTTCAATTTCGGCATTATGCACTTCGCGGGCTGATTGTTTCATATCAGCAAACCAGCTGCTGACAGGTAAGGCTTTGCGCTCTCGCTCGTCAACCATCAATTGCTTTTCAATTTCAGGCCAAATATCCTCAATACTAACCGAACTCAGCCATTGTTTTAACCGGTCTTTTTCAAACCGGGTAACAAGAACCTGTGTCAATGCCACTAAATCAGCTATATCCTGGCTTTCCACTGCTTCTACATCCCGCAGTCGCTGCTCAATACGAACAGCTTCCACTTCCATAGAGCCAGATGAAGCCTTGCGATAGCGCACCAGCGCCTCATTCAGTTGCTTGTTAAAATGCTCGCCTTGCGGCGCATCCACAGCTTTCTTTTTAAAAAATCGGTCTATAATACCCATAAGACAGTCTTAAGAATTTTTTGCCATGGGAACAACAGTGTTATCATTATTCAATTTGCCCGGTTGTTCACTCTCACTACTTAGTCCCATTATTAATGTTTTCAAGACTAAACCGCGTTCAACCATATTGCCACGTCTCAAACGATGCGCCACTACAGCCGGTGTTTCCTCCCGGTGGCAAATAATACCATTCACCAATTCCTGCTTGGCCGCCACTGTTACGTAATCAATATGGTCTTTGGGTGTGTCTTGCACCGCATAAACCATCATACACGCCACCATTAAACTATCTTTATAGGGAATATCATGTAAAACAGCCCGAATAGCCCGCGTCTGATAAGGGTCATCCAAATCCCAGTTCGCCATGGTATGAATAGGATCTTGTAAAAATTCCTGATAATGAATATTCCAGATTGCATTGTAAATATCAATCATCACCCGAACATCCGGTGGTGTTTGGCTGCTACTACGCTTTTTCGTATCTAAAGTATCTTTATCGGTAACAGACATCTGTAGCGCTTCTAAATTTTGCCGAGAATGTCCGGAAAAATAAGTCTGATGAAAACGTTCTAGCAACACTTGATACAAAGCTTTCAATTCCGCCATGCTTTCAGTACCCGGTATTTCAAACTCATTGCGAAAACGCGCCAGCTTTTCACCCAGTTCAAACGCTTTCGCACTAATTCCAACAACAGACATTTCTTCCATTGCTACCAAATTGTGGTCTACAGCCTCGTCAAATGATTGCTCAGCTACATTATTATCTTGATCATATAAACGCATAGTTTTGTTCTTTTTCTGATTATTGATAATCTCACTATGGCAAATCTATGGTTAATAATTAGTTACGGTATAGAGAATTTATACAAACAATTGCAAAAAAACGAATGACATCCTGGTTCTCTATTACTGCCGAACAAGCCGTTGGCATTATAGCCAGCAGTTTCTTCGTTTATTTTACGCTTATGGTCATCATTCGCCTGAACGGTTTAAGAAGTTTCGCTAAAATGTCAGCGCATGGTTTTGCCGTAACAATCGCTGTCGGTAGTTTACTCGGTGCCACAATTCTTCAAAAAGAACCCTCCATCCTACAAGGTATTTTGGCGATAGGCACGCTACTAGGCTTGCAAACTCTATATTCTGTTTTTCGGTTACATCGTCAAAAACCTTATTTGGAAAACCAGCCTGTATTGCTTATGGACGGCGACCAAATACTTTATAATAATTTGAAAAAAGTAAGAGTCACCGAAAATGACCTAATGTCTAAATTACGAGAAGCCAACGTCTTGCAACTTTCCGAAGTCAAAGCGGTCGTTTTTGAAGCCACCGGCGATGTTTCCGTTTTACATGGAGATAAAAATATAGATCAGCAAATCATGCAAGATGTAAGAGCTTACCCGGAAACCCACGTATAAGTTGAAAGAAGTATTTTTCTGCGAAAATTTCTTTGGGAAAGGGCGGAATAGCTGGCTATTTCGTATCTTTTTCAAAGAAATTTGCAGCGAAAAAGACGAAATTCAACTTGTGCGTGGGTTTTGGGGTAAGCTCTAAGGAAAAAGCCTTAGAAATTCTGACCAGGTCATAATTTAACAACTTTATACCGTTCACACAATTGCTGTACAACAATGGGTAAAACCCCCTCAGGTGTTCGATCCGCATACCATTCTGTTACCAACAATAAAATAGCATGCGCCAAATCAGCCGGCACAATCTCGTACCCTACCTTATAATCTACTGCAATTAGTTCTCCTTCTGGCAAACGCTGTCCTGGCGCGGCAACCAAACAGTTATTAACCAGTTTATAAACAACTGGTTCAATAACAATGTTATCAACCCGCAGTTCCTCAATACTAATAACCGGAGGCTTTTTAAGCTTTAGACCTGTTAGCGGATAAGCCGGATGCCGAATAATCTGTGCATAGGATCCTTGTCGAAAGGCGGTCAATTCACCTTCAATAGTTTCCCAACTGTCCACAGACAAAGTATAAACTTGCAAAGATAAACTTTGCCCAATATGAGCCTCAATAGCACTACGTGCAGCCAAAATTAACCGATTAATCAGTGCTTCTTCGTAATCCTCCTCTAGCTTCAAATAAGCTTTCGCTTCCTCATAGCTAACCGGTTCCACCAAAGCAGGGGTTTTCAATTTTAACATAAATTCTCCAAAATTGGGGCAGGGGCATATACCTGCTATATGCCCCTAAAACCCACTAAGCTGAAAAGCTGATCAGCTTAATCGCTTCAAAATTAACAACATCTCCACCCACACGTTTCGTTGCATAAAACTTCACATAAGGTTTGGCGGTAAATGGGTCACGCAAAATGCGCACATCATGCCGTTCAACAATTGTGTATCCTGCCTTAAAGTTTCCAAACGCAACAGATAAACTATCACTAGCCTTAGTTGGCATATCTTCAGAAAGTTTTACTTCGTAACCCAACAAACTTGAATACGTATTCACGCCAGCAGGCTGCCATAAATATTGCCCGTCATTGCCTTTAAACTGTCGAATATCTGCTAATGTATTCCGATTCATCAGCCAAACCGCACCATCCGCATAGCTAGCGGGTAAAGAAAGCATGGTTTCAATCAAGGTATCCGCCGGGTTACTGGCATCCCAATTGCCAGTGGCACCGGTTTCAATTTGTTCAAGGCTGCCAAAAGTTGTCCCGTCTGCATAGCTCAAAAAGCCCTTAGGCTTACCCACGCCATCACCGTTAATAAAGGCATCATTTTCCGCTCTGGCCATCCGATCCGCAATCTTTTGCGCCAGCCAGTTGTCCACATCAAATTGCGCATCATCCAGCAAACGTTGTGTAATACGTGGCTCTGCATATAATTCATGCACCGGAATATTCACTCTATTAACATTTGGCGCCGCTCGACTCTGCGCGCGCATCTGTCTCAGCCACCCAGGCACTAGCTGCCTCATCAGCATCCACCAAAATATCAATCGCTTCCGTTCCAATAGTAATAACATTTGCCAGTTCCCGCACGGGTGTTAATGCCTTCGTATAGCGCACAATCTCTTCCGAAAGATACTGCGGCACCATATAACCACCTTCGGCATCTACAGTCGCGTTCAAGGATTTCTGTGTGAAACCCTCATCACCCTTACGAATAAAGCCATTAAACGCTGATTTCTCTTCGCTTATTTCTTGCGTAGCTGTCTCCAGCTCAACAGGGCTACGTTTTAAAGAGGCCTGTAACCCATCAAACCGGCTCTGCAAACGATCCAGCTCATTGTTAAGTTTTTCTACTTTTACAGTAGAAAGCGGATCAGCCGTACTGCGCTTTTCAATTTGTTCCAAACGCTCGTCATTGGCGCTTTTAAATTCGGAAAAAACCTGTTGAAGGTCTTCCATTGCATCTTTTGTTTCCAAAATTGTCATAATTTTTCCTGATGTTGTTTATGTTTTTGCGAAAAGGGAAAGGTTACAAATTAAGTAATGCCCGGCTATTGGCCGGAAATGTTACTATCGATATTTCCCATAATTCCGCTTCTGTGATCAAACGGTAAGCCTTGCCGCGTATTGCTGCCTTAACTTTAAACCCGATGGAAAGCCCATCCAGTAAGCCGTCTGATAACAAATTCTGAGCCTCTAAAGCTGTTTGTGTCGCATCTGTCAGTTGCGCCTGCATCAGCAAACCATGTCCGGTTTCCTGCAACGCAATAATCCGCCCAATAGGTTTATCCGGTAAATGCTGCCACAAGAACGACGGCCAGCGCTTTTGTATCTTATATTGGCGCAAACTTTTGGCAAACGCCCCCGGCATTACCTTATCCCCATGCGCATCCGCCACGTTAAAAACGCTGGCGTAACCTTTAATAATTTTCATAAATAATGTCCCGATAAAGAAAAACCGCCCCAAAGGGCGGCACCAGCATTCCAAGAGTAGCTCTCTCAAACACTTATTGAATCTTATAATTAAAGAGTCTCATATTTTCTAAACCCCGTAAAGGCCTATCCCAAAATAAATCTAAAAAACATATTTCACCAGCATCCAAACCGCCATTCCCATCATCATCAGGTTTTCTGTCAAGGAAACAAATCCCAATGGCACATTGCTGTTCCCCCCAACGCAAGCACATTTTAAATCTCGTTTATCCACATAAACAGCTTTAAAAACTGAGATCGCGCCAACTGTGCCGATAAACAAGGCAGCGGGCGCTGATAGCCACGTCAACAAACCGGCAATCATCAATATACCCGCGCCTGTTTCTATAAAGGGGTAAGCATAGGCATACCGCACAATACGCCGCCCCAGTAAATCATAGGTAATAAACATATTCGTAAAACTAAACAAATCGCGCAGCTTCAAAATGCCAAGCACGCACATACTAAATGCAATAAATAGTTCTATAACCCTGGTAAAGTTAAGCCCGCTAACGGTTATCATACTGGTGGTAACAGCCATTAAAAAAGTAACAGCAAAAACGGTAATAACGGGTTGGTAACTTTTTCCCTCTTTTTGCATGGGCGGCTTATTAAAATAAGCCCGCAAATCACCATAGCCACCAATACGCGTGCCATTTATAAATGTTTGAGGCGTTGTCTTAACATCATGTTCCTTTTTAAAGGCATCCGTTTGTTCACGATTTTTTAAATAATTGTCATCAATTTTATAGCCTTTCCTCTCCAGTAAATCCCTGGATTTAATGCCATACGGGCAAAGGTGCTGGTCATTAACCATACGATAAAGAACTGCTTTTTTCTCAGGCATACCCAACCCTAGGCCGCACTGATGTCAAAATGCTATAAGAAAGCTATGAAAGTTCCGCTAATTACCGCTTTTTCAAATTCCCCATCAAGCTTCTAACCAGCTGCTGTCCAATTGTTCGCATAAACTGGTTCGCCATTTTTTCCATAGTATTGGTGCGTCTTACCCCCTGTCGCTGCCCGCGCATCGAATACTCTCGTGCCTGACGATCATTCTTATACCGTCTTTCCGCTGAGTCCTCTCGCTCGTTTTCTGCAAGGTCTTTGGCTTGTTGTTCCATACGATGTTCCAGCATTTCACTGGCCGAATGACGATCTATTTCATGGTCGTATTTCGCGGCTAAGATACTTTGTGTAGAAATGCTCTGCCGCTCCTCCGCCGTAATTCCGCCAATACGCGAAACAGGCGGGCAGATCAGGGTGCGTTGCACAATTCCTGGTACCCCTTTATCTTGCAAGGTTGAAACAAGCGCCTCTCCCACACCTAAATTACTGATAATTTCCTCTGTATCCAGCTCAGGGTTCTGGCGAAAAGTCTCTGCTGCTACTTTCACGGCTTTCTGGTCACGCGGCGTAAAGGCACGTAAAGCATGCTGAATACGATTCCCCAATTGCCCCAAAACATCATTCGGCACATCCATTGGGTTTTGCGTTACAAAGTAAACCCCTACACCTTTTGAACGAATCAAACGCACCACTTGTTCAATTTTACCCAACAATGCATTCGGCGCATGATCAAATAACAAATGTGCTTCATCAAAAAAGAATACCAGCTCTGGCTTTTCAGCATCCCCCACTTCGGGTAGATGCTCGAACAGCTCTGATAACAGCCATAATAAAAACATTGCATAAACTTTTGGCGTATGAATCAATTTTTCCGCTGCTAAAATATTAATCACCCCTTTGCCATTATGGTCTACGTGCAATAAATCCAATATTTGCAAAGCAGGCTCACCAAACAGTTGCTCTGCCCCCTGGCGCTTTAGCTGTAACAAAGACCGTTGAATAGCGCCCACCGAAGATACACTAACATTCCCATACTCTGCTCTCATTTCCTTGGCATTTTCAGCCACATATTTCATCAAGGCTTCTAAATCTTCAAAATCTAAAAGCAACAACCCGTTATCATCTGCATATTGAAAGGCAATGGTTAAAACACCTTCCTGTGTTTCATTCAGTTCCAGTAATTGTGCTAATAAAATTGGCCCCATCTCTGAAACAGTTGCCCGAACAGGTTGCCCTAACTTCCCGAACACATCCCAAAATTGCACGGGGTTATCCGAAAACGAAAAATCTTGAATCCCAATTTTTGCAACACGCTCATCCACTTTAGGGTGTGGTTTACCCGGTTGGCTAATTCCAGCCAAATCACCCTTCACATCCGCTAAAAATACAGGCACCCCGGCTGCTGAAAACCCCTCTGCCAGCACTTGTAAGGTAACAGTTTTCCCCGTCCCCGTGGCACCACTTATCAAGCCATGTCTGTTAGCGTATTTTAAATTAAGGCACTCCTGGCCATTGTTACTACCGCCAATCAAAAGGTTTTGCATAGATACCTATTAAAGCTATAAACCAGTTCGTACAATAATAACGTCACTTTCAACACTAATGCTTTCTACAAAACAAATTGAAAATTATGTCAAAACTGCTCTAAAGGAAGACACCTGTGCCGGTGAAAATTTTCATAAACATGACTTAACTGTACAAGCTTTTATTCCTCCAGATGCTGTCACCCAGCTTTCAATAGTAAGTCGCGACACATGCATTATTTCAGGTATGCAATTTGCTAGAACGGCCTTTACCTTATGCGACGCGACCATAAAGTTTAAAACGCCGTTTTGCGATAGTACAAAGGTAGAAGCCGGGCAAATCCTGGCAACAGTCACCGGCAACAGCCAGGCCATATTAACCGCCGAACGCACCGCCCTAAATTTTTTACAACATCTTTCTGCTATCGCCACCATAACCCATCAATATCAACAAGCTATCAGTCATACTAATACCAGAATACTGGATACCAGAAAAACCACCCCTGGCTTACGCTTGGCTGAAAAATATGCCGTAACCTGTGGCGGGGGAATAAATCATCGCCTTGGCCTCTATGACGCAATCATGATAAAAGATAACCACGCTGCCATCTGCAATACAAGCTTTGAAGATTTAATGGAAAAAGCACTCCAGTATCAAAGAGCAGGGAAATGGGTCATTGTAGAATGTGATGAACTGTACCAGTTTAAAATGGCTAATGATTTAGGTATCCAACACATTCTGCTAGATAATATGCCACTGGAAATTTTATCCAAAGCAGTTGGTAAAAAAGCACCCCGCGTAAAACTGGAAGCGTCCGGCAATATTGATTTATCCACTGTAAAGGCTGTTGCAGAAACTGGTGTAGACTATATCTCCACCAGTAAAATAACCCGCAATGCACAGCCGGTTGATATTGGCCTGGATTATAACTATAAAGCCTAATGACCTATATTCGCAACCATGGCCGAGCCCATGACGCTTTACGCCCCCTTAAATTAACCCCCGGCTACGCCAAATTTGCCGAAGGTTCCTGCCTGGTAGAGATGGGCGACACCCACGTGCTTTGCACCGCTACCATAGAAGATAAAGTGCCCCCCTTTATGCGGAATACAGGTAAAGGTTGGGTAACAGCCGAATACGGCATGCTACCACGCTGTTCCCCCCAAAGAATTGACCGTGAAGCCTCAAAGGGTAAACAAAGTGGCCGTACTGTGGAAATTTAGCGCTTAATAGGCAGAGCGTTAAGAGCCGTTGTAATCACTGAATCACTAGGTGAACGCCAAATAAAAATAGATTGCGATGTGTTGCGCGCGGATGGTGGCACCAGAACGGCCTCTATTACCGGTGCCTACGTTGCCCTTCACCAAGCCTTGCAAAAAATGGTAAATAACGGTGTTTACAGCAGCTTGCCCATTTTAGAGCCTGTTGCCGCCATCTCCTGTGGCCTTGTGCAAAACACGCCACTGCTTGATATCGAATACATCGAAGACTCCGACGCCCAAGCTGACAGCAACTTTATCATCACAGAAACAGGCAAGTTAGTAGAGATACAAGTTTCTTCTGAGCAAAATCCTATCGACCAACAGGAGTTTGACCAGCTGTTTGCCCTAGCTAAAAAAGGTTGTCAGGAACTTATAGAGCTACAAAAATCTGCCCTAAACATATAAATAAAATATAATTATTGTGACTAAATGCATAAATATAAGATTAATAAACTACTGAAAATACTAAATTAATAAAAAAATCTTTAGAATATGTGACTTTGGTCACTTTTTCTATTTACAAAACATATCTAACTGTTATTATAATAGTTAAGAAACAATTAACGCCAACAAGGTACTAATAGAGATGATTTTTGTAAACGACACCGAACGATTTGCCCTTAGCCTGAATAACCAGACTATCGAAGAAGCACGTTTTCACCTTGTATGCAGCACAACCAGCGAAGTGAAAAAACACTTTCAGGCAACATTTAAAAAAATTAACAGCATGAAAAATGGCCAATACAGCCAGGATGCTACGCAGCCTTACCAAGACGCATTGGTAGAAGTTTTAGTAGAATTACGTGTACGTGGCTACGAAGCTGATTCAGCCGGTAAAATCTACAAACCAGAAGTGTTTGTACCTGTTCCAACAGAATACCAGGCTGCCCGCCAACGCCAAGCTGCCCGCCTAAGAAACCTACGCGAAGAGCAATTGGTTAGTCTATGTAACAGCACCATGAAAGTGGCTATCAGTAACGCTGGCCGCAGCAGTAAAACAGCCCTAGGCAGCTACTAGTAAGAATTAGAAAGAAGAAAAAATTATGGCTTATGTAATTCCCAATTTTCGTATTGAAACTAAAGATAATGAAAATGCAAATACAGATGAAAGTTTATTAGACATTCTGTTGAAAAAAGATATGGGTATTGAAAAATCAGCAGAAGAACACCTAATGTCTGTAAAAGAAATGTTTGATTACGCCGCCCCGGAAGGCCAAACTGTAAAATCTATGGTTTATGAGCCTCCCAAGAAAAATGGTATGCCGACTTATCATTAAGGTATTTTTTAGTTTATTTTAAATCTCTCGGAAAAATCCCGCTGATTATTATTTCAGCGGGGTTTTTCTTTGTTGTAATATAATAAAAACTTTATAAATTGCAGCCATGCAAACTTTGGATAACCTGCTGCAACAAAACGTTAAAGGTAAACGCGTGCTAGTGCGTGTCGATTTCAACGTGCCTATTAAAAATGGAAAAGTTGGTGACACCACCCGCATTCGCCGGGTTCTTCCCACCATTAAAAAACTGGCTGATGCCGGTGCCAAAGTATTATTACTGGCGCATTTAGGCCGCCCGAAAGGTGAAGAAAACCCTGAATTTACGCTGGAACCTGTCTCAAAAACATTAGACAATCTATTGAACGGTTATAATGTCCTATTTAATAAGGAAGACATTGCAGATGGTGAAATCAGCTTGCTGGAAAACATCCGTTTTCATGCGGGCGAAGAAAAAAATGATCCAGATTTTATAAAAGAATTGGCTAAAAAGGGCGATATTTTTGTGAGTGAGGCTTTCTCCGCTGCCCACCGAGCCCATGCTTCCACGGTTGGTATAGCAGAACACCTCCCCACCTATGCCGGTTTATTAATGCAAGAGGAACTGGAAGCGCTGGAAAAAGCTTTAGGAAACCCGGAAAAACCGGTAATGGCCATCGTAGGTGGCGCAAAAGTTTCTACTAAAATAGATCTATTAAAAAATCTGGTATCAAAAGTTGATAAGCTGGCTATCGGTGGTGGTATGGCCAACACCTTTCTATTCGCGCAAGGCTTTAATATTGGCACATCGCTATGTGAAAAAGACTTAGCCGAAACTGCCAGAGCTATTTTACAAGAAGCAAAAAAAACAGGTTGTGAGATTCTGCTGCCAACAGATGTTGTGGTGGCTGATCAATTTAGTGAAGATGCGGAAGTTGTTAATTGCCCACTAGAGATTATGCCGGCTGATGGTATGATTGTTGATATTGGTGATGCAACTTTGGCTGCATGGAATCAAGCTATCAGCGAATCAAAAACTGTTGTGTGGAACGGGCCTGCCGGTGCCTTCGAAATCAAGCCATTTTCTGAGGGAACTATGGGCTTAGCTGCCCATATCGCAGAAAGAACCATTCATCATGGCCTAGTAAGTATTGCCGGTGGTGGCGATACTGTAGCCGCCTTGGAAATGGCCAGGGTAGGAGATGAGTTAACATACATCTCCACCGCTGGCGGCGCCTTTCTAGAGTGGATGGAAGGTAAAGAATTACCTGGCGTAAAAGTTTTAAGTTAAAAATTACAGCAGTTTCAGATAAACTGGTTATTTCCCTAAATGAAGCTAGTGTTTTGGTATAAGCTTTAAGAAGGTTATTAACCCTTCCGTGTTATAGTATCTTAACATGGTTTTAAAGCGTTCCCTCTCCAGCGAAGCTTTAATCCAGTTGTTTGTACAACTGGCATTATTAGAACGCACCTCCATACATCTGTTAGAAAGTTTAAAACAGGTTCGAAAATCTTCTGGCAACAAAGTTTTAAAAAACATGCTCGATCATATGGTAAAAGACCTTTCCGAAGGGGTTAGCCTGGATCAAGCTTTTGGACGTTTTCCACACATTTTTAACCCCGTTGTATTAGCACGGCTGCAAGCCGGAATAGCCGGTGGAAATATCCAGCAAACCTTTCAGGATATCGCAACCTATCTAAAATGGAAACAGGATTTAAAACAGCGCGTCAGAAAATCATTACTATACCCCAGTGTACTATTCATTGCTGTTTTAATGTTAGTCGGTTTAATGATGACCTTTATGGTTCCCCAATTAACCAGCTTTTTTGAAGACATGGATATGGAACTATCTATGCTAACCACCTCTTTAATAGCCACATCCAACTTTGCAAAAGTTTTTGTTCCTTATTTAATTCCACTACTGTTTATTCTGGTTATTGCCTTTGCAATAGGCGCAAAGCTTTCTACACACATTGCCCGAAAAAGGGATGCCTGGCTTTATAAAATTCCCCTAATTGGCCAGATACGGCTACAGCTAGACCAGTGGAATTTTAGCCGTCTGATGCAAATGACGCTACAATACAACAAACGTATACAAGACTGCATAGGCCTTTGCGCGATGGTGACAGTCAACAAATTGTTTAAAAGTCGCCTTTTATCAGCACAGGCACAGTTAATGGAAGGCAACTCGCTGATTCAGTCAACCAGACAATACGATTTGTTAGATGACCTGGCTTTAAGACTTCTGGAAGCAGGTGAAGTCAGTGGTAATCTAGATAGCGCTTTCAGTGAAATTAATGAATACTATGAGGCCATGGTAAACCGCAATCTGGAACGTCTGGTTACAATTATTAAACCTGCTTCTCTATTATTTGCGGCGCTGATGCTTATGTGGATTATTTTAGGCACCATGTTGCCACTGTATGGTAGTTTAAATAATACCCGTCTATAACTGTATAGAATGATTGATAACCTTCCGCCGTTAAAAGATGTTATCCGGCAATACCAGCTTTCTGCCGATAAATCCCTCGGGCAGCATTTTCTACTAGATATGAATCTACTGCACCGCATTGTGCGGGAAGCCAACATAGAACCAACCGACCATGTCGTTGAAATTGGCTGTGGCCCCGGCGGCTTAACCCGCGCACTGTGTAGCGTTGCTCAACAGGTTTCTGTAGTAGAAAAGGATAGCCGTTTTTTAGAAGCAATCGAGCCTTTAAACGCGAAAGTCTATTTAACAGATGCGCTGAAATTTAATTTTCAAACACTGGGCGATATAAAAATTGTCGCTAACTTGCCTTATAATATTTCATCACCACTGTTGGTGCATCTGTTATCTTTTAACAATATAAAAGGCATGGTCTTAATGTTTCAAAAGGAAGTGGCGGAACGTATTGTTGCGGCTCCGAACACAAAACAATATGGCCGGTTATCCGTATTGGCGCAATTATGCTGTCATTGTAAAATTCTTTTCCCCATCAGCCCCCAGGCGTTTACGCCGCCACCAAAAGTATGGTCAGCTGTCGTTTCCTTCAGCCCTAAAAAATATGATTTTAATATAAAAAAACTGGAAAAGCTAACGGCAGCGGCCTTTGGCCAACGCCGAAAAATGTTGAGATCTTCTTTAAAAAATGTGGTAACATCAGAACAGTTACTAAGTTTGGGAATAGACCCGGCTGCGCGTGCAGAATCGCTATCTCCACAACAATTTAAGGAAATTTTAACCATAACTGTTTAAGCCTAAAGTATGGATAAAACTTTTTACCGCAAATTATTCGTTTTCTCTGCCATCTTGTTAACAGGCTGTCAGGATGCATTCCTGCCCGACAACAGATTCATGGATGCAGCAAATCTAGAGTCAGCAGATAATGCCATGGAACGCGAAGCACAAACAGTTAAAAAGCCAATAGAGTTACTACCTTATAATACGTATCGCCCAAAAGAATTAAGCAAAGATACTTACACGTTACCTTTGTCTAACAAACCTGATTTAAAAGGCTTAAATAACGAAATAAGAACCTATATTGACACCCTCACGCGAAAAAAAAGTCTTATTAAAGACGGCTATCTAGAATATCGTGCCACCCCTTCTCAACAAGGTACTATCAACACGTTTCTGGAAGAAAAAAGACAAGATACCTATGCAACAAAATGGCATATTCAACTAGTAAGTGCCGTAGCCTTACCGCAGCCATCTGTAACCCCGCTTGTTGATCTTGTGCCTTTAGGCGAAAAATTGAAAGTTTATACCCTGGAACGCGCACCAGATTTTATGGCCATTAACGCAGCAAAAGGCCAGGATATTATCCTATCGGGTAACACCGATAGCGGTATCGCTGACTTTAAAATCAGCCACAATTATGTAGAGTCCTTAACGCGCAATCAAAACACCCTGCATGCTAAAAATCAGCAATATCATACGGGTATTTCCACTGAAATAACCCCGCGTAATGGTATTCTTAACCTACTCATCAAAACAGCCGTTTTAACCGAAATAGACGAAAATCGAAAAAATGATGACGTTAAACGCACCCCAAAACTGATGGAACAAAACATCGTTGTTGAACTTCCTATCCAAGTTGGTGAAATTTACTATATTATTGGCTTACCGCAATATGCTGATGCTGCACTTTTAATGCAGGCAACAAAGAAGTCTTATGGTTATGCCGAAAAGCCAGAAGAACCCATTGTAAAAGAAACAAAAATCGCCCCAAAAACAATGCCAGTTTCTCCAAAGCCAGAGGAAGTTATAGCCGACAAACGGTTAACTGAATTAAAAAAACAGTACCCGCACATCAATAACCTAATTGATGATATTCCCGCTGGAAAAATTATTTTCAAGGATGCAAAGAAACAAAACCTTCCCCCTGTTACACAGCAACCCTTAAATGATTTGTCCGCAATGGCCGCTGTCCCACAAGGCTTAACTGACCCACGAGATATTGCCGCTTTTCTGGAAGTAAACCCGGAAAATATTCCCGCGCCAAAAGGTTCTGCAACCGCTTCTGCTAATAATGATATTATCGCAACGCAAAACCTAAGCGCCCCAGTAGTCAAACGCATTAAGCGTATCCGACTATCAGAAAAAGCATTTGATAGTATTATGAAAAATCAACAAGCTACAGAAGAATCCAGCCAGCCCACAAGTGCAAACTCTTTAAAATCCAGACTAAAACAAATTGCCCCGCAAAACGGTATTATTGTCCTAGATTAGCAATTTTAAATAAAATTGTGTATACTAAATGGTGATGAATAAATCTGTTGACCCTGAAAAAAGACTGGCGGCCGCATGGCTTATCCAACAACATTTAATGTATATTATAACTGTAAAAGAAATGCTGCATGGATGGCCAGCCTCCAGTATCGATGTCTCACTATCCGGCATTGGCCGTCTGTTATCACAATTACAGGAAGAAGATGATTTTCTAACGTCCGAAGATGGCCGAGCCTTAATGGAACGCTGTGGCCGTTTTCTGGAATCTAATCAATCCTATAACTGGGATGAAATAGATTTTGAAGGTGGCATAGATTATCCCTGGTATATTCATATTGCTACCCTTGGCCTAAGCTACTTCTGGCAAAAACGAAGCAACCAATTGGCTGAACAATCTTTTAATAAAGTTGTCAGCGACCCAAACTTTAAAGATTGGCCGTTTAAAAGGAGAAATTAGCGAATCAATCCAGTGTATCCATAAGAATCCCCGGTGGCTTCATAGCTATTTTCTGACAACAGGTAATATTTTAAAAGCTCCTGTAAATAATTATCCACCTGTTCCAAAAGCTGTTCACTCATTGTAACAGCACTAATTTTATTACTATTCTTGCCTGAAAGCTGCCAATATTCAATTTTTGATACTGCATTAAAAGTAGCAAAAGCCCCATTCTTAGCCATTAAAGCTTCTACCAAAAGTTGTAACTCCCGACCATCTGTAATACTCTTTCCCGTAGGGGCAGTGCCAGATTTATAATCAACAATATTGCAAACATTAGGCTGTACCCGGTCAATGCGATCAACTTTCCCGCGAATAGCAATATCCTGAAACTGCCATTCCACATCATGTTCCAGTAAGGCCGGTTTTCGCCCTTGTTCCCGCTGCGCTATTTCCTTATCAATAAACCATTCCGCCACATTATAAAATTGCTGCTGCCAAAATAAATGTTGAATAGGAAATTGTTTAAAATTTTCCAGCGCTCTATCAATGCCCCGTTTTAAGATCAAAAAACTATCGTCCGATAGTTCATGAAGTTGCGCTTTCAAAAAATCTTCTAGAATTTTATGTAAAGTGTTCCCTTTATCCAAATGCAACAGTGCATCGTCAATATTATCCAGCGGTTGCAACTTTAAAATTCGTTTAGCATAAAAAGCGTAGGGATCTTTGTTCAGCAGGTTAATATCAGTAACCGAAATTTTGTTTGGCCGCGCTGTAATCGGTGGACTAAACGCTGCGTCATTTTCCATGTCTACAGTGTTTCGCTGATAAAAAATTGTTAACAAGCTTTCGGTTAGTTTGTCGCGCTGTATCTCAATATCATTAGCGTTAAAAAAACACTCTAGCTTTTCCCAAAATGGCGATGGCAGGCTAGGTGTGCCCCCAACGCGGCTGGAACGTGTTAAATGCACTTCTGGCAGCTGCAGTAAATGGCAAAATAGCTGTGCTGCCACACCAATATTTCCTTCTGCTGGCGGCAAGCCAATTTGTTGGCGCATGATTCTATTAAGCCAGGGGTCAGTCGCAATACTTGAAGGAAAAACCTTTTCATTCAGCCCACCCATAATAATCACATCTGGCTCCAGCAACAAAGACTCCGTCATTCCCCAAATAAAAAGCCGGTTATGAGCATTGCGTATGGGGGTAATATTATTTTTCTTCAAAATATTTTGAAACAGCAATGGGTAATTATCGCTTTCGCCATCCACCTGCTGAAATTGTTGCAACAGTTGTAAAACGGTCTTATCGTTTTCCCCCTTAAAAATTTCATTGTTTGTCAAGGTGGCGGCTACTTCACAATGTGTCTGTGCAATATTAGCAATATTTCCCTTTTTCAGCGCTGTTTGCAGTGGGGCTAAATTTTCTATAAGCTGCTTTATAAATTCATAAACAGTTTGCTGTTCTGATGATTTCTTCGGTAAAACAGCCAGCAACTGATAAAAACCACCTGTAAATTTCTGCCCGCGGAACACTGCTTTTTCAATGGAAAAACAGTGTTTTTCAGCCCCCACTAAAAAAGGATGTTTCAAAAATTTTAAAATATTTTTCGCGCCACCCTGCTGTAAAGCTACGATCATCAAATCTAAAAACTGCCCGGCGGGGGTATGATATAGGGCAATACCGGCGGAATCATTAGCAGCAAGATTCCAGTGCGATAATTGTTGCTGTACCAATTGTGCTAGGTGTCGGTCTGCTGTCACCAATGCAATTTTTTGCTGTGGTTTTTCTAAAGCATGCCGCATTTTTAAAGCAATTAATAAGGCTTCCTGATGCAATGAATCCACCGTATCCATGGTAATAGAAAAAGATGAAACAGATTTTTTAGCCGCATCTGGATTAAAAATAAGCCCTAGCCAATCAAGAGAACTCTTAGTTGTTTTCGTGGGAATATTCTGTTGAATAAGATTAATTTTGTAATCAGGATGTGCCGTGCCAGGATTGTTTAAGTACGCATCGATTTTCTCTGGCATTAAAATCATCCCCTGTGGTGCCTGATTTACTTGCTCCAGAAACTGTAAAAAAAAGGGCGCAGTATTCAAAACACCGGCAACAATAACCGGGTAGTCATGCTGTTGAATTTGTTTGCCCAAATGCTGATAGAATTGTTTATAGGCCTGCTGCGGCTCTAGCGAACCCGCTGTTAATATTGGCCAAACTTTAAAAACCTGCTGCAAAAACTGCTGTGTTTGTTGCCAATGCACTAATAAATGTGCATCCATATCTTTGGTAATGTTTTCATCAAAGGTGTTAAAATCAATATCACTAATATAAAACTCATCAATCAGTTTTAGCAGGCCTTCCGCCATAGCATTCTGATGGTTTTCGATGCCGGATTGCTTCAGTAGCGCCGCCATAAAAACTTCTCGCTGTAAAGATGATAGCAATGGTTTATGTTCCAAAACAGGGTAGGGCAACAAGTTCACATCTGTTTCATTAACCGTATAAATTTTTGGCAATAACGCCGCGCCATCAAAGCATTGCCGCAAATGTTCTTCCAAAGCTTTCTTAGCGCTTCGGCTGGGCAGAACAATAATACTATTAGAAACCGCCAACGGTGTCGTGGCGTGCTGCAATAAAAAATCAGCAATTTTACTTATGGTTAGCATTAAATACCTTTGCCAGGGTTCATAATATTGTTTGGGTCCAGCAACTGCTTTAAAGATTGCCGAAACTCTAGAATAGCAGGGGGGAGAATCTTTTTTAAGGCCTCCTGCTTAATAATACCAATCCCGTGTTCTGCACTAATGCTGCCATCATATTTTAAGACAATATCATGCACGCAATTATTACATTCTTCGTAAAAAGACAAGAACACTGCTTTGTCCATCTCAGCAGGTTGCATTACATTATAATGGATATTGCTATCTCCCATATGGCCAAACGGTGTAAGACGAGCGCCGGGAATTAGTTTTGTAACCGCTCGGTCAGCTTCATGAAAAAATGCTGCCAAGTTATGTAACGGCACTGATATATCATGCTTAATGCTTGCACCTTCTTCTCGTTGCACCCATGGAATTGCTGCCCGTATTTCCCATAAATCATTATTAGAAACACTGTTGGGTATAGAAATCTCCTGTGATGTTTGTATTAAAACATACCATGGGTATGGCTTATCTAAAGGGGCATTAAAATCTCTATGTTTTAAGACAAGTTCTAGTGCAAATGCTCCAATAAGTTCAAACGCCGACACGTTATTTTGTGAATAATGATTCACAAAATTAAATAAATGGATAGTTTCTTCAATAGTATTTAACCCTATTAAATAAGTGAATGAGTGTTCATTCATCGAGTAAAGCCTTAAACTTGCCGCCGTAATTATCCCGTAAATACCTTCTGTGCCAACAAATAACTGCTTATCATCAAATCCTGTATTATTTTTACGAACCTTATGCAGCATAGATACTAAAGCCCCATCCGGCATAACGGCTTCAATGCCTAAAATCATCTCTCGTACAGAACCATACATAATAGTATTTAATCCACCCGCATTACTAGCAATATTGCCGCCAATCTGGCACTGATTATCAACACTCAATCCCAACGGAAATGAGCGTTCATTCATTTCACTAAAATCTTTTATCTGTTGTAAGGTGCAGCCTGCTTCCGCAACAATTACATTGCTATTCGGGAAACAGGCTCGTATCTTATTAAGGTTTTTCAAGTTAATAATAATACTGCCTTGGCTAGCGACTGTCCCACCTACCAGCCCCGTATTACCCCCCTGTGGAATAACAGCTATTTTATGTTGATTGCAGTATCGAACAATTTGCTGAATTTGTTCAACCTTTTGCGGTAATAACACTATAGTGGGCTGGCTGCTAAATCTGTTGCGCTGTTCTTTCAAATAGGGGGCAATGGCATCATTGTCAGTTGTCAAACAAAAAGATTTCCCCACAACTTGTTGAAAAAATTTTATATTTTTAACGGTCAGCAAGAAGGCGATCCCCTTTTCTTATTTTATAATAATCGATGGCACCGGCCGCCAATTCAATAGCAGCATCAGCCAATTGTTTTGATTGAATGCTAGTTAAATCATGCGGCTGTGCATTTTTATGAAAATCCACAACAACGCCTTTGTTTAAAAACACCATATCAAGTGGAATATAAGTATTTTTCATCCAAAACGAAATGTTTGCAGGTGTGGCATAGGTGAATAGCATACCATGATCCATCGCCAAAGAGCGCCGAAACATTAAACCAATACGCTGTTGCTGTGCCGTTTTAGCCAACTCTAGTGTGAGTGAATGTTCACCGCTGCTTGTAATAAGCTTGTAATCTTCTTGTTGCAGGCTTTGTGTTGCCTGCTCAGGCTGGTCAACGACTGGCTTACAACCAACAATAAAAAAGCAAATAAGAATAAATCTAAGCGGCCACATGGTTCACACCTTTGGTGGTGGAATATTCAAAATGAAAAGCTTGATCCGGGTTTAACCGTTTCCAAGCATCGTGGCACGCTGCTGCAGCTTCGGCAAAACCTACGGAAATTAATTTTAATTTTCCCGTATAGGTTGCTACATCACCTACAGCATAAATGCCATCAATGGTGGTTTGCATATTATGTTGCATCGTTTGAATATGGCTTTTCTCCAAACCAAGCCCCCATTCCTGAATAGCGCCTAAATCCATAGACAACCCAAAAAAGGGTAAGAGTACGTCAGCTTGTAAAATTCGCTCGCCAAGCTCGTGTGAGTGAATGCTCACTGCGGATAATTCCCCGTTATCCCCTTTTAAATTGTCTAATTGATAAGGGGTAATAACTTCAATATTAGAATGGTTATGCATTTTTTCAATACTATCAGGGGCTGCCCGAAATTTAGCGCGTCGATGCACGACAGCGACACTAGCAGCGTTGTCAGCCAGGGTTAACGCCCAATCCACGGCAGAATCCCCGCCGCCAGCAATAACAATGTGTTTGCCGTTATAGGCGGCCTTCTTGCGCACACAATACTGTACACAACCGGTTTTTTCAAAAGCTTCCAGGCCTTTTAACGGGGGGCGATTCGGGCCAAAAGCCCCGGCACCCGCCGCAATAATAACCGCTCCACACTCTAGCTTATTTCCGGTACTTGTAGTCAATTGAAAGCAATCGCCTACCTTTTCAAAACCCGTCACTTGCTGATTTAAGTGAATCACTGGGCTAAAAGGTGCCATTTGTTTGGCCAGTTGTTCCACCAGTTCGCCACCGGTAATACTAGGGTAAGCCGGAATATCATAAATAGGCTTTTCCGGGTATAGTGCAGCGCACTGACCGCCAATTGTTTCCAAGGCATCAATTAACTGACAGGAAAGACGCAGCATACCGCATTGAAAAGCGGTAAAAAGACCAACTGGCCCCGCGCCAATAATTACAACATCACTTTTATTCATCGCTTGTATTCTGAACAGTTCAGCGGCAAAATGCAAGCAATGACACAAGGAATGCCCGCAACAATACCGTCTGTTGAAACAAACGATAGTAGCAACGTTAGTGAATCAGTATCGCAAAGTTGCATTCCCCTTTATTCAACACGTGATACGGCTGCTGTTGCGGCACGCTTGGCAGCGGCCAGTAACCCTGGGGATGTCTATTATTTGGTTGGTGATTTAGGGGCAGGTAAAACAACGTTTTGCCAGTTTTTTTTACAAGCATTGGGTTATAAAGGAACCGCCAATAGCCCTACCTTTACGCTGCTGCAATCCTATCAAACGCCAACGCTATATGTAACACATGTGGATTGTTACCGTATTGAAAGTGCAGAAGAGGCCATAGAGCTAGACCTATTTGAAGCCAGCCAGAAAGGCGTTGTGCTAATAGAATGGCCGCAAAAAGCAGAAGGTTACATTCCCCCAGCACGCCGTACACTAGAATTTGGTGTAGAAAATGACATGCATTATCTGAAGTTAGATAAAGTATTGCCCAAGAACCCGGAAGCGCGTCCACATCGTTTACCACCACGCCTACCGGAAAATTTAACAGAGCTGGAAACTATTGCTTCTGATGCTTCTTTTCGCCGATATTATCGCGCCAAACAGGATGGTCGTCCCATTATTTTAATGTATGCCCCGCCACCGGAAACAACAGAAGATTTTAAAAATATTGCGCAGTGGCTTAATGAAAATAATTTTTCAGCCCCTAATATTTTATTAGAGGATCAATTCTCTGATACCATGTTATTAGAGGATTTTGGTCAACATACTTTCTCAAAATTACTGGAAAATGAGCATTCACTCAAGGAATTAAATGTGAGTGAATGTTCATTGTACGCCTTAGCGCAGCAGACTTTACAAAGTCTATGGAATTGCAATGCGCCTAATTTCTTGAAGAAGTACGACTTAAATGTACTAACAGAAGAAGTTTTACTTTTCCCCCATTGGGCAGGCGATAATACTATGGCAGAGGAATGGAAAGCTGTTTGGCAAGAAATATTGCAACCTGTCATTGCCTTTGATTCCGTGGTGCTAAGAGATTTTCATATTGATAATATGATTTTTCTGCCAAATCGTCTGGGTGTAAAACAGTGTGGTTTACTAGACTTCCAGGATGCATTAATTGGTCATAAAGCCTATGACATGGTTTCACTTTACCAAGATGCGCGTCGCGATGTTTCTATAGAGCTAGAGAAAAAAGCCTTAGCTGTTTTCGATGATGACTTTATAAAAGCCTATTACACCCTGGGTTTGCAACGCCATTTTAAAGTGATGGGTATTTTTCATCGCCTAGCGCGTCGGGATAATAAAAGAAATTATTTGTGCCATATTGACAGGTGTTGGAAGCTTGCGACTCGATGCCTTCAGCAGGAACCGGCTTTACAAATTTTGTTAAAAGAGTTTTCAATGTTGAAAGAAATAAAGCTATAGTGCTTCCAAAATAAATTCGTGTGGAGGCGAGAGCAAGTAAAATTGAGCGCAGTGTATTCTTCATACATAAGCGAAATTTTGCGCCGCTCGCAGCCCCTCACGGTTTTATTTTGGAATCACTATATAACCCAACAAGGCCATTAGCAAAACTTTCGGCATCAAAAGCCTGTAAGTCGTCAATTTTTTCGCCCACGCCAATGGCATGAATGGGTAATTTGAATTGATCAGCCAAAGCAACAACAACCCCGCCCCGTGCTGTGCCATCTAGTTTTGTTACGATTAGGCCGGAAACATGCGCAGTATTTTGAAAAATTTCTACTTGCCTTAAGGCCGTTTGCCCGTTTGTCGCGTCTAATACCAACAAGCTATCGTGTGGGGCACTGGCATCACACTTTTGGATAACCTTAATCATTCGCCCCAATTCCTGCATCAATTCATTTTTATTATGCAGCCGCCCTGATGTATCAATAAACAAAATATCAATATCTTTTTGTTTGGCGTCTTGCATGGCGTCAAAAACCAGCGCGGCACCGTCTCGCCCTTGTTCCGTAGTATAAACTGGCACACCGGCACGTTCACCCCAAACTTGTAATTGTTCAACGGCGGCTGCCCGAAAAGTATCTGCCGCCACTAATGCTGTTTTATAACCTTGCCCACTAAACTGGCTGGCCATTTTACCAATAGTTGTGGTTTTTCCTGCTCCGTTAACGCCGGATACTAAAATAACGTGGGGATTATTTTTTTTATAGGTAAGCGGTTTTGCAACGGGGGTCAAAATAGGAATAATGGCCTTAGCCAGGGTTTCTTTAATCGCTTCTGGCGTTGCATCTACTTTGAATTTTTGCGGGGCAAATGCATCAATAATTTTTTCGGCTGTCTTTGCGCCAATATCACTACTGATCAGTAAATCTTCCAGTGCCTCCAGCATTTCATCGTCTAAACGTTTTTTGTTAAAAATACCCAGCAGACCACTGGATATTTTGTTGGATGATTTCTCTAAACCCTGTTGGGATGCCTCTGTCGGGGCAGGGGGAGCTTCGGTATCTACCGGTTTTTTCTTGAAACGTTTAAATAAACTCATGCCCTGGTTTTAACTGTAAAGTTGCATAAAATCATCAAATGTTTGTCGGCGTTTAATCGTTTTGTATGTAGACCGCTCAACCAAAATTTCTGGAACCGACAAGCGTATATTATAGTTATTCGCCATTACGCTGCCATAGGCACCGGCGGATAATATGGCAATCAAATCTCCAGAATTTAATGGGGGAGCATAAATATTACGCGCAAACACATCACTACTTTCACAAACCGGCCCCACAATATGATATTGTTCAGTAGCTTCGCCATCTTTTGTGGGCAATATTTTATGGGTGGCGTCATAAAGGGCAGGGCGCATTAAATCATTCATCCCAGCATCAATAATGGCAAATTTTTGGCCATTTGATTCCTTTATATAAAGCACTTTACTAACCAATATACCGGCATTACCGGCAATAAAACGGCCTGGCTCGAAAATAAGTTGGCAATCCAGTTTGCTGGTTAAATGTAACACCATGGTAGCATAATCTTGAATAGCTGTGGGGTTTTCATTCATATATCGAATGCCAATGCCCCCACCTAAATCCAGACGCTTTAATGGTATGCCCTGTGCTTGCAACTTTTCATAAAGTTTAACCACTTTTACAAAAGCGGCTTCAAACGGTTGTAAGCGTGTTATTTGAGAGCCAATATGCACGGCAATAGCCATGGGCACAATATTAGGCATATTTTGTGCCATCTGGAATGTTTTCTCAGCATCTTCCCAGGCAATGCCAAATTTATTTTCAGCCCTGCCTGTGGAAATTTTTGCATGTGTTTCTGCATCAATATCAGGATTAACACGAATAGCGATAGAAGCTTTACAGTTCAAATCACCGGCCACCTGATTCAGAATTTCCAACTCTGGAATAGATTCCACATTAATCTGAAAAATATTGGCTTCCAGTGCCTGTTTTAGTTCTGCTGCACTTTTGCCCACACCAGAGAAAACAATTTTATTGGCGGCAATGCCGCATTGCAATGCCATCTGCAATTCACCACCAGAAACAACATCTGCTCCTAATCCATGCTCCGCCAACCGGTTTAAAATGGTTGGGTTGTAATTGCTTTTTACCGCAAAACAAACCAGCGGCTTTTGCCTGAATGCTTTAAAGGCGTTGAGAAAAGAACCAGCGCTTTGTTTTAAGGCACCGTCACTATAGCAATAAAATGGTGTACCAACTTTTTCAGCCAGGGAATCGATAGATAGATCTTCTACATGCAGAAGATTGCTTTTATACTGAAACATGGTTTATCGCTCGTTATTTTCAGCGGCTTGTGGGGGGTAAACACGCGGGTATACAGGGTTCTCAACCGGCGCCACCAAGTCAGATTTTCTGCCACATGCCGTTAGCATAACAAGGCATAAAACGGCCAATGCCTGTGCCATAAATTTTAATCTATGACTGGATGAGATGTGGCTCATAATTTTTCTTCCTGAATAAAATTTTTAAAATCGTTGATAGCAGAAAAATCCTTATAAACAGAAGCAAAACGAATATAGGCAACAGCGTCCAGTTCGGCTAATGTATCCATAATCAATTCGCCAATTGCTTTGGTTTTAATTTCTGATTCTCCTTGGCTTTCCAGGCGACGAACGATGCCGCTTGTTATTTTTTCTATGCGCTCTGTTTCAATGGGGCGTTTGCGCAAAGCCAGGCTCAGCGAACGATGAATTTTATCACGGTCAAAAGGCTCTTTTTCACCGTTTATTTTAATAACGGTTAAATCGCGTAATTGAACGCGTTCAAAGGTTGTAAAGCGCCCCGCACATTCCGGGCATTGGCGGCGTCTTCGAATAGCTGCGCCATCTTCATAAGTGCGGCTGTCTTTTACTTGCGATTCGGCATGGTTACAGAAAGGACATTTCATAATGTAGGGGGGTAAAGACTAGAAATGCAGGCGAAATTATATTCTAGTAAATTGGAAATTCCTCACACAATTTACCAATTTTGCGTCTTACAGCTTGCTCACATACCGCATTATTTTCAACGCCTTCTTTGGCTAGTCCATCTAAAACATCGCTAATGTAATGGCCAATGCGTTCAAATTCTGTAACGCCAAAGCCGCGTGTACACCCGGCATTGGTGCCGAACCGTACACCCGATGAAATTGCCGGCGGTTGCGGGTCAAAAGGAATGGCATTTTTGTTGCTGGTAATGCCCGCGCGTTCCAGGCTTTCTTCTGCCTCGTTACCCTTCAGATTTTTCGGGCGCATGTCTAATAAAACAATGTGGCTATCAGTACCGCCGGAAACTACGGCATAGCCGCGTTCTAGTAAAACGTTTGCCAATGCCCGGGCGGAGGCCACAACGCGTTTGGAATATTCTTTAAATTCTGGCTGTAAAGCTTCTTTGAATGCTACGGCTTTACCGGCAATCACATGCATTAAGGGGCCGCCTTGCAAACCTGGGAAAACAGCAGAGTTTAATTTTTTTGCCCATTTGGTGTCACGCGACAAAATCATACCGCCGCGTGCGCCACGCAATGTTTTGTGGGTTGTGGTTGTTACAACATCAGCCAAGGGAATAGGGGAATTGTAAACACCACCGGCCACTAAGCCAGCAAAGTGTGCCATATCCACCATTAAATAGGCACCTACGGCATCGGCGATTTTACGGAAACGCGCAAAATCAATTTGCCGGGCATAGGCAGAACCACCGGCAATAATCAGTTTTGGCTTATGCTCTTGTGCCAGTTTTTCAACTTCATCATAGTCGATTAAACAATCTGTTTCACGCACGCCATATTGCACCGCATTAAACCATTTACCAGAAGCATTAGGCTTGGCACCGTGTGTTAAATGCCCGCCTGCAGCCAAAGACATGCCTAAAATAGTATCGCCTGGCTTAATCATCGCCAGAAAAACGGCCTGATTGGCTTGCGAGCCTGAATTCGGCTGCACATTCACATATTCGCAATTAAATAATTTTTTGGCACGTTCAATGGCAATGGTTTCCACTTTGTCCACTTCTTCACAGCCACCATAATACCGTTTGCCCGGGTAACCCTCGGCGTATTTATTGGTAAGCACAGATCCTTGTGCTTCTAATACTGCCTGTGAAACAATATTTTCAGAAGCGATCATTTCAATCTGGTCTTGCTGGCGCTTCAGTTCGCTGCGCACCGCATCAAAAATTTCGGCATCTGCATGCCGCAAATCCTGTTGAAAGAAATCGTTTGTTTTAGACATAAGGTTAATTATGATTTTTTATGAGGATAGTCAACCTGTTGACAGACTTTGCAAAAAAAAGTCGAGCGTCCCGCCTGCACCACTTTTTCTAGCGGTGTTGCACATTGGGTGCAGGGCTGTTTATGTTTGCCATAAACCTGAAACTGATGTTGGAAATAGCCACTTTTGCCATTTGGCTGTTTGTGGTCTTTCAGGGTGCTGCCTCCGGCTATAATAGCTTTTGCTAAGGTTGCTTTAATTGCTTGTACTAGGTCTGCACATTGCTGTTCTGACAAATCACCACTGGCTGTCTGGGGGTGTATACGCGCTAAAAATAAAGATTCAGAAGCATATATATTGCCTATACCCGCGATAAAATGCTGGTCTAAAATCAATGTTTTGATCGGGCTTTTTTTGTGTCGCGCAATTTTGTAAAAATAATTTTCATTAAAATCATCAGATAAAGGCTCTATCCCCAAATTTTTTAAATGCTTGTGCTGATAAAGTTCCCGGGTGGCAATTAAATCCATATACCCAAACCGCCGTGCATCGTTAAAAGCCATAACATGACCATCTGATTCTACGATAACATGGTCATGCTTTTGCGTCTCATAGGTTGCAAGGGGGCTAATATTAAACCGCCCACTCATCCCCAGGTGAATAAGCCAGGTATAACCGTTTTGTAGCTCAACCAGAATATACTTGGCACGGCGATGTAGTCGCTGTACTGGCTGCCCTTTAACGAGCTGTTCCATTTTATCTGGGAATGGAAAGCGTAAATTCAGCCGGTTAAGCTGGAAATTTTTTATAACCTTGCCACTTAAATAGGGTTCCAGACCACGGCAAACGGTTTCTACTTCAGGTAATTCAGGCATTTAGATACAAGTAGAGATACTTGAATTTTGTTTCAAGTCATACCACATATATGGTATAATAATTCAAACGATCAACTGACGGAGAAAAAATGTCTGACTTTAAACCTGCCTATTCAACGGCAAATACCCAGGTGGGCTATGATGAAGGCCTGCGCAGCTTCTTTGCTGGTATATACAAATACATGTTCATGGCAATGATCTGGACAGGTGTTGTGGCTGCTTATGTGGCACGCGACCCGCAAATGGTAATGGCCATTGCCAAATACAACCTGCTTTTTGTCGGTGGCTTATTAGCCATGAGTTTTTTAAGTGGTTTTGTTGTGCCAAAGCTTTCTAAAAGTTCTGGCCTGGCATACTTTTTTGTTTATGCCACACTTATTGGTGCGATAACGTCCTTCTATGTCTATAATTATACAGGCGAAACAGTAGCACGTGCCTTCTTTATGACATCAGCCTTGTTTGGTGCGTTAAGTTTCTTTGGCTATACCACGAAAAAAGATATTTCCGGTATGGGAACAATTTTAATGGTTGGTATGGTTGTGGCTATTGGCGCCAGTTTTTCAAACTTTTTTGTTTTCCAAAGCTCCGCTATGATGATGGCTATTTCTGCTGCGGTAATTCTATTATCAGCAGGAATTGTCGCCTATACAACACAAGGTCTGAAATATCAGTACTACGAATTACAGGGCAGCCGCTTTATGAATGCCTTACAAATTCTAGGTGCCATTACATTATACACCAGTTTTATTAACATCTTCTGGTCTTTAATGAACATTCTTGGTTCTTCTGAATAGGCATTATTCATACCCACAAAAAAGGCTCCGTAAATTTACGGGGCCTTTTTTGTTGAGGCGGTTATTTAGTTGTCATATTTATCCGGGTCATAAACACCGTCTTCTGGACGTCCCATGCTGGGATCAATAGTGCTTTCATTCGTAATATTTGAAGTGGTGCCAATGCGATTGCCATCCGAATCAAAAATACTGTTATCGTTTTGAACATCGCTTGGGCGATTTGCACCAGATGTAGCACCAATGGTACCGCTAGACCCTACGGAACTGCCGCCAGTACTGCTACCGCCGCTAACGCCCGCAGAACCACCTGCAGATACACCACCGCCTACTTGCGCACTTACAAGATTTGGGGTTAGGAATACGGCAGCGGCTAAAGCCGGTACCAATAAAATTTTTGATGTTTTCATATTGTCCTCCTTCATTGAACAATTATCAATGTGCATTAGGGGGAAGAAAGATGCTATCTTGTAAGTAGTCTAATAAATAAAGAAAACTTTATTTAATGCCCAGGTTCCGCTTGTCCCGCGCCCAATCTCTTTCTTTAATAGTTTGGCGTTTATCATGCAGTTGCTTACCCTTAGCAACGCCAATAATGCATTTAGCAATACCTTTATCATTAAAGAATAATTTTAACGGCACAATCGTGCTACGGTCTTTCTGCAAAGAACCAACAATTTTCATAATCTGCTTTTTCTTAAGCAGTAATTTACGCTCTCTAACTGGT
The DNA here is from genome assembly GCA_963706365.1 of uncultured Alphaproteobacteria bacterium. GTDB lineage: Bacteria > Pseudomonadota > Alphaproteobacteria > JAJTHO01. The sequence goes on along the minus strand of OY970150.1, from coordinate 605,395 downwards.
GTATGATTCAGTTTTTGATTGCTAAACTGATAGGGGGAAATATTGCTGTTCAACAGCCAAATTTCGCCCTTCTTTTCCACGGCATAACTTTCGGAAATGCTGGCGCGTCCTAAACGTAGCGATTTTACCTCCGTACCTGTTAAAATAATACCGCATTCGTATTCTTCCAGAATGCTATATTCAAACTTGGCCTTTCGATTAATAATGGGTTTATTAGGGTATTGCATGGGCTGTCTATTATACTAAAGTATGTTGCCATTACAAACATCCTGAATGGTAATATCGTTTAAAAAATTTTGGATATTAAAACTCAATGCATCCCACAATTCATGGGTTTTGCATTGCGTGTTTTTAGACATACAGGCATTTTTCATTGAGCAACGAGTAATCTTTAAACTTTCGTCAACAGACAAAACAACTTCCCCAATCGTAATTTCATTAGCTGGGCGTGCCAATACATAGCCGCCACCGGGCCCCCGCACACTTTTTAACAGGCCGCTTTTACGCATGCTGCAGAACAGTTGTTCCAGGTAAGCCAATGATATTTCTTGGCGGTTTGCAATATCTGCCAGGCTGACAGGGCGATGCTGGCCTTCGGCATTGCAACCGTTTAAGCCTAAATCCACCACGGCCATTACGGCGTATCGTCCTCTTGTGTTAAGTTTCATATTGAGATTTGTTTGTATATCATATAGGTAAATTGCATATCAATTACTAGGATCGATAAAACATGCCTGAATTAATGCTTAATGGCGCAGAAGGGCGATTAGAAGCGCGCTATAATCCCGGAAAAACACCTAATGCCCCTGTGGCATTGGTTTTACACCCGCACCCACGGTTCAATGATGATCCTGCTACTTGGGGCAGTATGAACACAAAAGTTACTTATGTAACCCACCAGTTATTTGCTAAAATGGGCTTTGCTACCTTGCGCTTTAACTTTAGAGGCGTAGGAAAATCGCAGGGTGAATATGACAAAGGCGAAGGCGAACTTGCCGATGCCGCCGCAATGCTAGACTGGCTACAGGCACAAAACCCCGATGCCAGCTATACATTTGTCAGCGGGTTCTCTTTTGGTGCATGGATTTGCATGCAACTATTAATGCGCCGCCCGGAAATTGATCGCTTCATTGCGGTGGCACCACCTGCTGGTAAATACGACTTTTCTTTTCTGGCGCCTTGCCCTACCTCTGGTATGATTATTACCGGTGATAGAGATCAGGTGGTGCCGGAACCTTCTGTTAGAACACTGGCAAGCAAGTTGAAAAAGCAAAAGAAAATTGATGTGCAATACACCGTTGTAGAAGGTGTTGATCACTTTTTTAATGGCCATCTTGAAAAACTGGTCAACCATATGCAAGCCTACATCAAAAGCCAGCTACAGCCCAATGTCTAAAATAAGTCAATACAAACTATTAGCCAGCTGGTTTGGTAGTGGCTATAGCCCCAAAATGCCCGGCACTATAGGTAGTTTAGCCGCTTTGCCTTTCGCTTTCCTACTTTATGGAATAGGTGGCAGCACAGCAATGTTAATCGCCGCTATCGCCACCACACTAATAGGCATTAAAATATGCGACAAGATTATTGCCAATGATCCTTCAATAAAAGATCCCGGCTGGATCGTTATTGATGAAGTAGCTGGTCTTCTAATCGCCCTGATGCTAACACCCATGGTTTTGCATAACTGGGCACAATGGGGCACTGGCTTTATAATTTTCCGCCTATTTGACATTTACAAACCTTGGCCTGTTTCCATACCGGATAAAAAAATGACAGGTGGTAAGGGTATTATGCTGGATGATGTTTATGCGGGCTTAATTACGGCTGTCATTATGGGAGCGGTTTTTTGAGTGCTGAAAAGCTGGTTGCGCTTTTAAAAGAACAGCAACTTAAAATTACCACAGCAGAATCATGCACTGGTGGTTTAATCGCCGCCGCTATTACCGATGTTGCCGGCTCTTCTGAAGTGTTTGAAGAAGGCTTTATAACCTACAGTAATCGTGTAAAAGCAACTCGCTTATCGGTGCCTAGCGTAGTATTACAAAAGTATGGCGCAGTAAGCGAGCAAACTGTTATTGCCATGGCGAAAGGCGCTTTAAAGCTAGCGCAAGCCGATATTGCTATTGCAGTTAGTGGTATTGCCGGGCCGTCGGGTGGTAGTGAAGATAAACCAATAGGAACAGTTTGGGTTGCTATTGCTACTAGGCATAACGCTCAAGCCAATCATTTTATTTTTCAAGGTGCACGCGAAAGCGTTCGTAAACAGACTATTGAAAAAGCCTTATTATTGACATTATTTGCAGCCAAAAAGAGTGAAAAGATAAATTGCTAGTTTTAGGTGACTGGTTCTTGGAGTAAGCTCTAACTGTTTGAATGTGCTGCAGATGATAAATTTACCTCTCGCTCTCTTGGTAAGTATTTGCCATCATCCAATTCTCTTAAGTATTTTATCAATGCTTCTCGTACATCACAATGTAGTTCCCACGCCGTACTGGCATCTTTTCCGCTACAAAGCGCCCGCAAGCGAACGGTTTTTTCCGTTACACTATAAACTTGTAATGATGGCTCTTGTCCTTCATCCCATAGCTCATGTTTGGGCAGATAATCTTCAAAAAAGGCACGAATCTTTTCAACTGGAACAGTATAGTCAGCATAAAGATAAATTGGCTTAACCAAGCTAGACTCTGTTTTTGACCAATTTTCAAAAGGATGAGAGATGAAATATCGCAAGGGAACAATAACCCGGCGCAAGTCCCAGGTTCTTAATGTAATATATGTATAGGTTATATCTTCAACATGCGCCCAATTGCCTTCAAAACTAACGGTATCTCCAATAGCTGCCGGTTTAGAAATTGCAATTTGTAAACCGGCTATAATATTCCCTAGCGTTGCCTGCGCGGCAATTGCAACAACAACCCCCATAACGCCGGCAGACGTTAAAAGCCCCGTACCAATACTCTGCAGAACTTCTAGCTCAAGTAATATGACTCCCGTACCAACCATTACGACAACAAAAATAAACACCCGACGCATCACAGAAATCATCGTCAATTTTTTCTTTTTTTCTGTGTCTTGTTCCAGATCCATATCATCTGAAATGGAATCATGAGCGAAGTTGGCAAAGTATCCGACAATCGCCATTCCAAGCCATAAAAAAGAAGAAACAATTGTGATAATTAATAGTACATCTATGATGCGCCCTGGTGGGCCAGAAGGGTCAAAAATTGTTTTCGTAAATAAATATAACGCCAAGCTACCAAAAACCAATGCAATGGGTAAATGTGTAGTATTCGCCAAACTTTCGCTATGCGGAAATCTGCTGTCGGCTAACAGTTTTTTAGCGACATTACGAATCAGCAAACCAATTGCAAAGCTGATTAATAGTATAATAGGTAAACTAAACCACTGCCACAAAGGTACATCCAAATACCATGGCTCCTGTAGCCATTCTGGCAAATGACGTGTTATTTCACTGGGGCCATGCACCTTGTATAATTTGGGTGTATAAAAAACTGTTCGAGGCGAAAAAAGCCATATTAGTGTTCCGTCCGTTAAACGAAAGCGCTGTAGGCGTAGAGCAATATCTCTGCCCTGATAAGGGAATTGCCCAATTTTAACATTTTTTCTTGCTTGCGGATTATTTCCTTTTTGTGCCAGCGTTCCGGGAGAAATAGCATCAGGCCGATCAGAAATTTCTTCCCAATCCAGCCATAATTTTTGATTTAACAAATAATACAGCTGTCGAGCTGCAACTTTTTCATCTGGTGCGGCATTTAGTACATCATACAAAGAAAAATTTAATGCACTGCTGGCGTCCTGAAATGTTCCTTCCCGCCCATTTCTAAAAAAGTATTCAACCGTTGCTTATGGGCTACTTAATTGTTTGGCCACTTTTTCAGTAATGGAAAGATCTCTTCCATCATAAAAAGCATCTTCGGGGGTAGGAGAATTGTCTGCTAAAGCCAGAAAGGGCAGAAAAGCAAGCAATAGGATAATAATGGCTAAGTTTTTTGTAATTATTTGCAAAATTACTCCTTAAACAACAGTTTTAAACCGTCTGAATATCCTTGTCTTTATCTGTTAACAACGTATCAATTGTCTTAATATGTTTATCGGTTAAATCCTGCACTTCTTTTTCAAAGCGCTTTTGCTCATCTTCAGAAATATCGCTATCTTTTTCTAGCTTTTTCAGGCTGTCCATTGCATCGCGGCGGATGTTGCGCACGGCAATGCGGGATTGTTCCGCATATTTTCCCGCCACTTTGGAAAGCTCTACTCGGCGCTCGGCGGTTAAATCAGGCAGTGGAACGCGAATGACAGCGCCTTCGGAGGCGGGGTTAAGCCCTAAGCTTGACTCACGAATCGCTTTTTCCACGGCTGAGGCATTGCTGCTGTCCCAAACCTGCACATTTAATAGACGTGCCTCAGGGGCGGTAACACTGGCCACTTGGTTTAGTGGCATACGGCTGCCATAAACATCAACGGTAATAGGATCCAGCATATTGGCTGAGGCGCGACCGGTACGTAAACCGGCAAATTCTTTTTTTAAATTATCTACCGCACTGTGCATGCGTTTATCATATTCTTTTGTATCAAACATTTTCTTATCCCTTAATTGTTGTGCAAACACCGCTACCCTGTACGACCTTGGCCATGTTGCCTTTTTCCTTTATAGAAAATACCACCACCGGAATTTTGTTGTCGCGTGCCAGTGAAATAGCGGCGGCATCCATTACACGCAAATCTTTTGCCAGCACATCTTGATAACTTAAATGATCATGGCGCAAGGCTTTCGGGTTTAACATAGGGTCTTCTGAATAAACGCCATCAACCTTGGTGGCTTTAAACAAGCCGTCACAGCCCATTTCCACGGCACGTAAGGCGGCGGCTGTGTCTGTTGTAAAAAACGGGTTTCCTGTACCTGCACCAAAAATAACAACGCGACCACGCTCCAAATGGCGAATCGCACGGCGGCGAATGTAAGGCTCGCAAACGCTACTCATCGGAATGGCAGACTGCACGCGGGTTTCCATGCCTTTTGCCTCTAATGCACCTTGTAAACCCAGCGCATTCATCACAGTCGCCAGCATCCCCATATAGTCCGCTGTTGCCCGATCCATCCCCTTGGCGGCACCACTAATACCACGAAAAATATTACCCCCGCCAACAACAACACAAACATCAATACCAGATTTCTTGACTTCTCTTAAATCATCTGCAAATCGCGAAAGAGTTTCTGTGCAAATGCCGTATTCGTTGCCACCCATCAAGGCTTCGCCTGACAGTTTCATCATGATCCGTTTATAACCCATGGCAAAGGTTCTAGCACATTTGCCGGTATCAGCAAATTAATATTTATTTGCTAGATTTGTAAAACAGCATACTTTGAGTTTATGATAATAATAAGCTATAGCTTTCATTCTTGAATACAAATTATAAATATAAAAATTTTAAATCCTTTAGAAAATACAAATTTTGTGAAAAATCATCAAAGTTCAACACCCTCTACTATTACAGCTGTTTATCAAAAACGTGGCAAACGTCATTTTGCCGTGGCAACAGACCGCCGTGTTAAAAAAGATATCGAACTAAAAGATGTCGCTGAACAACGCCTGTCTCTTATAGAAGGGGACTTGATTCGTGTTAAACTGAAACCAGCACACCGAGCGAACGTAAACTTAACAGGTTATGTCCTAGAGATTGTTGGAAAACAACAGGATATCGATACTATTGTCTTGCACAGCCATGAAATTCCAACAGAATTTCCCGACGCTGCGGTGGAGCAAGCTGAAAAAGCAAAAGCACCAAAGTTAGGCAAGCGGCAGGATTTAAGAAAACTACCACTCGTTACAATAGATGGTGCCGATGCCCGTGATTTTGATGATGCGGTATTTGCCGAACCTTACAAAACAAACGGAATAGCCGGTTGGCATTTAATTGTCGCGATTGCCGATGTGGCGCATTATGTGCCGGTCGATAGTGCCTTGGATCAGGAAGCACGCTTGCGTGGTAATTCTGTTTATTTACCAGGGCGTGTGGTGCCTATGCTGCCAGAAGCATTGAGTAATGGCTGGTGTTCTTTGGTGCCAGATGAAGAACGCGCCTGCTTGGCCGTGCACATGTACATAACCGCCGACGGGGCATTGCAGAATTTTGAATTTATTCGTGGTTTAATGCGTTCCCATAAGCGCTGGACATACGAAGAAGTTGAAACCACTCTAAAACAGGGCGAGGCACCAGAATATTTACAGGATTTAAAGAAAGCCTATCAATGCCTTAGAAAAGCACGCGATAATCGCGGTGCACTAAATATTCACAGTGATGAACTGTCTATTGTATTAGAAGAAGGCATAGCCAAGGATATTATTCCGCGTCCTTCGCTAGAGTCACATCAGTTAATAGAAGAGTTTATGGTATTGGCCAATGTTGCGGCCGCCAAAGCGCTGAAAGAACATAATGCTCTTTATCGTATTCACCCCAAACCATCTTTTGAAAGGTTAGACAAATTATATCTTTCCCTAAAGGAGCTAGGACTAAAATTTACTTTGCCAAAAGACGGCCAGGTAACACCACACTTGTTTAACGATTTGCTGGAAAGAGGCAAAAAAACCAAATTTAAAGACTATCTAAATTTACTTGTATTAACCAGTCAAAACCAGGCACGTTATTTACCCGGTAATATTGGCCATTTTGGTTTGGGTTTGGAATCTTATACCCATTTCACCTCACCTATTCGCCGGTATAGCGATTTAGTGGTGCACCGTGCCTTGATTGATGCTCTGAACCTAGGAGCCGGAGGCGTGCAGGAAAGCCAGGAAGATTTAGAAGCCCTTTCTGACAGCTTATACGAAACAGAACGCCGTGCCATTAAAGCAGAACGCGATGCTGTGAGCCGTCATGTAGCTGTTTATTACGAACAGTTTTTAGGCGATATATTTACAATATCCGTTGTCAGGGTGTTTAAACATGGCTTAATTGTCTTGTTTCAAGATACCCGGGCAGAGGGCTATATTCCTAGAGAAAGTCTACCTACTGGCCGCTATCGCTATGACGAAGATCGCCAGATTTTGTTTAATCCTAAAAACGGTATCCGTTTTTGTATGGGCGATATGTTAACGGCACGCATAACAATGGTTGACACCATTACCGGTAATGTTCGCTTAGAACCCGTTGATGCACGCACAGATGACAAATCACCTGTTGCCGAAACAAAAGAAATTCCCCGCCGAAGACGCAAAAAAGAAGGCCATTCTAGAAAATATAAAGAACGAGCAAAGGCCGCAAAACGGGTAAGAAAAAAGAAGGATGCTTAGCCGCCATAGAAAAAGTTATAAATCCCTTCTGCTACGGTCTTACTAATGCCTGGCACATTGGTTAAATCATCAATACTGGCCGCTTTTACGCCCCGGGCAGAGCCAAAATGATTCAGCAAAGCCTTTTTACGCGTTGCGCCAATACCAGGAATTTCATCCAGCGGATTTTTGCCCATAGCGCGTTGGCGCTTATCGCGGTGGCTGGTTATGGCAAAGCGGTGCGCTTCATCTCTTAGACGTTGCAGGTAATACAACACTGGATCATCAAAACTTAGGGCGAATTCGTCTATGCTTTCCTGCCCATGATGGCGGGTAAAAAAGCGTTCCCGCCCGGCGTTTCTGTCTTCCCCTTTGGCAATGGCAAATACGTTTAAATCTCCCAGTTCCAATTTGTCCAGTTCATCCAGGGCAACCGAAAGCTGCCCTTTGCCACCATCCAGAATAATTAAATCGGGTCGTATTTTATCTTTTAAAACCCGTTGTCCGCGCCTTCTAATAACCTCGCGCATCATGGCATAGTCATCGCCTTTAACTTTAATGGCATCCACATTATAACGACGATAATGACGTTTCATAAAGCCTTCCTCCCCCGCCACAATATAGGCGCCCACGGCATGCGCCCCCTGAATGTGGCTGTTATCATAGACTTCCACGCGTTGCGGTAATGCCTCTAAACCAAAGGCTTTTTGCACGCCTTCCAGCAGCTTTCGCTGTGCACTGCCTTCAGCCAATCTTCGCGCTAATGCCGCCTCTGCATTTGTTTCAGCATGTTGAACAACACCATATTTCTCCCCCCTTTGAGGCACATGCATGGTAACCGTATGCCCGGCTGATTCAGAAAGGGATTTTTGCAGTGCAGCATAGTCATCCGGTTCCATATTTAATAAAATATCTTTAGGTATAGGTTTACCCGCATAATACTGCGATAATGTGGCGTTTAAAATTTCTGCGGGGCTAACCCCACGTGTTTGTTTCGGAAAAAAGGCACGATTTCCGTAATTCTGGCCAGAGCGGTAAACAAATAATTGAATACAGGTACGCCCTGCATCATCGCCTTCACTGGCCAGGGCAATAACATCAACGTCATTCATGCCGGGAATATTTACATGTTGTCTGGCCTGAATTTCTGTTAATGCCCGAATGCGATCTCTTAGAATGCCTGCTCGTTCGTATTTCTGATGCTTACTGGCTTCTTCCATTTGCCCAGCCAGTTCTTGTTGCAGGCCAGTCGCCTTGCCCTTTAAAAACTGGCCAGCTTGTCTTACCAATTTGTTATAATCCTGTTTATCAATAAAATTTACGCATGGGGCAGAACAGCGCTTGATTTCAAACTGCATACAGGGACGTTTGCGGTTGCTAAAATAACTGTCACTGCAATTACGCAACAAAAACGCACGCTGTAAAACGTTCATTGTGCTGTAAACCATGCCTGCTGAGGCAAAGGGGCCAAAGTATTCCCCTTTCTGAATGCGTTTACCGCGATGATGCATAATTTGTGGAAAATCCTGTGCAATTTCTCCTTCCTTGCTTAGCAAAATATAAGGATAAGCCTTATCATCTTTTAGTAACACGTTATAACGTGGCTGCAATTTCTTAATCAGGTTGCTTTCTAATAGTAAGGCTTCTGATTCTGATTGCGTAATAATGAATTCCATTTTCCGTGTTTCAGAAATCATGCGTTGTAAACGCAAAGGAAGCGGATCAGGCCGGGTGTAGTTTACAACCCGCTGCTTTAAACGGCGTGCCTTGCCCACGTACAAAACCTGTTCGTCCTCCGAAAGCATCCGATAAACCCCCGGTTGCTCAGGCAAGGTTTTCAGATATTCTTTAATAACATTCACGCCTGTCTGGATGGGGGAAATTGTTTCCTGCACACTGTCTATATGGTAATGGAGGAGAGAAAATTCTATATGCTAACTCCCGATATTATTTTACGCGCCTATCAACACGGCCTGTTCCCCATGGCACAAAGCCGTGATAGCCAGCAGGTTATTTGGGTGGAACCGGAACAGCGCGGTGTCTTGCCATTAGATCAGTTTCATATTCCTCGTAGTTTAAAAAAAACAATCCGAAAAGGTATTTATACCACCACGATCAATGAAGATTTTCGCAGTGTTATTAAGGCTTGTGGTGCGATCACCAATAATCGGCAAGATACCTGGATAAATCGTGAAATTGCTGATGCCTATACAGAATTACATGAAATGGGCTATGCCCATAGTGTGGAAACATGGATTGAAGATAAAAAAGGCCGTCAGCTTGTCGGCGGCTTGTATGGCGTTGCAATAGGTAGCGCCTTTTTCGGCGAAAGCATGTTCACCCGCGCCAATGACGCCAGTAAAGTAGCCTTTGTCAGGCTGGTAGAACAATTAAAGAAACAAGATTTTCGCCTATTAGACACACAATTTTTAAACAACCACCTCGCACGCTTTGGCACGATAGAGGTGCCCGCGGAGGCTTTTCATATTTTACTGGCCGATGCCTTGCGTAAAAGAGCGATATTTAACTAATGACACGCACCAGTAGAATTGGTTAAAAGACACTATGACACAATGGCAACCGAACAGCTGGCGGCAATTTCCGATTAAGCAACAACCGCAATATCCCAGCCAGAATAAGCTGGATGAAACTTGCGAAACGCTTAAAAAACTACCGCCATTAGTTTTTGCTGGCGAGGCACGTGATTTACGCCAACAATTAGGTGAAGTGTCACAGGGAAAAGCCTTTTTACTACAAGGTGGTGATTGTGCCGAAAGCTTTGCCGAATTTCATGCTGATAGTATTCGAGATACCTTTCGTGTGCTCTTACAAATGGCTTTAACCCTTACTTATGGCGCGAAGAAACCAGTTGTAAAAATTGCCAGAATGGCCGGACAATTTGCCAAGCCGCGTTCCGATGATTTTGAAACAATAGATGGTATTTCTTTGCCCTCTTATCGCGGCGATATGGTTAACGGTATCGAATTTACCGAAGCTGCACGTATACCAGACCCTCAGCGTCTGGTGCAGGCCTATTACCAATCTGCTGCAACGCAAAACTTGCTCCGTGCCTTTTCCAAAGGGGGGTATGCAGATTTACGCAAGGCACACCGCTGGAATATGGAATTTCTGCATGATTTTCCTGCCTCTGACAGATATCAAAAATTTTTTGATGATATGCAGAATGCTCTGGATTTCATGCATGCATGTGGCATTGACAGTGCTGAACTGCGGGAAACTGATTTATTTACTTCTCACGAAGCATTATTACTGCCTTTCGAAGAATCTTTTGTGCGTGTAGATAGTACAACTGGCGATTATTATGCAACTAGCGCCCATATGCTATGGATTGGTGATCGCACCCGGCAGGAAGATGGTGCCCACATAGAATTTATGCGCGGTATTCATAACCCTATCGGCCTAAAATGCGGCCCCACAACTCAGCCAGATGAGTTATTACGCATCATTGACACGTTAAACCCCAATAACGACCCCGGGCGTTTGACACTAATTGTTCGTATGGGGGCTGATAAAGCCGCTGATCATTTCCCATCGTTATTACAAGCTGTAACAAAAGCTGGCAAAAATGTTGTGTGGTGTTGTGACCCTATGCACGGGAACACAGAAAAAACCAATAATGGTTATAAAACGCGTCATTTCGACAACATTTTAAAAGAGATTCAAACATTTTTTGCAGTGCACCAAAGCGAAGGAACCTATGCCGGGGGTATTCATTTTGAAATGACAGGCAAGAACGTGACGGAATGTTTGGGGGGCGGTTATAATTTAACAGAAGATGATCTAAAACGCGCTTATGATACACATTGCGACCCGCGCCTGAACGCCGCACAAGTGCTGGAACTTGCCTTTCTAGTTACGGAATCTCTATGATTGCGGCACAGTTACTTGATTATGCTTTAAAAGCAGGGGCTGAACATGCTGCCGTTTTACAGGAAAATAGTACTGCCTTATCAGTGGCGCATCGCCTTGGAAAAACAGAAAAGTTGGAACATAGCTATACAACAGATATTGGCCTTAGAGTTATCATAGGCGGGCGTTCTGCCACTGTTTCTGGCAGCGATTTTCGAACGGAATCTTTAAAAGAATTAGCAGAGCAGGCCGTAACCCTCGCCAAATACTCACCGATTGACGAATACGCGTTAATCGCCACAGAAAATTTAGCATCCCATGTTCCCGATCTTAACATTTATGATGCAACAATGCCCTCTGCAGAACAACTGTTATCTTTATGCGCAGAAGCAGAAACTGCGGCACTTGCCATTAAAGGTATCAGTAACTCTGAGGGCGCAGAGGCCAGTGTTGAACAGGCTGGAACAACCCTGTGTACCAGCGCCGGTTTTGAAAAAAGCTATAAAGAATCCAGCAGTTCTTTGGCTGTGTCCGTATTGGCCGGCGCCAATGATACAGAAGGCATGGAACGCGATTACGACTATAGCGTAGCCACACATTTCAATAATTTAAAAGACGCTAAAATAACTGGTGAATCAGCTGCTAATCGCGCTATCAAAAGGCTTAACCCCGGAAAAATGCCAACTGGAAAATATCCGATAATCGTTGATCCAAGAGTTGCTGGTAGTTTGCTCCGCAGCTTTGCTGGCGCTATAAATGGTCGTTCTATAATTCGTGGCAGCAGCTTTCTAAAAGATTATCTAAACAAAAAAGTTTTTAATGAAAATATTACGATTATAGATAATCCGCACCTTCAACAGGGTATGCGTTCACAACCTTTTGATGGTGAAGGTGTGGAATGCCGGGCGTTAAATATTGTTGAAAAAGGGCATTTGAATTACTGGCTATTGGATACAGCTACTTCAAAACAACTGAAAATACCAAACAATGCAAGAGCCGCTTTTAATCTTGGTGGCACGCCAGCACCTACAGCAACGAATATGTACATTGAAAATGGTGCAGCTACTCCGCAGGAATTAATTGCCGATATACAAGATGGTTTTTATCTATCTGAAACTATGGGTATGGGCATTAATGGTTTAACTGGTGATTACAGCCAGGGGGCAGCAGGCTTTCGCATTCAAAATGGCAAAATAACACAGCCGGTAAATAATGTAACGGTTGCCGGTACCTTACAGCAGATATTTGCAAGTATCATTGCTGCCAACGATTTGGAACATAAAACAGGTATCGATAGCCCAACTTTATTAATCCCCAGTATAACGGTAGCAGGGTAAATGAGCTATATTCATTTCACTTTGTTTGAAATAATAAGGGAACTTTAAATAATAAATGTATACCTTATACTATCTTATTCTTTCCCCCTTTTGCCGTAAGGTAACGTTGGTGCTGGGTGAAAAAAAGATAGAATATCAGAAAATTCATGAAGTGCCCTGGCAACGACGCAAAGAATTTTTACCCTTAAACCCAGCAGTAGAAACACCGGTTTTGCAATTACAAAATGGTGATACAGTTTGCGACAGCACCGTTATTACTGAATATTTGGAAGAGGTACATACCGAAACAAATTTATTAGGAAACACAGCGCTGGAACGTGCTGAATCGCGTCGCATTGCGGCCTGGTTTGATATTCGCTTTCGCCAGGAGGTTTCCCGCAGTATTGTACGTGAAAAAGTATATCGTCGTATGCGTAAAGATGGTACGCCCAGCTCAAATTTGTTGCGGGCTGCTTACAGTAATGTGCATTACCATATGGACTATATAGATTTTTTAACCGAAAGAAGAAACTGGCTAGCAGGTGATACCCTAACTATTGCCGACCTTGCCGCAGGCGCCCATATTTCTGCCATAGATTATACAGGCGATGTGCCATGGGATAAACACCCCATTGCAAAAGAATGGTACACCCGTTTAAAAAGTCGCCCGTCATTCCGTCCTTTATTACAAGAACGTGTTACTAATATGAAGCCAGTGGCACATTATGATGATTTAGATTTTTAAAATAGGAAGCACTGTATATGCTTCCAACTTTTTAGCATTTTAATACTGCATACTTTCAGCAAGTGCAGAAGCATAAAGCGGCTCTTCTTCGTTATCACTTACAGCTGTCTTTAGTGGCAAGTCAGCTTCTAGATGACTTGATGTTCCTTTCTGCTTTCCAAAACCTAATAGATTTGAAGCACAGTTCCAAACATTTTGAAGTAACTTAACAGCGAAGTTATCTTTCCATATTTGTTGATAATAACACATTGGGGCAAAGAATAAATGATGTGTATCATAAATAGGTTGCGGTATTCACAGTTTTTAAACCTTCAATGCTTAAAATGGCAAGAAACCAACAATAAATCGGACTGACTCCATGCCAAGAAGAATGCGCGTTATAATTGAAAAAGTTCATGACAATGTTCAGGAGTTTTCAAAAGCAAACGAAGATATCTCCTTTAAAACTAATTTATTAGCATTAAATGCCTCTGTTGAAGCAGCGCGCGCCGGAGAAAGCGGTCGAGGCTTTTCTGTGGTTGCTGCAGAAGTGAAAAATCTTGCCGGGGAAGCCGCGCAAAATTCACAGCGATTCCGCCAGGTGATGACAAAAGAGGTTAAAAAAGCCACTAAAATTATTGATGATTTGGTAGAAGATCTTGAGGGAAAGCGTTTGATTGATATGTCGCAAACGTTGGTACAGCTTATTGTGCGGAACCTTTTTGAGCGCACCGCTGATGTGCGCTGGTGGGCAACTGATGCAGCTTCGGTGCAGGCACTAGAGCAACGCACGCCAGAAGCTTATAAATTTGCGGGTGAACGCTTAGGCATGATCAACCGTTTTTATACGGTATACCTGAACCTTGTTTTAGTTGATCCAGATGGCACTATTCAGGCAATTTCTAATCCGGAATATTCTGCTGCTATTGGTCAAAATGTTTCCAATGAAAAATGGTTCAAAGAAGCCATGAACACCAATAGTGGGGATGATTATATCGTCGATGATATTCATCGCAGTCGCATTCACAACAACAAATGTGCCGCTGTTTATAGCACAGCGGTGCGGCGTGGCGGGCAATTAAACGGTGATATTCTGGGGGTATTAGGTGTCTATTTTGATTGGGATGAGCAAGCCCGATCCATTGTAAAAGATGAGCCAAGCTTTACAGCAGAAGAATGGGAAAATACTTCGGTAATGTTGCTGGATAACCAATACAGAATTATTGCCACTTCTGACGATGATGGCCTGTTACAGCAATTCCATTTAGACCACGGTGGTATGCAACGCGGATCCTATTCCACTCGCAAGGGTGAAATTGTCGCATTCGCTAAAACACTAGGGTATGAAGAATACGACGGCTTAGGCTGGTATGGCGTTGTTAAGCAAAAGCCATTAAAGTACGATGAAGACGATGACTGAGGCGCCTAAAGCACCTGATTTAAAAAAGCCTTTGTGCCGGGATATTTTGGGTTGTCAAAAAAATCGGTGGGCGGGGAATCTTCAACAATCTTGCCGTCTTCTAAAAACAATATACGGTCAGCCACTTGTCGGGCGAACCCCATTTCATGGGTAACAATCATCATCGTAATGCCCTTGGTGGCCAAGGCGCGAATGGTATCCAAAACTTCCCGTACCATTTCGGGGTCTAATGCCGAGGTGGGTTCATCAAAAAGCATCACCGCTGGCTCCATGCACAGGGCGCGCGCAATGGCGATACGTTGTTGCTGACCACCAGACAACTGAGCCGGACGCTTATTAATATGATCCAGCATTTTAACATTTTCTAGCAACGTCATGGCACGCTGCTTGGCTTGTTCAGCCGGTAGTTTTAGCACATTAACAGGTGCCAGTGTGCAGTTTTCTAGCACAGTCAAATGCGGAAAAAGATTAAATTGCTGAAAAACCATCCCCACTGTCGTGCGGATTTTTCGTAAAGTTTTGGGGTTTTGATCAACCTTTATACCATTTACCAGCACTTCACCGGCTTGATAATCCTCCAGCCCGTTAATGCAACGTATTAGTGTTGATTTACCCGAGCCACTTCGGCCACACAAAACAATTTTTTCGCCTTGTTCTACGCTAAGGCTGATAGCTTTTAAAACTTTTGTTTCGTCATAGAATTTATCTACGTTGCGTAACTCGATAACCGGCATTGTTATGCCTTAACGGTATCAGGCACAAAATTCAAGCAAACGCCATTATTACAATATCTTTTACCTTTTTCGGCGGGCACATCTTTAAAAACGTGTCCTAAATGGCTGTCACATTGGGCGCAATGATATTCTGTGCGTGGCACAATCATTTTATAATCAGTTTTGTAATCCACGGCGCCTTCAACGGCCTCGTAAAAACTTGGCCAGCCTGTGCCACTATCAAATTTTTTGCCACTTTTAAATAAAAGGGCATCACAGGCCGCACAATGATAGGTACCACTACGTTTTTCTTTTAATAATTCACTGGAAAACGGCGCTTCGGTGCCATGTTGTCGCATTACCTGAAATTGCTCCGGTGTTAGCTGTTCTTGCCAGTGTTGTTCGTCTTTCTTAATGTTGCTCATATAATTTATATAGGCAGTATAACGCCGTATTACATTGGAATTTTGTTTTTTATCCTTTAACCGGTTTCTGTTATGTTGGGATAATGAATTTTAAGGTTATAACGTATATTACTGCAACAATCGCTGTCATTGCTGGTTTAATTTACGTGATCGGGTTACAAACTTTGCCAGATTACAGGGCAAACCAGGTGCGGATGACACAGGAACAACGCGAGTTAACCCAGACCACAGACAGCTATGACGCGTCGTTTACGATAAATGATACCAGTGCGAAAATAAAGTTTTTGCGCTTTGCCAAGGCCACTGCTTTTTACATCGCTGGCGTTGCCTTTTTCAGCATTATTTTAAACTTTGCCCTTAGTGCCGAAGCAAACGGTATGTTACTGCCCGGATTAACAGCCGCCGCTGCCTTCGGCTTGAGTCAAAACTGGTATCTTTTTCCGGTTATCCTATTCGGTGTTTACATCCTGATGAATAGCCAGCGTATGCGCTGAAAACTGTAGTGATTCTTAGCCAATCTCTGCAAAGAAGGTGGAAAAACCTGCCAAGGTAACTGTGTTTGCATTGTAGGTGGTTCTTGAACCATCATGCGGTAACAACTCTGTTAAATTCCCATATTCACTTAGATCGAACGTATGGTCTTTATCAGAAAAGTTAAAAACAATCAGAATATCTTGATTTTCATTTAGCCGCTTGAAGGCTAAAATAGGATCTGCTGTATCTAGCACTTCTAAATCACCTTCCATAATCGCCGGTTGATTTTTCCGCCAGCTTAGAAAACGGCGTGTAAAGTTTAGAACAGATTTTGCGTCTTGTTCCTGAATATCTACTGATTTTTCCAGATGGGTCATGGGAATAGGCAGCCATGGAGTGTGTTCGGAAAAACCACCATTACGAATGCCTTTGTGCCATGGCATCGGGGTACGACAACCATCACGGCCTTTATATTCTGGCCACAATCTTATGCCGTAAGGATCCTGTAAATCATCATAGGCAATGGCTGCTTCAGTCAAGCCTAGTTCTTCCCCCTGATACATACAAATGGCACCGCGTAACGATAGCAGCAAAGCCATAAATAGTTTCGCGCATTGGTCAACTGGCACATTAAGATGATTCCAGCGAGAAGCCACGCGCATTACATCGTGGTTACCAAATGCCCAGCAAACCCAACCGTCTGCCAAATTTTCGTTCACTTCTTTAATTGTTTTACGAATATAGGAAACGTCACATTTATCGGTAAGCAGCGAAAATGTATACACCATATGTAAACGCTTGTCTTTTTCGGTATATTCCTTGGTATATTCTAATACTTTTTTCGCCGTCAATTCACCCAGGCTAATGGCATCATATTTGTCAATTAAGGTTCTAAACCTTTCCAGAAAACCTAGTGTTTCTGGCCGATTTTTACTGTAAACATGCTCTTGCATGCCATAGTTACTGGAATCTGGTGCGTAATGAAGCTTACCACCCTGATTCGGCGGATTATCCCGAAGCTTTTCATCATGAAAATACCAGTTTACAGTATCCAGCCGGAAGCCGTGCACACCAAGACGCAGCCAAAATTCCACGATATCCAGCATTGCATCAATCACTTCTGGATTGTGAAAATTCAAATCAGGCTGCGAGGTTAAGAAATTATGCAAATAATATTGCTTGCGAGTGGTATCCCATTCCCAGGCGCTGCCACCAAAAATGGAAAGCCAGTTGTTGGGCGGGCAGCCTGTTGGCGTTGCGTCAGACCATACGTACCAGTCGGATTTTGGATTGTTGTATCCAGAGCGACTTTCATGAAACCACTGGTGCTGGTCAGAAGTGTGGCTAAGCACCAAATCGACCATTACTTTAATACCCAGCGAGTTGGCCTTGCGAATTAATGTTGTTAGGTCATCAATGTTTCCAAACATTGGATCAACAGCCTTGTGGTCAGAAACATCGTAACCAAAATCTTTCATCGGCGATTTATAAAAAGGCGATACCCATATCATATCAACGCCCAATTGATGAATGTATTCCAAACGATCTGCAATACCACCGATATCGCCGATACCGTCTTGATTAGTATCGAGAAAACTGCGGGGGTAAATTTGGTATATTGTTGCGTTCCGCCACCAGTCATTATGCATTTGAAAACCCTTAAGAATAATTTGAATTCCTTATAGTTAAGACTGTAGATTAAAACTAGATTAAAAACGTTGTATTGTTTAAAAAAATCAAGACTGTGATTCTAGTGATATTTGACAAGTTTTATTGTCGTAACCTATTGTTATATCGCCGTTTAATAAATTTATGGCGGCCTGGCCGAAAATATTAAAACGCCAACCGTTCAAAGCAGCGATATCGGCATTTTTCCCATCTCTTGCCAATGCAATAAGATCACTGGACGTTGCTACATATTTTTCTGCTATTTTGGTTTTTTTACAGCAATCGTTTAGCAACAGCCTTAATAACGGCAAAGCAGCCGCATGGCGTGGTGCATGAGGTTGTGGCGGCGGCGGAAATGGTGTGTATTGCTTCAGAGTTTCCTTGTAGGAATCTGGCGCACGTTTTGGTTGTGCGGCATATTTTAATAAATCTTCGTCGCTTAAAACGCGGCTGCGGGGTATATTTTGTGCAATAGCCTGCTGCTCTCGCCAGGTTGCCAGGGCTTTACTACGCCCTCGCACTGCCGGATGGTTGCTTTTTATACGCAACCGCTGCCAGCTATTCTCAATATTTGGTTGATAAAGCTCTATTTTACTTAAATCGTCTAATAAAGGCTGTACCCATTGCATGCGATTGTCTTGCTGTAAGGCTGTAATCAGTTTTTCATACAATTGATAAAGGTATAAAACGTCGTCGGCTGCATAGTGTAACTGCTTGTCACTTAGGGGGCGAAGTGCCCAGTCGGAATGTTGACTAGATTTATCTAAAGTAATTTGAAGCAATTGCTCAACAAGCTTGTCATAACTAATTTGCTCTCCATAGCCCAAAAAGGCAGCCGCCAGCTGTGTGTCAAAATAGGGCAGGGGAATTTTACCAAACAGTTGTACAAAAACCTGCAAATCCTGTTCGCCAGAATGAAAAACTTTAACCGCATCATTATCAAAAATTTGCCATAAAAGGTCGTAGTCAGATAATTTTATTACATCAATTAACCCAACTGTCTGCCCATCAAAAACTTGCAGCAGACAAGGGGTGGCAAAATAGGTATTGCGGCGCTCAAATTCTGTATCAATAGCTAAAACACTGCTATTGTTTAATTGAACAGCTTCAATATATTCTGCTAGTTGCTCTGGCGTATCAATGTAATGTGTTATGATAAGGGTTTCTTTAATGTCTTGTTTTATAGTATAACCAAATGTCTTTTACAGAAAAACGCGAAAAACACAAACAGTTCCTGCGTGGCCTGTTAGGCGACGATCAACAATCGCGCCGAGAACAGTCTTATATGCCTGCTTCTACGGCTGCTACACAGGCTTCCGCCGCGCGTTTTGCTGTATTGCTATCCATTATTACAGGTATATTTTTTGTATTATTTTTACTGTGGGCAAGTGTTGTGCATATTGATGAAGTAACCCGTGGGCAAGGGCAGGTGATTCCTTCCAGCAGCGTGCAGGTGATTCAAAACCTTGAGGGGGGAATCTTGCGCGAAATCCTGATTAAAGAGGGCGAAGTTGTGGAAGCACAACAAGTGCTGTTACGCATTGATAACGTGCTGGCGCAATCTACCCTGAAAGAAATGCAAAAAAGGCTACAGGCCTTAAATGCAAAAGCCGCCCGATTAGAAGCTATTGCAGAAGGCAAAGCCAGTATAGAATTTCCGGAAGATATACCAGACAGCATAAAAGCACAGGAACGCGCCGAATTTTTGTCCCGACAGCGCCAGCAAAGCGCCGCGAATCAGGTATTAGAAGCACAAGTACGCCAACGCCGCCGAGAAGTGGGAGAGTTTCAAAGTACCTTACGTGGTTTACAATCCAGCCTGGCCATTGCCCAGGAAACAGAACAGCTTAATGCCAAGCTTTTTGAAGAAGGCGTGGTCTCAAGAGTAGACTATTTACAAAGCCAGTCTCGTGCCACTGAATTGCGTAGTGAAATTGCCACAACCCGCGTTAGCATCAGCCGAGCCAATGCCGGCTTGCAAGAAGCGCAAGAGCGCGTTAATGAGGCAGAATCTTCCTTAAAAGCGGATGCCTCAGCAGAATTATCCATTGTACAACCGGAAATCGCCAGCCTGCTAGAAACCATGCAAACCGGGGAAGACAGGGTAAACCGAACAGAAGTGCGGGCGCCAGTCAAAAGCTCGGTAAAAGATATTAAGGTTAATACCATTGGTGGTGTTATCAAAGCCGGGGAAGACATTGTAGAACTTGTACCTGTAGATG
Source organism: uncultured Alphaproteobacteria bacterium (assembly GCA_963706365.1). Classification (GTDB taxonomy): domain Bacteria; phylum Pseudomonadota; class Alphaproteobacteria; order JAJTHO01. The sequence goes on along the minus strand of OY970150.1, from coordinate 585,271 downwards.
ATGCCCTGGTTGTAGAAGCAAGAGTTCGCCCTGCCGATATTGCCTTTATAAGTATAGGGCAATCTGCACGCATTAAAATTACCGCCTATGATTATTCCATTTATGGTGATTTACCGGCAAAGGTTAAAAATATTTCCACCGATACACTGGAAGATGATAAAGGCAATTATTATTACCAGGTAAAACTGCAAACTGATAAATCAGCCATTGAGTACAAGAATAAAACCTTGGCCATTATTCCGGGCATGACAGCTACCGCTGAAATTCTGACGGGGCGTAAAAGCGTGTTGCATTATCTGCTGAAACCTATTCTAAAGGTTCGTGATAATGCCTTTACAGAACGCTAAAATTTTACAGGTTTTACCGGCACTCAATAACGGCGGCGTTGAACGCGGCACTTTGGAAGTGGCCGAAGCTATCATAGAGAGTGGCGGGCAGGCGTTTGTTGCCTCTAATGGGGGCAAGCTGGAAGCTTCCTTGAAAAGAATAGGTGCCAAGCATGTTTCTATGCCCTTGCAGCGTAAAAGCCCGCTGGCTTGGCGCCAAAACCAACGGCAGTTACAAAACTTTTGCACACAAAATGATATTCAAGTTATCCATGCCCGCAGCCGTGCACCGGCATGGCCAGCCTATTTTGCCGCAAAGTCTTTAGGTGTACCATTCGTTACCACCTATCATGGTGTTTACAGCAGCAATAATTTCATTAAAAAATATTATAACAGTGTTATGACTAGGGGCGCGCCGGTGATTGCCGTTTCAAAATTTGTACACCAGCATATTTTAAAAGAATATCCGCAGCTGAAAAATAATATAATTGTTATTGCCCGCGGTGTTGATGTGGCGCTGTTTAATGTTGAAAAGGTAACGCCAGACCAGCGAAATGTTCTTAAAAAAGCATGGGGTTTGAAAGAAAATATTCCGTTATTATTATTCCCCGGGCGCATTAGCCGATGGAAAGGCCAACAGGAATCTATTTTAGCTTTATCCACTTTAAAACATTTGGAATGGCAGGCTGTTTTTCTGGGCAATGGTTCGCCTGGGTATGCATTAGAACTTAAAAAACTAACCCGACAATATGATTTGCAACAGCGCGTAATCTGGGCAGATACAATCCAGGATATGCCCGCTGCCTATAGTTTGGCAAATTTGGTCATATGCCCTTCCACCCGGCCAGAAGCCTTTGGCCGAACCGTTATTGAAGCCCAGGCCATGCAAACGCCTGTTATTGCGACTAACCACGGTGGCGCTGCGGAGACCATTCAGCATGGCGTTACCGGTTTTCACATTCCACCGCATACCAATGAAGCGTTATTTGTCGATGATTTGGCCACCAGCATAAGGCAAATTATGCAGTTAAACACTGCCCATTTAACAGCTGTAACCGACGTTGCTTTTAAAAATGTTCGAGAAAATTACACGACTAAAACAATGACGGATGCGGTTATAGATGTGTATAAATCTTGTATCTGTTAACGAACGCCTTATAGTGATTGTATGCGAATATTAGCTTTGCTTGCGCTATTACCCATAAACTTAATGGCCATGGATATTGCCGCTGTCGTCAATAATGTGCCAATCAGCACTTATGATGTAGATACACGGGTAAGGGTTGGTTTAATTGCGGCGGGTCTGCCAGACACCCCTGCCATGCGTCAACAGTTTCGTACCCAAACATTAAAAACGATTATTGACGAAACCTTACAAGAGCAGGAAATTGAACGTCTGGATATGCAGCCGCCAAAAGGTTCTATTGAACAAGCTTTTGCCCAAATGGCCAAACAAAAAGGCACCACACTACCAGAACTTTCTCGCCGTTTAAATGCTGAAGGCCTGTCTATAGAACCCTTACGCAAACAAGTAGCAACCAGCCTAACCTGGGGTGCTGCTTTGCAAAAACGCTATGGCGAAGAAACGCTGGTTTCTACACAAGATGTTGTAACCCTAAAAAAACAACTAAAACAGAGCGAAGGACAGCCCGAGGTTCGCTATAAAGAATTATACATTAGTGATTTTGGCAATCAGCGCGGCCAGGCTGAACAAGTTATTAATGCTATACATCAGCGCCTGTTAAAAGGCGGCGATTTTGATGCTTTGGTTAACCAATACTCCGAAAGCCCCTTAAGGGAGGGAAGTGGCTGGGTTTTGCTTGGCACGTTAGAGCCTAATACAAGTGCTGCCCTAAAAACTATTCCAAAGGGTAAATTATCCCGACCAGTACGTGTAAAAGGCGGATACGCGTTATTTTTACTGGAGGACAAACGTATTGTTCGTTTCAACCAAACAGCCGAGCAAAAACTGAACCTTTATCAGTTGATCGTACAGAGTGACGAACAGCGTGCCCAACGTTACGCCAGCCAAATAAACAATTGTGCAACCGCACAAAGCCTGGCTAATCAGCCCGAAGAACGACCCTATTTAAAATCATCGGGCAGCTTGGGTAACATCAATCTTTCCGAATTGCCCAGTGTTATCCGGCAGGCTGTGGCCACTTTGCCAGTAAATGCCTCTACACCACCTTTAAAAATGACCCAGGGTTATAGTATTTTAACCGTTTGTAATAAAGAAATGCTCCGTTCAACCGTTGCAGGTTTGCCCCAGGATAATATTTTAAAACAGCGCTTGCGCACCCAAAAACTACAACGACTATCTGTGGAATACATGGACGAACTACGCCGTAAATCTTTTATTGATTACCGCAATGGATAAAAAAATGCCCGTCGTACTAACGATGGGGGAACCCAAAGGCATTTGTGCAGAAATTACTATAAAAGCCTGGCAAAGCCTTAAAGAAACAAACAGCGTATTTTATCTGCACTGCCTGCCTGGTTTTATTAAGGGCGGCATTCAAATTCAGCATCCTTCCGAGGCCGCACAGGCCTTTAAAAATGGGGTTCCTTTTATATCGCTATCAAAAGATCGCGCTGTTATTCGTTCCATAGAAAAATCAGTGGAAGATATAAGAAAGGGCGAAGCAGCCGCCCTGGTAACCAACCCCGTGCAAAAAGAATTTTTATACGAAGATGGCTTTAACTTTCCCGGCCACACAGAATTTCTAGGCCACCTAACCCATACAACGCCAGTGATGATGCTGGCATGTGATGATTTGAAAGTCGTTCCCGCAACAATTCATGTTCCTTTAAAGGATGTAGCCACTAATCTTACACAGGAAAAAATTATTACAACAGCCAGCATCGTATTAAATGCGTTAAAAGAACGGTTTCAGATACCCTCGCCACGTCTCGCCGTGGCGGGCTTAAACCCGCACGCTGGGGAAAATGGTCACATCGGTAAGGAAGAACAGGATATTATCGTGCCTGCAATGAGAGTATTACAACAGCAAGGCTATCATATAACAGGTTGTTACCCGGCAGATACCCTTTTTCATACAGAGGCCAGAAAAACTTACGATGCCGCCTTATGCATGTACCACGACCAAGCCCTAATCCCCATAAAAACCCTAGACTTCTGGGGCGGTGTTAATATTACGCTAGGCCTCCCATTCCTAAGAACATCCCCCGATCACGGCACCGGCCTAAACATCGCCGGCAAAAATATTGCCCGCCCCGATAGTTTAATAAATGCCCTTGTAATGGCCACTAAGTATGGCGCAAAAGATATGACAGGCACAACGGAAAGTGAAAAGAATACTTAGAGCTTACCCCTTAACCCCATAAACAACGTGCATCTAATTGTCAAATGGGTTCTATAGCCCCGCTGGTACCTATGCCATCACCGCCAGCGATGCCACAGCCAGAAACTATAGCTTTGTTTATAATGATGGTAGGCTAACCCTGTTGCCTGTTGCTATACCCGCTCGGCCAATCAGCATCGGCTTTAAACTGCCTGATACGGTGGCGCAAGTAAGCCAGGGTGTTACACAAGGTTTATAACAGAGCAATTGTATTAACCCTTGAAAAATATGGTGGGCACGACGACCTACTAAAATCGTTATTAATCAATGGCAGTTTACAAAATCAGCTTAAAGGCCACGACAGTGATATGCGGCCTGTAGCGGGGCACTGTAAACCACTTACAATACTTTTCGGGGGTCAAAATGACTAATCAAAAGAACATTTTCACCCGCGCCCTGAACCGTATTAAACGCGAATTAAAGCAAGATTGGGACAAGCCTAACTCAAACCGTCAGGCGATTATTGCAGCTATTATATTAACTATAGCAGTGCTGGCCTTTTTTGTATTACCTTACTTTTTAATGGAGGCTGTATGAGCACTTACCAGCAAGCCCAAGAGAACTTTATTCAAGAATCAAAAAAACGTGATGATGAAATGCTACGCCGTCATAACGTGCTGATGGAATTTATAAAATACCCTACAAGCGGAGAATATATATTGTGGTGGTTTCTTAGAATACAGCCCGAAAAGAAAAGGGAGCTATACCTTGCCGCCGGACACTGCGCCAATACTGTAAGGGAGTTTATGACGGATGAACGCAGCATTAAAGCTGTGGACATGGCCATTGAATACGGCAATGGTAAAATATCACATGAAGAATTGAAGAAATATAATTTAGATGCGTTTGAAGTTTACACAGAATTGCCTGAATCCGAACAAATTCTTTACAATCCAAATTATCAAGCCGCCCTTTCCGCACATTGGGCTTCTGCGGCTGATGTCGCAAAAGGCGTAAACGCTGCAAGTTTGGCCGCACTTGTTTATCAAAATGATTTAAACGCAAAATGCAGAAACGAATTAAAAACGGCTGAAATTTGTAGAAAATATTTGCCGCCAGAAATGTGGAGTAATTAGTATGGGAAATAACCAAGTAAAAATACCCGCCGATATTTTGCGCCAGTTGATTTATCACAGTAAAAAAGTACGCGATGTTGAAATGCGTGATTGCTTCAACGCGGAAGCAGCACAAGAAACCCACGATCATGATTTTGGCTTTATTCTTAAAGCTGAATATTATTTGACAACTAAAACGAAAGAAAATTAAAATGAATAAAATACAACAACTTAAAGAATTATTAACTTTAGTTAGCGATGAACCCACTAAAATTCATAATAAAACCAGTCTTATTCAAGATGGCTTTATTGGAAAAAAAGTCATCGTGAGAACTTACAGTGCAGGAGTGTGGTTTGGCACTGTTGCAGAAAAAGAAGGTAATGAAATTATTTTATCAAATGCTCGCAGAATGTGGAAGTGGTGGGCGGCGCAATCGATATCATTATCCGGTGTTGCTCAACATGGAATAAAACAATCTGAAAGTAAAATATGTCCTGCTGTATCGTCAGTTTGGCTACAGCCGATTGAGATTTTAAGTCTTACTGAAATTTGTATTGAAACGATTGAAAGTGCCCCAGATGCTTCTCAATAAATATTGCAATACTAGCTCTGGCTATGGATATGGCGATGGCGATGGCGATGGCTATGGATATGGCGATGGCGATGGCTATGGTGATGGCTATGGATATGGCTATGGATATGGCTCTGGTGATGGCTCTGGCTATGGCTCTGGTGATGGCTCTGGCTCTGGCGATATTTGAATACTGGTTGCAGAAAGGAATTGAAAATGAAAAATAAACCCAAAACAGTAGCCGAATACTTTGCACAGTTTGCAAACAATTCATATCCCATTATTGGCTTAGAGTGCGTTCTTGAAAATGGCAGCAAAGCAAAATTTATAAGCATGATGCCGTGGAACGGCCATATCTATAAAATTGAGTTGCTAAATGAATGTGACAAACGTCACATATTCGTCTTGTCGACAGGAAAAATATTTGAAAATGAGAAAAGCAGCTTAGACATAGTAGCCATTCCTTCACAAAATATTGATGAGCGGGGTTGTGATGTTTCATAGAATTAAACATTTATTGGGTTTAAACAGCGGAAAAGTCTATTCTTTTAAAGACACCAGTAGTGTTAATTGGGTGGGATTTAAATGCTGTAAATGCGGGAAAATAGATCATCTTCAGAAAAGTATAATTCAAGATGATACGCCAATTTCAAATATACTAAGAGATACTCGAAATGAAAAATAAACTATTACCGCTAAACACAGAATTAATAACATCAAAACTCACCTACGCTTCAATGTGTAATGATTATTTCGGTGATGGGGATATGCAATCATTATTACCCAGTTATAGAAATATAACTCTAGGTTCTGCTTATGACATAGAACCAACTTACAAATTGGGATTTGATAAAAAATGCAGTAAATGGAAAATCAAAGTAACCGCCAGACAATCAGGCATTGTTGAGTGACAAATTGAGTAGAAAAGATATTGTAGAGTTACCGGAAATTGAAGGGATTAGAATAATTGGTGAATTAGAATCAGAATATGTAGACGAACATTATGCATCAATTAAATACTTAAATGAATATACAGGTTCTTGTGAAACAGAGTTTCCAGAAAAAATAATACTCAAAGAACGCCACTACCCCCACATAAACAAAACAATGCCCGCCATTACCGCGAGTATGTTTGATGAAATTATTTACCCAAAGGATTTAGAAAATGAATAGAAAAAGAATTAATCATTGCTTAGGTAGACCACTAACGCAGAGCAAGGCTAAACAATTTACAGGAAGGTTGACAAAAGAACAGGTTGAGCAAGCATGGTATTTTGTGAGTCCAACAGTTGACAGATCGTTGAACAAAGTGCCACTAGATATTGTTATTGCTACTGTTTGGTGGGAAGCATTCACAATGGCTGTGGATTGTATGATTAACCCAGAAAACAGTTAAAATGAAGCCAAATTTATTTATAATAACAGGAATTTCTTTAATGCTCGCAGCAGTTACGACGCGATGCGAATACGTTGAATTGAATGTTTGTTGGAAAAACCAAAAATTGAAATGCCCTTATATTGATGAGGTGGTTTTGCCGGAAAGTGAGGGTGAAAATGGCTGATTTATTTGACCTATCAAATATTGATGATTTGCCCGCAGAATTAAAGCAAGACTTACAATGCACCCGAAACAAAACTTTGAAAGTTTTGGCTATATTTAAACAGGCAAAAAAACCTATTGGGCTAGATGCCGTTTTAGTGGCAATGTATCGTATTCATAAAGAATCTTTAAAGCGCAACCAAGTAAATCAACTAGTGTACAAGCTTCAAAAACGAAAAGAATTAAGAAAAGTAAACAAAACTAAATGGGTTATTAAATGACACAGAATAACGAAAACGCCATGTGCCTAGTGCGGCGTGATGATTTGAAATTTCTATTGCAACTATTTAATGTTGAAGCAGATAATAGCTTGCCGACGGGTACACCCCTCAATCCTTTATTTAGAATTAAACAAGCCCTAGCAAACCCACTGCCAAACAATCAGGGGTGGCGTACTGATATGGAAAATGCGCCAAAAACTGGTGAGGAATTGTTAGTTTGTAACAATTTTAATAAAAAACATTACATTATTTATTGGGGCGGCAATGATGATGAATGGATTTGCGGTCATTCAGGGCAAGAAGACATTAACGATTATGCTTACTGGATAAAAATATCACAACTACTGCAGGGGGATTTATGAGTAAGAAATGTTTGATAGATTATGATGTCTTAAAGCAAACTATAGAACGCCATAAATATGATTCAGGCACACTACACCCGCAATTAGGTTATGCTTTAGAAAACCCCATAGATTTAGGCAAGCACACGCTTATGCCCAATAAAATAACAGGCGCAATTGCTAGGGAAATAGTCAAGCCGTTATCAAGCAATAATAGAGTTGCAGGAGATTTCTACACCGATTTACTAAAAGCGGCACCAAAACACCCAGCCTTACAGGATGATTGTTAACTGAATATAAAAAGGGGGTACAATTTAAACCTGAAATACAAAATGAGGAAATAATGGACGCATACACAAAACAATTTTTTCAACGCCTAACGCAAGACACACTAACAACATGGCAGTTAGAAGATTGTCCCGTTGATCAAAATCATGGCCAAATATGGGCTTACATACCTAGTGACGATAAGCCGGTCAAAACAATAAAGAACGGCAATAAAAATGAGATAACAATTGAAGAAACTTGCTTGATTATCGTACACGGAGAAAAGGTACTGTCCGAAGAAAAAAGTTTGGCAGCAAATGATGGAGAATATCAAAAGGCATTAGTAAGTTACTTTGAGCAATTCAGAGGGTATCACGAATTTTCAAGACCCATAAAAGTTTTAATGTGCGATAAGTCTGTGAGACTTATAATAGGTGTTGTTAATACAGATTTAGGAGAGTCATTCTTACTAGATGACGAACGCTATCCTGCATATAAAATAAATGGCATACATGTAGATGAGGAAGAGTTTGGGGAATGCTACCGAATTATTAAAATCCTTAAATAAATCATAAAAATAAGCCACTAAAATGACTAAAGAAAGCCCCACATTTTTCATGCGGGGCTTAAAGGGGTCGAATTCGACCTGTTTAAATTTATCTACGAATAAAGTCTCTATAAAAAATAAGGTTATTCGTTAAAATAACGTTTTCTAATTCATGCTGCCTAGGCTGGCGTGGCTTATCCTTTGGCAGTATTTTTAGCAGCTCATTTAGCATGATTTTTTGTGATTTTAGCATGTCGCATTCCTTTTTTAATAAAGTTCACCAGGCATCGGAGCGCCGGTTCTTTTACTGCTGGCATTTAAAAACCCACGGTACTTGCTTTGTAGGCTTCGTGTGCGCGTGTTATACATAACGGCTGCCTTTTTCCAGTCGCCTACTTCTTTATATAAACTTGCTAAAAATTTAACGCCCAATTCCACATTGATAGGCGCTAGATAAATTTCACCAGTGGCCAAGTGTTTACCGTGGAATTTATCATTAAGCTGCATACAGCCATGATCCGTGGTGCCGTTTGTGTTGCGGTTTGTCGCATTCGGCTTGCCCCTGCTTTCCGTGTGAATGATATTAACCACCACATTTTCAGGCACATTATATTTCCGTGCAAGCAATAGGCCACTGGCATAACAGGGGTTATTCCAATCGATATTAAATGCCGGTGCTGACTCCACATCATTACTTGCAATTTCAATCGGCTTAAATTCTTCGTTGCGCCACGCCGCCCACATGCTGAGTGCTTTGTTTTGCGTTTTTACTAGTGGCTCATGGAAATAGTGATCTTTGAGATAAGCACCGCCATAACATAGCCCGACAAAAACACTAAAAATCATAGAAAATGGCAAAACAAATTTCCAAAACGCAACGCAAAATAGTTTGTTTATGATTCTCTTGAATATTCGCAAAATGCTTAATAATAATTTTTCTCCTAGGGTTTTTTCTTTTTTTGTTTTTGCCGCAATACCATTGTTTTGCTGATTCTCTTTAATAATTTGGCGTTTATTTTTAATTTGTTTGACGGTTTTTTCGGACTGAAATTCAGGACGCAAAATACTTTGACTGCTAGTAATCATTACAAGCCCCCTGTTCTGTAAACGTGCGCTACATAAAAAGCGGCTAGAAAAAATAAGGCGGTAACCGGTTTAGTTAAAACGTATTTGATGACTTCCCCCTTATTTCATGTTCTGCGTTGCAAGTTTTACAAACAGGTGCATAATGCCACTCGTAAGCCGATGGCGTTGCGTTTGCTGCTTTTATTGCTAAGATGCCGCAAATCACTAATAGTGTGGTCAGTGTAAAGCCGCACATATTAATGTATTTTTGTGTGTTGGTTTTCATTTTGTCTCTCCGGTACTAATGGATTAAAGTTACCGGCGGTTAGTACCACGCGGACAAAATGAAACGCGCTATCTGGCCTTTAGGCGAACCTTGGACATACGCCAGATTCCGCCGGTAAAGCTGTTTAGCAAATTTCTATAACGATTAAAAGATTATCGTTTCGTTCAAGTGGGTACTAATCACCGTTGAATCTGAATCTACACAGCAAGTATTAAAAAAAGGTTAGCGCCTTAAAATTAATCGCTTAAACGACAAATAGCCCTTAGCGTTCCATAATCATTGATATAACGGCGCGTTTCTGAATCTACTTCCAGATCATTTAATTCCGCATAAACACGCTGCTGGCTGCTGTGGTCGTATTCAACAAGCGGGGGGCAGCTAAAACTTGCCGTGTTGCAGGCTGTCAACGCCAGCGTTAGGGCTGCGATTAATAAGTACTTCACTGGTCTGGTCTTTCATAGTTGTGCGTGCAACACCCCCTAGCTTTTCTGCTGTTCTTGACACAAAGCCAATGCCCATCATTGCGGTTAAAATATAAAAAAGGAAATCCAGCATATCCTTATTGGGCACATGTGGCTGTATTTCCGGTGCAAAGATGGCTAGTAGCCAGCTAAGCATAGGCTCTAAGAAAACCGCCCAGGCTAAACCAAAGCCACCTACCCAGCCAATAAAAGGCCGCCAACCGGCAACGAATAATGAACTGTGGGCAGCTTCAATTTTATTAATATCAGCCTGTCGTGCCAGTGCCTTGTCGTGTAATTCCTGCCGTTTAAACTGCTGTTCCAGCCGTTCTTCTTCGCTTGTGTGCGTCTTGTCGATGATGTCGCCAACCTTGCCCACTACATCGCCAATATTAGGGTCTATGGTAATGGTCATTGCTTCGCCCACCACTCCTTAACGTCAAATGAAGGGCAGGCTTTGGCTGAAACTTCATTATGCCCGCGCACTGGAATATCACCGTAAGCATCTTGCAATTGCTCAATAACAAGCCGTAATGTCTGCCATTGAGAATCCGTAAAATTAGCTTCTGGCGCATTGTTTCTATCCACGCCGCCCACTAAGCATATAGCCACACTATCACGGTTATGGCCGTAAGCATGTGCGCCCATCGTGTCCAGCTTGCGCCCAAGCTCATACCGTCCATCACGCCGGATAACAATGTGATAACCAATGCCAGCCCAACCACGGTTTTTATGCCAGCGGTCAATATCCTTTGCGCCAATATCCATCGTTTCCGGCGTTGCGCTGCAATGTACAAAAATCTGCTTGGTGGCTGTACGTTGCTTCCCCGCAACGATGAACTTTTGCTTTTCTTTGAAGTTTTTGCCGGTGTAAGTACTCATATTAATTACCTCTTTCTATTGAACTGACGCGTGACTCAATGTCGCCAAATCTGGCGGCCTGCCTTGATACTTCCGTTGCGAGATCATTTTGCTGGCGAACAATGGGCGCAACGCTTCTATCAAAGTTTTCTTGCGTAAATCTCGGGCTGCGTGTGAAGTCGTCCAGCTTTTCATCAAGCCGATCAATAACTCTTGTTGTGCGCTCCAAGCCTTCGGACAGGTATGTTATCTGCCCTTGCAACTGCGTAATTTGCGTATTTGCAGTAGAATTCTTTTCCCGCCCATCTTCCTGCTGGTTCCACATGTAGAAAGCCGCAAAGCAAAGAATAGCCATAAATATCCGGTTTATGTCTATCGGCTGTGACTGTATAATTGGCTCTTGGCTCATTATACCACCGGCGTATTACCTAAATTCATAAAACTACAGTCCCCAAAATTCAATTTGATTTGATTGAATAGCTTCTAAATCAGCCGTTTTATCAGACCTAAATATAACTAATTCAGACCAGTACATCCGACATTCACGAGTAGTACCGCCGGAGCCAAGTATTGCGGTCACATTGTCAATAACGCCACTTAATTCGGTAACGCTTGCATTCTGTGCCACAACACCATCTTGTTTATTGACTAGTGTTTTTGCCTCCGTATCTAAAACAACGGCATAAGCACGAGGGGTTAATAACGAACCAGTTGTTAAATTATCAACAATTGAACGCTCGGTTGTGCCGTCCGCTGTATTAATAATATAGCGGACTGCATCATCTTCATTGGCGTCAATATATTGAGCCATCCCCGCTGCCCCCAATGGCCCCCCAATTGTCCAATGTGCAACAGATGAATTGTTTGTATTGCGATTTTCTGTGACAGTAAAAGCACTCAAAGTTTTGGCAAAACCGAATCCACTAAGCTTAAATTTAAGCAACTGGTTTTTAACTTGTGTTGACTGGTGGAAATACGCATCGTTAGCAATATAAATATTACCATCTTCGACATGGATACCCTCAATTGCTTTAGTATTTTCCAGAATAAAAGAATCGACAACAGCTAAATTGTTGGCGGTGTCAAAAATAACTACTGTTCCGTCGCTGCTATTTGCGCCTGAAGTTGCCCATAGATAAGCTGTGTCTGAATCATAATACAATTGATCCAAGTTATGCGCCGTAGTCACTGCATATGTGTTTAGAATAGCACCTGTCGTTTTATCTAGTTCGTAGACATTAGTTGAGGCCGCGCAAGCCCACAAACTATCCCTGTTGCCGTCATATGCTAAGCCGTTAACGTTAAACGATGGTATATTAAATGTATCCAACAATGCGCCAGCTTTAGACACTTTTAAAATTTTATTCTGTATTGGCGCTGCCGCAAACAATGGCTGCGCAACGTCTGTAGTATCAATTGTAACACCTTGAATAGATTGTATTGTTGCATCTAAAGGATTAATTAATATCTCTGATATCTTCGTATCACCTGCCTTATTTGTTTGCACAATAGACGGCTCAAAGGTGTTGTCTCCCTCCTCGCCGCGCCCATCATTACCAAACCAAAAGGTATCATCTGTTGCATCGTGCGTTAAACCTGTGCAGGTGAATCCTTCATTTACAACCCCGCCTGACGCATCAGGAACATTTGTTGCATTAACATAGCTTGCAAGAGGTCGGTTTAAATTATCATTGCTACCATCAAAATCAATTGCATTTTTATTATCTCCATTCAGCACAACAGTACCGGCAATAACAATTCTTGGCTGTGCCGTTATTATATCTTGAGTAAAGTGGCGTTCGTTGCCACTCTGATCATAAATCGTTGTAACATGACCATCGTTCGCGCCAACAAATGCGGTCAAGGCTGTTACATCAAGATCATTATCACCGTTGAAGCCGATATCAATTTCTACATCATCATTACTGCGCCGCACTCGTATAGCACTGCCACTATAATCATTAATTAATTTACGCAAGCTATAAGCGCCAGCGGCACCATCATACAACGTTAAAATCTGCTGTGGACTTAGAAACGTCATGAGCTGTTCTAGTGTAATCGCCGAAGTTGTCGCGACACCATTACGTCTTTGTGTAATATGCATTGTATCAGTCGCATCTAACGCCTCTGCCGCTGGCGCTTGTGTGCCAATTGCACGGGCATAAACCTGACTGGAATTTGTATTGACACGGTTGCTAAATATATTCGTTGTGCCAGAGGGAATATAAGTACCGTCAATAATACAATTCACGCCCGTTTTCAGCAATACGCCGTTACTATTACCATCATTGGCGGCATTGGACATTGTAACGCCGTTCAATGTGACATTACTGTTGACGATTGCATTAACGCCATTGCGGGTACTTTCCACATGACAGCCGTAAAGATTCGCATTACTGGATTCAATTTTTAAAGCCGTGTGTTGGCTTTGCAGGGTGCAGGTAAAAAGGTTAATTTCACCACAGCCCTTATTTGCGCTTAAAGCTGTTTCGTTAATCACATTATGGCATTTAATGGGGGCAGGGTCGTGACCCACAAGTAGTGAATTGGCCGTGGCTGTGTTGGCATAATTGCCCTGCTTACAGCTTAAGTCACAGTCATACAGGCTTATTTGTGCATGGTCACCGGTAAAGCGCCAGCCGTCAAATTGGTTAGAGGGGTTCGTTCCCTCACACTTGATAAATGTCAAATATTGGTTTGTTAAATTCGGAATACTGGAAGAATAGCCGCCGCGTGACCATACACTTATATTGCAGCTGGAAAAACGAATATTCTCAAATCTACAACGATGCCAACCGCCGGTTGAGCCTGCATTGTCTAAATCATCCCATAAAGCCCTTAAATACAAAGCCACAAAACCAGGTATGGTTGCTGAAGCCGCCTCGCTTGGGTTTGTGTTGCTACCGTGGAAATGAATGTCACGCACACCTGAACCATCAAGAACGGTATTGTTGCCAGAAATGAAATAAGGTGTAGCGTCATTGCCCTGTAACGGATTCGCGGCAAAATCATAATCATCGGGCAAAACATAAGTAGTTTTAACACCAGCCCCTGCAAGCGTGACGCCGTAGGGTATTCTTAATCCCGAAAACTTAATCCAGCCTGCGGGTAATGAAACAGTGCTAAACGTGTTATTTAACGTTGTTTGTGCACCTGCCGCATCCAGCGCCGCCTGAATTTTAGCCCGTTGCGTTGCACCATTGGCAGCACCCGAAAAGGAAGGAAATGCCTGAACGTCATATTCCAAGGCAGCATCAATAACACCGGATAAACCTTTGCCATCAGTGCCATCAGTGCCGTTAGGAATGTCTATTGAATCACTAATATAACTGGATATATCACTAAGCGTAGTCGTGCCCGTTGTAACAGTGTTGTTACGAGTTTGACCCACCAGTATCGCGTCATTGGCTGCTAAAGTCTGTGCGTTTTGTGCTGTCATGTTATGCCGCCACTACTGCCGCTGTTAAAGCTGTGTGCCCTTGTGTGAAACGATAAAATTCGGATTCTGTCGTTTGCGCTCTGCAACGTAGCTGACGGCCTACAGTCGTATCGCCGTTTGCATCGGTTGCCGGAATTACAAAATCAGGTGACTTTGTAGAGCCTAGCAACAAGCCACGTTCATCAATCCAGTTATATACCACAACATCAACGTCACCCGTTAGATTATGCGTACAGGTTAGCGTTTGGCCAATTTGCGCCGTGCCGCTGATTGTGGGCACTGCGTCAAAGCCTGGGGGTGTCGCTGCCATTCTTGCAGGTCTATAGCCACACCAGGCGCGGTGCATTCTCAAGTAATCATTTAAGATTCTATCTTCATCAACGGTCAGGTTTTGCGGGTCTAGCGTGCCTAAATCAATGGCATCTACTTGGTGTGGGAAAGTGCCACTATTTTTTAAAGACGTGTTAAAAATGTTATATAGATAAGCTAAATTTACATTCTGAACAGGATGGCGACCAAGCTCAATCCAGCCGTCATTTGTCTCGTTTGCGGGTAGTGCAATAGTGTCTGGATTTCTGTAATCTGTATAAACAAAGCCTGTAGCTTCATCAACAGTTACAGCCATCTCGTGCTTTTGGCCATCCCACCAATTCACATTAACCGGCAATCTTGTGTCGTCCATTCTGTTGCTGAATAGCTTTTCGTTCCGGTTTAAACCGTTGGTATCGTGGTGCGCGTGATAGCCTAATGCGTCGGGGCCAGTATGTAAAGGCGAGTGAACAAAATACGACATAATATTACCGAATCGCGTATCATTACCATGCGGCTCCGTCATATCAATTTCAATACGCGGCATAGAAGGATCAAGCCGCTGATCTAGGCCATACCACCAAATCGCGGGGAAGTATCGAGCGGCTAATTCGTTTCCTGCGCCATTGTTTTCAACCCAGTTTTTATTAGGAAATTCAAAAGCATATTCATATCTACGATAGCCGTCAAAAACATGCGCGTAACTACCGCCAATATCAGTGCTCATTAAAACACCGCACGCATATTTATGCTCATTATTCGTATTATAGTAGACGCAACCTATATCTAGGGTTTCGGTCACTGCGTTATATTTATAAACATCAGGACTTTGGCCATCGCCGGTAAGTGGTGTCCACTTGGCATCATTGCCAACAATTGATTTGTTCCAACCCGGTGCGCCATAATATTTATTAAAAGGCTCATCTGATATCAGATAAGATTGGTTGGAATCGTATAAACGATCTGCTTTAAAATCATCAAAGAAAACAGATTCATACCCTGTGCCGTCATATACAGCGGGGCCACCTGTATTAATCCATGTGGGACCCACGCCAGACGTGCCTCTATTATCTTGTAATAATGTCATAAATGCTTCGTGATCGGCAATGTTATGCTGCCAAGCATTACGCCATGCCGCTTCTGCATCGGAAATAGTCGGCGCTGCGTTTTCGTAGCGGTGGCCAGCGTGTAGCGTTACATCACCATTTACAAAAGGTCTGCGTACCATCCAGCCGTGTAATGCCTCCAACTGCTGCTTGGAAAACTCATACCCACCAATGAAAAAACAATCACAAGTCCATGCGTGTTGTTCTAAATTAGCAGAATCACCCATGGTGTGTGACGTTGCAGACTTATCATCTGAATCGCGTTGCTCTCGGTGCGAGTAGTTAAAAAGCTTGTTCGATTTGGCGATGTCAATAGGCTGGCCGTTGCAATAGCCCCTGAAAGTACCTTGGCTAAAAGAAACCAAAATCTCAAATGCTGATCCATCATCAGGGTATGAACCGTCCGGTATAATCAACTCTCTCCTAAACGCCACACCATTGACTTTAGAGCCTAGCGGCATGATTAAAAGCCCACCAGCGTCTCTATCGTGTCGCACTACTAGCCCTTGCCCCTCGCCGGTTTTGCCTCCATTTATTCTTAGAAAGGTCGTTTCGTCAAAACTTAATACTCGTCCCTGCTCTAATTGATTCTTATGAAATTTGAGAACCATTCCAAAAGTTTTAATGGCATTCGGAACGCCGCCCAATCCTTCAGTGGTTCCTAAATGTTGCGTAATTCTTTGCGGGAAATTTATGCCGCCGTTATTCGGCAGTTTAGTAATAGCCAGGCCTGGTTTAGGTTGACCTTTCAATATCATGTCCGCACGGCGCTCACCGTTTGAAATCAACGAAAACATTCCTGCCGCGTTAATTCCTGTTACTTCGCCATCTGCTACATAATCTTGTGCCCACATGTAGTTTAAAAATGTCGGGTCAACAGTCGGTTGCCATGGGTCGCCAGCCGTTTGTGCTAGTGGCTTATGGCTTACATCCACAGTCAAAAAGGATTCTTTTGAAGGTGTAGGCGTGTTAACGTTGTTTTCCGTGATTTTTACGGCATTTAAACCGCCTAAAACAAAATCACCCGCACCTTTAGTAAGCTGCCAATAAGCGGGGCCGGTTGCTGGTGTGATTTTTTCAAACGCTAGGGTGCTATCCGCTACAAAGGTAGAACCTAGATTTGCGTCATTAATTCTTCCAATCACTGTGGCCGCCGCCGCATCATCTACAATTTTACCATCACCATCAAGCGTTAATGTTTTTAAATCAAGCAGCTCAAAAATACCCGCATCAGCGGCAGCGCGAAACACATCGACCATGCTGGCAATTTTACCGCGCAAGTTATCGTCCAGCTCTGCTTTATCTCGTAAAATGAGTTCTAAATTCGGAATCTGGCCTAAAACTTCAAGTTTTGTTAAAGGGGTTTTATTTTTTAAATCTGGCATTTTATTGTCCTATATTACGTAATTTGAATTGCCTTCGGAGTAGGCGCTATTGCCTTCCGTTAATGTTCCGCCACCGCCTGCGCTAACGTCTTTGTAATCAACAAACTGGAAAGGCATCGGGAAAGCAGCATTGTCGCGGGGTGAGCCTGTCAATCCCGTGATGTTAGGATTAAATGACCACTGCGGCGATGCGCCGAGCGCACTGTTCAACGTCAAGCGTACTTTAGTGCTGTTGACGCGAACTGCGGCTGTAACTGTTATAACGCCGTTTGCGTCTTTAACGCGGAATCCACCAATGGCAGTTTCTGGCACAAAATCACGGCCTGATGCGATGCTTGGTGGGTAGCTAATTGTTACATCAACGGTTGTTTCATCAACAGATTGCGCTGATACCGGCAATGCGCCCTGATAATAAACTGTGTCACAGCCAAATTGGTGCGCTGCGGCTCTCGCTACATATTCGGCCATACGGTCATAGCCTATCGCGGGGTTGTTGCCCTGTGCAAAATCATTTACAGCGTGCCAATCTTGTGAATTTAAGCGAACAATATCAAAGGTATCTGCCCCTAAATAAACGTTGTTATCTTCTGCCGCAATCTCGCTTTGTTTGATTCTTAAAGCATCAATACCCGTCGTTGAGTCTGAATTTTTGCCAATGGGGTGAATAACAATCGGCATATCAGCTTGACCGGTAACGCCGCGCATATAAGCAAAAATCTGCTGTGTGGATAGCTTCCACTCGGCCATATCTTTGCCAACATCCGCCTCGCCCTGCGCCCATGCGACTTGCTTTTCAGCGATAGCGCGTTCTTTAGGGTTCCAAATGGAGTTATAAGCATTTTCCCAAGCTGTTAATAATAAGTAAGGCGTGTCGGCTTCGCCGTTCCACCATCGTTTATCAGTCTCGACTGTCGCGTTTGTTCCCATGACAGAGGAACCGCCGCTGGCTTTATCGACAATAGCGATTTTATTCGG
Organism: uncultured Alphaproteobacteria bacterium; assembly: GCA_963706365.1. Classification (GTDB taxonomy): domain Bacteria; phylum Pseudomonadota; class Alphaproteobacteria; order JAJTHO01. The sequence goes on along the minus strand of OY970150.1, from coordinate 567,090 downwards.
TCTGCCGTCATTATACTCTGCTGCAATAGCTGCCTCAATAAAAGGTTTTAAAATGCGCGTACCAGCATCTGTACCAAATGTGTTATTTCCAGAATGTTCGGCAGAAAATATCTGCTGCATGTTGCTTTGGCCACCTGTCATTAGGATAAATCTACGCTCGCCAGTTGCATCAACAAAGTCACGCACGGCATTGTAAAGTGTGGTGATCTGTGACTGATCTAAGCCACCCGCAATAATTACCATGCGTACAATTTGTCCGGTCGTCGTAAACGTGCCGTTCACTCGAAAAATATTAAAGTTAGAGGCGCTTAACGCTGTGCTGTTACTGTTTGTTATTTCCCGTAGAAGCGTGCCGTCTAAATAAACAGTGGCTGCGGTTGATGAAAGCCTCGAAACAGAAGCGAAACTGTATAGTTTTTCTGCATTAGTCGCCAGCCCCGTGACAACCCAACTGCCTGAATTAACACTGCCTACCACACCGTCATTATTTAGCACCGACAAATTACTATTCGTGCCAGAGGCTGTACCCACCATGTACCTGCTTCCTAGGCCGCCAGTGTTAAATAAGTGGATAGAACCGCTATTTTGCGTGTAATTTGGCGCTGTTACTGGCGAAACATTGCAATCAAGATAACCAGTAGTGCTATCGCTACTCATGCCAATACCTTGCCGGTGTACGACTGTGCCAACTTTTGTCGCATCAAACGTGCCTGGGTTGGCAATATTGACTAATGCCTGTGCTTCGGTGGGTGCGCCTAAATCGTAAATTGCATCAATGGGCAAGCCAGCAATTGCAGTTTGGAATGTTGCTAATGGCGCTGCATAATAATCGCCCCGCTGGTCAGGGGTAGATGTTACCGCATCGCTGTTTACTGCTTCTACCGTTAAAGTAACAGTAACAGGCGCACTATCTGCAACGCCGTCATTCACTTTATAAGTGAAACTATCCGCACCTACTGTGCCGTCATTAACGTAAGTAAATGCGCCATTTGAATTGATTGTTAACGTGCCATTCGCGGGGTCAGTGACTTTAATATATGTAAGTGTGTCGCCATCAGCATCGGTGTCGTTGCCAGTCAGGGCAGCGTTTAATGTCGCGCTTTCTTCCAGCGTAAAGGATTCACCTGTTGCAACGGGGCTAGCGTTGGTGATTGTCAGGCTAACAGTGGCGGTATTACTATTGCCCGTGCCGTCATTGGCTCTGTAAGTAAAACTATCGCTTAATGTAGCACCACCATCATGCACATAGCTGTATGTGCCGTTCGCGTTAAATGTTAACGTTCCTACACTTACATCAGATACAAGCGCATAAGTCAGCGGGTCGCCATCAACATCAGTGGCAGAAACAGAACCGTTTAACGTATCGCCACGGCCAACAGTTGCCGCGCTGTTTACGGCCACTGGTACCGTGTTTACTGCGGGTTCCTGCGGGTTTAAATAGGCTCCCAAAGTGCTATTCAGGAAATTGGTTATTGTGATTTTACTAAGAGTATTGCCGTCTGGCGATTCGATAACAACCTTGCTATCAAGCGGCGTTGTCGTTATTTCATTGAGACTATCAAAATCAATGCCGCCGCCTATTCCATCTTCCCCTGGCTCCCCTTTAAGTCCTCGTACGCCCTGTGGTCCCTGTGTTCCTGTGAACTGAATCCAGCTTGATCCTGTCCATTGTGCGCCTTGTGCTTGTCCAGTGACAAACGCGACATCACCTATTTTTGCGTTATAGGCGTTGCGCTCGTTGATGTTGTCGAATTCAGGAAGAAAGGTTAGTGTTGCAGAACCGGAACCTTTAACTTGTAAAACCATGAACGGTGCGCTTTCAAAGCACCCGTTATCTTAATCTTATTTAAGGCAGGTAGTTACATTTTTGTTCACAAAAGGGAACTATAGGAATGAGTTTAACCCTAATAGGGGTTCTGTTCAACAGGAAAAACCCTTTACATTCCCTCCGGTAAACTCTCGCCGGTTTTCCACCAATATTCTTGGCCTGTTTTCTTGCGCATTACTTTTTCTGAACGCCTAACGCGCCGGTTAAATTCTGGGTCAATCAACTGTTCCATTTTGTCAAAAATCATCCGGTCAAATACTAGTTTGCTATACCACAAGTTTTTAGCAGGTATCTTATCAACCAAAAATTTATAAGTATCGCGGCCAGTGTCACGTAAGGTTTCCCCATCACCGCCTGTAATGGCTCTATCAATATTACCTTTCGCTGCTCTGATAGCATCAAAGGGCAATACGGCAACGGGTCCTGCCATGCTTTCTAAAGGCGATTGCCCGAACCGACTATAATCCTGAAACAGAAAATCTCCAAATAACCCTAATCCGCCACCTTGTAACATCGAAGCCAGCCAAAATTCAGGTTTATTGGTATCTTCCGGCGTCTTGCCTTTGGTCAATTCTTTTGCTTGCAATGCCAGGGCTCCCAACAAGGTGGTGCTCACAACAGCCGCCGCAAAATGTTCGGCTTTATTTACTCTTAGATTTTGACTTCCGATACCTAATAAAGGGAATAGCTGCCGTTGCATCATAGTTAAAGGGAATGTTTTTAACATCAAGAAAGAGGAGGCGGCGGCACGGGTAAAGGTTCCTTTTGCCGCGCCAAAGCCAGTGGTAATGGCCATAACGTCAACCGTGGGTTCATTGGTTGCCATCCGGCGCATACCTTCTGTAATGGTATCTAACTTTGCGCCTAATTCTCTTATGTAAACAGGGTCACTACTATTCAGAGATTCTAGGGCAAAGCTGTTTAAAAATGTGGCACCTTCTTCTGGTTCAAAGAGGGGGGCTTTTTTCATTAACACCCAGTCATCACTTGTTATGCCGCCTTCTTCTAATGTAATACGCAAGTTTTTTGGCAAGTTGTTAAAAGCAGTATTGCTAATGGAATGCTCTGCTAATAACCCTTCAAATTCCATAGATACGGCATCTTTGACGCTATTCGTCCAAGCGCGTAACCCGCTAGCTACAATGGTAAAATTAGATAGCGCCTGGGGTAAACCGGCGGCTAAACTGTCTGTTGCCATGCGTGTTTGACCGATAGCACTGCTGGCCGCAATATCAGCCATATACCCTAAACGCTTGGCAATGCGCCGCTGCGTGCTGCTGGCGGGGTTAATGCCTTTAAAGTGATTGCCAATAACCTTTGCAGGGCGCAAGCCATGGTGACGGGCAGTGGTGTATAAATGCGGTAAATCCGTGATACTGGAAATAACCGCACCACCCAAATAGGCCGCTCTTAATAGCGATTGAACATGACCTAGTGCGTTGAATGACCAATGTTCGTCCACTTTATTCAAATGCTGGCCACTGGCGATTTTATAGCTGGCCAGTGCCAGATTCGTTTTAGCGCCGGTAAACTGATTTTTATTGCTGGCATTCTGCACCGCCATTTGCTGTTCCGCTTTACGCATTAATTGATGGGGGCGCACCCCAAACGTTTCCAGCAATGCTATGTCTCTGGCCATTTCTTCCAAATGGCCTAACATCATGTCGTATAAATTGTCTTTGTTGCTGCCAAATTTATCGTTGTACTTTAAAAAGCTTTCCGAGTCTTTGAAATGCAAAATACGTTTATGACGATGTCGTAGGTTTACATCACCACCAAAAGGCGGCAACTGCCCACCTTCTTCAGCAACCTTTTTCATATCACGGCTAACACCCGTTGTTGTCACCTCATAGGTATCATCCAGAATTTCGTTTAATTTTACGTCATCTATGGGTAGTCCTGTCTCAAAATCTTTCATGCGTTTACGGTCAAGTAAGGGAAGTATTTCTGCTTTCCATTCTTCCCGTGAAACCTTGTTTAATAATTCACGGCTATGGCTTTGCGGGTGATAGTTATCCATTTCATCAACAATACCCCCCGCATTGCGATAGCGTTGTTTAAGATTATTCATACTGGTGCGTAAAGCCTGTGCATAGGTGTTTGCCTCTGCGTCTCCCGTGGCTTCGCCCAGCAGTTCCCGCACAACAGCACGCGCGTTGCTGGTATCGCGCATTAACCCTGCTAGTTTTGACCTGTTTGTTTCAACATAATCTTGAAGCCCTGCCAGTGTATTTCGATGAATGGCTTGTGAGCGGTTAATGGATTGCTCTGATAAATAGCGCACCGCTTTCCAGTGTTGGCCGCTTGCTTTGTTTTTTACGGTTTTGTTATAGCGATTCCAGTCAAGGGCAGAACGCTGCTTTATTAGTGCCTCGTAGGCTGCCTCTCCTTGCGCCTTATTCAAGGCATCAGCGGCGGCCATCCCTTCTGCGGTGGCATCGTCATGGCTGCGGCGATGATAGTCCCGAAACTTCTCATAATTACGCTTGATCTTTTCCCCCTGTTCTTTCAAACGTTCATCACCACCGGCAATTTTGGCATCAATACAATTACTAAAACTCATAAGGCTACCCCGCAACTAGCCAATTCTTGCAGATTACGCGCATCTTCGGCAATTTCATCCAGTATCTGTTTGACTGATAAATCCTGATTTTCCAAGGGTGCTTTCATATTGGGGTCACTTTCTGCCAATCGTTGGACATCTGCTTTTACAGCATTAAGCACAGCGGGTTCTGCTGCTGCTTCCAACATGGTCTTTTGCTGCTCTATATTGACTGGTAATACTGGTTGTGTATTCGATTGTGCAATTTCTTGCTTTAAATCTGGATTGTTACCGACAACATCGTCAAACAAGCCGCGTTCTATTGCTTCATCAAACTTTTCAGAAAAAGTATTTTCAATAATATCGCGTGTATTGGCAATGGCAGCGCGTAGATTGCTTTTGATTGTTTCAGGAATAGAATTAACGATGCCTGTATCAGGCTGGCGAATATTATCAATTGTGGTAAAGGCGTCATCTGCTATGCGAGAAACATTACGTATGTCATCTAAGGTTAAAGAAAGTTCTCCTTTTTCATAATTAACATTACGATTAATTTTATTAATGACGGCCTCTAGTTGCTGTAGCGGCTGGGCATAAATATCACTGGTTACACCGCTATCTGTGAGACGTTGGTCAAAGCGCTGTAGATATCCTTGCGCTTCTTCCAGTGTGTTTGAAACAGCTTGTAACTGCTGCGGCGATGTATTTACCAAGAACTGTTCATAATCCAGTGCAGACATTACAGAATCATTCGGTAAATCTATTATTTCGCCCCGCTCGAACTGTTCCACCGCTAATTCAAGGTTATCCCGATGCTCGGCAAGCTGTTGCAAGGTTGGTTGTGTTCGCGCCGGTATGCCTTCTTCAAAGGTTTTATTTCTCGATAAGGTTGTTAAGGCGTCTTGTTGTTCAATGGTGGGGGCGGCTTCTGCCATATTTGCCAAATCCGCGTCACCTCGGCTTAACTTTCGTGCTTGTAAACCAACTTGGACGCCACCCACTGCACCCCCTAGAACACCCCCCAATAAAGCGCCATCACGCACCCGCTTCAAAATATCGCGCATTGTTTGTTCTTCGCCGGTGTAACGTTCTACCCAATCATTCTGAGAAACTGCAATAGCGCCCTCTGTTGCGCCCCCAATAACCGCCTCTTTTGCTGCCACTGTGCCTATGGCCTTGGCAACAGCCAACGCCCCTTTAGAGGCAAGAGTAGGTGCACCAGCGCCTAATGCAAAGGCTGGTAATTGTAGGGGGTCTTGTGCCGCTGCTCCTAGGCTACCAATTAAACCACCCGTAAAGCGTTCAAAACTATTGGCTCTACTGGCGACTTCCTGCGCATTTTCATAGTTTTCCCGCGCAATGCGAACTTTTTCGTTCTCTATTTCTTCGGCTGATAGGATTTTGTTGTATTCAGCGTTTTCTTGCCGCAATCGTGGTAAATCAGCATCAAATTGCTCAATGTCTAAGGTTTTGCCGTGTCTTGCTGCTTTTCTACCTGTTAGGCGATAATCATCTTCTACGCGGCGGCCTGTTATTTTTTGATAAGCTTCTGCATTCTTTTGCAATAAATCACGGCCTAACGATGTTTCAGAAATTAACCGTTCGCCGGTCATGGCATTTTGATAGCTGGATTCAATTACATCGCCTAAATCTGCATCAGGCACAATGGCCGGTGCTGGCTTGTAGGCCGGTTTAACGCCGGTTTCTAAAATTGCTAATCCACTCATTTTTTATCTGCCACCATTTGATACAGCTTAGGCATGTCAAATACATAAGGGGTTTCATTATCTTCTTTGGTCACAACGCCGTCTCCAACAAAAACATGATACAATCCTTTGCCTATCGGCTGTAGCGTACCAACATCAATAATATCCTTAAAATTAGCTACTTCCCCACCTGCATAAGGCTGCTCAAATCCTAGAGGAATGGCGGGGTTATCAGTGTTTTGCTTGCGGCCTAAACGTTTGAATATCTCGTTTATCTGGCCGCCGCTGGCATGTTCGCCATTTGGTAATTTAAAAGAAATAGTTTCCTGTGCTTTATTAAATAGGCCAATGCGTCCACCACCTGTTTTCACTTTATGGCCAACAATAGACTCCATTTCATCTTCAAGAATTGCTAAAACGTCATCATTATTAAGGTTTTCATCCATTGCCCGTTCTGCTGCTTTATATTTAACCGTATCAACCAATTGTCTTACATGTTCTGGATTCTGGATAATATCGCCATACTGCCCCCGATAGGCGGCCAGCAATTCTTTATCAGACGGCATTTCAACAGTTTTGCTTTTTATGGCCTGGGCACCACGAATTACACTTCTGGCTAACCCTGCATCGTCCCCCACAACAGCCGTGGCAATAGCCAGGGTGCTACCGGCTTTTTTACCGAACAGTTGATTAATCAGCGCCGTTCTATCTTCCGGCCTTGGTAATTGCTGGTTGATAATGGCTAATTGCTGTTGCTGTTCGTCTGAATTCAAGGTTTCCCATTTTCTAAGATAATCCGTTGTTTCTACACCGCTTAAAAAACGCATTTCGCCATTATAGCGACCTGCCAAGTCATCAGCTACGGGCGCACGCTCCATTAATCCTTGCGGACTAATCAAGCCCTGCTCATCAAATACGGCGGGGTAGTCTTGGTAAATACCTCTTTTGCGTGCTGTTTCGTAAGGATCACCGGCTGCTTGCTCGGAATCCTGTATAATAGATTCGAGTTTATTAATTTGCTCTAGGGTTTGCGGCTTGCTTTTGTAACCAGGTGTTGCATATAGGGCGGCCAGTTCATCCCGTTGATCTTGCAGGCTAAGTTTTGTCACCGCCTCACTATAATAATTGACATTTGCTTCTTTGCTTAAATCTTCTGCCAGAAAATCATCACCTTCGGCCAGCGCTTGATCTCTGGCGTATAAAATATCTTCTTTCGGAACAAGTACGCCTTGATTTAGCTGCGATTTAATCCGTCTTGCACCTGCTAAATTGACCTTTTGTTGCTTGCGTAGTTCACTTCTTGCCCTATTCGATAATACCCCTAACCGTTCAGGGTCTATAAGGTTTTTATAAGTTCCTTTTTGTAAATCAGATAATGCCTGCTGGGGGTTTCTAGAAATTAACCCCTCTACGGCTGCGCCACCTATTTTATAGCCCAGTTTAACAACCATCTCATTAGCATCTGTGGCATCAAAACCGGCGTTTTCTATGCCTGCCTGTAGCTGTAATTTTAGGTCTGATACGCTTTCAGGGTTGGCATAAGCCAGATTAGCATATTCATTGGCCGCTGTTTCCAGTTGATTAGTACGGTTCTGCACCGCTTTTTTTGTTTCAAAGGCCGTGGCATCGGCTAATAACGTGCCGTTGTGTTTGGTTGTTGTAAGATTTAGATATTGCTCGGCGGCTGGGTGGTTTGCATAGCGCTTGGCCACGGGATTTTCAGCAATGCCTTGCGCTCTTTTGCTACGCGCTACGGTTAACTGCTCGCTAAAGTTTTTATAAAAATCAGGCGCACCGGCTGGGGCATTCCGTTTTGCTTCTTCTAATACCAGGCGATCTTGATTGTGGCGCTCGGCGGCTTCCTGTACTGCCCAGGCTGTTGCGTCCTGCTGTTCCTTGCGCTGCACCAGTTCATTTTGCCTTAAAACCTGATTACCGGCTTGTTGCAGGGTGTTGGCTGTATTGGCTACGGCATTATTCTGAACCGTGTTAATGGGCGCTCTGGCTTGTAAAAAACCTGGTCTGGCTTGCTGTTGTCTTTGATATTGGGGTAGTTGTGGCATTAGTAAGAAAACCCTCCTCGGAAAAAGCTGCTAGAATTTTGTACCGGACTAGGCTTATGCAGTGCGCCGCCTTTCATGCTATGGGCTCCTACAAGCGCACCCGCGCCAATAAAGGAACCTATTAAACTTTCTCTTGCCGCTTTTTTGGCTAATTTGGCCTGATAAGTGTTAACTGCGGCGCTATAGTCTAAAGATACTTTTTGCACTTCACCGTCATATTTTGCCATTAATGCGTCAAGTTCTGCTAGTTCTGTTGTTTCTTCCACCACATCCACCGCACTTCCTTCGTAGGCAATACCGCTGGCTGCCATAATCGCTTTTTGACTAGCAGCAACCTGTTTGCCTCTCGACCTAGTGCGGCTGGAATTTTGTAAGCCAGTATCATAAGCACGATCTGCATTGAGAGTGTCAATTTGCGCCTGTTGTTTAAAGCCTTTTGCTTTACGCCGCAGAATGGCAGAATTTTGAATGCCGCCCGCCACGTTTCCTGCGATTTGTAAGCCTGCCATAGCTGCTTGAAATGACATAAAATATTCCTAACCATTCGTTGTTAAATGCACGTAGATGCCGCGTATAATGATGGGCAGCGGGGTGTTCTGACGAATGCCTATTCTGCCATACAAATTGTAGTCACCAGGAAACTGCAAGCGCTTGACGCCGGTAAAATTATAGACATCACCGTCCTGGTTAATAGAATCCCATGATTCTAGCGGCTGTTCAGGGTCACCAATAAAACCCAGACTACTGTTTAATAAATCGAGCTCAACTTCATTAATACGTTTCGTTTTGCCCTGCGATGTTCCATCGGCGCTTCCCCCTTCAATGCGCTGTGTTTCCATGAAACAGCTATAAGGTAGCCCTACTACCACCAAATTGTAGGCCTGACCGTCTAAATCAACTTGCCCGTTATTCACTGTTTTAGTCAATACTGTACCAGAAGCGAATACTTTGACTATCTCTCCCTCAAGATGAGCCAAGCCTGAAACGGTGGTAACAGGCACATCGTTATTCAGATACTGTAAGGCGCTGTCTGCCATCCATGCGTTGGCTAGTGTTTTGGTTTCATCCCATAGCGGCTGCATTACCTCAATGTACTTGCGCCTGCCACCCGCTACATAGCGCTCTATATCCAACCATAAATCTTCGCGTGTGCCGTCTGGTGAGGAAATAACCGCCAATGATTCTACCCTAGCAGATTCCAAGTTAAATTGGTCAAAGTTGCCACCAAAACGGTGACGATGCCATGCTAAAACATCCTGTTCCTTATTGTACGTTAAGCCTAGTAGTTCACCATCGTTTGTGGCGCACCATACAATAGGCTGGGGCTGACGCTGAAAGGCCATATCTTTAATGCCTGCGCGTCCGATATGTTCAGAAAAGATATTTAGATTTGTAGAATTGAAACCATCGCTTTGGAAACTGTAAGCGATTTCATATAGGGCTTTACGGTTTTTTTGCAGGTAGATGATTGTATTATCGGTTCTAACCGGCTTTAAATCAGCACAACCTACATTGGTTGACTGTCTGATAATGGGCGGGTTTTTAGGGGTGATGGCAGCGTTTCCAGTGCCAGGAACAATGGCAAATTCACCGCCTGACGTTCCCGCACTTAACCCTTTGCCGTTTTCTTCCAGCCATTCTATGATATTGGCGCGTTGGGAATTAAACGTATAGCTAACCGCCATTTCATCGGTAATTTCGCCGTCATTATCTTTATTGTTAAAGTTCTCATATTCATTAATAACGCTGCCATTGATGGTTTGATTTAACGCAAAATAATGGCGGCCTTGGAAATAGGTGCTGGCCACTGGCCATTGCCCCTCATACCATAGGGGCATGTAATAGTCTTTGGTCGCACCCGCAACAATGCTGCGTGGAATGCGCCGTATAACTTCTGCTCTGAATTCCTGCGTGCCAACAATTTGCACCACCTTGATAATACCAACGCCGTTATCAATATAAACCCAGTCCTGTTCGCCATCGCTTTCGGTGCCTGTTGTATGGATAGGGGGATTAACACCTGTTTTATTATTGGTTCCCGCTTTTTTGACCAAACGATAAACCTTGTTTTCATAACGGCGGTACTCATCCTGGTTAAAATTGGCGTAGTTCTCAATATCTCGATCTGACTTCCATTCGTTGTATTTTGACGCTGTAATTTCCGTGAGTTTAATTTGTGCGCCCAAATGCCTTGCATCAATTAGCGGGGCATTGGTGGTAATAGTTACCGTGCCGGTTGTCGCGCTGGCTTGCATAACCGTATTCGTGCTGTTTAACCTGTCAAAAGGCGGTGGGTTAAATGTTACCCGTTCCAGAACCCAATTGTTGTGGGCGAATCTTTTTAAATACATGGGCGCATAACGTTGATGGCAAAGCGTCATAACATCATTGCTCTGGTCATATTTCAATTCTAGACAGGCTGCTTCATCATAGGGCGTAACGACTTGATAAGGCTGGCCACCATTGCCTAGAATCTGGCCGTAATTGTTGTAAAACCGCATATAGAACGCACCAACTTCAATGATATATGATTGCTCATTGTTGAATTGAAACGGAATAAGGCGTTGTTTCTTGTTGGAATCCTGGCTGTTGGCAATAAAACGTGTGCCGCTGCGTGTGACAAGGTTGCCTTGCACGGTTGGCAACCAGTTTTCACAGCGTCTTAAAGAAGCGTTATATTTTGCCAGGTCATGACGGGCACTTAGGGAATCTGACCATTCACCGGCGTTAAAAGAATTTAAACTTACATGACTTTTAGGCATTAGATATATTCCGTTGCCATATAAGGTTGCAATGTATTGGCCATTACTTCTGTCCAGGTGCTGCGATTGCTCACATGAGTATAACCTTCACGCATGTTGGCCAGCATGGCTGTATCGCGTGCTGTGTCGTATTCAGAAAGCAGGGCGTTTTTTTTCGTATTGCTTTGGGTGATACTTTCGCAAAGCTCTAACGCAATTTTTGTTATCAGTAATTCACTAAACAGCACGTCAAATAGTGCCACATCTGTAATGTTCTTTATGGCAACAATACGAAGCTTGTTCGGTACGTGTGATAGTAAGTTTTGCTCGGAAATTATCCAAGGCTTGGCATTGTTTTGAATGGCGGCAATACTGATTACATCAACAGGCAGAATGTAGCCGTGTGGGTAATCAAAGGCAGGCACGAACTGCGCGGTTAATTCGCGTAAGACTTTGGCGAATGACCAGGGGTGTACCCGCAATAACGATAATCGGCAATGATTGTAAACGCGCTGGCATTCATCTGAAGCTTTTGTGCCATCACCTAATGATGCAACTTTGCCCTGGCCGATTTTAGCCAGGGCAAGATTACAAATATCAACGGAGGTTTGTGCTGCATTGACCATCTGGCCAGCACCTTTAAGCTGACGCTACAATGGCAGAAAAGGCCAGTTGAGCATCATTAGCAGGGTCACCATTTAGCGTTACAAGGACATCAAAATAAAGGTTAGGGTCTTTTTCATAACCGGCAATCTCATAAACATATTTGAATGCGTCATCAACGGAAAAGCTATTCAGGAATGATGTGAACCTAGGTTGTGCCGCAACAATGGAATAATCATTAGCAAAGCGATCTTGCGCGCCAATTAATGCACCATCGTTTTTGTCGGTAGTATGCGCTAAACCAGCATCAAGCGTGGCAGAACCGCCAGCGGCTTGAAATTTAATGTCAATATCTACCAGGCGATCACTACTAGACAAACGTAAAACGCGATAGGTACTAGTAGCGCTATCATCGGCATCGACTGTTGTAGCGCCAATAACATTACGAATATTGGAACGATACTTGCTTACATGCGGTTGTTTTCGGTTATCTAAATCTATAATAATCTGGGATTTTCTGTTTTCTACAGCCATGATAATCTCCTCTAATCTTCCTTGCAGTCAATTTGCACTACTTTTGGCTCGTCCGTGCGCGTAGCGTCACCGGCGAATTCCGCAAGAATCTGCCAATCGTTGTTTTTATCGGCTCGTTGTGAGACCACGATTTTCAAGTTTTCCCAATCACCCCAATGCAAGCCTGATTTAACGAATGCGAAACATTCACGGTTTGCACCTGCTAGGTTTAGCTTTTTCTGGGAAACCAGCACCTCAAAACCTTCAATGTCACCGATGTAAGATAATTGAGAACTGGCGGTGGGGTTGTAATCACGCGCAATAAATTCATTGATTTCTTTGATTTGCGTCATCTGGCGCGGTGAAATAACCAGTTTTGGTTTTTCCATATCCAGATCAACTTCGGCTAGCATAAGCCGTTCACGCGCTTCTAGTAATTTTTTACGTGTTAAGCCTGTAGCAGCACCACCACCTAAGCTGGCGCTGATTTTCTGTTCTGCGGGCAAAGCAATGATTTCATCTTTATAATCATTACCAGCATAAGATTTACCAAGTGCGGCGCTGATTATAAGCTCATCCATTTTACGCTTGTGCGCATGTGCGATACCTGTGGCATATTGAGATTTCAGTGTTTCGGCTGAATCTTCTACCATATTAAGAATATCAACCTTCGTAATGGGCAATGCCACACGATTGAGGCGGTAACTTAACCAGCGTTGTGAGTGTTCAATGTCGGTAAATTCTGTATCGGTAAAGCGGCCTGTTGCCTCTTTAAACTCTACCGTGCCTAGACGTTTAACGATAACAGCGTTTTCGCCTTTGTAGCTACCGCGCGATACATGACTTTCCAGCAAGCTTTTAGACTGCTGTAACACCATGTCATATTCGTTTTTAAAGCTGGTTCGGAACCAGTCCTGGATTTTTTCGACTTCCATTTCGATAATCCTTGCAATTAATGCAAGGGTTATCTTGAAGCTAATCAACTATTGATCCAGCAAGGCCCTTATTTCGTTTCATTAATAATTTCATAAGTTTGCTATAAATGCAAACAAAAATAACCTATTTATATTCGCCGCGCTGAATCTTTTCCAGTTTCGCCATTCTTGCGCGAGCCAATTCACGTTCTGCGCCGCTATCCTGCATATACTTTTTACGAAACGTTTCATCGGCCATCAGTTTATTAATTTCAGCAGTAGCCATGGCAGGGCTCATAGAGACGCTGTTAGGAATATTATCGGGGGCATTGCCTTCTTTATAAAACTTCCCCACCTCATAAAGCAGTTTCATGGCTTTGCCGGTTCCCAGGGCTTGTTCCAGGGCTGGCAATTCGTCTTTGAACCCAATCTCATTAGCAGCGCGCTTGGCTAGTTCCACGCGCATATCAAAATCATTGCCCCATTCTTTTTTAAGTTCTTTTTCCTGCTCAATGCTGCGTTGCTCGATCATATCAGAATGGTTTTGTATGGTTTCTTCAAACATGCCACTAAGACTATTGGCCAGTTCGGTTGCCTGTTTCTGATTTAGCCCTAGTTTAAAAGCTGTTTCCCGTTTCCATTGCTCTGTTTCCTTCTCCATGGGCAAGCCTTCCGGCAGTTCCGGCAGCTCGTAAGCATCAGCAGTATCAGGTCGGCCAAGGGTTTTATAAAATTCATTGGTTGCCGCTTCATCTGCAAAATCTGGCAAGGCCACTTTATTCATATCACCTTTAAGATCATATTCACGCAATGCAGTGGCGATGGCTTCGGGTGACTCATAGCCCTTTGTTTCTATAAATCCTTTCAGATCATCGTTAAACCCACTGTAGAAAGGGGATTCGGTAGCGGTAGTTGTGTCTGTAGCAGCCGCTGTATTAGTGGTTTCGGTGCTAGTTGTTTCGCTTGTCGCTGTTTCGGTCATGGCTTTTATCCTTTTTGATTTGATTAATTTCTTTGCATTTGTTTGTGAACGCGCTTTCAAGATTCATATAAGAGCGGACAATATTGGCGGTGCCTTCCCAGCCTTTTCGATTGATGTATAGAATCTCGTAGGGCTTTAGGTCTTTTTTTTCCATCACCCTAATGCCTCGTAAAAGCTGGAATATGTAGAGTTTTTAGCCTGTTCCTGCGCTATGCTCTCAACAATGGTTTTGCGAATCACTTCACGCGCTTCAAGATCAAGACTTAAAGCGGCGATGATGTGAAAATACAGCCGTCTGCCGCCTTCACAATCTCTAAGCATGTCACTGCTGCAATCAGGTGACAGGGCTGTTTCTGCATAACAAAGTTGTGCTAAATCCGCTAACAATGTAACGGCCTCCGGTTTCAGCTTTCCAGATTGTAGCAAAAGTTTTTTATACTCTTGTTGTTTTGTTACAGCGGTTTTTATGGAACTCATACAGCCGCCGCCTGTTGTTGTGCCCTATCAGCTTCGGCGCTTAGTTTTTCTGCTTGAGCCATGGCTGGAATAGCTTCAATGGCTTGCTGTTCATTTTGCTGGATTTGACGTTGTTTTCTAATTTCCTGCACTGTTGCATCGTCCAGAATGATACCGTGTGAAATGTTACTATTATCAGCAATACGTTGCAAGGCAGCATCGGTATTGATCTTATCAAGAATTTCAGGCTTAAATTGCGCATATTCGGCAGCACGGCGCACCAGTTCATCAATAGTTTGTGTTTCTTCAATACCAAACATTCTTGCAAAGGGACTTTGGTATTTAATGTCATAAACGCCGCCGTTTTCTTGCAGGGCTTGTGGCAATTCGGGTAATAACTCCGCTCTGCTTAGTATCTCTAGTTCCCGCTCGATTAAATCGGGAAATAATTCTGTGCTGATCTGGTGTAATTCAGCGGCTAACAATGTATATTTTTCATTCCTGCGCTCTAGCACTTCTGTGGCTGAAATAACGGGATTATCGGCATTAAGGATTTGAAACAAAGACAGATTAAACGCTTCATTGACTGTATTTTGTAGCATCTCCATTAACGGGTAAGTTGCTTGAATGTTGCCTGTAATATCTAGGGGTTTAATCAAGGGTGTGCCCTGATTGTTCATGCCGCCATATAAAATTCTGTTGGGTTGAATGGCAAATCCCTGTTGTATGGCATCGGCTGCGGCAATCATCGGCGGGTTTGTCGCCATGTTAATTTGCTTTACCATATCGTGCTTGACCACGTTTAGCAGCTTGATAGATTCCATAACGGGTGATGCGGGGCTACGGCCATACGCATCGCCTGGGCTTGTATTGATACGAGAAGAAATATAGGGCTTACTGAAATAGCCTTGAGTTGCCAATATTTCGTTAGTTTCATCTTCAAAGAACACGCTCACATAAACAAAGCGCTCATCCATGTTTTCAATACTTGGCATTTCTGCCCTGGGTGCAACAATATTCCAGACGCTTATTTCTTCTTCGGGGTCAACTTTATAACGGCTGGCCATGTAAGACGTAAGAGATTGTTCGCCAAAATTATCAACAATCTGTTGTAATGATAAATCCCAGCGAATTAAGAAGCCGTCTACAAAGCCGGTGCTACTCTCACGAACATACACCGCGCCCATATTCATGCAGCGATAGCGAATGCCGCCGCCTGGCACATCTTCTAGGTACAAACAGCCAGTGCCAAAACCGCCAATACTCATAAAATATTTTTGTAAAGCAGAAGCAAAGCCCGATTTATTACCATATCGTGCAGAAAATAGAATATCTGTTACGGTGCTATTCCACTGCATAACCTCCGGCAATCTGTCGAGTTCTTCATCACCACTAGACAGGCTGTGCCAACGGCTTTGCTGCGGTGTGAGCATATTATTAATAAAGCTAGCGTACTTCTTTAGCGCCATGGGGGCTGTGTCATCGTAGTGCGTGTTCTTTTTAACAATATGGCTATCATGCCTGTGCTCTGCGTAGCTGCTCATACCAGGGCATACAAAGCGTTCAAGTTCACGATAATGACTATCCCATGCGTACCGCTTGTTGACTAATGCGCTTTTAAAGCGTTTTAGATATTGCTGAATATCTTCCATTACTCGCCCAGTAGCTTTTTTCAGCGTCGTGCTAGATTTTGTTGTGTCGCCTAATGCGCCGCCACTCAAAAATGTACTGCTTCGATTGCTGGCACGTCTTCTGGCTTCTAATCCCTGTTTTTTCACTTCTGCGCTGTCTTTGTCTGGCGCTTCCGGTGCTTCAGGAACTTTTGGCGGCTCCGGTTGTTCAAGGTCAATTAAGCCCAGTGACGCAACTTTTAAAATACTACTGAAAAATCCCATTATCCTAATGCCTCGTAAATGTTGTAATTGCTAGATTGCTGAATGCGGTTTGCGTAGGCCATGTCAATCAAGCGTTGTTTATGAATGTCTTTTGGCACAAATTTTTGTGCGTAGGTGTAAGCTAAAACGTCCGATGCGTCCGGCGATTCTGATAGCTGGTTTTTGGGAACTAAACGAACAACATCGCCGCGTTTTCCTTCCCTGGCTTCCGCACGCTGCTGCAACAACAAGTCATCAATCAGCTTTTGATGGTTTGGAATACGGCCACGGCGTAAATGTTCCCGCACGTCACGATCATACATTTGCGCACGTAAATTTAAATGGCGGGTTTCATCATCAGGGGCAGCATTGCCATGCACTTCAATAACGTTATTATTCCCCAATTGCTTTAAGCGATCATAAACGGGGCCACCAACGCCATCAGCATCAATTAAAATATGATCTGGTCTAACTTCTAATGCTGCTTCGTGTATGATGTCGGCGAATCGCATGGTATCTGGCTCCGGTGTCATTTTCCAATCACCTGCCCATAACCCTTGCCTAAATCCAAATCCTGATAAATCCTGGCCACGTCTCGCAACATCAACGGCCATAATGCGCGGCTGGTTTACGTCTTTCGCAATATCACGTTCTACAGCGTCCATTACAAGGCTTCGGGGGTATAAAAGCATAGAACCATTTTGTGGAAATTCGCCCAAGACGCGCACGCGATAAGTATCACTATGCCTGCCATAAAACTTTTCCATGCTATAAAGTTCTTCACGGTTTACGTAAAATGCGTCTTCTGAATTCACAGTAAAACGCTGCCATCTGTCATCTTTATAAAAACAGTCATAAAAACGGCCTTCGGGCACAGTGGGGTTTCCGAAAGCGAACCACAATGAATTAACCGTTGTCATTGCCCCCTCAACCACTTCCCAGATAATGGGGGAAATACTAGACGCTTCGTCAAAGAACACGCCCACATAATCACCGTGCAACCCTTGGAACGCATCGGGATTAGTGTCGCTCCAAGGAATAGCACGGCATGCCCATTTTTCTGGGTCTGACACATGACCTATTTTCGTCTTTGTCCAGATGAACCAATGCTTATTAATCGCACGATCCATCCATATCTTGAGTTCCCGCCATGTTTTAGATTTTAACTGTGTATCGGTTCCGGCTGTGCAAACGCCGTTAAAGCCTGGGCGTGTTGTCATGCAGAATAAAATAGCGATAGAAACCATCACAGATTTACCCACGCCGTGTCCTGATTTTGTGGCTTGTCTGATAGATATTTTTTTACCAGAACGTAACTGTTCACCCCATTGTTTAAGCCATTCAACTTGCCAAGTATCGAGTTGTTTTCCAGCCAACGCGCCTTTTCCCCACGGGAAAAATGTCATTGCAAATTTATACGGGTCGTGTACGCAATCCGCTGCTAAATGATAAAGGCTTTCATCAAATTTACTTGTGTTAATCGCTGCTGCTGTCATTATCAGCCTGTTTGCTGCGATTCAGCGCCTCATTTAAAATTGATTCCCCATTTTGAACAGAAACGTTTAAATCTTGTTTATCGCCATAAAATTCACGATCATGGGCTTTTGCTAGAAAGATAGCCAGTGTATCGCTGTACATGCGGTTTGCTTTCATATCAATACCATCAACCGCACGTTCGTACATCGCGCTGGCAAGATTGATTCTAACACCCTGTTGCAATGCTTTTTCTGCACGTTTTTCAAAATCAGGGTTTTCTTTTTTGTGATTGTAATATGTCATTGTGCTAATGCCATGCGAATTACAAACGGCACGCACGTTTGGCGTTAAAAAGAGCTGTTCAATAAAGATTTCTTCTATTTCAGGTGTAAAATATACAACGTGCTGTTTTGCCAAAACTAAACCTCCCGCCCCTGTGAATCTATAGCAAAGCATTTGACTGTACCGTTATATTCAGTGCAGTTAAAACGATAGAGAATGCCATAGCTCGGTTCTAAGCCTTCGCTAATACGATCAGTGTCAAAATCATAATCAGCGTTATCTGACCAATTCAGGCCGCCATTGTAGGAGCGCTGCCACTGCACGACACTGCTGTTTGGATTATCAATTTGGATAGTATAATATCCTGGTCTGAATTCAATAGGCTCCGACGTACCTGTCGAAGTGAATTCGTGTTCAAGGACAGCCATGTCCACACGCCTTTATTAAGTTGAATGTAGTTTATAATTTATGATAAATTAATATATTCAACAAACACTTTCGGACGGTTTTTTACTTGCGGGTTTTTCTGTTGAGTGATTTTCGCAATATCTGGCGATATTCACTTTCGTTAATGCGGCGCTGCTGTTTCGTTTCGATGTATTCATTGATGTATTTTTGAGCAATTTCAGTAATCGCTTTAGAGACATCGCCACCGCCGGTATTTGAAGCATTTTCTAGCAATCTCAAAGCGTCAGCTTTTGTTTTAATGCTGTCTTTTATAGTCTCCCTAGTTTCTTTAGAAATGCTCATGATTGCTTCTTTCGGGTAAAATTATTAACAGAATTGTCCAACCATTTTTTAAAAGTTCTATCCCAACCAGGGCGACAATCATTAGGTTTTTCAAGGAAATAATCGTGCATTTTGCCATACTCTTGATCAATTTCCAAAGGTGTTAAGCCAAGTTTGTAGCCAACAGCTAGGCAGGAATCCCAGTCATCAGGTTCCCAACCATCGAACATCGGATAAGATTTTGACAAACTTTTTTTTGTCGGTTTTTTTTTCTCTTGTTCTTTGGGTTTTATTCTTTGGGTTTTATTGTCCTTATATGAGTGTAAAGTATACTTGACACCCCTGTCAGGTATACTTGACACCCCTGTCAAGTTTTCTTGACACCCCTGTAAAGTATACTTGACACCCAAAAGCGCGATTATCTTATAGTTATTTACACTACTGGTTTCAGTCGTCAGGATATATTTTGCTTTTTCTAATTCTTTAATAGCGGGGTTTATAACTTGGCGCGATCTTCCTAGCTTATCTGCTAAATAGGTCTGTGAAGGCCAGCATTCACCCTCTGGATTAGCCATGTCACATAGCACGGCTAGAACTTTAAAAGCTAACAGTGATAATCTACCATCGTACAGCGCCTCTTTTGGCATCATGTAAAAATCACCCATTGTAGTTACCTTTATGAATTTTTTGAGGCTCCATCGAGATGTAGCGGGTTCCTGTCCATTCAACAGAAGCATTCCCTGGTTTCCAGTGGCGCGATTTACGCACTAGTATCTCTGTTCCTTCAACAAAATCATGGTAAGCATTTAATGATTCATGATAGTTTTTATCACTTCTAAAATCTTGACGGTCTGGTTCATCTCCTTTCATTTTGCGATGCAATAACATTATCAGGTCTGCATCTTGTTCAATTTGACCACTGTCGCGCAATTCGCTTACACGCGGTGGCCTGTTGTCCTTAGCTGCTTCACGGTTCATCTGACACAGTGAAAGCAGCGGGACTTTAAACTCCATAGCCAAGCCTTTGAGGCTGGTACTTACTTGCGAAGCTTGCTCATACTTGCTAGCTTTGGGGTTATCGGGTTTAACAAGGCCAAGGTAATCTATAACAATTACATCAAGGCCATGTTTAATTTTATGTTGACGCAAAATGGCGCGTATCTCGCTAATAGTGCGTCGATATTCATAAACGCCAACATTAAAGTTCCTAAGCGGTTTATAAGCATTATGGATATTATTAATAGTTTTATCGCTAAATGCGTCGCCTGGACGTTTATAAATGTCATTATCGTAAGTGCTGGCAATTCTGGCAAGCATTTGATTGCGTGTCATTTCCATGCTAAAGCAAGCCACTTTTTTGCTTTGCTCACACCAGTTACGAATAAAAGAACATGCTAGGGCTGTTTTCCCTAGTCCCGTTAAAGCACCTAAAATAACAAAGTCGCCCTCTGACCATGTGCCTGTTATTTCGTCCAATGTATCAATGCCGGTTTTTAAACCAATTTTTGAACGATTAATGAGCCATTCGATGCTCTGGTCACATGCTAATTCTATGTCGCCACAGTCATAATCAAGCTGTTTAGAAGCTAGCTTAAATAAACGATCTTCTAAATAACTAATAATTTCTTGTGGGTCTTTGTCGCTTACAGACTTTTTATTGTCGTTAGATGCATCTAAAAGCCATTGCTGTAACAGACGCTTTATAGTGTGTTTACGTAATATTTTTGCATGATCAACAGCATTACTAGTAGTTAAAACACTTTCAGCCAATTGAATGAAATATCCATTATCAGCATGAACGCTATTAAACTCATGTTCTGGCAATTCTTCACGGAAAGCCCCTTTAAAGTATAGAGCGTTTACTTTATGATTTTTGGGTATAACTTCTGCCATACGCTTGTAAATTAGTGAATGCAGATAGTCTGTAAAATCCCCAGGGGTTATGTATTGTTCAACTTTATAAAAAACATGGTTATCAATAAGAATTGCGCCCAAAACGCATTGCTCTGTAATATGGCATGAAAATGGGTCGACAGTTGATTTTGAGACGCCCAAGTCAAGTTTCTGCAAGACATCAGACATAAGAAACTCCGTCAAACTCACTTAAAATTGCACTTAAATCTTTTGCTGCAACGCGCAACTGTTCTTCAATGTGACTATTTCCTTCAGGAATAGACGACATGTAAGCCACGATGCTGTCTAAACGCATCTGCACCCTATCAAGCCGTTTCAATGCGATAACTGGAATAGTTTTTTCTTGTAATTGAAACTTTTTTTCACTAATCTTGGTCATGTCAATTCTTTCTCTGCTAATTAAGATTGATTAATATGTTTGAATGGGCGGGCTTCGTGCTCGCCTTTTCTTCTTCCCCCTGCCGAATCTCCACAACAACCTTATTCAACGCCTGGTGTCTAAACTGATAATCTGTAATCCAGTCGCCATCATCTACGCCAATAGCCATCGCTACACCATCACGATACGCTTTAAAAGCGGCTATAGCGTTGTCGTCATCACGTTTACGTCGGTCTGGTGGGTAAAAGGTAAGCTTAACATTAACGGGCGCTGTAAAGCTTTTATACTGCATTAAAACGCCGCGCGTGTCCCAGTATGCCAATTCCTTAGCAACACGCTTAAACCGCGCCAATTGCATAGGGTGCAGCCGCTTATTGGGGTTTAAATTCTTATCAGGGTAGGGCAGTTCAACGATCATTGCGCCCCTCTAACAGGCAAGTAGGGGGCGTGTTGCCCCCGCACCCGATTCATTCTAAAGGTTGAATTACGACAAACAACTTTAGAGAGAATTTTTATGGAAAATATTGGAGTAGCATTAATTACAGGCGCATTCACGGCCGCCTGTTCAGCAATATATTTCACGACGCTAACCGGCACACGCGAACAACGTAGACGTGCAAAGCTTTTGGCTAAAAAACTAGATAAATGGATAATCATTAGTTATACTGCCGCATGTGTAGTTTTTGGGTTCCACTCTCTTTTCCTGATAAAAGATTTTCGCGCTGAACAAGTTCAACTGAAGAGCACTTTTTACAGTCTTCGTTCAGAAGTGAGTAACCTGCGCAGCCAATTAGAAGAGCAAAAAGTATTACCAGTGGAAGCAGCAAAGTAGCAACGCTAAGAAAAACGGCTGTTAAGCTATCACTGATAAACTTAACAAAAGAGTTTCGTTTCTCGTGTTTTCTAATCAGATTGATAAATCCAATGCCAATAGTTGCGCCGAAAAAGGAAACACTAAGCAATGTTATTACATCCATAAAAAACAACATAACCTATTGACTTCCCTCATTAGTTGTGCTTTTTTGCGCCGAGAGTTTTTCTCGATGCTTAATATGTTCAACAACATTTTCCATGTTGAACTTTTCGCCCATAATTTCCCTTAATTTTGGAAACATGTTGTCGTCTGGAAAACGTAAATCGCTTTCCCATAGTGAAACTGTTGCTTGAGAAACTCCCAAAACGTCAGCAAAGTCTTTCTGAGTCCATTTTTTATGTTTTCGGAAAGCGCAAAAAATATTAAGCGGCATAGCTATATATTACGTATTGTAATATAATAGTCAAGCCTTAATACATTTTGTAATTAGATTAAAATTATAACTTAATGTAATATTATTAAACGTGAATAGACTATCAGAAATAAGAAAAATACGCGGCTATTCGCAAAAAGATTTAGCCGAGGCAATCAACGTGGGGCAATCCGGTATTTCTCATTACGAGAAAGGCATTCGCCTAATGGATCAAGATATTATCAACAGATTATGTGATGTGCTTGAAACAACCCCTAATGAACTGTTAGGAACAGACAATTTAAGAAGCGTTCCAATATTAGGTAAAATAAAAGCAGGAATGCCAGTAGAAGCCTGTCAACAAAACTTAGGAAATGTTGTGTACAGCACGTTGCGTGATGATCTTTACGGCCTTGTTGTTTGCGGCGAAAGCATGAATGAATTTATTAGCAGTGGCGGCATTGTCATATGCGAGCCGTTCCACGGTGACTTGCTTGCTGTAAATAATAAAGTTGTCCATGCCGAGAAAAACGGTGGCGCAATAGACAACGACGCCACCTTAAAGCGTTATATGCACAGCGTTGGCGTGCTTGTGCCAGACAGCAACACAATAGACCCTGAAACAAATGAACCCTTTGAATCCTACCGCATGGAAGACGGCTGGCAGATCAAAGGCGTTGTTATTAAGAAATTGGAAGATGTGTGATGGAAATCGAGAAGGTTTATAGTCCTTATCCCTTTACTGACAAAGCTTTTGAAATAGTGAAAAGCTTTCTTTTTGAAAAAGCTAAAAATGGTTTTTGTTGTGAAGTTTGCAATAGCAATGACTGGAGGGTTATTCCAAATACCTTCATCGAAAACGCTATCAGTCTTGAACGTTATGCCGCTGGAGAAGAACAAAACGAAGCATATGTATATATAAAAGTTTATTGTAATCATTGCAGTAACGAAAAACGGTTTAATGCCATACAAATGTTAAATCTTTCGCCAAAGATGCTGGCCTGTAAAGATGGTGGAGAAGTTGAAATATGACACCGGAGCCAAGCCAAAGATATATCAATATCAGCCAGTTAAATAATTTAATGAAGACAATGGAAAATAGTGATATGCTTAGTCTTATGAAAGACGAGACAACTCACAACTTATGGCAACACTCTGTTGATAGCCGCTTATGTCAACTGCATGTTGATATAAAAGACACTAGGAATGAATTAAAAAGTGACATTATAGAGTTAAGAACAGAATTAAAAAGTGACATCAATAAACTGACTGATAAAATTTCTACAAACAATAAATGGGCAATAGGTCTATTTATCAGTCTTTTGATGCTAATCCTTTCAGGATTCGGCCTCGTATTAAGAAGTATTTCACTGTTACAGTAATCTTTAAAATAATAGATTTTCTTGCACACAAAAAATAACAGAAACCGCCGCATCAGGCGGTTTTTTAATGCCCAAAAAACGCCCCGCAATCAACTCTGGTTGCATAAATTGCGGGGCAAAGACAGCATCTTTAATAGAGTTTAAAGTGACATCTAAGCTTTATTGATAGTCTAGGTTTTGAATGAGGGCAAATGCTTTTTGTAAATAATATTACATATTGTAATTTTTAGTATTGACTATAGTATTACGTTATGTAATATTACTATTCATGAGCAAGCAACAAACCCTACGCTTTTTAAGAGATGCAACCATTGGCCTAACATTGGGTTATTGTTATCATCTTGGCCAAGTGCATCACTTTGAAAGCACGCAAGCGATCAAACAGCAAACGGGTGAGTTGCTTGTCTCTGTAAACCGAGTGGCGGCAGATATTGCCACTGCCAATACTGTTTTAAATAATGAAATCAAACAAAAAAACGGCCAATTTGTACCGCAACCGTTTTCAGTATCAGTAAGCAGCCCTGCCGCCAACTCTTTTATTAAGGAATAAATCATGTTTAAAAGTAAGACACTACCGGCCAAGGCATTTGAATCATACGTCAAAACAATAGCCGCGCAATCAAAAGAAATCGCAAAACGTTATACAATGTTAACAATTGAATGCAGTGAAATAAATGCCGCAATTGCAAGTTGTGAAGCATGGGCAAATGATAGCCGCACAGCAAATCTAGAGGATGAATTTACATTTTACGGCGAAGAAACCTTAAATCGCATCACTATGCTGGAAACACTGGCAGAAGAAGATGGCCTTGAAACAGCGTTTAACATACATTTGGGCTTAAACCAATATCCCGAAAAAATGAATACATGGCTGATGCGTGTTGCTGATGCAATTGAGCAAATCGCTGGCATTATGGAAGCGGAACTAATCGAAAGTGAGCAGCCGTCAAATTACAGCCAACACAACACACACAATCATGTCCAGCAGGGGGTAGCATGGTAACCATTAACGACATAGATAAAATCGTAGCCCTTGCGAATCTTGAAAGCGCTTTGGTGAATATAGATAGCATAGTAGGACTACGCACACAGCTAGCCTATGCTCGTGGTGCAGTACAAAAAAATATTGAGGACGGCAAAGACACTGTTTTAGACGGGCTACTACAAAAAGTGAGCGAACTAATTGCCTGTTACGAGTTAATACAGAAAACGAACCCAAAAGAACGCATTACGGCTTTGCAGGGCTATGTACAACGGTTGGAGGAAGCGTAATGGAAACAGGTATTTACTTTAACATGCCTTATAGTGAATATCGCGATCAAAAAGGCCTTTCATATTCTGGCATAAAAACCCTGCTGCAAAGCCCTTACGATTATTGGCAAGATGTCATCCAAGGAACTGATAGTGATTCAGATGCAATGCTATTTGGCCGTGCGCTACATGAATATGTTTTGCTGGGCGAAAACGAATTTCAATCACAGTTTATTATCGCGCCTGAAAAAGGACAATTTGACGGCTTACTGGACACAATGGATGATTTAAAAAAATTCCTAGCCGATCAAGGCGAAAAAACATCCGGTAATAAGCAGGATTTAATTAATAGAGTACGTTGTTTAGATAAGCATGTACCGATTTGGCAAGAGATTAAAGAAGTAACCCAATTTAAAATAGATAAAAGTGGGCAAGAGGTTTTAGCGGCAACTACATTAAACAAAATTGCAAGAATTGACGCGCTAATTAAAAGTGATCAAAAAGTTAGCCAGTTTTTAGAAGCCGGTTACCCCGAAGTTTCTGTTTTTTGGAAGGAGGGCGGTATTCAGTGTAAGGCACGTTTTGATTATCTGCAATTAAACGGCATTACCGATCTAAAAAAAGCCGATCCTTACCGTGGTTGCTTGGCCGGAAAAGCTGCCAATATTATCTGTGATTATAGGTACGATTTGCAGGCTTATCTTTACAATTATGCGCTAGATCAAATTTTAAAAAATGAAGAAATTGCGATTGATGGTGATACCGCCCAGCTTCAATTTATCAATGGTTTGAAAGAGCAAAACTCTTTCAACCGACCATTTAACTTCGTGATGGTTCAGTGTGATCCAGAGGTTCCTTCTATAGTCACAGCCACCTTAAAACAGTTTGATGACTTTGCAGGCAGCGGCGCAATGCCTAACGCTTACTGGAATAAATGCGAAAATGATTTTCATTGCGCATTAAGCGTGTATCGCAATTATCTATCACGCTACGGTTATGACCAGCCGTGGTTAAATCCGACCCTACACATCAACATAACCGATGCCGATTTACCAATATGGCATTTATCTAAACAGGAAAATTACTATGCCGTTTGAAACAGCAAAACGCACTGCAACCCCGATTTTATCTAGCCTTGCCGGTAAGTCCGGAAGCGGTAAAACGTATTCAGCTTTACTTTTGGCGAGAGGCTTAACGGGTGGTGCCATGAATGATGTGTTCTTAATTGACACTGAAAATGGCCGAGCCTCACGTTATGCTGACGATGATGCCGTTGGCGGTTTTAAGGTTTTTAATATGCAGCCAGATTTTACGCCTGAAGCATTTATTCAACTTATAGATCAGGCTGAAAATGCAGGTGCGAAATGCATTATTATTGATAGTTTTAGTCATGAATGGAACGGCATTGGTGGTTGCGTAGAAATAGCCGATAGAATTGCTGGCAATAACCCTAATAAAAAACTGGTGGCATGGGCAAACGTTAAGCCACGGCATAAGCGACTTGTTGACCGAATCACAAGGGGAACAAGTCACTTTGTAATATGTTTACGTGCCGCTGAAAAAGCCAAAACCGAGGAGTACATTGACCGCAACGGCAATAAAAAAACAGCGATTAAAACAAGTGAGTTTCCAGAAGCAGAGCAAGAGAAAAACTTCATTTATGAAATGGATATTTCCGCAACACTAATTAAAGACGATGCAGGAAATCACAAGGCCATGTTCACTAAAGTTAATTCTTCACTTGCTCACATAGCTAAACCCAATACCCCGATTACCGAGGCTACAGGGAAGGCTATTGCTGACTGGAACAACACTGGCGGCACGGTTGATGCGGCAGAGCGCAAAAAGCAATTAGAGGCATCGCGTCCAGACTGGACAAAACCCTATCAGGAATGGACATCTGACATGTGGCAGTCATGGCGAGAAAAATTGGGTAAAAAAATCATGAATTGCAAAAACACGATGGAAATTACCGATTTAACATACGAAAACTCAAAGCTGGATTATTTAAAAAGCCAAGAAATGCTAGAGCATTTAGCCGCAGAGCTGGAAGAAGCCGCTGTCATCAAATTAGAATCACTTTCAAACTAAAGGAACACATCATGAGACTTAACGAATTAGTAAGTATAGCCATTGTAGGCTTTGGAATTTTAGCCGCATGGGGGTGGAACGAAATTGTTAAACCGGAACCCAGTAAGCAAGTATGTCAATTTATCGGCAGTGTACAGGAATGCGTATGGGTTCCGCTAGAACAAGACCCGCTCACCGTTTTTAATGATAAGAAAGGGGCTTAATTGTGAGAACGATAGTTATTGAATCGTGGCCAGAGGTGCTGGACTTGCAGCAAACTGCTTTATATTTGGGATATTCCATGAATGAGCTTAAAGCAGCGCGGGGCAGGGAAGATTTTCCTAAAATTATTCCTTTTCGCACGAAACCAAGATATAGGAAGCGCGATTTGGACAATTATTTATATGGTGCTCAGTATCTGAAAAACGATAACCTAATGCACGACATCATGAGCATGGAAACAGTTTGAGTGACTTACCAAAATATGTACAGCGCGTTAGAAAGAAGCAGAAATACTATTATTATTTCAGACGCGGTAACGTGCGTGTGCCCATTCGAGGCGCTTTTAAAGACGCAGAGTGGTATAAGCATTATGCTGAACTGCTTAAAAGTTCGTCTATTGAAACGCCTAAACTCGATCCTGAAACCTTTGGAGGTTTAATTTCAATGTACTTAGATAGCAATTATTTCAAACAACTTTCTCTACCCACTCAAAAGACAAATAGAAACCGCCTTAAAGTAGTTCAGCAAGTGTTTAAATCTCAAGTTCGCTTAGATAGTGTGAAACGCATTCATGCGATGGCCTATAAAGAAAAGCTTTCAGATAGACCAGGGGAATTAAATAAGCGCATGAGCCTAATTTCTTCAATTTATAACTTTGCTATTGATAGAGGTATTACCGATCATAACCCATTCGAGAGATACGGCAGGGCGAAAACAAAACCAAGAAGGCAGTACTGGACTTACAATGATGAACGACAGTTTTTAGAATATGCAAAACAGCATAATATCCAGATGTATCGTGGCTATGTTTTAGGCATCTATACGGCACAAAGACAAACAGACGTTATACAAATGCAGCGTAAGGACTTTATAGGCGGCACATTCTCAATCGAACAAAGCAAAACAGGTACAATGGTAGAGATTCCAGTACACCCCGAATTAAAAAAGATGATTGACGAAATACCGGCAACGCAAAACTATCTACTGGTTAATCGCAATAACCAAGCGTTTACAGGCGATCAATTTAATCAGCGGTTCAAAAAGGTTCGTCGCGCCGCAGGGATAGACGATAATTTAAAGTTCAGAGATTTGCGCCGCACCGCTGTAACTAGATTAACCGAGGCGGGTTGTACAGTTCCAGAAATTGCCGCAGTATCAGGCCATAGTTTAAGTGAGACACAGCGCATTATTGACACCTATTTTGTCGCAACTAAAACTACAGCAGCAACAGCCATAAATAAACTGATTGTAAACCAATCTAAAAATAAATTGTAAACCAAGGAGAATTAACAATGAAAAACAATACCTTATATACCACAGATGGTGGGCACGACGGGTTTCGAACCTGTGACCTCTACAATGTCAATGTAGCGCTCTACCCCTGAGCTACGCGCCCTCGCTTTATTGTTAAACTATTGTGTCGGAGCCATACAATTTAAGCCGGTCGATACAACAATTTTCAACAAACCGCTGTGGAGCTTCTTATATAGATTATTTTTCTAACTGCAACTGTAAGAATGTTGAGGTTCGTCCTTCGCGTTGAGCCCGGGCATAAAAGGCAGAATTGCCATCAATAAATTCAAACGGTGTTTGCCAGTCGCTGCTTCGTTTCGCTGTCCAACGCCATGTTACGGAATTATCACTATTAAACTGGTGCAAGGCATGCAGGGCAAAGGTAATATAATCAGCCACATCACTGGCGATATGTAAAAGCGCGCCATTGCGACAAACACGTGCCAGCTTTTTTAGGTTTTCTGGCTGTACAATGCGACGTTTGTGATGGCGTGTTTTTGGCCAGGGGTCAGGGAATAAAATATAGACTGTTTGCAGACAATGATCGGGCAGGGCGTCTAGTAAATAGCGGGTATCACGGTCAAAAAGTTTGATGTTATTGAGTGTGTCTTGCTGAATACCACGTAATAGCTTTACCTGACCATTAATGTAAGGATCGCAGCCAATAAATTGTTTGTCTGGTTGCTTTAAGGTCTGTTGCAGTAGGTGTTCACCATTGCCAAAACCTATTTCCAGAATAGTTTCGGGTTGTACAGTTTCAGGCGTGCATAAAAATTGCTCTTTTGTTTTAAGAATAGCCTGATCATTCAGGCGTAACGAGCGCGCCGTGCGACGGCCATAAAATTTGTATTGTTCCATAACTCAGGCTTTTTGCACATCGTTTAGGGGATAGTGCGCGCTGGCTCAACAACTTTTCCTGTTGCGGGGTCAATTGATTGCCCTGTATTAAGGGTTTTATAGCCTTCAGGTGTCTTGTATTGCACCTTGCCATTTTTAATGGGTAGTTTTTCTGATTTGTTATTTAACCAAGCTGAGCCGTTGCTTTCCCCGTCGAAAATAACAAAACCCTGTAATTTTATGGGGAGAGAGGGGGGGGGCGGTTCCGGCATTTCTGGCGGTAAAGTTTCAATAACAATAGGCTCCTGAACCGGCGGATTTAACCAGCGATCATAGGCATTGTTGAGCTCTGTTGTTTGTTGGGGAGTAAAAAATAATGAAGCGGCCTGTATATTATTAACCTGAAAAATAAGCCAAAGCCATAAAAGACGGTTGAAATGCTTCATAGAGAGGAGTATAACGCCGAAACATTCAAAAAACGATAACAGATTACTATGGCCGTTGAACGCACTTTGTCAATTATTAAACCCGATGCTACGCGTCGAAACCTAACAGGTAAAATTAATGCCCGTTTTGAAGAAAAAGGCCTGCGCATTATTGCCCAAAAGCGTATTCAGCTGACCACTGCTCAGGCAGAGGAATTCTATGGCGTGCACAAGGAGCGTTCATTCTTTGGCGAGCTTTGCCAATTTATGACATCTGGCCCCGTTGTAGCGCAGGTTTTAGAAGGCGAAAACGCCATTGCACAGAACCGCGAAATTATGGGGGCAACAAACCCTGCAAACGCAGCGCCCAATACCATTCGCAAGGATTTTGCAGAATCTATCGAGGCAAACTCTGTACATGGTTCCGATGCGTCAGAGACAGCAAAACAGGAAATTGCTTACTTCTTTTCCGGTCTTGAAATTGTTGGCTAATTTGGGTAAATAATTGATATGAAAAGAACATTCCAACCCAGTAATTTAGTTCGTAAGCGTCGCCACGGTTTTCGTGCACGTATGGCAACTGCTAATGGTCGTGCTGTATTGAACCGTCGTCGTGCAAAGGGTCGTCAAAAGCTATCTGCTTAGTAATTGGGTAAATTGCAGTTTTCTACGCCGAAAAAACGGCACAGCTTTATAACGGCTAAAAATTATAGCCAAAAACATAATACGACTATATTTACCAAGCATTTTGTTATTCAGATTGCAAAAAAAACAGCGTTTAAAGAAATATTTCCTGATAATCATATGATTATTGGTTTTACGGCTAGTAAAAAAGTGGGGAATGCTGTGGCAAGAAATTTTGCAAAAAGAAGAATGCGCATGGCCACCCGTGCTATCATAGAGCAACAGTTTTACGCTGAACCAGGGGCTGAAAAAATTTTTCTTGAAAACGTTTTTATCTTCATTGCAAAAAAATCATTATTAGAAGCTGATTTTGATGCTTTGTTGAAAGTGAAGAGCTTTTTTACGTATAATGACGATATAATGATTCCCAAATAAATCCGTGTGGAGGCAAGAGCAAGTAAAATTGGGAGCAGTGTATTCTTCGTACATAGACGAAACTTTTCGCCGCTCGCCGCTCCTCACGGTTTTATTTTGGATGCATTATACTTACTTTTTCTTCTAATAAAACTTCTAGCTGTCTTACAACTTTAGGCAATCTTGTTAATGCCTCTAGCGTTTCCATAGCTTGCTCTCGCAATTGTGCCTGTGGAGAACGGTTTTTACGCATCCATTCTTCTATTAAAGCGCGGGAAAGTTCCCACATGTTTACAGAAGGGTTGAGTAAGCGTCCAACGCCTTCCGTCACCACCATGCTTTTTTGTAAAAGTAGTAATTGTGGTTGTAACACCATTTGAAATTGATCGCTTACCGCAATTAATTGTGCCAGCAGCCGGCCTAATGAAACATCGCTTAGGGGTTTATCCAGCAAAGGTTGGCCTATGGCACGGCAAGCCTGGGTAAAAAGTTCTACTGATTGTGTGGCAGGTACAATATCTTCCCGAAAATGCACTTCGGCAACGCGTTTATAGTCACCAACCAGAAAGCCGTGAAAAGTATCGGCCATAAAATAGCGCATGCGTTTATCTAGCCGCCCCATGATACCAAAATCTATCAGGGCAATACGGCCATCTTGTAGTACAAAGACGTTTCCCGGGTGCATGTCGGCATGAAAAAAACCATCGCGCAGCACCTGTAAAAAGAAAATATTTGCCAGTTTTGATAAAAGTTCGGTGCGGTTATGTCCGGCTTTTTCCAGGGCGCTAATTTGGCTTAGGGAAATACCGTTTACCCATTCTTGTGTTAAAACACGTTGGCCAGTGCGTTCCCAGTCAATGGCAGGGATATAGAGACTGTCGCGATAACTGGCTTCATGCTTTTTCATATTATCGGCCAGCTCGGAGCAGGCTGCCGCTTCCATACGTAAATCCATTTCGGTGGTCACGGTTTGCTCAAAAACCTGCATCATTTCCTTTAAGCGCATGCGTCTAAGTTTAGGTTGCCGTTTATCAATGAATTGAATCAGTTTTTTAAATAATTGCGTATCACGGCGAAAGTTTTCTTCGATGTCTGGCCGCATAATTTTAACAGCAACAGTTCGTCCATCTGTCGTGATGGCCTTGTGCACTTGGGCAATGGAGGCCGCCGCCACGGCATGTTCATCAAAAGACTGGAATAGGTTATGAAGCGGTTGTTGAAATTCTTCCTGAAAAATTTCCTGAACTTTTTTAAAGGAAAATTGTGGTAGATCATCTTGTAAATGGGTTAGATCATTGGCTATTTCTTCCCCTACCAAATCGGCTCTGGTGGCGAGAACTTGGCCTAGTTTAATAAAGGTTGGCCCCATCTCTTGCAGGGCGCTGGCCAATCGTTTTCCGTCTTTTAAGGCATGCTTCTTGCGGCGCTTTCTTAAAAAGTAATGTGCCCAGGCTGGCGGGTTGGTTCGCTGTAATAGATAAAGAACATCATGGCGTGCCAGAATACGGTATAGTTTGATAAGGCGAAGCATTACACACTATGTAGCTTTGTTTGCCCCAATAGGAAAGATGCTGTTAGCCGCTTAGGACCACATTTTTTCCAAGGCATAAAATTCGCGCATTTCAGGGCGGAACAGATGCAGTATAAAATTACCGCCGTCTATAACAAGCCAGTCAGCTTCGTCACCACCTTCAATGTGCACGTTGCCGTGGCCATTGTCTTTCATATAGCGTGCCACTCTATCGGCCAAGCCAATTAACATGCGGCGCGAAGTACCACTAGCAATAGCCATAAAGTCGGCTACATCAGATTTTCCAATAAGGTCAATAACAACAATATCCTCTGCTTTTGCATCGTCAAGACAGGTTGTTAACGCATCGCGCGATATATCGGTGAGGGGGGGAGGGCAACTGCCATTATTTTGGCGAGCGTCAGAATCGGAACGTACAGAATCAAGTAACATAATGCCTAATAATGCCCTTCTGGAGTATTGGTAAATTCGAGATCGTTTTCGGCACGAATCTGTGTAGAAGAAGCCGGGTGGTAAGCATTATTTAAAACAAGCCAGCCATTAGAGTGATGATTTAACAGTGCGCGTTTTCCTTCTCGTTGCAAGTGGTGATATCGAATCGCCGCTTTTGTTTGCATTATGTTATTATAATAGCACTTTCGCCGGAAAACTGCAATTTTGTTTTTTTCAAACAACAATGGCCAATGTTCCCAATGGTGGCAGCTGGCCAAATTATCAGCGCCCATTAACCAGACAAAGTTTGTGTGTGGTGCAAATCTTTTTAATCGGCGTAAGGTTAATACGGTACGCGTCGTATTTAAAGAACGCTCTAAATCAGTTATATGAATATTTTTATGTTGCCTGGTTATCTGCCGACACCATTCCAGACGTCTTGATAAAACATGTGCGCGACGCATTTTTAAAGGGTTTTGGGGGGATACTAGCCACCAAACGGCATCAAGCCCTAACTCTCTTAGCGCACATAAGCTCATTTCCAAATGCCCGGCATGCGGCGGGTCAAAGGTACCACCCAGCAAACCAATAGTCATCCCTGCACTATAATGGGGAAAATCAGGGCGCTGTTGTTGACGATGAATCAAAAGGAATCAACTTTTAAAAGCTTAAAGCTTTAACCTGTTCGACACCTTCCAATTGTTGAATGGTTTTTATTACGTCTGTGTTTACGGGCTGATCAACAGCAATTAAGGCAATGGCGCTGTTACTGGCAATAGTTCGACCCAGGTGGAAAGTTGCAATATTAATATTGGCCTGACCTAATGCCTGCCCCAATCTTCCGATAAAACCAGGGGCATCGTGGTTGCGAATAAACAACATATGCGGGGCAATAGCAGCCTCAATATCAATGCCTTCAACATCAATGATACGCGGCTCGCTTTTGCCAAATATTGTGCCTGCCACATAACGCTGGCGCTGTTCTGATTTTACCGAAACAGTAATTTTATTATTATAGTTATCGGCGCTTTGGGTGGTGGTTTCTTTAATAATAATACCGTGTTGTTTGGCAATTTCAGCGGCACTTACCATGTTAACGCTGCTAAACTGGTTTTTTAAAATTTCCGACAGAATAATCGCGGTTAAAGGCTTTGTATTTAAATGGCTAACGGTTCCCGCATATTCGATATTTACATTTTGCAGGCCAGTTTCCGTTAACTGGCCAGTAAAGCCGCCCAATTGCTGTGCCAGGGTAATAAACGGTTGCAGTTTTGTTGCCTCTGCTGCTGTTAAAGAGGGGGCGTTCAGGGCATTGGTAACAGCGCCGTCCAGTAAATAATCACTTAGCTGTTCCGCGACTTGAATAGCCACATTTTCTTGTGCCTCGCTGGTTGATGCCCCCAGATGCGGGGTGGCAATAACACGCGGGTCATTAAACAGAATGTTATCTTTGGCGGGTTCCTGGGCAAAAACATCCAAGGCCGCCCCCGCAACCGTACCGTCATCTAAAGCCTGCTTTAAGGCTGTTTCATCAATCAGGCCACCGCGGGCACAGTTAATAATACGAACCCCTTTACGCATCTTTTTAAAGCTATCGGCATTTATAATATTGCGAGTTTTCTCATTCAACGGGGTATGCAAAGTAATAAAATCAGCCCCGGCAAAAAGTTCGTCCAGGGTAACTTTTTTGATACCTAAACTATCAGCGCGATCTGTGGTTAAGAAGGGGTCAAAGCCAATGACTTTCATTTTTAAACCTAAGGCGCGGTCAATGACTATAGAACCAATATTACCGCAACCAATAATGCCTAGTGTTTTACCCGTAACTTCAACCCCCATAAATTTGGATTTTTCCCATTTCCCAGCATGGGTAGAGGCATTTGCTTCGGGAATTTGCCGGGCCAGGGAAAGCATCAGGGAAATAGCATGTTCTGCTGTGGTGGTAGAGTTTCCAAAGGGCGTATTCATAACTACGATGCCACGCCCACTGGCGGCAGAAATATCAATATTATCGACACCAATACCGGCACGGCCAATAACCTTTAAGTTATCTGCCTTGGCAATAATTTCAGGGGTTGCTGTTGTAGAAGATCGAATAGCCAGGCCGTGATAGTCACCAATACAGGCCGCCAGTTCTTCTGGTGATAGGCCTGTTTTAACATCAACTTCTAGGCCGCGCTTTTGAAAGACTTCGGCGGCTAATGGGCTCATTTTATCTGAAATTAAAACGCGAATAGGACTATCAACTTGTATTGTCATACCCAGCCTTTTAACGCCAAGTTATGAGAAATACTATATTATTTTGCATGATATGCGCTATTAAAACTGCAAAAAATAAGCCACATTAAAGAGATAAATAATGTGCAGGCACAAAATCAAATACGTTAAACTGTTTTTAAGCATAACCCGATAATCTGTAATAGTATGCGCATTCAACAAGTGGGATATAGTCAGGCAGCACAGCGTGCCAAAAAGAAAGCTGGGCAATCATCAGATGTGTCCGGTTTTGATGATGCATTGGCGACAGAATCCCCGATAGAGCAAACAACCGCCTCTGAGAGTACAAATTCCCTCTCTATGGATGGTTTTCTGGCTTTGCAGGAACAGATTTCCCCTGATCAACAAGCGAAACAACAGGGGCATCATGTGCTTGATATGCTGGAAGAACTACGTTTATCCATTCTTTCTGGTACACTTACATTTGGGCAATTAAAACATTTAAAGCATTCCATGCAGCAAATAACCACGCCTCTTTCACCTGATTTACAATCAGTGATGGATGATATTAAATTACGCACCCGCGTTGAAATTGCTAAACTGGCTAAAAGTAGCCAAATACCACTTTAGATTCTTATACTTGTATTTTTATAGCCGTTTCACCACTTTATAAAAAGTGATTAAACAATTTTATCTGCACCCTAAAGATACCTGGCAGGCTGTAATACAATCTATTAAAAATGCTCAAAAAAGTATTTATTTAGAGGAATATATTTTTAAGCGAGACAGCTTAGGGAACGAGCTTTTACACCTGATTGAGCGAAAAGCCGAAGAAGGCGTAAAAGTAAAACTATTAATGGATGCTTTTGCTAGTAAAGGCTTTACCTTCTACAAACCAGAACACGAAAATATAGAGATTTTACTATTTCGCCCTGTTTGGAAGGGGGGTTTAACGATATTTCCGCGCACGCATCGAAAGCTGGCGGTTATAGATGATGAGATTGCATTTATCGGTGGAAATTGTATTCAAGACGATATGTTGCCGTGGCGAGATACAATGGTAGAAGTGGCAGGGGAACTGGCGGTAATGGTAGAGCAAAGTTTCTTTGCATCATGGGAAACATGCCATCAAAAAAATACCCGCAGCACACTATTAAAACATTCTGAGAAAGATTTTAATTTATATAATACCCTGGGATATAAACAAAATCGTTTGTATCACGAAGAATTATGCCGGCGTATTTTAAACGCAAAAAAACATGTTTATTTGATTTCACCTTATCTGGTGATCTTAAAAGATTTTGAAATTTTGTTGAAACAAAAGGCTGAAACAGGTGTGGTCGTAAAAGTATTATTATCTGAAAAAGCCAAAAAACTTAACCGGCTAATTCAGCAAAACAGTTATGGAACTTTGCTAGAATCGGGTGTGGAATTGTATTACTATCAGCCAACAATGCTACATTCTAAAATGGCTATTATTGACGATTGGTCGGCTATTGGCAGTTCTAATTTAGATCAGCTAAGTTTTCATAAAAACCGAGAGATTAATTTAAGTAGTACGGAAAAAAGCTTGACGGAACCGTTAGTGCAGCAGTTTGAAAATGATCTGCAGCAAAGCAAAAAAATAGATGAAGAATTTTTAAGGCAAAGAACAATTGCTGAAAAAATACTCTCCAAAATTGTTTCACCCTTAAGGCATATTTTCTAATGCGGGTATTATTTTCTAATTTGGCTTATAGCTGTGGCATACCGGAGGAAGGCTTTAACAAGCTACGTGATTTGAGACGTTATGTATGGTGCTCTGGTCAGGACAGGTTGCAAAACTTTTCACATTACCATGCTATTCTAGAAAAACACAAACCAGATGTGGTTGGGTTAGCTGAAGTAAAGGGTAAGCATTTTCAATCTTTGATATTGCCTGAGCATTATCCTTACCATGCATGCCATAACAAATATGGTAAAAAACAAAGTGGTAATTGCAATGGTTATCTTTCCAAAATACCGATAGGGGGGAAACCGCGTTATTTTCCTGTTGGCCGCAAACGATTGTATTATCATTTAAACACGGATGATCTTGCCATTTATTTTGTGCATTTGCCGTTAGGGAAAGAATACAGACAACAGCAAATAAGCCTTTTAAGCAAGGATATTAGCCAGGAAACAAAGCCTGTGCTTTTTATGGGGGATTGCAACATATTTCAGGGCATTAAAGAATTAGAGCCGCTAACAAAACAAACAGACCTGGTTTTATTAAATAACCCAAGCCAGAATACCTTCCAGTTTGGTCGGCAAAAAGCCTGCCTGGACATTGCGATGATTAGCCAATCTTTAGCCGATAATTGCAACCTGGAAATTATTCCCCAAAGTTTTTCTGACCATGATGGAATACTGGTAGAGTTATAAAATCAATCTAAAACACTAGGATTAGCATAACGGCCAACCAGCTTATCATCATGATACAGCTCTGTGTCATCACCTGTTTCTTCTGAAACAATACGTCCCAATACATAAGCTTTATCCGTATCCAGGTTTTTTCTTAGAAAAATAGGCAGCTTAAAAACAATTTTAATATCGGGATGTTCTGTAACGAGGCTTTCTAAAAAAGGCTTGTAATCAGGCACCACAGCAAACATACATTTTTTTTCAACTAATGCCTGAAATGCATCTTGTTGCGTTGCGGCAAATTTTTCCGGAACAATGCAGCCAAAATGATCGCGGGCTAATTTTCGACAGGCAATGGTATCGGTTACAGCAATGTTGAAAGGTTGTTCCACATAAAGTGACGCCATCATAATTTCCCGCCAAAGCTGAATAATGACGCGCACTTGCATACTGCCTTTATGTTCCTGAATGAGGCGGCGGATAATTTCAGCTTCGCGCCCAGGCTTAATAAATACATCTAGCCCTTCATTCTTTTTAAGTTGCCCTACTTGATCAACCACCGCGGTGCGTTTTTGTAGTAAATCCTGAATTTGGCGATCATAAGAATCAATTTGTTGCCGAAACGCTTGTAATTTTTGCTGCACGCCCCCTTATAACTGATTCAGAACAAAGATTACCATTGATTTTTATAGAAGCTATTGTCTATGCAGCATTATGCAGACATTAACCTTACACAAACTTGTGCCGGAAGAAATTGAAAATATTGTTATCTTGGTGCATGGCTATGGGGCGGATGGTAAGGATTTACTTGATTTAGGTGAAGCCTGGCAAGCCGTGCTACCGAACACGTTGTTTGTGGCACCCGATGCACCCAACCGGTGCGATGGTAATCCCATGGGGTTTCAGTGGTATCCCCTATATGATATTTCACCGCCAGCCGTTATTGAAGGTACTAAAAAAGCGGCAGATGTACTTTATAATCTTATAGATGACCTTGCCCAAGAATACAATGTGCCCGTTTCGCGCATTGCCCTGGTTGGCTTTTCACAAGGGGCAATGACCAGCTTATTCGTGGGATTGCACTACAATAATAAACTGGCTGGTGTGATAAGTTATGCAGGGTTGCTGCCCATTACAACCCCGCCTTTTGATATCCAGAAACCACCTGTTTTATTAGTGCATGGTGAGGCTGATAACGTAGTGCCGCCGATGGGGTCTATTGAAGCGCATCATAGTTTGAAAGAATGGGAAGTGGAATCAGAGTTAATTTTGCGCCCCGGATTAGCGCATGGAATTGATCGGGAAGGTCTAGAAAAAGGACAGGCGTTTCTATTGAAAAATTTAACTAAGTAGGCGATAAACAGAGGATGAAACCCTATAAAATCGCTGCTTTTTACCGATTCGTTGATTTGCCGGATTTTGAGAATTTGCAACAACCTATCAAAGACACGGCCTTAAAGCATGACATTACCGGTATGATTTTGCTGGCACGTGAAGGTATTAACAGCACTGTTGCAGGCCATGAGCAAAATGTGCATAATTTCTTAAATGCATTACAACAGGACGAACGTTTCCAAGGCCTGAGTATTAAATTTTCGGAATACCATAAAACGCCATTCCGAAAAATGAAAGTACGTTTAAAAGAAGAAATTGTTAGAATTAAGGCACCACTGCCAGCAAAAGAAAAAACACAAATACATGTTGATGCAACCACTTGGGAAAAACTGTTACAAGATGATGAAACCCTGGTTTTGGATGCACGTAATAATTATGAAATAAATATAGGTACGTTTAAAGGTGCTGTTAACCCGCAAACAGAGTGTTTTAGTGAGCTGCCGCAATGGCTTGTCCAAAAGCTTGAACAAAAGCCTTATAAAAAAATAGCCATGTTTTGCACCGGCGGCATTCGGTGCGAAAAACTGGCACAACATCTGGACACAGATATAGAAATATGCCAGCTGGAAGGCGGCATTCTAAAGTATTTAGAAGAAACAAAAAATAAAAATAAATTGTGGCAGGGCGAATGTTTTATTTTCGATAATCGTCTGGCATTGAATGATAATTTGGAAGGTGCTGAAGGCCGACCATGCCCGCAATGCGGTGCGCCATTCGATGTTATGGACATTATTAGCTGGCGTAATGATGATGCTTTGGCCTGTCAAAATTGTCGTGAAACCACTTTAGGTTTACAAACAGCTGTTCCAGGACAATAATTATTGGCTAAATCATCGGAAATTGCTATGTCAGTTATATGACCGACCAGACTGTCACTTTAAATATTAATAATCAAGATATTGCTGTTCCGGCAAATATTACTGTTTTGCAGGCCTGCGAATTGGCCGGTGTGGAAATACCCCGATTTTGTTACCATGATCGATTAGAAATTGCCGGTAATTGCCGGATGTGTTTGGTAGAGATGGAACGAGCCCCTAAACCTGTTGCCTCCTGCGCCATGCCAGTGGGGGAGGGAATGGTCATTAAAACCGATACTGCGCAGGTTAAAAAAGCACGCGAAGGCGTAATGGAGTTTTTACTAGCAAACCACCCGCTGGATTGCCCAATTTGTGATCAGGGCGGTGAATGTGACTTACAGGATCAAGCCATGGCCTATGGCCGTGGTACAAGCCGTTATTCAGAAAATAAACGCGCCGTAAATGAAAAGTATATGGGGCCATTGATTAAAACAGTGATGACCCGTTGCATCCATTGCACACGCTGTGTGCGTTTTGCCGAAGACGTAGCCGGTGTGCCCATGCTGGGGGCGGTTGGCCGGGGCGAAAGTATGGAAATTACTTCCCTGGAACGTACAGTAGCCAGTGAACTTTCTGGCAATATTATTGATTTATGCCCGGTAGGCGCCTTAACCAGCCGACCTTACGCCTTTACAGCAAGACCATGGGAATTGCGTAAAACCGATAGCATTGACGTGCTGGACGGTATGGGATCAGCTATTCGTGTAGATGCAAAAGGCAACAAGGTTTTAAGAATTTTACCGCGATTGCATGAAGATATTAACGAAGAATGGTTATCTGATAAAAGCCGTTACGCCTGTGATGGCCTTTCTATACAACGCCTTGATCGACCATTTGTAAAAACAGCAGGGCAGCTACAAGAAGTAAGTTGGGATGAAGCATTGGCAGCGGTTGCGGACAAGATAAAAAATACAGCCAGAGAAAAAATTGGTTTTATCAGCGGCGCCTTAACAGACTTGGAAACACAGTTTTTAACAGTAAAATTACTTGATTCTTTGGATATCCATAATAGCGACAGTCGCCCCGAAAACAGCCAGATGCCGCAACATATTAGCCATTATATATTCAACAGTAAAATTAGTGGCCTGGATGAATGCGACGCTATTTTAATTGTGGGTGGTAACCCCAGGCTAGAAGCACCTGTATTAAATGCCCGTATTCGTCGACAAATGCTTAAACGTAAAGTGCCAGTTGCATTACTTGGAGAGCAAGTGGATCTAACTTACGATTATCAGTTTATTGGCGATGGTGCAGCGCAACTAGCCGATGCCATCAAGTTTTTAGCAAAAGCTAAAAAGCCAATTGTAATTATTGGCGAGCAAGTATTACAGCATGAAAACTATCGAAGCTATTGCTCAAAAACTAGCTGATGCCACCGTTAAAACAGATGGCTGGAATGGCTATAATATTTTACATCAAACAGCCGCAGGTGTTGGGGGCTATGTAACAAACTTTTTACCGCATCAAACAGGTATGGGAAAAGATACTACCGCAATTTTACAAGAGTGCGATGTCGTCTATCTGTTAAATGCTGATGAAATTGATGCAGTGCAACTAAAAGATAAATTTGTAATCTATCAAGGCCACCATGGGGATAAAGGTGCATCAGTAGCAGATATTATTTTACCAGGGGCAGCCTATACAGAAAAAACCAGTAGCTATATTAATATGGAAGGTCGTTTACAACAGGCACAACGTGCCACGTTTGCACCCGGTCAGGCAAAAGAAGACTGGAAAATTATACGGGTACTATCCGAATTTCTAGAGCAAACCTTGCCAATTAATACTTATACGCAGCTTGTTGCCGCAATGCAGCAAGAGTTGTCTTTGCCAAATTATAATGAATGTCTTAATCCTTCATGGCAGAAAATTGAGGTAGTAAAAGCTGCTAAGATTTCAGGAACTTTCCAAAAATATACTAATAATTTTTATCATACAGATCCTATCAGCCGATCTTCAAAAACCATGGCGCAGTGCCTAAAAGCATCTCAAGAAAAGCCTGAATTAGAGATGCCAAAAGCTGCATAAAAACTTATAGATTGGTTTATAGTGGTTGCTAGAATCCTTAGTATAGCCGGTTCCGATAGTGGTGGTGGTGCCGGTATACAAGCTGACCTGAAAACGATTCAATACTTTAACGGTTTTGGCATGACAGCCCTTACGGCCATAACCGCCCAAAATACCCTGGGCGTGCAAGGTATTCACGCCATGCCAGCAAGTTTTGTGCATCAACAAATCAAATCCGTTCTTGATGATATTGGCGTAGATGCCATTAAAACAGGTATGCTCTGTAATCAGTCTATCATTGAAGTAGTAGCCAATTGTTTGGCTAATCTTAATGTGTATAAGATTATTGATCCTGTAATGGTCGCGACAAGCGGAGACGTTTTACTAGATGATCAAGCTATTGATAGCCTAAGCAAGCTAATCATTCCACAAGCAGATTTACTAACACCCAACATTAAAGAAGCGGAAGTTTTAACGGGCACTAAAATAGGTAACTTGGACGCCATGCATCAAGCAGCCGACAAGTTACTAAAAATGGGTGCCAAAGCAGTTTTAGTCAAAGGCGGACATATGCAGGGTTTACAGTTAACAGATCTTTTAAAAACGACTAAAGAAAGTTTTGTTTACACCGCTGAAAAACAAAACACACGCCACACCCACGGCACTGGCTGCACCTATGCAGCAGCAATTGCAACGTTATTAGGGCAAGGCAAAGACTTGCCGTCGGCAGTTGAATCAGCGCACAGCTTTATCCAAAACGCCATTAAAAATGCCCCCGGCCTGGGTAAAGGAAATGGGCCGTTGTGTTTTAGAATTAACCCATAGTATGTGCTATTTTAAGTATAAAATAGGATCAACGGCCTTTTTGCCCTGCCTTAATTCAAAATAAAGCTGTGGATTTTTAACGCTGCCTGTCATCCCCACGGCACCGATTTGTTGACGTGCTGAAACAGTCTGACCTTTTTTTACATCTATTTTGTTAAGGTGTGCGTAGGTAC
This sequence comes from uncultured Alphaproteobacteria bacterium, assembly GCA_963706365.1. Lineage (GTDB taxonomy): Bacteria > Pseudomonadota > Alphaproteobacteria > JAJTHO01. The sequence goes on along the minus strand of OY970150.1, from coordinate 524,525 downwards.
TAATCCACTGTATACCAGAAATTTGGTGTTTAATTAAAACCAAGTTGCCAAAGCCACGAATTTCATTTCCGGCATAGGCAATTGTACCAGACTGTGCTGCTTTTACTGGTGTACCCAGGGCGACGCCTATATTTATCCCGTCATTCTTTTGCCCGCTACCTTGTGTGCCGTATTTTACCAGAATATTGCCTGCCACCGGTTTATAAAATAATTCTTGCGGTTTAACTTTGGGCACTGCTTTTTTTGCCGCCGGTGTGCTTTGTGGTTTGCTGGCAATCGTTTTGTTGTCGGAAGAAACATAGTTACTGGTAACAACATTAATACGTTGCCCAGGGTAAATATTATTAGGGGAGCTTAGCTTATTAACCTGCACCAAGGCTGCGATAGAAGTATTGAACCGCTTCGCAATACCATAAAGGGTGTCACCTGATTGCACCACGTAAGTAGCTTTTCCAGGAATCGTTAACCATTGCCCGCGCTTTAAAATGTAGGGGCTTTGCAGATTATTAGCACGAGCCAACTGTTGTTGGGTAAGCCCATAACGCTGGCTAACAGAGCCGATAGTATCATGTTGATCGACCTGATAGCGGAATGGCTTTTGCTGGTAAAATGCACCACCACGATTGGAGGAAGAACAGCCTGTTAGAAGGGTAATAACAAGCAAGCTTCCTAATATAGTTTTATTGAAAGGTATAACAGATAGCCTCATAAACGGCAGGTTAAAAGCCTAGTAACGGCTTATGCCTTGTTCAGTATTTTTAGGCGGGAAAATGACAGCCGATAATTTTTCCGGGTTGCGTCTAAGAGCATTATATAAACCCATGTTTTGCGCCACTTGGCTGGGGTCTAAATCTTGTTCCAGTAGTAAACGCGCTGCATTGTCTCGATTCATCAAGCCATAGGTTAAAGCCAAATTATTACGATGCTGCACAGTTGCCGCCGGGTCGCTTACAACACTTTGTAATACAGCTGCTGCCTCTTCCTTTTTGCCGGACAGTAAGAGAGATAAGCCGATGTTGTTGCGAATGTTAATATCGCTGGGGTTTTCTACTAATGCTTGGCGATAAAGTTTTTGTGCCATTTGGTGGTCGCCCATTTTATCATAATACACCCCTTGGGCTGATAGGCTGCCTTGTGGCATCGTTTGATCGGAAAAAGCTGTATTTTCTTTTGTATTTGTGGTACTTTGTATATTAATCCGCACACCCGGTTAACATAGCAATAGCAGTTAATGAAATTGCAAACGGTTTATAGAAAATTTTACTCATGAACAGCGTCCTGATTATTGTTGTTAATAATATGTTAATAAGTGGGGTATAAGTTAAAATCAATACGGTAAAATGGTAACACATCCTATGAGATTCAATCGCAACAGTTTTTTTAGAAACAGCCAAGGTGCTACGGCTGTTGAAGTTGCTATATTATTGCCTATTTTTCTATTCCTAGTTTTTGCGGTTATAGAGTTTGGTTTATATTCATGGCAGAAGGTTGCTGCTGAAAATGCGATTAACAGTGTTGCAAGGCTGGCCGTTGGAGAAGAAAATAACGCCCGGACTAATATTAACACCCTAATGGAGCAGCAAAGCTTTGGATTAATTGATTTTACAAGACCTAATAATTGCGTTTGTGCTAGGGTTTTTAATACGCTAGCGGCGGCAGTGGCTGCCCCTAACCTGGAAGATTGCGGTGGTTGCGGCCCCATAAACAACGTTGGCGGTGCTGATCAGTTTGTTGTTTATGAAATTTTATACAGACATGAGTTTATAACCCCCTTAGCCGCTTTGATCACTAGTTCTATTGGTGTTGGAAATTCTGATATGGGTAACGAACTGCCCTATTATACTAGTACAATTGTACGTAACGAGTAATTTAAGATGCTAAAATTAGTTAATTTTTTCAAAGACACAAAAGCAGCTGCTGCTGTTGAATTTATATTGGTTTTTCCGATTTTTTTAACCATGTGGGCCGGTTTAACCGAGGTGACCAATATGATGGCCGTGCAGATAAAAACCAATAATATGGCTTATGTTATTGCTAACTTGGCCTCTACCTACACTTCCGGAGACCCCACAATGGTGCACCCAATGACCGGCGAGAATTATGATCCGCGCAGTCGTTTTGAAGAGCTGCCTTTAGTTTCTGAGAAACTAGCTGGTGGCTTTGAGAGATCTGATGGTGGTGGTAACGGTGTGTTTATTGCTGCGTATAATAAATGCCCCGGGCAAGCAGGTTTGACACAAGTATTCGTTGTAACGAATGGTGCGCCTGATGCTGATGTTGCGGGCACTTTGCCTCCTACAACTATTAATGAAGGAGAGGGCATATATTATATTGCTGTGCGACAACAATATGATTCAATTATAGGGGGCGCGTTGATAAACTTTGGAATTGATCCAACCCGCAGCAACCATTATATCGTTAAGCCTCGTACAGCTGGCTTAGTACTAGACTTTACTGGTAGTGACAACTGTAGTTAAAATACCTATTTGTCATAAATGACAAATCCGCAGCCCCTGAGAGAAAAACGTTTAATCAAAGAACCGGAAGACCCTATCCGCAATGCTTTTCAGCGAGACCGAGATAGAATCCTGCATTCCAATGCATTTAGGCGCCTCAAACACAAAACACAGGTTTTTATCGCTGTTGAGGGCGATCATTATCGCACCCGCTTAACACACTCACTAGAAGTAGCGCAAATTGCCAGAACTCTCTCGCGTGCCTTGCAACTCAATGAAGATCTTACTGAGGCATTGGCATTATGTCATGATTTTGGCCACACGCCTTTTGGCCACGCCGGGGAGCATGCCTTAAGCGACTGCATAAAGTCTATCAATTCCGCGGCAAGTTTTGACCACAATATTCAAACTTTACGCATTTTAACCAAACTGGAAAACCGTTATGCTCGTCACACGGGGCTTAACTTATGCACAGCAACCATTGACGGCACCAGTCAAACACAATATGCCTGTAAAAGATTGCCTCTATTACCAGCAATTAGCACAGGTATATAAGATTGATTTACAGCAACCCCCCAGCCAGGAAGCGCAAATAGCAGGCTTATCCGACGATATTGCCTATACGGCACATGATCTGGATGATGGCTTGCGTTCCGGCTTTTTAAAACTAGAGCAGCTGACCCATTTACCCATGTTTGGCACATTGTTTGCCAAGGCTTTGGAGGACTACGACCATGTGGAATCAAAAAAACGAATGCATCAGGCTGTACGCCGCGTTACCCGTTGTTTGGTAATGGATGTTTACAATAACGCCAAAGATAACAACGTTATCAATTTTACGCCTAAAATGGGTGACGCACTGCAACAAACTAAAAAGTTTTTATTCCAAAACTTATATTATCATCCCGAAGTGTTAGGGCAGGCGAATAAGGGTAAAATAGTGATTGAGCAACTATTTCATTATTACATGCAGCAACCTGAAAGTACTTATAACAGAACTCAATGAACATCGACCTATTTACCGAAATGTCGCTGACTATATTGCCGGTATGACCGATCAGTTTGCTATTAAAACGAATGAATTTCTTCCCGGTTGATTATTGAATAATATCTTAAATAATGCCATAAGGCGTTATGAGTAAAAACCCTATGCAGCAAATTATGAAACAGGCGCAGGCGATGCAGGAAAAAATGATGCAGGCGCAGGCGGATTTGGAGAACGTTGAAGTTGTTGGTTCTGCCGGTGCTGGGATGGTGGAAGTAACGCTAAATGGTAAGAATATAGCCAAGCGCATTAATATTGACCCCGCCCTAATGGCCGCAGATGAAAAAGATGTATTAGAAGATCTTTTGGTTGCGGCAATAAATGACGCGGTAAAAAAAGTTGAGGAAACTTCCCAAGGGCAAATGTCTGACCTTACCAGTGGTTTGCAATTGCCGCCCGGCTTTAAATTACCGTTTTAAACAATGAAAATCGGTATTGTCGGCCTGCCAAATGTGGGCAAATCAACCTTGTTTAACGCATTAACGGCTACAGCCAGTGCGGAAGCAGCCAATTATCCCTTCTGCACTATTGAGCCTAATGTAGGCCTGGTTGGCGTACCTGATGAACGGCTGGATCAATTAGCCGCTATTGTTAAACCACAACGCATTTTACCAACGCAAATAGAATTCGTTGACATTGCAGGCTTGGTACGCGGCGCCAGCAAAGGCGAGGGGCTGGGAAACCAGTTTCTAGCACATATCCGCGAAGTTGATGCCATTGTACAGGTTCTACGTTGTTTTGAAGGTGATGTTACCCATGTGGAGGGTTCTGTTGACCCGCTGCGTGATAAAGAAGTAATTGAAACCGAATTGATGCTGGCTGATCTGGAGTCGTTGGAAAAGCGGATTATTAATTTGGAGAAAAAAGCGCGCGGCAAAGATATTGAAGCAACAGAGATGCTAGAGGCCGCAAAAGCTGCAAGGCTTGTACTAGAAGATGGCCAACCCGCTAGTACCGCTGTGGTTGATGAGCCGCAAGCATTAAAAAATTTACAGTTATTGACAACAAAACCAGTTCTATATGTCTGTAATGTAGAAGAAGAAAATGCGGCTACTGGTAATGCTCTTTCAGAAAAAGTAGCCAGCGTTGTTGACAATAGCGTTGTAATTTCAGCCGCCATCGAGGCAGAAATTGCAGTGCTGGAAGAAGGCAAAGAAGAATTTCTAGAAGAGCTCAATTTAACAGAAGCAGGCTTAAGTAAACTAATCCGAGCCAGTTACAAGCTTTTAGGCCTGCAAACCTATTTTACTGCTGGTGAGAAAGAAGTGCGCGCCTGGACTATTAAACAAGGTTTCACCGCCCCCCAAGCCGCCGGTGTTATCCATACAGACTTTCAGCGCGGCTTCATAAAAGCCGATGTGATTTCCTTTAATGATTATATGCAACACAACGGTGAAGCTTCTGCCAAAGAAGCAGGAAAGTTACGCCAAGAAGGCAAAGAATATACCGTTGCCGATGGAGATGTAATTCACTTTAAGTTTAATGTGTGATAAGTTGTATTGTGTACGAATAATATAACTTTATTGGATATTGAATATGGTCAGAATTTTTATAGGCAACAAATTTCCTTTGACCTCATCTTTTGAAGACGAGAAATTGCTATGGCTACCTAGAGATGGTTCAAAAGAGCCAGGAATTGCAGCAAAATTATGCGCACCTTTAATTAATCCCGATCATGACATTGCACAGCGAATTATATCTTTAGATGCTGTTAAGAGTATGATTGAAGCTGGCGAATCGATAGATTTTAGGGTTGATGACATTAAACATCCTCTAGCAGCAGGTATTTTTGCTGAAATTTTGAAAGCTGAACAAAAAGGAAACATTAGTATTTGCGGAAAGCCGATACATGTAATGGATGACATTACCTTAATGATACAGTCAGCAAATTCAGTTTCCAGTAAAACAACTTTTACAGAACTATGTGAAGAGTGGTTTGGCGGAAGGTTCGGAACTGATCTTCACACTGAAAAATACCCTCATAAATACGCTGTTTTAAAACAGTGGGGTAGCATTCCAGATAAAATGGAATTTCCGTTTGTATTAAAAGCACCAGCAAAAGCTGGATATGGTGTAATAATCATTGAAGACCAAAAGCAATGGGATGAGTTTAAACCTGTGTTTTCTTCAGTTTTTTTTCCTCAAAACTACGAACTATCGCTAGAGGATACGTTAGTTTCTCCTCCTATAATCATTGAGCCAAAGGTTGAATTTGATGAATCAGTTGCAGCCTCATTCATTGTGAGAGAGAATAACGGAAGCATGCAATTAGAGTTTAACAATGCGGCTATTGTAGCTGAAGATACGCGTGGTGGGCGTCATAATGGAAATTATTCCTTAGAAATTGAATCTCAACTTAGAAGTAATATCCAATGTGTCGTAGAAAAAACGGCAGCACATCTATATGAAACTGGGTATACTGGCGATGCTAATGTTGATTTTTTGGTTAAAAATGGATCAATTGTGAAAATAGTAGAATCCAACGTCAGGGTTGGTGGTTCTTCACAAAATCATAGAATATTGAGTCAAGACCTCAAAGAGTTATGTTACTAGAGGATTTATCATAAAGGATGATAGTGATTTAGAACGCTGCTCTAATGATTTGCAAAGTATTATTAATCAAGCTGAAGATAGTGGTTTTTGTACTACTCCAATTGGTGCAAGTGCGGCACCAGATCAAAGAATTTATATAATGTTTCATACAGACCAAGAAAAATTTCTTGAGTTTGAGAGAAATATATTATTTGATACACCAACAATTGGCATTGCAAACTCTTCTGAAGAAAAGACAGATGATAAAGTACAAATGTACCAATCTATGATTGACAGTTTTTATAGCGGTAGATGATGTTTTTTTAAAACTTTGTGAGCTTCACTCCTTCACAATCATCGCCGAAAACTGTGCATTGGTAACAGTCACACCATCTACTGTGCCGGTGCCTTCCATTTTCCATACATTGCGCCAATTTTTAAGAACTTTAACGGTTAACTGCAATTGATCGCCGGGCACGACGGGTTTGCGAAATTTTGCATTTTCAATGCTCATAAAATAAACGATACTCCCGGCAGATTCCGCGGGTTCGCCGCTCATCACTAATGTTGCAGCGGTTTGTGCCAGGGCTTCGATGATTAACACGCCAGGCATTACAGGCCGTTCTGGGAAATGCCCCTGAAAGAAATTTTCGTTAATCGTAACGTTTTTAATGGCCGTCGCAGAATGCCCAAGCTCCATCTCCGTAATACGGTCTATCAGCAAAAAGGGATAGCGATGCGGAATTAATTTTATAATATCATTTATATCGATGGGTAATTTTACACTCATTTGACGATCTTTTTTAAATAAGCTATTTGTTTCATCCATTGGCGTATGGGTTGGGCGGGGGAGCCGCCTACGGCTTCTTTGGGCGCAATGTCCTTCATGACGCCACTGTTGGCGGCAATTTTTGCGGCCTTACCAATTTTTAAATGCCCGGCCAAACCGGCTTGGCCACCCATTTGCACAAAATCATCGACAATAGTGCTACCAGCGATACCAACCATGGCGGCGATAATACAGCCCACCCCGATTTGCACGTTATGGCCAATCTGCACCAGATTGTCGATCATGGTATAGTCGCCAATAATTGTGTCTGGCCCCGCCCCGCGATCCACCGTGCTGTTGGCGCCAATTTCCACATAATGACCAATAATGACACGCCCTAGCTGTGGAACTTTCACAACACCTTGCGCATCAGCCGCAAAGCCAAAGCCCGATTGTCCAATACGCGCACCAGGGTAAATAACGCAATTATTACCAATAATACAATGGCTCAATGAGGCGTGATTACCGATAATCGTATTATTACTAACCACAACATTATCGTTAATTACGGCACCGGCCATAATATGACAATTTTGACCAACTAATACATTTTCGCCAATTACGGCATTGGCATCAATCTGTGTACCCGTATCCACACGGGCTGACTTTGCAATTGTTGCCGTTTGGTGTGCGCCTTCAACAGGCTGGTTAACCGGATAAAAGATCTGGCAAGCCTTGGCATAAGCCTTGTGTGGGTTATCTACAGTTAAGGTCAGAACATTTTCATGAGCATGTTGAGCATGTTCCGGTTTTACAAAACAGGCGCCAGCCTTTGTTTCTTTAAACTCGTTCAGATATTTGCTGTTTTCAAAAAAACTTAAGTGGTTTGCATCAGCGGCTTGTAAAGGCATTACATCCGTTAAAATCTTGTCCAGCTTTACGGGGTCAGCCATCACAGCACCCGTTACAGATAAAATTTCTGCAACTGTTTTTGACCCCGTATTATAGTGAAACCGTGAATCAGGCATTTAGTTGTTAACTCTAAAATCTATTTCTCTTAAATTTTCTGCACAGTTGTTGCTAGTGCTTTCAACTTCGATAATAGGACAACTCATTTTAACCTCAGTTATATTTAAAATTTATGATAGCCCTTGCATAATCAATTTTATAGATTGGTGCAATGTTAAAGGTATCTGTTCTCGTTTCCGGTAATGGCAGCAATTTACAAGCATTGATTGATCAATGCCCTGAAAATGCGTCCATTGATTTAGTTATTAGTGATAAGCCCGATTGCCTTGCCCTAAAACGGGCTGAAAAAGCAGGGATCAAAACGGTTATTGTACCGCAAAAAAAGATGTATGAACGTGACGCCGAGATTGATAGGTTATTAAAGGAATTTGATATAGAGCTTGTTTGTTTAGCTGGTTATATGCGTTTATTAAGTGAAAAGCTTGTAACCGATTGGCATAATAAAATTATTAATATTCATCCTTCTTTGTTGCCAGCTTTTAAAGGGTTAAACGTACAACAGCGCGCTATAGATGCAGGAGTAAAATTTTCTGGTTGCACAGTACATTTTGTCAGGCCAGAAATGGATTCCGGCCCTATTATCAACCAGGCCGTTGTGCCTGTTTTACCAGATGATACGGCAGAAACCCTAGCAGCGCGTATTTTAGAACAAGAGCATATTTGCTATCCACAAGCATTAAAAGCCATTGCGAATGATGAAATTATGATTGTGGATGAACGCGTTATAATGCGAAAATAATACTATGGCTTTTTAATCTGGCTACTATTAGATAGTTACCCATGACTGTACAATTAAACCTATCTGGCAAAACAGCTTTGGTTACTGGTTCCACCAGTGGCATTGGATTTGGCATTGCAAAGACCTTTGCCGTGCGTGGTGCCAACATTGTGATGAACGGTATTGAAAAACCGGAAGACGTTAAGGATAAAGAAAAAGAACTGAAAGATGCCGGTGCAGGGGATGTTTTTTACAGCCACACAGACATGAGCAAACCAGATGCTGTTGCAAGCATGATCAGCAAAGCTGCTGAAAAGTACGGTAGTATTGATATATTAGTAAATAACGCTGGCATTCAACATGTGGAAAAAATAACCAAATTTGACGATAAAAAATGGGATTTAATTATCGCTATCAATCTATCAGCAGCTTTTCACACGATTAAACATGCCGCCCCTTATATGATTGATAGAGGCTGGGGGCGTATTATTAATATTGCTTCGGCACATGGCCTAGTTGCTTCGCCCTATAAGGCTGCCTATGTGGCGGCTAAACATGGCTTGCTGGGTTTAACAAAAGTGGCGGCGCTTGATTTGGCTGAACATGGTATTACAGCAAATGCTATTTGCCCTGGCTACGTAGATACCCCGCTGGTGCAAAAACAAATTCCTGAACAAGCCGCTGAACATCATATGGATGAAGACGAAGTAGTGCAGAAAGTGATTTTAAAAAAGCACGCCATTAAAGAATTCATACAAGTAGAAGAATTAGGTGAATTAGCCCTATTCCTTTGTTCAGATTCAGCCAAACATATAACTGGAACCCATCAATCTATCGATTGCGGGTGGACAGCACAGTAAATGTGCGGCTGCTCATATAGTATATTTAATTAAAATGTAAAATATATGGATGGGTTTCCAGCTTAACGACGCGTATCCGCACTTTAAAAGGGCGGCAACAGCTTTTGCTTTAACGGGCGGCGTCATGTCTGCTGGGGGATTATTATCAGAAAAAATAAATAAAGCTGCTTTTACACCGCCAGAAGATAAAAACACTTATGAGCAAGTTTTATCTGTCATAGAAGACAAACGTGACCAGCTTAAAATTTCTGATGAATCAGAAGACTGGTTCAAGATAGCAAAGGCATTAATACTGCCTTCAATTATAATGAATGGTGTTGCTGGTGCCATACATGGGCAAGCATTAAGAAAAAAATCAGATGAAAACGGTGTAAGCACAGGTGGAAATCTTTACAGCGGTATTTCACTAGCTGGAATGACCGCATTTGCCGCTTCTCTTGGATCTTCAAGTTCTATGGTGCAGCTTCTGGCACAAGGAGGCTTTATTTCTTCCTTAATCTTAAAGAATCTGGCTTCTGTTCATGCGGATGAAGTGCAAAAGGCCATAGACAGTGATGATACAAGTTTTTACCAAAAACATAATGTTATAGAATGCATCTGGAACACAGTAAGCAAACACCCTGAAATTGCTGCAACAACCTTATTAACAGCGGGGCTAGCCGCTGGAACTATTTTCGACGAAGCCTCTATGGATGTTGATTGGGAACAGCTGAAAAATTTAACTGGGCTAAGTTATTTGGTTAATAGCCTGCAAATGTATCATCACAAGCGTAAAAATGATGGTATTAACAATGAAGCACTGGCAAATACAAATATTTTAGGGGCACTGCGTGGTTTTCAACCAGAAGATAATATATGGCTGTCGACAGTTGTTAATATTTCTAATGCAGCCGCATCTAGTACGAGTTTAAACCTACAATTGAAAAGCAAAACCCAATCTTCCTCGCCAACTGCAATAGCGCAGCAGTTAATTGCAGGCAGTTTATTGACGTATCTATCTGTTACAAGTTTAGACAGTTTTCGTTATGATAAAGGCCAAGAAATTTTACAAACACTTGGTCTTGCTGCACCAACAGAACAATTTCCAAAGTGTCCCTTACCTAGCAAAGCGTTCCCCTATAAAATGCTGGCAGAAGAAGGCGAAGGATGCCTTGAAATTCATACTTCTGCAAAAGAATTTTCTCAGCTTATAGCAAATTTAGATAAAACGCTGGATACGTTGCCAATGGAAGTTGTTCCCTATTTAAATTACGATTTTTCTTTATTGGAGCAACCGAATTTAAGTATTTATGACCAAGCGGCCTTGCAGCCTATTTTGGATGAAATAGAAGCGATGGACGGCAATAGCATGCCTGAAAAGCATATGGCTTTGTTAGAAAAAAAGTTAGAAGGATATCCAGACTATAAGCAAATTTTCGATACTTATAAAGATCAAGGTATTGGCCCCACCGTGGCCTCATTGCAAGCTGAGTTAGACTTTAAAGTATCCAACGCTTTAAACGATGTGGAAGTTAAAATAGCAATGGATGAAAGTGATAGTAAGGCGGTTAATAATGCGCGCATTAGTTTACTTAAAGATTTAGTAGAAAACTCTTTAGAAAAAAGCTTTAAAACACAAGCAAGGGAAACAATTTCTAGTTTGGCAAAATTGTTTGCCTGGTCAACATTGGTAACGGGCAGCGCAGCAGGTATTTCAGCACTATCAGCATCCTCATTAAAACAGCGCGAGCAAAATTATGATCACAATTTTGATAATTTGCCAACCCAGATAACGAAAAAATGGTATCCGCGCCCGGCATCAACAGGGGTTAATCTTTCGGATTCTTATAGCCTTTTAAAAACGCTGGGGAATGAAAACCCCACAGCTGCAACTGATATACCTTATACCAATCCTATAAATATTAATGATTATGTAGTAATCACACAAAACCAGGATGAAAAATCTTAAGGCGTAACTTTCGCCACAATGTCGCGGGGGCGACTGAAAATCAATCGCACATTAATTGTCAAATGGGTTCTATAGTTTCTGCAAATTGCCTCGATTCGCCATTATCAACACTATAGCCGGTAAAGCCATTAATGCAGATATGATAAAAAATATTGGCCAGTTGGTATAATCTACTGCAAAGCCGCTGGTGGCGGCAACAAGTTGCCTAAATATGGCAATGATACTGGTGATAAGCGCAAAATGAATGGCCGTGAAACGCTTGTCGCATAACAGGGCAATCAGTGCAAAAAGTGCTGCACTACCTATACCGCCAGTTAATTCTTCTATAGCAATAACAGCGGTTAAAAGGTTTATATTGGCGCCATAGTGGTAAAGCAATAAATATCCAAGATTGGATAGCATTTGTAAAACGCTACCAATCAATAAAAACTTAACCAGGCTTATTCTTAAGGCTAGCCAGCCGCCTAATAAACTGCCTGCAATCGCAATAAACAAACCGGCTGTTTGCACGATACCGCTATACAACTCTTTGGAAATACCAACTTCTGTTATTAAAAATGGGTAGTTCATAACAGATAGGTAACTATCCGCCAGTTTATAAGTTACCGGAATAAGCAATATATACAGACTATTCTGCCAACCAGAAAATCGTGTAATCAATGCTTTAAGCGGTTCCTTTAAGGCTGCTAATGAAAAAATATTTTCTTTTGATCTTTTTATCCGAACCGGTTTTGCAATCAGAATGAATAATAAACCAATACATTGCACGGCTGCGGCAATCATCAAAACATACTGCCAGGGCAGGTGGCTGCTTAAGACAACTGTACCGCTTCCTGCCACCAACATACCAATACGATAGCCATTAACATACATAACAGCACCGGCAGCCTGTTCATTGTCTTTTAAACGTTCAATACGATACGCATCGAGAATAATATCAAAACTAGCGGAGAAAAACGCAATAAGTAAGGCAATGATAGCGAGTGACAAGATGGCTTGATTCGGAATCACGGCCATTGTCAGGGTGCTGGTAATTAGGGCAATTTGAAGACACATCGCCCAGCCGCGTCGTTGATGCAACCTGCGAAAAAACGGACTAGGCAGATATTGCAAGGCGGGTGACCATAAGACTTTCCAAGCATAAGGCAGGCCAACCAAAGCAAATAGCCCGATGGATGATTTTGATAGTCCCGCATCTGTTAAACGTGCTGTAAGGCTTAGGCCAATGAGCATAAAAGGAAAGCCGGCGGCAAAACCCAGCCCCATCAGCAAAAGCATATGACGTTTTAGATAGAGCATAGTAGCAAGCACTTTATTTTAGACACAGAATAGATCTGCGCCTAAACATCTTCCACCCGAATCATTACCGGGGAAGCTTGCATATAACGGGCACTGGTAAGAGTATCCAGGGCAGCTTTAACATCTGATTCCTGTGCCGGGTGAGTAATAATCAGAATAGTACTGTCATTACCGGCTGGCGCCTGTTGCTTGGAAAGCTGTTCCAGCCTGTCGATGGATATATTATATGTGCCCAGTGTAGTGGTAATTTGCCCTGCCACGCCAGCCATGTCAGCAACTGTTAGCCGCAAATAATAAGCGCCATAGCGGTGGTCTGTATCTGTAAAATGACCATCTTTCAGTTGTGAAACAGGAATACCAAAAGGTTGATCCAGTCGGCCACCGGCGATGTCGCAAATATCAGCAATAACGGCGCTTGCTGTAGCATTCCCACCGGCACCAGGGCCCGTTAGAACTAATTTTCCCACGGCATTCCCTTGATATTCTACGGCATTTAATACATTATCAACACTGGCCAGCGAGGTTTCTTGCAAGATCATGGCAGGATAAACAGTTTGGGAAATAACATTATCAATTTTTTGTGCAATACCCAATAATTTTATGGTATAACCAAGCCTTTGTGCATAACGCACATCTTCAATTTTCAGGTCTCGAATACCACTGATAGACATTTCTTGTCGCAATTTTGTGCCAAAGGCAATTGCCGTTAAAATTGTCAGCTTATGCGCCGTATCAATGCCGTCTATATCGAAGGTTGGATCAGCCTCTGCATAACCAAGTTGTTGTGCTTCTGCTAAAACATCGCTAAACGCCGCCCCGGTTTTTTGCATGGTGGTGAGGATATAATTACACGTACCATTTAATATGCCAGAAACTTTTTCAATTTCATTGCCTGATAAGCCTTCTCGCAATGTTTTAAGTGCGGGAATACCACCGGCCACCGCGGCCTCAAAAGCCAGGCCAACACCGTGCTGTTCTGCCAAGTTGGCCAGCTCTATGCCGTGTGCTGCAATTAACGCCTTATTAGCCGTAACAACAGGTTTACCAGCTTTTAAGGCAGTCTCGATAATATCCTTGGCGTATTCTGTGCCGCCAATCAGTTCAATAACAAGGTCTATATCCTTTTGCTGTACCAGTTGAAGGGCGTCATCTACCCATTCTATGCCATGCATGTTGATGCCACGCTGCTTGTTTTTATCCCGTGCTGAAACAGCCCAAATTTGTAAAAGGCGTCCACAACGTTGTGTCAGTAGTTCTTGTTGTTGCTGTATTAAGTGTATTACTGAAGTTCCAACAGTACCAAGCCCAACCACGGCAATATTAAAGGGTATCATGTAAAGACCTCACAATAGAATTTTGACATAGTTTGTGTAACTATCATTTCACAAACAGTAACAACAGGATATTTTTTATGCAACAATCTGTCGATCACCAAGCTTATAACACACCAGACGCTGTTATGCGCGATAAAGACCTATCAACGCCTGAAAAACTTAAAATTCTAGAAGATTGGAAGCTTGATGCCAATCGGCTTTTAACATCTTCTAATGAAAACATGCCCGCAGAAAAAGAAGACTCCGGCGATGCTGGCGAGCTATTACAAGAAATTAATCATGCTATTGATTATTTAAATAGAGAGCGTCCTTCTGTTGACCATTAATTGTCAAATGGGTTCTATAAAGTTTAACTTCGGCTGAATACAACCTTTTGCCCTCATGCCTAATCCCTAATCGTAGTAGACATTTCTGCCACAGGCTTTATTATAAGCGCGGCTATGCTCTGTCTTATTTCTGCTCGTTTTTACCCGGCTATTAGCCAATGGCTTGAAGAAGGAGCTGTTAAAGCCTGTAAAAATGCAAGTATAGATTATCGATTATTGCCCTTAAGCGGTGCATTAGAGATCCCCCAAGCAATTCAACAATTAGCAATTGAGAACGATATTCAGGGGTTTGTGGCCTTAGGCTGTGTGATTCGTGGCGAAACCAGCCATTATGACATTGTTTGCCAAACTAGTGCTTTAGGCATTCAACAGGTTGCTTTAGAACAGAAAATACCGGTTACCAACGGCATTTTAACTGTCGAAAACAGAACCCAGGCAGAATACCGTGCGCATCCGCAGCGGGGTAACAAGGGGGGCTTTGCCGTAAATGCTTGTCTGGAGCTGATGAAACTTAGGGAGGCCATCAATGTCTGATGTTGTAAAAACTATTGGCAAAAGACCAAATATCGCACGCACTTTGGCACGACTTCAAACAGTACAAACATTGTTCATAAAACAGGCACAAAATTGCAGCCATCAACAGGCTTTGCTGGAATTTATGGCATCTACAGCGGTGCAAACTCATGCTGATCATCAATATACCCGCACTTTAGTACTAGCCGCCGCGGAATATGAAGAAGAGATAACTTTACTGATTAGTGCCCGGCGAGACAAAAAGCGGCGGGCACCGGATAGTGTCATGTCAGCTATTTTAACAGCAGGCATTACAGAATTGCTAACGCAACTGGATATTTCAACGCGTATTATTATTAATGAATATGTTGATATTACCCATAGTTTCTATGAGGGCAAAGAAGCCGGTTTTATTAATAGTATGCTGGATTCCATCGCTAAAAATGTGCGGCAGGATGTGGAACGTGATGCTGCACAATATCGCCCCTGTGTGGGAATTGTCTTATTGAATAAAAATGATCAGGTTTTTACCGGCAAACGCATTGATACGCAAACGGAAGCCTGGCAAATGCCGCAAGGGGGTATTGATGAAGATGAAACTGTTGAACGGGCACTTTTTCGTGAAATGCTTGAAGAAACGGGAACTGATAAAGCCAGTATCATTAAAATATTACCTGATTGGTATTTTTATGATTTGCCCAAACACCTGCAAGGTAAGCTTTGGGGCGGTAACTTTATTGGCCAGCGGCAGCGCTGGGTAATTTGCCAATTTGAAGGGGAAGATAGCGATATTAATATTGCCACAGAAGAACCTGAATTTTGTGAATGGCAATGGCAGGATATTGATAATATCCCTGAAGTTATTGTACCGTTTAAGAAAGCACTTTACCGTCAGGTTATTCGTGCTGTAAAAAAAGCATTGCATGATGACAGTCTTTAAAGGCAATTTAAAAGACCTTGGCGATTTTCAGGTTCGGCGCATCATGCCACAAAAAGCGATGCCCAAAAGAACCATTGGGCCCTGGATTTTCTTTGATCATTTAGGGCCGGTAAATTTTAAGGCGGGTGAGGGTATTAATGTTCGCCCACATCCACACATCAATTTAGCCACGGTAACCTATCTTTTCGAAGGTGAAATATTACACCAGGATTCTGTTGGTTCTATTCAGGCCATTCGCCCCGGCGCCATAAATCTGATGGTGGCAGGCAGGGGGATTGTCCATTCTGAACGGCAAACTATTCAGCATCCCCACACCGTGCATGCCTTGCAGTTATGGCATGCACTACCAAAAGAATTTGAGGAAACAGAACCCGCTTTTTACCATTATACAGCAGATGAACTGCCCAAGAAAAACAATATCCGTGTTTTGATGGGGAATGCTTTTGGCATGGTATCACCGGTAAAAACTTTTTGTGAAACATTGTATGTGGAGGCAAAACTAAATAACGGTGAAAGTCTTACGATTCCGACAGCAGCAGAGGTTGCTGTTTATCTTGTTAAAGGCAGTGTTAAAATTAACGAAACAGAATTATCAGAACATGAAATGATGCTCGTTAATTCTGGTGATCAAGTAATCGCAACCACAGAAAGCCTGATAGTCATTATAGGCGGTGCATCTTTTGGTAAACGTTACATTGAATGGAATTTTGTTTCCAGCCGCAAAGAGCGTATCGAACAAGCCAAAGATGACTGGCAAAAAGATCGTTTCCCGAAGGTTCCTACCGATAATAAAGAATTTATTCCTTTGCCCAGATAATTTGGTTTACAAGGAGCTCTGTAAAACTGCGCCATTCCAGAAAAATATTGCAAAGCGGTGTTTTGTCTGGAAGCACTCTATAAGCTATTAATATTTTAAGGCCAAATTAACCATAAAGATTAGCCTGTAAACATAACGTCGCCAGTGGCTTGTAATTCCATGTCGTCTATTACAATGTTTACAACATCGTTGGCTGGTCTATGGTCTAATTTGGCAATAATTGAACCTTCACCAAAATTGCTATTACCGCTTTGATCTACGTGGATAGTGTTATCCTGTACATTAACGCGAATGTAATCTTCCAGGTTGTTCATTAGTTTGTTGTCGCTGCCATCCAGAATCAAGGATAAGTCAATTTTATCGCCGTCAACACCGTTATAGTCTGTGATACGATCAACGCCTTGGCCAATGATAAACCGATCAGCGCCTTTCCCACCTGTATAGATATCGTTACCAGCACCACCATATAGAATGTCGCTATTGCCGTTACCTAGTAAGGTATCGTCGCCATTGCCGCCATAAAGGAAGTCTTGTCCAGACAAGCCGCTTACGTTGTCATTGCTGCCATTAGCATAAACTATGTCGTCAACTTGTGATTCTGCCTCAATAACGTCAGCATCGTCAGTTCCCATAATCAGCGTGCCATTACTGTTACCAGTAATTTCCTGATAAGTATCGGGTACTTCAACGACATGTGTTGTGGTTAGCGTGCTAGTTAGCCCCATGTTATCGGTTACTGTTAAAGAAATATCACGCGTGCCTGCTGCACCTAATGGATCAATTTCATTATCCAAGCATACAGACTGTAATAAGTCTTCGTATAATTCAGCAGAAGCTTCGTTTGTAAACTTGATATTAACCATACTGCCGGCGTATTCGATCGTTGCATCAATACCGGAATCTTTACCGTCGATCATAACATTACCGTTTACAACTTCCACGTTGCTGTGGAACAGAATTTTATCGCCTGCTACCAGGTTGGTAACAGTCATTTCTGCACCACTGATTTTGCCACTATCATCAGATAGTTTGAAATCACATAGTAACTGACCGCAAGGCATGTCTAATGTGTAAGCCGGAGAGAATTTAAATTCTAAAACCAGGTCATTAAAATCACGATCGGATCGGCCACTAACATCGTTTTTAGAACCGTCACCAAATAAATCTTCAAAACCAATTCTTACCGTATCAGATTCATCACTCAGTTTTCCACCCACAGCATGGTGCAAACCATCAGGGTTAAACTGTTCCTGGTTGTAAGAATGGTAAACTGGCGCTTCGATAGCTGTTACTGTACCATTTTCAGCAACATGTACTAACTTTGGCGCACCTGCTGTTACACCATCAATGTAAGCTTCTGATTCATTGTTCTGGCTAACAAATTTCAGGCTACCATTGCCTGTTGCAACACCATTACTATCTACAAAATCAAGCGCTTTTAACTCATTAAAGGCATTGGCCATTACAAAGATACCAATGGTGGTCGCCATACTGGTTGTACCTGCTGCACTGTTAAAAACAGCTTGCGACATGTTGGCCTGCAATGGATTTGGCATAGAGGTATTACCAAACAACAGAGCCGTGTTTTTAATGGCACCGGTTTCAGGATCAATTGTAAAAGCACCAACAGCATTTTTATAGCTTGCACCCTCACTTACAAATTTGATGTTGGCTGTTGCGCCTTCACGGATAACAACATCTTCTGCCGCACTGTAATAATCTTGTAGTTCCGCTTCGTTATAGAACTCTTCAATGTCTGTTCCTTCTTTCGAAAGATCAGTAATGGAGTCTGGCACATCACGGAAATCACGACCATCATCATAAGCTTGTTTGAATGGTGTAAAGGTGAAATTAACCATGTTGTCACTACCATTGACACAAACTGAGATTTGTGGCGGCTGGTTATTAGTAACAGAATCCGTAATTGTAATATCCAGCTTGGCTGTAGAAGCATCGCCGTCAACATCAACAATGGTGTAGTTTAATGATTCAACGACTTCACCAAGACCTTGGGCATCGGTTGGAATCGCGGTTAACTGCGTGAAGGTGTAAGAACCATCACCGTTAATGTCGATTTTACCATAAGTTGTTTCTATAGTAATAAAACCATTATCAGGTGTAAATTCCTGACCATCAAAAGTTACACTCTGAATAACAGTTGGGGCATCATTACTTAGGGTGTCGTTGGTTAAAATGTTACCATCTACTTTGCCATATACACCATCAACAGGCATATCAGCTTGTTCCAGACCGTTTTTGTCGTCTACGGCAATCGGTTTTGAGTTAACTCTGATTACAGAATCCGTAATTGTAATATCCAGCTTGGCTGTAGAAGCATCGCCGTCAACATCAACAATGGTGTAGTTTAATGATTCAACGACTTCACCAAGACCTTGGGCATCGGTTGGAATCGCGGTTAACTGCGTAAAGGTATAAGAACCATCAGCATTAATACTGATTTTACCATAGACGGTATCAATGTTAATCACACCGTTTTCAGCCGTAAATTCCTGACCATCAAAAGTTACACTCTGAATAACAGTTGGGGCATCATTACTTAGGGTGTCGTTGGTTAAAATGTTACCATCTACTTTGCCATATACACCATCAACAGGCATATCAGCTTGTTCCAGACTATTTTTGTCGTCTACGGCAATCGGTTTTGAGTTAACTCTGATTACAGAATCCGTAATTGTAATATCCAGCTTGGCTGTAGAAGCATCGCCGTCAACATCAACAATGGTGTAGTTTAATGATTCAACGACTTCACCAAGACCTTGGGCATCGGTTGGAATCGCGGTTAACTGTGTAAAGGTATAAGAACCATCACCGTTAATGTCGATTTTACCATAAGTTGTTTCTATAGTAATAAAACCATTATCAGGTGTAAATTCCTGACCATCAAAAGTTACACTCTGAATAACAGTTGGGGCATCATTACTTAGGGTGTCGTTGGTTAAAATGTTACCATCTACTGTGCCATATACACCATCAACAGGCATATCAGCTTGTTCCAGACCGTTTTTGTCGTCTACGGCAATCGGTTTTGAATTAATCAATTCATTGGTGATTGTGATGCGTAACCGGGCGGTGGCGGCGTCATCATCAGCGTCAACAATAGTGTAATTAATGTCTTCCTGAATAGAACTTTGTCCATCTGGAATAGGCTTGGTTTGCGCAAACGTGTAGCTGCCGTCTGTTTTTACCGTTAGCGTACCATAGGTTGTGTCTACAGACACTTCCATTTTGTCAGCAAAGTTAATAACAGTGCCGTCAAACGTTAAACTTTGCAGATCAACTGGCATATCAAGGCTTAGGGTATCGTTGGTAAGAATATTACCCGACACTTGGCCGTAAATACCATTGGCATCAGGTTCGTCGGCTTGTTCAAACTGGTTGTTATCGTTACGCGCGATTGGCGCAGCATCCTGAATTTCAATCGTGAATTTGTTGGTAACTGTGTTGGTGCCTACTTGTTCTGTAATATTAAGATTAAGGTTAACAGCATCACCGGCAGTGTTCTGTTGATCAATCCCTTGATTTTGCTCGTATTTATAAGTTCCATCCGGGTTAATAGTAACGGTAAAGACAGTTTCGCCGTTGGTTGTACCAGTCAGCATGTTACCATCCTGGCTAATAACAACAGGCTCGCCATTGCTGGTTAGCATGTTATCTGGCTGTGTGTCGGCCAAAGTGGTTTGGCCGCCGTTGGTATTTAAGTTGCCCGTTGCTACAATACCATCCAGTGTTTCCACAACGGTGGTAATTGTTACTGTTGGCTGGCCGTCAATAACGTTGTCGGTTAGGTTTAAAGTTAGGGTTGCTGTAGAGGTATCACCATCGGCATCAACAATAGTATAATCAATCATTTCTGATAGCGTATCCGTGTTGTCTGGCAATGGTTTTGTTAGGTTATAGGTATAAGTACCGTCACTGTTGACAACAATTGTACCATAATCTGTGGTTAGTGTAGCTTGCCCATTTTCAAGTGGTGCAGTGGTACCATCAAAAGTAATGGTGGTAACTGTTGTAGGGGTATCCGCACCTAAAGTATCATTCGTCAGCAAGTTATCAGAAACCTGGCCATAGGAACCGCTTGCATTTGGTTTATCGGCTTGCTCCAACATGTTGCTGTCATCAACGGCAACGGGTACACTGTCTGTTACCGTAATTTTTAGTGTGTCGGTAACAGTTCTGCCCTTGTTGTCTGTTTCCGTTAATTTAATGTCTAGTAGTACAGATTCATCTTGATCAATACCGCGGTCAAGATCGAAGGTGTAATTACCATCTTCTGTAATCGTAACAGTGAATACAGGATCATTAGTGCCTTCAACAACGCCGGTAATGGTGTTGCCGTCTACGGTTACAATAACAGGGGTGCCATCAGCGGTTAAATCATTTAGGTTTGGTTGTGTTTCAGCAAATGTAATGGTGCTGCCTTCGGTTACAGGCACATTGCCGGTAATTGGTGTATCTAGGTTATTTTCACTGATGGTGTCTTCCACAACATCGGGGGTCGTGGTTTCGTTATCGGTAATAGTAATAACAAGCGGCGCACTGGAAGTATCGCCATCTACATCTGCAATGGTGTAGGTTAGCTGCTCTATCACATTATCAACATCCGCCGGGATTGGTGTTGTTTGATTAAATGTGTAGTTGCCATCTTGTGCAACTGTTACGGTGCCGTAATCGGTTGTAATGGTAATAGTTGCATCTGCTGCTGCATCTTCGGCAAACATAATGGTTTCATCGCCAAAGGTAATAGAGGTGACGTTTGCTGGTGTGTCGGCGCCGCTATCATCGTTATTCAGCAAGTTACCGGAAACCGTGCTGTAAACACCATCAACAGCAACAGGGTTCTCTTCAACGCTAGCGCTGTCCGCCACAGCAGTTGGAACATCATCAATAACTTTAACAGTCAGTGTGTTTTCAACAACCTGCTCATCAGGTAGCTTTTCAATGGTGTTAAAGGTTAAAGGCAATGTTTCGCCATTGTCGCCCTGGTGATCCAAAGCAAGGTCTTGCTGGTAAGTATAGCTACCGTCTTCGTCTAGTGTCAGCACAAATACAGTGCCGGCGTCAGTTGTACCGGTTATTGTTCCGGCGGGTTGATCAACTGTAATAATAACAGGTTCACCGTTGGAGGTCAGGTTTTCTAAGGAAGATTGATCTAGCGCAACACAGGCATCGCCACCATTAAGGTTTGGCACATTACCTGTAATTGGCTGGCCTAAATTTTCTTCGTTAAATTCTGTTTCCAAATCTTGGCGACGATTGCCAAGTAAATCTTCATCTTCGGGTACAAATGTTGCCGGGTTGTAATTAAAAGGGTCATCAGGGTTATTCAGGTCTATGTCTGTAAACGTGTTAACAGGGTCGCCTAAATCATCACGGTAAGCGTATCGACCACTGGTTAGGGCAGTTTCTTCAACAGGCTCAGGTGCAGGTTGTGCAGGTTGCGGGTTGAAAACAGCCGGTGCAGCCTCTAGTGGTTCACATTCTTCGGCGCGTTCTGTTACAAAGCGTGCCAACGTTGGGCCGTCAATAATAGTACCGTTTGTCAACTTAAAGGCGGGGGCGCCATTTAGGGCGTAGTCATCTAAAATCAGGACACGGCCATCTTCAAAGGTAATAACCAGGTCATTACCCTTGGGGCTTAGTTCAGCAGCTGTAGGATCAAAATCAACTAAGAATACGCCGATACCCTCTGTGGACACAACTTGCCGACCGGAAGCCGGTGCAATTAATGAAACCTGCTCGCCCTGTGCTGGGGTGGCGGTGTTTTCGGCTAGTGTAGTCCAGTGTACGGTACATCCTGACATATTGTCTCCTGTTAATTAAATTGCCTTATATCAGATATTTAAGAGAATTTTAACCCCTTAAAACTATCCTATAAGTAGAAAATATAATTATTTATAATACATTTTAAGTATTATTGCAAATAAATTAAGTATAAATACCACGCTTTTAGGAAAAAGACCATGCGCTTAGCCACATATATAATATTACTTTCATTTTATGCAACAGAAAGTTATGCAATAACACTGGCTGAAATTGCAGAGGCTCTTGAAAAACAAGAACCTTCTATTTTAAACACTACCATAGTACCACGCGGAAAATCCAGCCAGTTAAGCCATTGGCAACAAGCCTTTCAAAACTGGGAAGCGGAACAACAACAATTTAGTAATTGTCTAGATAGCATCAATTCGTGTGAAAGCTATCAATGGACATGGCGGCATATGATGCATGCGATTGCCGGTAAACAGCCAAAAGAACAATTAGCCGCCGTCCAAAGTTTTTTCAACAACTGGCATTATAAGGCCGATGCCGTAGAATATTGGGCAGCCCCCACCATGGCATTTGAAAAAGCGGTGGGCGATTGTGAAGATATTGCCATTGCCAAATATTCCACCCTTTCACTTTTAGGTTTTTCCGAAGATGATATGAAAGTTGTAGCCGTGCGTGATAAAATAAATGGCAAAATGCATGCTGTGCTTGCTGTTAACAACACCTTGCTAGATAACAGCGGCGCACCTATGTATCACACCACCCGTTATCAACCGCGCTACTCTTTCAACCGCTTTCAAAAGTGGCTGCATCTATAGAACCCATTTGACAATAAACTGTTGAAATATTATAGGAATTTATTGCAGATAAAACACTGCTTCTATATTTTACGCGATAATTTTTCCTGAATCCCGGATTGCCCCTCACGGCGTTGTAATTCTCCTCTGATATCAGCTGGCGATATATCCATATCGTACCAAAGCACCGATAAATGGTATAACAAATCTGCACTTTCATTTATTACTGCCTGTTTATCTTCACTTAGTGAAGCCACCACTGTTTCTACGGCTTCTTCCCCAATTTTTCGCGCAATAGTAGGGCGGCCTTTTTGCAGCAAGGCGGCTGTCCACGATCTGTCTGGAGCAACCGTGGCACGTTCGGCAATCGTTTCGGCAAGGGTTGTCAAAGTATCCATTGCCTTATATTAACCCTTTATGGGTAAAAATGCTATAGCAGCGGTACGGGGTATGAAAGATATGATGGGGGCAGAAGCAATGCGCTTTCGCCATCTTATCAATGCGCTGGGCGACTTGGCACAAACCTATGGATGCGCAGAAATTGCCACGCCTATTGTGGAACCGCTGGAAGTTTTTAGCCGCAGTTTGGGGGAAACATCGGATGTTGTTTCCAAAGAAATGTATACCCTGCAAGATCGCAAAGGTAGCCAGCTGGTCTTAAGGCCAGAAGGCACCGCGGGTATTTGCCGTGCCATTGCCAATTCTAACCCTGCAATGCCTGTGCGCTATTGGTATCAGGGCGCAATGTTTCGCTATGAACGGCCACAAAAAGGCCGGCAGCGACAGTTTCATCAACTAGGCGTTGAATTTTTTGGCGAAGATAGTTTTCTGGCTGATGTAGAAGGCATACAGCTGGCTGTTGATTTCCTTAGCAAAATAGCGATTGATGATTTTACCCTGAATATTAATTCTTTAGGCGATGCAGTAAGCCGCCAAAGCTATCAAAAAGCTTTAGTTGACTATTTGCAGGAACATCAAGAAAATTTATCAGCCGATAGCCAGGCCAGGCTAGAAAAAAATCCTTTGCGTATTCTTGATTCCAAAGATGCAAATGATCAAAAATTATTAAAAAATGCCCCTGTATTGCAGGATTATTTTAATGAGGATTCTCAGCGGTATTTTGATAAATTAGTCGAAGCATTAAACGCCTTAAATATTAAATACGTTTTAAACAGTTCACTGGTTCGAGGCTTGGATTATTACAACCACACAGTTTTTGAATGTATTTCCAATAATTTGGGGGCGCAGGGTACTATTCTGGCCGGCGGGCGGTATGATGGCTT
Source organism: uncultured Alphaproteobacteria bacterium (assembly GCA_963706365.1). Lineage (GTDB taxonomy): Bacteria > Pseudomonadota > Alphaproteobacteria > JAJTHO01. The sequence continues at coordinate 500,072 of OY970150.1, read as the reverse complement.
GGTTCAGCAAATGGGGGGTAACGCCACCCCCGGTTTTGGTTGGGCTGCAGGGCTGGAACGGTTAGAGTTATTATTACCGGAACAGCCTCAATCCACTGCACTTTGCGTTGTTTTACTACTAAACGATGCCAGCATTCATTCACTAAAATGCCTTACAAGTATTCGAAAAAAACAACCGGCGATCATGTTGCAGGGCAACAACCTGGGTAAGCTTATTAAAAAAGCCAATGCCCAAAACGCCACGCACATTGCTATTATTGGCGATAAGGAAGCTGCGGAAAATGGCTATATCCTAAAAGACCTTAATAGTGGTGCACAGCAGTTTATCCATTGTGAATAAAGGGACATAACCTATAACAGTGGTTATGTTAAAATCCGGTATCTTCTTCGCCTTGCTTTCCGGGTTTTTATTAACAATTGTGGCCGCTTTAGCACGTTACTTAGGACAGGATTTTCACCCGTTTCAAGTGGCTTTTATGCGCAACATAACCGCCTTGTTGCTTATTTTACCATTCATGAACCGGCAACGTTTTAAAACAAAGCGTATAAAACTGCATACCATTCGCGGCGTTATAGGCGGCACGGCAATGTTGCTGTGGTTTTATTCCTTGGCTTTATTACCCTTGGCCGAGGCAACGGCGCTTAGTTTTACGTCGCCGCTGTTTGCAACCATTGGTGCGGCTTTAATATTAGGTGAAACAGTACGTAGCAGACGCTGGACAGCTATTGCCATTGGCTTTGTTGGCGTTATTTTCATGTTACGCCCCATAGGGCTTGTCACCGGAATGGTTAACTTGGAACCAGGCGTCTTCTACGGCCTGGCGGCGGCCTTAATGATGGCAGTTTCTATTTTAATGATTCATTCTTTGGCGCAAGGGGAAAATCTCATCACAATGCTGTTTTACATGGCATTTTTCATGAGCATTGTTAGCGGTATTGCCGCTGCACCCGTATGGCAAATGCCCACAGCAACCTTTATAGGCGGGGCATTTATTATGGGAACCATAGGTCTGTGCGGTAATTTATCCTTAAATAAGGCATTTAGTCTTTCAGAGGCATCTTTGATTATGCCCTTTGATTTTGCACGCTTGCCGTATGCGGCTTTTATCGGCTTTGTTGCTTTCAAGGAATTACCAAATATTTATACTGTTATTGGCGGCAGTACGATTATGCTAAGTAGTTTATATTTAATGTTAAGAGAACGACAGCTTAAAAAAAGCATTACTCCGGTACATGTGCCGGAGTAATGTTACTATTTTGGAATCACTATAGAACCCACTAAAAACAACGTGCATCTAATTGTCAAATGGGTTCTATAATATTTAAACTGTATTAAAATCCAAAATCAGCAGCAGTTAAGCTTGATAAACTAGGAATTCGTAAACTACCTTGTTTGCGGAAAAATCCCTCTTTGTTCATGCAGGAATCTAAAACATACATACGTACACGCATTTTTTCCATTAACTTCATATTTTTTGCACCCGGGGCAGCAGCACGGTAAGAATCGTATTTACAAGAGAAAAAGGCTTGCTCGGCAGTACGACCATTAAAACCACGATATTCTTGTGTTGGGGCAATTTTTGGCTTGGAATTTACCAGGCGGCCAAAGTCAGGGGCTTGGGTTGGCTGGTTTGCCTCTTTAGCCAATCCACCACCAATGGTCATTACTTCGTCTGCACCATTACGGCCATTTTGACCGGGTTGCACCACGTTACTGGCAAAACCTTTTAAAAGGTTTCCAAAAGCCGTTGATGTTACCTGTGCTTGCGCTTGAAGGGGTAAAAAGGCAATCACACCGGCAAAAACGGCTGTTTTTATTGTTTTGATTAAAAGATTACTTTTCATATCAATAATATATCAAATGCCCTTAAAATAAGCTGTGATGACTATCACCATTAAGGGCAATTACTGGAAGTCAACTTGGATTTTTTCCAACTTTAATTCCGCTTGCGACAGGCGTTCACGGCATTGTTGTTGCAAATTCATACCTTTTTCATAGCTTTTGATGGAGTCATCTAAAGAAAGCTGGCCAGATTCCATAGATTTAACAAGAATATCTAACTCTTGATACAGTTGTTCAAACGATTTTTCAGCATTCTGCGACATGCCTTTTTATAGCGTTACAAAGATTAGAAATCTAGCAGAATACTATAACAGCATATTAGCCATTGACCGAATATCATCCGCTGCCTGAGAATTTTCAGCATAAGTTAAGATAGGTTTTTGGTTTCGAATGGCATTGTTAACCATTTTATCTCTACGCACAATACCTAGTAAAGAAGGCTCAATTCTCAGAAAACTTTTACAGGCTTTGGCTAATGTTTCATAAGCTTTTTGTCCGTCTTCGCGTGTATCAGCCATATTGACGATTACGCGAATGTTTGGAAGTGGCGAACGCGCAGCAACCAATTTGATATAAGCATAAGCATCGGTTAATGATGTTGGCTCGGTGCTAATAACAACCAAAATATTTTGGGCTATGCTGGTAAAGGCACGAACAGAGCGTTCAACGCCGGCGCCTAAATCCAGAATAATTCTGTCATAATCCTGGGTTAACAGGGCAAGTTCTGCTCGCATGGAAATAAAACGACTGGCTGGCATATTGGCAAAGGTTGCACTGCCCGAACGCCCCGCCAAAATATCAAAGCCACCATCCATATAGGGGGAACGTGCCTGACGCATTGAAAGCTCGCCATTGATAACGTTACCCAAATCATGTTCACACATCAGCCCCAACTGAATATCCACATTGGCCAAGCCCAAATCACCATCAAATAATAGAACACGTTGGCCTAACTTCGATAGGGCATGGGACAAGCTAACAGAACACCAGGTTTTTCCTACGCCTCCCTTGCCAGAAGCGACAGCAATAATTCTCTTCTGCCGTTCTTCCATAGGCGGGCGTGGTCTGGGGGATGTGGCATTCAGTGCAACAGGTTGGACGGGCGGAATTACGGACATGATTAGTTCCTTAGTTACTATAAAGTGAGGCGGTTAGGGATTGAGGATTCAGTGTTAAAAATGGTTTGGCAGCACTGCCACTTTGACCAGCGTAAGCCAGCTTAACACCCATCTGTGAAACAGTATAGGCGGCGGCTAAAATGTTACCAAGTTTGCGGCTTTGATCCAGTTTTGTAAAAATAATATAATGATAAGGCACTAAATCGTAATAAGCCTTGCAAAGCTCGGCGGTTTCTTCTGCATCTAAGCCAGCCGGTATTACCAAGGCGACATCGGCATAACGGTGCGGTATTTTTGTTAAGGCCTCGGCATCCTCTTTACTGTAGGGGTGCAAGCCGCTGGTATCCATTAAGCAAGGTGAAAAAGCGCTTTTTGCTAAAGTCTGATTAATACTTTTTGTGGCATTAAGGTTAATTTGCAGTACCTTTAACAAGTTTGCCAATTGTTGCAAGCCACCAGCTTTGCTGTAGTCAGACGAATAAACCGGTACATTGTTGTCAGATAGTGTTACTTGCATCGCTAATCTGGCTGTTGCAATTGTCTTGCCAGAACCGTTTGCACCGATAAAGATCAATGGCCGCTCAATATCGGGGGCATCAAACTGAAATATTCTTGCAAAGGCAGTCGATAAATCATTGTCCTGCATCTGATAAATCAGTTGATGAATAATTTCTTCTGGGCAGTTATGGCCTTTCAACATGCTAATAATACCGCTGATACTTTCGCTGGTAGTTGTATGATTGATGATGTTTGTGGGTTGTTGTGTGCTCAACTGCTCAATAACAGTATCATCAATACCAGCCGTTACGACGACCGTTTTTCTTACTTTATCTTCCCGGCTGGATAAAATTACGGCACCATCTCCCATTGTCTGTTTTACCAGTGCTAACGCTTGCGGCATATCAGCCGCGGAAAAGGTTTTGAGTCGCATTTATAATAGTTTTACCCCGCTCATGTTTAAAATTTGATTAATAATATAAAATACGATAAATAAGTGCATGAGTTTGGGAATCTGGCAAATCGCCATTGTTGCTATCGTAATTTTACTATTGTTTGGCCGCGGAAAATTGCCCAGCGCCATGGGGGATTTGGCGAAGGGCATCAAGGAATTTAAAAAAGGCCTTAGTGATGACAATGATACAGAAAAACCCAAAAAAAATGATGCTCCCTAATGTTAGACGTTCACTGGTCTGAACTTATTTTGGTGGCGCTTGCTGCGCTGTTAATCCTGGGGCCAAAAGATTTTATAAAATTCATGCATATGGCTGGCCGGTGGATGCGCGAAGTTAAACTAACTTTCTATAAAATGAATGCTGCGCTGGATGCGGCCAGTTATGAAGTGGAAGAACTGGATAAAAAACAGCAAGAATTACCTGCGAAGGAAGAAGTTGTAGCAGAAGACTTAAAACAGAATGAGCCTAAAAATGACTAATAAGACGGCTGCTATTTTGGCACAGGATAAACGCCATGTGTGGCATCCTTTTACCCAAAGCCAGACAGCGCCAACGCCATTGGTGATAGAACGTGGCAAAGATTGCTGGCTGTATGACACAGATGATAAACCCTATTTAGATTTAATTTCCAGCTGGTGGGTTAATCTTTTTGGCCATTGCCAGCCGGAAATTGCCGCGGCTATTGCGCAACAGGCAACCAAATTAGAGCAAGTAGTTTTTGCAGACGTGACACATCAACCAGCGGCGCAACTTGCAGAAACCTTATGCGAAATGCTGGGCGATGGCTTTGACCGGGTATTTTATTCAGATGATGGTTCAACAGCCATAGAAGTTGCCATGAAAATTGCAGTGCAGTATTTTCATAACAAAGGGGAGAAAAGACCAAAATTTCTGGCATTTGACGGCGCTTATCATGGTGATACGGCCGGGGCAATGTCTGCTGCTGCCTCCTTTGACTTTTTTGATGCTTATAAATCTTTGCTATTTCCTGTCACTAAAATTCCATACCCCGAAAATTGGGAAAATTGTGCGGATACTGATAAAAAAGAAGCAGAAAGCTTACAAAAACTGGAAGAAGCCTTAGCACAAGAAGATGTTGCGGCCTTGCTGATAGAACCACTAGTACAAGGCGCAGGCGGCATGCGTATGGTGCGTTATGAATGGCTAGAACAGGTTGTAAAGACCTGCCGCCGCTATAATACTCTTGTAATTTTTGATGAGGTGATGACAGGCTTTGGCAGAACCAATGTGGGGGATAATAAATACTTTGCTTTCCAAAATGTGTCTGTAAAACCTGATATAATTTGTTTATCAAAAGGCATTACAGGCGGTTTTCTGCCGATGTCGGTAACAGTTTGCAGCAACACACTGTATCAGCAATTTATGGGGGAAAGTTTTGCCAAAGCCTTGGCACATGGCCATTCCTATACTGCTAATTCTTTGGCTTGTGCGGCTGCCTTGCAGTCTATGCAAATTTTAAAGCGCCCAGAAACGCAAAACCAAATCAAGGCTATCAATGCGGTGCATGCAGAAATGCTAATGAACCTGCCAGCCTTTTGCATAAAAAAGCGCCAGCAGGGCACCATTGCGGCATTTAATATTGATACCAACCAAAATGGTTATAGTTCTGATCTGGTACCAAAATTAAAACAGGCTTTCTGGCAAGATGGATTACTTTTACGGCCTTTGGGCAGTACGATTTATTTCTTACCGCCTTATTGCATTGAGCCTAGTTTGCTAAAAGATGCCTGGGCGCGTGCTTTGATGATTATTGAGCAAGCAATTTAGCTGTAGAACCCATTTGACAATCAGAGGCACATTAATTGTTAAATGGGTTCAAACCGCAACAACCATTTTATCAGCAAAGAATGGTGTTTAATTAATATGCCAGTCATGGTATGCATTAAGTGTTTTGTGAAATGCCTCGGAGAGTATTGAGAAAAAAGGTATAGCTATTATCATATAGTTTTTGAATGATATAACTAATAATCAACGTCATTATGATCGTTGCGATAAGCATAAGAAGTGAAGCATCCCACCAGCCAAACTTGCTTGGTATAATACGCAGCATAATCTCATAAACCACGCGATGAAACAGATAGGCTGAGAACCCTGTATAGGCTAGGACGCGCCACGCATTATGTGGCACAGCGTTAATTACTAAAATAGAACGTGCGATAAACATAATTAATGGGTATGCTATAATCGGGGTGAATAGTACAATAATATCCTGTTGAATATCGGTAGTAGCGCTAAGCTTCCATAATATGATTCCCACACAGGATACGCCTGATAGCAGCACGGTTATAGGCCTGGCCAATGATTGTTTTATATCGTTATGGCGGTCAATCAGTACCCCAAAAATAAAACTTGGTAAATATAGTACCACCCTTTTATCGACAGTTTGCGCGTCTGTTAACACATAGGCTAGTGCAAGGCCACAGATAGCTATTAGGGTGGTTGTGTTAAGTTTCCATAACAGCGGCAATACAAGGTAATATATTATAATAACGGCAATGAACCATAACGTCATCGGTGCCTCGTTCATCAACGCAGATAGGGATAATACAGATAATCCATACGTGTGGGCAGTCACCCCACCATACCCAATGATTAAATAACAGGTCAATGCTACTAAGTAAAGCGGGTAAATTCGTATGACTCTTTTAGTATAAAAAGCCATAGCTTTTTTGTCTTTCCATTTAGATGACATCAACGATGAGATGGTAAAGAACAAGCCTAATGCAATAACCGCTCCCCACTTACCAACCTGCATAAAGATGCTACTTTTATCAATGTCAACATAGCTTAATGCGTGCCAAAACCCTACGATATAAAGCATCGCAACCCCACGTATCACATCTATTTCGGGTTTATAACTTTCTGATTTCTCTAATTTATTATGCATACTAGTTTACGTCTTGATCTTAGCAAATACTATCTTTTTTGTCAACAGTCTCAAAATTTCTACGTTCTAATCGCGCAATTGGCTGTTCCTAAATATTTATAAGTCGTTAAATGCATGGCACCGACAGGGCCACGAGCATGCAGTTTATCGGTGGAAATGCCAATTTCGGCGCCAAACCCAAATTCGCCACCATCGGCAAATTGCGTAGAGGCGTTATGTAATACAATGGCGCTGTTAACCTGTTGCTGAAACAAATCAGCGGCTTGTTGATCCTCGGTGATTATACTATCAGTATGATCAGAGCTATAGTGCTGAATATGGTCAATAGCAGCAGTAAGATCATCAACCACTTTTATAGACAAGACAGAATCTAGATATTCTGTTGCCCAATCTTCATCACTGGCTGGATTTACATTAATGATAGCCTGCACTTTTTCATCGCCGCGCAATTCACAGTTTTGCAACGCCGTTTGTAAAGATGGTAAAACCTGCTGGGCAATATCTTGATGTACTAATAAAGTTTCTACTGCACCGCAAACACCAGTGCGTCGCATTTTTGCGTTTTGTGTAATTTTTACTGCTTTTTCAATATCCGCTGCTTTATCAATATAGATATGGCAGATACCGTCTAAATGCTTGATAACCGGAATAGTGCTTTCTGCAGCTACTCTTTTAATTAATGATTTTCCACCGCGTGGAATGATAACATCAATATATTGATTTAGTTGCAACATCTTTCCAACCGCTGCCCGATCCGTTGTTTCAACCAATTGCACAGCATCTTCCGGTAAACCAGCGCTTTTTAAGCCTTTATGCAAACATTCTAGCAAGGCTTTACTGGAATACATGCTTTCAGAACCGCCACGTAAAAAGGCCGCATTGCCTGATTTTATGCACAATGCACCGGCATCAGCCGTAACATTGGGACGGCTTTCAAAAATAATACCGATAACGCCAATAGGCACACGCACTTTTTTGAACGTAATACCATTTGGCCGCTGCCATTCTTCTAATATTGTATTGATAGGATCTTCTTGATGAGCAATAGCTTCCAAAGAGCTGGCAATACCTTCAATTCGTGCAGTGTTTAAGGTCAATCGATCAATAAAAGCGGCGTTTTGTCCTTTTTCTTCTGCGGCCTGAACATCCTGTTCATTCGCTTTTATAATAAGCTTCGCATTTTCACGCACAGCTTCCGCTGCTGATAGTAAAGCTTTAGTTTTTTGTTCTGGCAAAGCTATGGCCAGTTTTTTGGCTGCCTGCTTGGCTTTTTTGCCCATTGCTAAAATTTGGTTCTCCATATTCACTGTTTGGCACAGTTTATGCATGATACCCACTATAAAATTAATACGCTTATGTTTACAGAAACTTTAAATAACAATGATACGCTAACCCTTGAAACAATGTCCCATCAAGATAGCACACCCGCGCCAAAGGCAAAACCTGATATTACGATTACCAATCCTTTTGGTACGTTTTATTTTAAGAAGGAGCAAATTATCACCTTCTCCAAGGGTATTGTTGGTTTTCCAGAATACGACCAGTTTGCCCTGGCAACCTTGCCCAATGCAGATGAAAAATTTAAGCTATTGCAATGCCTTAGAAACCCGGAGCTGGCTTTTATTGTGTTTCCTACAACCGTGCCAGATGCATTAATAAAACCAGAAGATGTGCAAAATATTCTGCTGGATCATCAAATTAACGCCGATGCCCTGGTACTGCTTCATATCGCTACCCTGCGTCATGGTGAAGATAATACAAATGTGCAGATGACACTAAATTTAAAAGCGCCGGTAGTTATAGATGCAGAAAACAAAGAAGGCTTTCAGCATGTTTTGGTTAATGGCCAGTATGACACACAGTTTACGCCGAAAAATTTAGCTGCCTAAACTAGCCCTAATTTCTGTTCTAATTCACCGCAAAAAATTTGGCCAATAGTAATGTGCATTTCCTGTATGCGTGCCGTGGTTTTCGAGGGAACTTTTAATAACAAGTGCGTATCTGTTAGCTTTCCACCACTTTCCCCTGTAAAGGCGGCTGTCTTCGCACCCATGACGTGGGCATAATTTAGCGCCTTGATGACGTTATCGCTATTTCCGCTGGTTGTAATACCAATCACTAAATCTTGTGGCTGGCACAAGGCTTCCAATTGGCGTTTAAACAATTCTGAAAAATCAAAATCATTAGCAATAGCCGTTAACGTAGAGGTATCAGTGGTTAATGCCAGGGCAGCAATAGCTGGCCTATTACTAGAAAACCGAACGGTTAGCTCTGTCGCCAAATGCTGTGCATCGGCTGCACTGCCACCATTACCAAAAAAAATAATTTTACCACCAGATTGAATAGATTGAACCGCATACTGCATTAGCTTGTTAAATACAGGTTCAAGCGTTTGCATACATTGCTGGCTAACGGCCTGCTGTTCTTCAAAACAATTTTGAAAATAAGTCATATTACCCGCCTACAATTGCATGCACAATTTCAATACGATCACCATCTTGCAATAACGTCGTTTGCCAGTTTGGTTGGGCAATAATTTTCTGGTTGCAGGCCACGGCAATATTATCATTGTTTTTCAGTTCTCTATCGATCAACTGCTGTAAAGTTTTTGCAGATGTGTCGATGGTTTCACCATTTAATTTAATTTTCATAACGCTCTGTCATGTATCGTCTCATTTCTCGCACCGCGTTTTCCAAGCCCATAAAAACAGCTTGGGCAATAATATAATGACCAATATTTAATTCAATAATTTCAGGAATGTCTGCAATAGCTGCGACGTTTTTGAAATTTAAACCATGCCCGGCATGTACTTCTAAACCTATAGCTGCGGCATGGGTTGCCGCTTTTTGAATGCGTTTTAGTTCTGCTGCGTTATCAGTGTGTTCGGCATATTGACCAGTGTGTAATTCTACTACTGCTGCCTTTGCTTCTTTTGCGGCATCAATTTGTTTTAAATCAGGGTCTATAAACAAGGAAACGCGGCTATGGGCGGCAAGTGGCTCTATAAACTGCTTTAGTTTCTCTTTTTGATCTAAAACATTAAGCCCGCCTTCGGTGGTTAGTTCTTGTCGTTTTTCGGGCACCAGACAAATAGCATGCGGCTTGTGATGCAAGGCAATTTTTTGCATTTCATCCGTTGCAGCCATTTCAAGGTTTAAATAAAAATCCTGCTGCATTAAGGCGGCAATATCATCGTCTTTTATATGGCGACGGTCTTCTCTTAAATGGGCTGTAATACTATCAGCGCCAACGTTGATAGCTTGCTTTGCAGCCTTAATAGGGCAGGGCACATCGCCACCACGTGCGTTGCGCAATGTTGCCACATGGTCGATATTAACGCCAAGCCTTAGATGACGATTATTTTGCATGCTTTTTCACTAGTCGCTTTTTCAGCAATTGTAAACGCCGCCTTTTGCGGTGCTGATATTGTGTAATTAAACGTTTACTCAGGAAAAACGTTAACGCCCAAACCCATATAAAATGTGGGATGCAACCCAGCAGCATGGGCACAATAATGGGGTCAAAAATTTCACCAAAGCGACTAAAAAATTCACCGTGTAAAATCATCTGCGCAAAATCTTCAATAACGGCTTCCGGCTTAAGATGATTATCAAGCCCCAGCATCCATTGGCCTGTTTTAAAAACAAGTAGCCAGATAAAAAAGAATGTTAAAGGGTTGCCAACAATCGTGCCAATGGCCGCGGCTAATAAATTACCACCCAATATCCAGGCCATTACAAAGGCCAAAAAAAAGTGTAATCCAATAAAGGGCGTAAAGGATACAGCTGCACCACAAGCCAGGCCGGTGGCTATATTAGCAGGTGTTCCGGGCAGCCTAACAGCGCGATAGCGATAATAACGTAGTGTCCGGCTGATGCCCATACGAGGGTAAACAAAGCCGCGTAACTTTGATAGTATGTTCAAAGGTTGGCGGCGGCGAAACATCATTATGAAGCAGTATAAGGAAATAAATTGTAATTACTATTATGAGTTATAGTAAAGTTATTACAGTTTTATTAAGGCCAATCCCCCAACACAGCCTGCCAGCAGGTTAAGGCGGCAATAGCAGCGGTATCGGCACGCAACAATCTTTTGCCTAAATGGACGGGAAAAAGATGAGCACTGTTTCTTAAATAATCTCTTTCAGCAGGGCTAAAACCACCTTCAGGGCCAATTAGAATTCCCCAGGCTTGCTTTTCTTGCTGTTTCAACACGTCTAAAATAGGGCTGCTTTTATTATCTTCATCACAGAATATAATCGGCTTATTACCTAGGAGTGCTTTTTTAAGCGGAATAGCTTCTTTAATTTCTGGAACAGATAAACGGCCTGTTTGCTCGGCGGCTTCGATGCAATTGGCTTGCAAACGCTTAATATTGATACGCTGTGCAATGGTGTAATCTGTTATAACAGGTTGCAAACACTGCACCCCTAGTTCGGTAGTTTTTTGTACTAGATAATCTATAGGTGTTTTTTTTATGGGGGCAAAGTAAAGTGTTATATCAGGTTCTTGCTGATAGCTTTGCAAGTGTTTATTGAATGAAATAACAGTTTTCTTTTTATGGCTATTAATAATCTCTGTTTCCCATTCACCCATTGCCTGATTAAAAATTTTAACCACATCACCTTCTGCCCGCTTCAAAACGTTTATTAGATAGTGGCTATGTTCGGGGGAAAGGGTTTGTTGCTGGTTGGCACCGGCAGTTGATAAATCTTTTATATATAAACGCGGAATCATCTAGATAAACTGTTGTGCAACCCAGGCCAGGTAAATAGCCAGCATTATTAAAGCAACAAACCGTTTAATCGTTTTACCCGATAATACATAATACATTACCACACCAGCACTTGCCAGCATCACCATTAAATCAAACCCATACTGCGCCTGGCCAATTTCCAATGGATGCACCAAACTAGAAATGCCTAATATAAGGAGTATATTAAACAAATTACTGCCTAATATCGTGCCATATAAAACATCGCTCTCATTTTTACGAATGGCGATAACGGCAGTTACTATTTCAGGTAGTGACGTGCCGAAAGCCACGAGTGTTAAGCCTATAATAGCATCAGAAACGCCCAAGGCTGTTGCAATTTCAGCAGCACTGCGAACAAACAAATCTGCACCAAAGACAATACCAATAATGCCCCCTACCAGTAGTAACAGGCTTTTACTTAAGGCCATTTGTTCTACTTCTACTTCTTCAGCCGCTGCCGGGTCTTCTGGGTGGCGGCGCGCGTAGAGATAAGCATATGCTATGTAGGCAGCCAGCATTAATACCATTAATGCGCCTGTCCAACGCTCTATAACGCCGTAAAATGATAATAATACAGTTAAAAGTGAAACAATAAACATCATCCAGGTATCACGCACCAAGGCCGGTGATTTCTTAACGGGGATGGCCGCAATTAAACCACACACACCAAAAAGACACAGAATATTGGCGATATTACTGCCAATCACATTACCAACAGAAATACCATTATTGCCATCAGCAATGGCTTTTAATGAAACCACTAATTCTGGTGCGGATGTGCCTATTGCCACAAACGTAAATGCAATCAGCAAAGTTGGAACCCCCAACCGCACGGCTGTTGCAGTGGCGCCACGAATCATTGTATCACCACCAAAAACCAGTAATAAAAGACCTATTATCAGCAAAACAATGGTTAAAAGCATACCGTTTTATAAATAGGCTTCTATGCGATTGCTATAATTTTATCGGATTGTTAATACAGATTATATAGTATTGCAGCCATCAATGAATTACCCTAAAACAACGCCATGGCAGATCATAAGCATCCCTTCCATCTAATTGATCCCAGCCCATGGCCGCTAGTTGCGTCATTGGCCGGCGGCATGTTCACCTTTGGCATGGTTTTATTTATGCATGATAAAACGCCGCTCGTTTTATACGCTGGTATTGCTCTTGTGTTATTTTCCATGTTCGGGTGGTGGCGCGATGTGGTGCGCGAAGCACGTAACGGCAAGGATCATACCGAAGTTGTAAAAATTGGCCTGCGTTTTGGTGTTGTGCTGTTTATTATTTCTGAAATTGCCTTCTTTTTTGCCTTTTTCTGGGCTTATTTTAACGGTGTCGCCACATCAGAGTCGTGGCCACCAGAGGGAATAAAAGCCTTTAATCCGCTTGATTTACCACTGCTTAACACCCTGATTTTGCTATTATCGGGCACCACTGTAACCTGGGCGCACCACGCTTTAATTCATGGCGATCGTCAAGGGTTGAAAACAGGATTATTGATTAGCGTGATTTTGGGTGTAATCTTTAGTTGCTTGCAAGCCTATGAATATAGCCATGCAGCCTTTGGTTTTAAGGACGGCATCTACGCCTCTACTTTCTACATGGCTACAGGCTTTCACGGCTTCCATGTGCTTGTTGGAACCATTTTCCTGCTGATCTGCTATTTGCGCTCGCTTAAAGGTGATTTCACCCCAAAGCAACACGTTGGTTTTGAGGCAGCAGCCTGGTACTGGCACTTTGTTGATGTTGTTTGGTTATTTCTTTTTGTATCAATTTATATCGGTAGTGCACTCTAAACTTAATGCCTATTGACACTGCCGCCGCCTTTTTTCGCAGTAAATGCCCTGTCTGCAGCCAGGGAGAATTATTTGCAGGCTACCTTAAAATTGCAGATCGCTGTAACATTTGTAATGCTGACTTTTCACAGCACGATTGTGGAGATGGCCCTATTTTCTTTGTGATGACCATTTTATGTTTCACAATCGTGCCACTGGCCGTGGCCATAGAGTTTATATTCAGCCCCTCTATTCTTGTTCATATAATTTTATGGCCGGTAATCTGTTTGGTTTTTAGCCTTTTTTTACTAAGGAAATTAAGGGGATTATTTACAGCCTTAAAATTTAAGGTTGAATAAAATAGGGTGAACTGGTTACGATACGCTCCAAATTTTCTTCCATTCTGGCTAAGTTAAAGCCAACTTCTCCTAAAAAAGGCACATGATGCTCTTCGCATAATTTTTTAACCACACTTTCCCCAAATGGATAATGCTTTTTGTCGCAATCGCCACAAATAAAGTAACTCATATTACTAATGACACCGGCAATAGGAACCTGCATTTTCGTAAACATGTGCATGCCTTTCAGGGCATCTATTGTAGACAGTTCATGTGGCGTGGTAATTATTATGGCGCTATCCAGGCGCACCTTTTGTGCCAGGGTTAATTGTGCATCTCCTGTGCCCGGGGGTAAATCAAGAATCAGATAATCCAGCGCTGGCCAGCGCGTATCGCGTAACAACTGCTGCACCGCCCCCATCACCATGGGGCCACGCCAAATAGTTGCCTTGTGAGCATCAATTAAAAACCCGAGCGACATCGCCGTAAGACCATCTTTTTCAATCGGTATAAATTGCTTGTTTTCCTCAGCGGCTTTCTCATTTTGCAACTGCAATAAGGTTGGTAAAGAGGGGCCATAAATATCCAGGTCAAGAATACCTGTTTTATTATTTTTCGCTAAATGCTTGGCTAAATGAAACGCAATTGTGGACTTTCCGACACCGCCTTTTCCACTGGCTACGGCAATAATTTTTTTTATCTGCGGCAGGTTTATTTCTTTTTCCGCTTTTTTATGCTGTGTTGTAATAAATTGAATATGCGGCAATTCCTTTTTCAATTTCATTAATTGTTCAGGATTAACATCCTTTAAAACAACAATATTCTTTTCAGAATTCAAGGTATCAACGTGCTGGGGCTTAATAATGGCATACAACGCTTTCTCTAAAATTGTCTGCTTGCCAACTTGCTGGAATTTTTTAAACATCTTGCCCCACGATAAAGCGCTGCCTATAACAATTCTAGATTATAATTTTCTTGAGAGTATGCATGTCTGCACCCAAAAGCCCATGGGGCGATAATAACGATAAACAGCCTAAAAAGCCAATATCAAAGCCTACCCCCATTCACGGCAGCGGGGGCGGTAATCGTCCACCAAGACGGCCGCAAAATAATCGCAACGATAACATCGAAGATTTTTTTAAAAACGGTCAAGATCGCTTTCGCCAGCAATTTGGTGATGGCGGTGATGGAAAAATCGTGATTTTGTTAGTAGCTATTGGGTTAGTTATCTGGCTTATCAGTGGCTTTTATCGAGTGGAATCTGACGAAGTGGGGGTGGAACTTACCTTTGGTGAATGGACAAATGAAGCAGAGCCTTCTCAGCCAGGATTACATTACCATTGGCCAAGCCCCATTGGTCAGGTTATTACACCAACCGTTACCCGAGAAAACAGAACACCCGTTGGTTTTACCAACAGCCAGGATTCCGGCTCCCGTAGTCCCAACACACGCACCGACGTACCTTCAGAAAGTCTCATGCTTACTGGTGATGAAAACATTGTTGATATTGATTTTAACGTTTTCTGGCGGATTAAGGATGCTGGAAAATATTTGTTTAGCGTGCAAAACCCTGTAACAACCGTAAAAATCACGTCCGAGAGCGTTATGCGAGAAATTATTGGGCGACGCACGTTTAATTCTGTACTAACTGTCAGCAAAGAAGAAATTGCCACGGAAGTAACTGACCGTATACAGGAAGTGCTAGACTCTTACGACCTGGGTGTACGTATCAATAAGCTTGAACTGTTAGATGTTCGGCCTCCTTCAAAAGTAATTGATGCTTTTGATGAAGTGCAGCGTGCGATTGCCGACAAAAAACGTCTGCAAGAAGAAGCCAAGGCCTATGCCAACGAAATTATTCCAAAAGCAAAAGGTGAAGTGGCGCAAATCATCAAAGACGCAGAAGGTTATAAGCAACAGGTTGTTAGCAAGGCAACTGGTGATGCCGAGCGATTTATTTCTGTTTATGACGCCTATGCCCCTGCAAAACAGGTGACAAAAGACCGTCTATATTTAGAGACTATGGAAAACGTGTTAAATAATGCCAACAAAATTATCATTGATAGCAAGGCAGGCTCCGGCGTGGTGCCGTATTTGCCGCTTAATGAATTAAAGAAAGGCCAGTAGCCATGAAACTTCCAACTTTTGCTATTATAACTGCTGTACTTGTTTTTTTAGCTGCCAATGCTTTTTTTATTGTTGCAGAACCTGAGCAGGCGCTTGTATTCCAGTTCGGGGAATTTAAAGAAGCACACAGTACGCCTGGCCTAAAAGTAAAAATTCCTTTTATACAGAATGTTATACGTTACCCTGAACTTACATTATTAACAGAGCCACCAGCACAGCGGGTTATCTTGGCAGATAATAAGCCATTAATCGTAGATGCTTATGCATACTTCAGAATTGAAGACTCCCTAAAATTTTTTCAAACATTAAGAAGCTTAGAAGAGGCCAGTGAGAACCTGAATGATCGTATCAACGGTAACATGCGCAAGGTTCTAGGAACCTATGGTTTGCCAGCTGTTCTTTCGGAAAAACGTGGCGAAATGATGCGGGAAATTGAACAAAAAATGACCGCTGATATTGCTGCGAATGGTTTAAAACTAATCGATTTAAGAATTGGTAGGGCAGAAAGGCCAGCCGAAACCAGCGAAGCCGTTTACGAAGAAATGAAAGCGAAACGTTTCAAGGAAGCTAGACAACTGCGCGCCGAAGGAAGCGAAGAAGCCCAAACTATTCGGGCAGAAGCCGATAAAGAAAAAACAATTATTTTAGCCGAAGCAAACAAGTCATCCCAAAAACTACGCGGTGAAGGTGATGCACAAGCTATTAAAATTTACGCCGAAGCTTTTAACCGAGACCCGAATTTTTACAGTTTTTACCGTTCTTTAGAAGCCTACAGAAATTCATTAGCGGATAAAGACACTACTTTGGTTCTTTCTCCTGATAGTGAATTTTTTGAATTCTTTAAAAGTTCAAAATAGCGTTGATCCTAGGCGTTGTTGAGATAAGGATAAAAAGTATATTTTCGGTCTTATCTCAACAATGCATAGAAGATCTATTTTTTACCGGCAACCTTCTTCACAGGTTTTTCTGGCTTATCATCGTCATTTTTCTTTTTTTGATGCACATGTAAAGGGTCGGCATTGTCGTTAACAACTTTTTCGTTAATAACAATTTCCTCAATGCCTTCTAAATCAGGCAATGTGTACATAGATTCTAGCAAAATTGTTTCCATGATAGAACGTAGGCCTCGTGCACCAGTTTTACGTTCAATGGCTTTTTTAGCAATGGCAATCAAGGCTTTGCTATCAAATGTTAACGAAACGTCATTCATTTCAAATAGGCGCTGATATTGCTTTACAATCGCATTTTTAGGCTCGGTTAGAATTTGTACCAAGGCGTCTTCATCTAGATGCGTAAGTGACGCAATTACAGGCACACGGCCAATAAATTCAGGGATAAGACCGAACTTCACCAAATCTTCTGGCTGCAAGTCTTCTAAAACATCACCAATCTCACGCTCATCTTTGTCTTTAATCAAGGCACCAAAACCGATTGATTGTGATTCGCCACGCTGAGAAATAATTTTTTCCACACCAGAAAAAGCACCACCACAAATAAACAGTATGTTAGAGGTGTCTACCTGCAAAAACTCTTGTTGTGGGTGCTTGCGACCGCCTTGGGGCGGCACACTGGCAACGGTACCTTCCATCAGCTTAAGCAATGCCTGCTGCACACCTTCACCCGATACATCGCGGGTAATTGAAGGGTTGTCAGATTTACGAGAAATTTTATCAATCTCATCGATGTAAACAATACCACGCTGCGCTTGCTCAACATTATAATCGGCAGATTGTAATAGTTTTAGAATGATGTTTTCCACATCTTCCCCAACGTAACCAGCCTCTGTTAACGTAGTGGCATCGGCCATAGTAAAGGGGACGTCAATGATACGTGCCAGAGTTTGTGCCAATAAGGTTTTTCCACAACCCGTTGGCCCCACCAGCATAATGTTGGATTTTGCCAGTTCAATATCGGTTTCACTGGCATGATTCAAACGCTTGTAGTGATTGTGCACTGCAACAGCCAAAACTTTTTTTGCTCGCAATTGACCAATGACGTAATCATTCAAGATGGCCATAATCTCCTTGGGGGAGGGCACACCGTCTTTTGATTTAACCAGCCCTGCTTTATTTTCTTCGCGTAGAATATCGGTACATAATTCCACACATTCATTACAAATAAAGACCGTAGGGCCTGCTATAAGTTTGCGTACTTCATGTTGGCTTTTGCCGCAAAAGGAACAGTATAAAGTATCTTCGCTGTTGTTATCTTCTGATTTTGCCATAGTTACTCCGGTTAATGCTAAAAGCCTATTTTTATTATTAGAACAGTTAAAGGTTAAAATTTGTTAGTGATAGGTGCAAGTATTAAGTTTTAGATTGTAAAGTTCAATATGAATGGCAACTCTATACTTTTTGAAGATAGTTAATACAGTTTTATCTCATTGAATTGATCCACTATATTATTATAGCGATTTTATTGAAATTTTCAATGCCATGCCTAATTTGCCCACTATTTAATGAACACTGGCTGTTGGTGGCTCTGATGTAAGTAAGGCGCCCTTGGGTGGTAAATTCATAAAGTCGTCCTCAATAGCAATAGGTTTTTCCGTTAATGCCTGGCTTAAAACCTGGTAAACATTCTTAACCGGAATTATTTCGAGTGCATTTTTAATGATGTCTGGAATTTCGGCCAAATCTTTTACATTATCTTCAGGAATTAAAACGGTTTTTATTCCCCCACGTTTAGCGGCTAGCAGCTTTTCTTTTAAACCACCGATGGGCAGCACGCGACCACGCAACGTTGTTTCGCCCGTCATGGCAATATCTTTGCGCACCGGTATGCCTGTTAATACAGAAATAATACTGGTAACCATGGCAATTCCGGCAGAAGGGCCATCTTTTGGGGTGGCACCTTCCGGCACATGCACATGAATATCCATTTTTTCAAAAAAGTCAGACTTTATCCCAAATTCTGGCGATTTTGAACGCACATAGCTGGAGGCAGCCTGAATGGATTCTTCCATCACTTCGCCCAGTTTACCTGTTGTTTTGATATTACCCTTACCCGGGAGTTTTAAGGCTTCGATAGTTAGTAATTCGCCGCCTACTTCTGTCCAGGCCAGGCCTGTAACAACGCCGACTAAATTTTCTTCTTCTGCTACGCCATATTTGTACTGTCGCACACCTAAGTAGTCGGTTAAATTTTCTGGGTTAATTTCCACGGCGTCGATACTGGCATCAGCGACAAGCTGTCGGGTTGCTTTTCGCGCTAGCTTGGCGATTTGCCGTTCCAACCCACGCACACCGGCTTCCTTGGTGTAATAGCGAATAATATCGCGCACCACATCATCTGATATTGGCCATTCTTTTAATTCCAGGCCGTGCTCTTTTGATTGTCTTTTTAATAAATGACGGCGGGAAATCTCCATTTTTTCTTCTTCTGTGTAACCAGACAAGCGAATAATCTCCATTCTATCCAGCAAGGGGCGCGGCATTTCCATGCTATTTGCCGTGCAAATAAACATAACTTGTGAAAGATCGTAATCAACTTCAAGATAATGATCATTAAACGCATTGTTTTGCTCAGGGTCTAATACCTCCAATAGCGCACTGGCCGGATCACCACGATGATCATGCCCCATTTTATCAATTTCATCCAAAAGAAATAAGGGGTTACTGGATTTTGCTTTTTTCATGCCTTGCAAAATTTTACCTGGCAAAGCCCCAAGATAGGTACGCCTGTGCCCACGAATTTCTGTTTCATCCCGCACACCACCTAATGACATGCGCACAAAATGACGGCCAGCAGCCTTCGCAATGGCTTTGCCCAGAGAAGTTTTTCCTACACCCGGCGGGCCAACTAAACATAAGATAGGACTGTTGTATTTTTCGCCTGTTTCCTTGGCACGTTCACGCTGGCGTTCTTGCACAGCCAGATATTCCAGTACACGTTCTTTCACTTTATCCAGCCCATAATGCCGGTCTTCTAGAATTTCTTCTGATCGATGAATATCATGTTCCACATCCTGATTTTCATTCCAGGGAAGTGATAGCATGGTGTCTAAATAGGTGCGAATAATAGCCGCCTCGCCGGACATAGGCGACATGCTGCGTAATTTTTTAATTTCTTCTTCGGCTTTTTCTTCGGCTTCTTTTGAAAGATTTTTCGCTTTTACCTGCTTATTATATTTATCGATTTCCTTTTTCAGATTCGGAATATCATCGCCCAGTTCTTTCTGAATGGCTTTCATTTGCTCATTCAAATAGTAATCCCGCTGCGATTTTTCGACTTGGTCTTTTACTTGAATGCGAAGTTTTTTTTCGGTCTTTAGAATGCTTATTTCGCCTTCTATCGCTTCGAATACTTTTTGCAGGCGTTGTTTGGTGTTCAAAGTTTCTAATATTTGCTGCTTTTCAGCAATTTTTATGGAAATGTGTGCGGCCACTGTATCCGCTAGTCGATCTGCGTCCGTAAGCTGCTCCATGGCAGATAATACTTCTGGCGGAATACGCTTGTTCAATTTTACGTATTGATCAAAATGTTTTACAACAGCGCGCATCAAGGCTTCTTCCTGGGGCGATTTCGCGTGCTCTTGTGGAATGTCATCAGGCATTGCTTTGCTTTCAATGATTTCCGCATCGGCTTCGATATAAACAGAATCGTCATTTTCATCGGTATGCAGTTCTACAATTTTTGCGCGCTGCAAACCTTCTACCAACACCTTCATGGTGCCGTCTGGCAATTTTAATATTTGCAAAATACTGCCAACAGTGCCTGTATTATATAAATCGTCTGATAAGGATTTTTCTTTACTATCGCTTTTTTGCGTAACTAGTAAAACCTTTTGACGCTGGTCTTCCTCAACAGCAGCCTCTAGTGCCCGAATAGACCCCTGCCGCCCCACAAAGAGTGGCACAATCATATTGGGGAAAACAACAATGTCACGAAGGGGTAAGACAGGATAGCGGTTGATTGTCATAGTCTATCATATAAGCAACGATAAAGGTTTTTGAAGAGAAAATTTGTTTAGTTGTAAACTCTGAAATTTGTCGCTTCATTTTTTGTGTTTCAAACATGCCGCAAAAATATAGAAAAAGTCATTCCATTATACATAGATGAGGCTTGCAATATTAACTTGGCCAATTACATTGGCGACATGTCTTTTATTGCTGAGCGTATGAGCGCTATTAAGCCTTCCCCAACTATTGCTGTTACAACTAAAGCGCGTGAATTAAAAGCCGCTGGAAAGGATGTTATTGGGTTGGGGGCGGGGGAACCTGATTTTGACACGCCAACCCACATTAAAAATGCGGGTATTGTGGCAATTAATGACGGCAAAACAAAATACACCGCCGTGGACGGCACACCAGAGTTAAAACAGGCAATTGTTGACAAATTTAAACGGGATAATAGCCTGGATTATAAGCCGGAAAATATCACGGTTGGATGTGGTGGAAAACAGATTATTTACAACGCAATGATGTGCACAATTAATGCAGAAGATGAAGTTATTATCCCTGCACCCTACTGGGTTTCTTACCCGGATATAGTTTTATTGGCTGGCGGCAAGCCTGTTATTGTTGAATGCCCGGAAAAAGATAACTTTTTATTAAGTGCAGAAGCACTGGAAAAAGCCATTACACCCAAAACAAAATGGTTGTTTTTAAACAGCCCGAGTAACCCGACTGGTGCTGCCTATACAGCAGAACATTTAAAAGAGCTGGCAGCAGTGGTTAGAAAACATAAGCACGTGCATGTGTTTAGCGATGATATCTATGAACATTTAATTTACGATGATTTTAAATTTGCGACCTTTGCGGAAATAGCGCCAGATTTAGCAGAGCGTACCCTTACCATGAATGGTGTTTCCAAGGCTTATTCCATGACAGGTTGGCGTATTGGTTTTGCTGGCGGGGCGCCCGCGTTGATTAAGGCTATTGCTAAACTGCAATCGCAAAGTACTAGTAATCCTTGCTCTATTTCTCAGGAAGCATCGGTAGAGGCTTTAAACGGTAGTCATTTATTTTTAAAAAAATTCAATGAAGCGTTTCAGCGCCGCCGCGACTTGGTGGTAGAAGGCATTAACAAGATTGAGGGACTTTCTTGTAATAAGCCAAATGGTGCTTTTTATGTGTATGTTTCCTGCCAAGATTTTATTGGTGCCAACACGCCCGCCGGAAAAACCATCGAAAATGACACCGATTTTGTAACCTATTTATTAGAAGATGCAGGGGTTGCAACCGTACAGGGAACGGCCTTTGGCCTGGCACCTTATTTTCGTATTTCTTATGCAACGAGTGATAAAATTTTGAGCGACGCTATTAAAAGAATTGCAGACGGCTGTGCCAAGCTGAAACGTAAAACTAGCGTGGCTGCCTGATGATTAAAAGACTTGCCTCTAAATTTGGTCGCTGGATTTTTCGCACCCTGGCTTTTATCGGCCTAATTACCATCACCATTAATTTGGGAATGTTTATATATGCCTACAAACTGGCGAACAAAAAAACTGAGATGCCAGAACAAGTTGTTTTGTCATTAAACATAGACGGCGATCTTGCAGCAAGCCCCAACGCAAGCCCTTTGGACAAACTATTTGGCAATAATAAACAAGATTTGTTCTCTATTACCAATTCTATTAAAAAAGCAGCAAAAGATGATCGCGTTTATGGCCTGGTCGCTGATATTGGCATGGCGGAGGTTTCATCAGCCGAGGCAAAAGAAATTCACGATGCGCTAGATATTTTTCACAAAGCAGGCAAGTTTACTATCGCTTATGCCGATACTTTTTCGGAAGGTGGCAATGCCTTGTCACAATATTACCTGGCTAGTGGTTTTAATGAAATTTGGATGCAACCAAGTGGTACTTTATTTCTGGTTGGGCTTGCAGCAGAAATACCTTTCCTGAAAGACACTTTTGCCAAATTCGGCATACAGCCTGATTTTGTAAAATTTACTGATTGGAAATCTGGGCCAAACATGTTTGCCAATGCAGGTTTTACACCGGAACACCGCAAAACAATGGAAGATATTGTGAATGGCTTATTCGATATTGTCGTGACGGGGATTCAAACAAACCGGAAATCTTTACCTGCGGAAAAATCCCTTTTTCTGGATGGACCCTATACTGCCGAGCAATCCTTAGAGCATAAGCTTATTGATAAAACAGCCTATAACCGCGAATTGCAGCAATGGGTTTTAGAGCAACTGCCTTTAAAGGAAAACAACAAAGAGGAAGAACCTAAAACAGTAGATTTTCAAAAAAAGCTTGATAAGCACTTTATTCCTGTGGCGCAATATTCTTTTGCGGCTGTTAAATCTAATGATGAAAAACCTGTGGAGAAAAAAGATAAGGATGCCGAGCTAGCGATTGTTTTTGCTACTGGTCAAATTATGCGTGGCGATGCTGAGGTGCCGCGGCCATTTGGTGGCACAAGTGATGAAACGGTTCGTGCCAATACATTGGCAAAATCCATCTTTGATGCTGCGGATGCAGAAAATACACGCGCTATTGTGTTGCGGGTAGATAGTCCGGGTGGTTCCTATGTTGCATCCGACACGATTCGCCACGCCATTTTATATGCCAAATCAAAGAACATACCAATTGTGGTCAGCATGGGGCGGCTGGCTGCGTCTGGAGGGTACTTTATTAGTATGGATGCCGATAAAATTTATGCGCAACCATCGACATTAACCGGTTCCATCGGTGTTTATGGTGGTAAATTTGCCTTACAAGACCTGTTAACAGAAAAACTTGATGTTAATATTGAACGTGTTGTAGTGGGGGAGAAGGCAACGATGCTAAGCCCCTCTATGCCCTTTACAGAGCTTCAGCGCGAGGCTTTAGAAGAAAATATGCAAACAGTTTTTGCTGATTTTTCCAATAAAGCTACCATGGCAAGGCCGCAAATTGATGTATCAGTTGAAGGTATTTTAGGAGGTCGTGTATTTACCGGTATAACTGCCCAGCGTTTTGGTTTGATTGATGAACTTGGTGGATTACAAGATGCTATTCGTGCCGCTAAGCAATTAGCAAATTTAGATACGGATGCCTTATATTCCGTTGTATTATACCCTAAACAAAAAACACCGGCAGAAGCGTTGCGTGGTTTGTTAACGGGTGATATTGCTGTTCCCACACTACCCTTAAACTTAAAAATGTTTCAGCAATTTCAGCAGTATTTAGATCATATGACGATTAACGATGCGGCGCTTAGTAACCTGCCTGAAATGTAACCCTGTCAAATAAATTTATTTTATGTCTGCTACTTATGATTTATCGCGCCTGAATGTTTTGCTGGTTGAAGACAGCAATTTTATGCAAAACCTGTTGGGGCGCGTTTTGCGTAACCTAGATATACGCCAGGTTACCATGGCGTCAGACGGTGCCGAAGCCATTCATCTAATTAAAAAGCATAATAATAAAAATTTATCGCTTAGCAGCAAAGAACGTCCGTTTAATTTGATTATCTGTGATTGGGTGATGAGCCCCATAGACGGAAAAATGCTGCTACAATGGTTGCGTACTCACAAAGACAGCCCTGATCCTTTTTTACCATTTGTTATGCTCACAGGTTTATCGGATGCAGAACGTGTTATGCAGGCACGCAACCTGGGGGCAAACGAGTTTTTGGCCAAACCGTTTTCTGTTGCAACCATTGCTGATATCATCACCCGAGTTATTGAAAACCCACGCCATTTCGTTATTACAAAAGATTATTTGGGGCCAGATCGCCGTCGTAAAAGACAAAAAATAGATTTCAGTGAACGCCGCACCATCAAAAAATCAGAGATAAAAGTGGTGCAGGCAGGGCATTGTAAAGTAGACTTCAAAGAGGGTATTAAAGCCTATTTTCTGCAGAACCCGCATGATTTAAGAAAAGTTACAGTTGGACTTGGTAAGATTGAAGGGAAACCGGTTATTGATAACAAGCTGATAGAAGCCGCCGAGTTAGAACTGGAAGAAATGGACAATGACTATGCTGATTGGGTTAAGACTTCTATTGTCAAATTAAAGCGTTCGTTTGAATTAATGCAAAACCCGCCGGTTAACCATTACCGACATTTTTCTGATATTAATGCAATCGCTCATGAACTGAGAGGCCAGGGGGAAACATTTGGCTATCCGCTAATTACAATATTTGGAAAATCTTTGTTTGAGTATACGCGTATTCACCTGGAAAAACCGGATGATAAATTTTTTGAACTATTAAATGCACATATTAACTTAATACAAATTGTTATCCGTGATAAGATTAGAGGCGACGGTGGTGATATTGGAAAATCTCTCCGTCAGGCCCTAAACGCAGCGAAACAAAAGTATGAAAACCAAAAATATAAATAAACTCATTCTGTTATGCACAATAATCCTTTGGCCGCTTGCCAGCCATGCGTATCTTTCTACGGCGGATACTGAAACGTATAAAAAAGCTTTTGAAAAAGTAAAACTGGATCAATGGCAACAGGCGGAAAACATTGCAGCAGATGCCGAAGATAAAACCCTGGCCGATGTGGTTCTTTGGACGCGTCTGCGCTATGATAATAATATTACCATTTCAGATACTATTGATTTTCTGAATCGTAACCCAGACTGGCCTTATGCGGATTATTTACAAAAACGTGGTGAAAATCGTATTACTACAGCAGATAATAAGCAAAAAATTCTAGATTTTTTAATAAAAAATCCACCGAAAACAACGGCTGGCAAACTATTTTTACTGGAACGTTTAGAGGATAAAGCAAAATTTGCGCAGGAAACCTGGGTGGATGAAAGTTTTTCTAGCCAACAACAGCGAACGTTCCTAGAGAAATACGGCCAATACCTTTCCTCTGTTTATCATACACAACGCCTAGAAAACCTTATGTGGCAAGGCAAGTTTTTGGAAGCTGAGAGAATGAAAAATTTTCTGAACGAAGATCAAAAAACCTTACTAGAAGCCAGAAAATCTTTTCGCCGTAGCTATAAAAATGCCAGTACAAGAAATATTTCCAATAAATATATTAATGACCCGGGCTTATTATATGAGCAAGCCTCCTGGTATCGCCGAAAAGGACAACACGAAGCAGCCCAAACAATTTTATCTTCCATAACACGCGCCCCGGCAGCAGATGGTAACTTGTGGGATGACCGTTTATGGCGAGAACGTTCTTTTCAAGTACGGAAATTGTTAAAGGACAAAGATTTTAATAAAGCTTACCGCCTGGCCTCAGGCCACACACAGCCTACTAACTCCGCTGGTTTCGCTGATGCTGAGTTTCTAGCCGGCTGGATTAGCCTGCAACAATTAAACAACCCAAGCCAGGCGCAAAAGCATTTTTATCAGCTGACGCAAGGTGTAAGTTACCCCGTCAGTAAATCTCGCGGGCTTTACTGGCAAGGTAGAGCTTTAACAGCAATGGGGAAAAATAAGCTGGCGCAGGATGTTTATACGCAGGCAGCCGACTATTACGTAACGTTTTATGGGCAATTAGCCGCCCAAGCGTTGGGGCGTACTCCAGATATTAAATTGGCTGGCAACATTCACATCCCTGAACTAGACAGCTTTATGAATGAAAAATTGGCACGTGCCGCCATTCAACTGGCTTATATTAACCAGCATCGCCGTATTATGCCGTTTATTCAACAGCTGTATCAAAATACAACAGAGCCTGAAAAGGTGCGTGCATATAAAGGCTTGGCAAGACGTTTAGGCCGATTCGATGTATCGGTTTCTTTAGCAAAACAGGCAAAAAATCAGGGTATCGTAACACCTTCCATGGAATTTCCTGTGCTGGCTATTGCTGATACCGTTTATCCTGAGCCTGCATTGGTGCATGCTGTCATTCGGCAGGAAAGTGTTTTTGCCCCGGCGGCGAAAAGCCATGTTGGTGCTCGTGGGCTGATGCAGTTAATGCCGGGCACAGCAAAAATGGAAGCCAGAGCAGTTGGTATTCCCTATAGCCTAGGCCGCTTAACTACGGATCCTGATTACAACATTCAGTTAGGAACAGCTCATTTACGCCGTGCTCTAGAACGCTTTGATGGCAATTACCCCATGGCGATTGCAGCCTACAATGCTGGGGGAGGAAACGTCGAACAATGGATTAAAACTAATGGTGATCCCAGAGTCGGTGAAATTTCTATCTTAGATTGGATGGAGCTAATCCCATTCAAGGAAACCCGCAATTATGTACAAAGAGTGTTAGAAGGCGTAGAAGTCTATAGATTACGCCTTGAGCACTATCCTAGTGTTAATACCCCTTCTTTGCCCCAAACAGCCTGGTGTAGCTATTCATGTGGTTTGGTGCGGCGGAATTAAGCAGCAGCAACCGCCACAACCTGCACGCCGTCCTTAAACTGTAATTGCATAACAGGTTGCACATCGGCTTTTGAGGTAATTAACTGTTCGTCTGTTTTTACCATTACATAGCCTTGCTGCAAAACTTTTTCGTGCGAATTGCTTTCTAAGACGCGGGTTAGGCTGTCTAATTTTAGGCGCGCCTGGCTAACTTGTTGTTCAATTACTATCGGCAAGCGTTCTGCCCATTCATCTAGACGCTGTTGATATTGCATCATCATGTTTTGTGGAGAGGGTAGAAGCTGGCCGATATGCTGTATCTGCTGTTTTCTTTGTTGCAAAGAATCTTGCATTAAGCGCTGCATATAAAAGTTTTTTTCTTGCAGGGTATAGAGTAAATCCTGTTTAACTGGCACAGCGCGTTCCGCTGCTCCTGTGGGGGTTGGGGCGCGAAGGTCAGCGGCCAAATCAACCAGCGTTGTATCCGTTTCATGGCCAATGGCCGTGATGATAGGGATCGGGCAATCAGCAACTGCGCGTACAACGATTTCCTCGTTAAAACACCATAAATCTTCCACACTGCCGCCGCCTCTGGCCATAATAATAACATCAGGTGCCTGGGCTATCATGGCCTTTAATGCTGCAACAATTTTTGGCGCTGCATCGCTACCTTGCACCGGGCAGGAAGCCAGATAAACGGTACGTGGGCAACGTTCCTGAATACGGTGGCAAATATCATGCAAAACGGCACCGCCTTCGGACGTGACCACGCCAACTGTTTTTGGTAAAAAAGGTAACGAGCGTTTGCGTTCGGCATCAAACAAACCCTCTGAGGCTAGTTGTTTTTTGCGTTTTTCCAGCAATGCAAGCAAAGCACCTTCACCCGCCACCGACATGCTGTTTACAACCAGCTGATAACGAGAGCGATAGGTTGTTACTTTGCCTGTGCAAACAACTTCTAACCCCTCTTGCGGTTGCATTTGCAGGCTTTGCACCATGCCTTTCCAGCACACACCGGCAATAACATCATTGCTATCTTTTAAGTCAAAGTACAAATGCCCGGAGGCGGCACGTTTTACGCCTGATAATTCGCCCTTTACTTTTACATAGGGGAAAGCCCCTTCCATGGTTTGCCGAATGGCTTGCGAAAGGGAAGAAACGGTTAAAATAGCATTGTCAGGGGCGGTGTCTTGCAGCATATAAGGGGCTATGAATATTCTATTAATTGGCAGTGGTGGTCGTGAACATGCCTTATACTGGAAAATGAAACAATCATCAAATCATACAATTTATTGTGCACCGGGCAATGGCGGTACTGAAAATAACATAGAACTTGATATTACTAATCACTCAGCTGTTATTGAGTGGTGTAGAGTAAAAGATATTGAACTCGTTGTTATTGGTCCTGAACAACCTTTAGTTGATGGTTTAGCTGATAGCTTAAGGGTTGTTGATTTTGCTGTATTTGGTTGTAGCAAAGCCGCAGCACAACTAGAGGGCTCTAAATCCTTTATGAAAGAAATTGCCACCGCCGCCAATGTGCCAACAGCGCGTTTTACGCTATGCAATGATGCGGAAGAGGCAAAGCATTGCCTAGCCGACTTTGGGTTACCTGTTGTTATAAAAGCCGACGGTTTAGCAGCGGGGAAAGGCGTTGTAATTGCAGAAAATCAGCAAGATGCTATTAAGGCTATTGATGCGTTAATTACCCTAAATGGCGAACTGGTAATTGAAGAATGGATGCAAGGGCCGGAAATTAGCTTCTTTGCTTTGTCTGACGGCAGAACTGTTGTGCCCTTCGCCACGGCGCAAGATCACAAACGCGCTTTTGATAATGATAAAGGGCCAAACACCGGTGGTATGGGGGCTTTTTCACCAGCACGCCCTGGGGATATAGACGAAAATTTTGAACAGACTGTCATGCAAACTATTATCCTGCCGACACTCGAAAAGCTGGGAGTGCCTTACGTGGGGGTTTTATATGCTGGTCTAATGATGGTTGATGGCATACCAAAATTAATCGAATATAATGTGCGTTTTGGTGACCCTGAATGTCAGGCCATGCTATTAAGGCTGGAAAATGATCTGGTTGATGCTTTATATGCTGTAGCCACTGAAAACCTTGATAAAGTGCAGCTAACTTTCAGCGATACCATTGCCATCAATGTTGTAATGGCTACACAAGGCTATCCCGGTTCCTATAAAAAAGGCAGCGAAATAAAAGGTGTTGCTACGTTAAATACACCGGTTTTCCATGCGGGTACAAAACGGGATGGCGATAAGCTGATAGCCAATGGCGGCAGGGTTTTAAATGTGGTAGGGCAGGGCGAAACTTTGGAAGTTGCCCGTAAGCAAGCTTACGAGGCTATCCAAAAAATAGACTGGCCGGAGGGGTTTTATCGTAAGGATATAGGGTTGTAATGCGACGCTCAATAAATCCAAATGTTCCCTGCAGGCGTTGTTGCATGGCTTCCCAAAACTGTCATTCCAGCGTAGGCTGGAATCTATTCCTGAGAACATTAAACCTATATGATGTTGTAGAATTATTCCTGAACTACCGTAAAGTTCAAAATCAGCTGGAATGGATTCCAGCCTCCGCTGGAATGACGTTGTTTTTACAGGAAAAAGTAGCCATGCAACAATACTCAACGCGTGCGGGGAACAAAGAAGCAGCTTTATGCAAATTCTAATAACCGGCGCCAGCAGTGGTTTAGGCGCAGCTTTAGCCAGACATTATTCAAAAAAAGGCCATACACTTTATTTGGGAGGGCGCAATTTAATACGGTTGCGGTTGGTGGCGGAAGAATGCGAACGACGCGGGGCAGTGGCTAGGCCGCATGTGGTTGATGTTACGGATCAGACGGAAATGCAAAAGTGGATTGGTGGTTTAGAAGAACCACTGAATTTAGTAATTGCCAATGCCGGTGTTTCGGGGGGAACGGCAGGTGATGTAGCGGAAGAAGCACAACAGATAGAGGCTATTTTAAGAACGAATATAGAAGGTGTTGCCAATACCATTAACCCCGCACTGGTTAAAATGCAGGCAGTAAAACAGGGGCAAATTGCTATCATTAGCTCGCTGGCCGGTTTCCGTGGTTTTGCAGGTGCGCCTGCCTATTGCGCCAGTAAGGCGGCGGTGCGTGTATACGGGGAAGCACTGCGCAGCTTTCTTTTGCCGCATAATATAAAAGTAAACGTTATTTGCCCTGGTTACGTAAAAACCCCTATGACGGATGTGAATGATTTTCGTATGCCGATGATGATGGATTCTGAAAAAGCTTCTGTCATTATCGCCAAAGGGCTGGAAAAGAACAAGGCACGCATCGCCTTTCCTAAACGGCTTTATTTTATTGTGTGGCTGTTGTCTGTTTTGCCCGCAGGGTTAACCGATCGATTTATTGCAAAACTGCCCCGGAAAAATGTTTTAAAAGAAGGGGCAGTTGAGTAGAGTAAAATGTTAAAACACCGCCCGAACCGGCGCATGATCAGAGCCTGTAGATTTTAGAGTTTCGAAAGATTTTAGCAAGATATTGCGGCTAAAAATATAATCAAAGCGTGTTCGTATGAAGCCTGGCAACCAAGTTGGCCAGCTGCCATGGAACCAAGATATTTTTGGTAGATCTAGGTTGGCTTGTTTAATAAAATGTATCATCTGCTCATCCCAAAAGGGTGTGTTAAAGTCGCCTGCGACGATTAGTTTTCCTTCAACCGCCTTTATGTATCTGTACAAATCTTTAAATTGGCGATGTCGTTTGGCTATGTCTTCATCGCTGCGAGAGCTGTTCGTATGAATAGCTATCAGGTTAATAGGCTGTTTATTTATTAAAACAGTACAATGCAAAAAACCGGCGGCTTCGGTAAAAGTTTCCGGGAATGCCTGATGCGCTTCAATACAATTATACATTTCATAGTGGCTGGCAATAACAACGCCATTCCAGGCGCGCTTACGGTTAGGATAGCTATCAACTATAATCGCCTCTAGGCTGCCCCAGCTGTCCTGGTCTACCTCTTGTAATACTAAAATATCGGCATTTAGATTAGCAACTGCATCGACGCTCTTGTAAGGATTTTCGTTGTATTTCCAGAGATTTAAGCTCAATACACTAAAGCTTTTTTCATTTTCTGGCGTATCAGCGTTATGAAGGCTGTAAACCTGAAGAATATTCAATAAACCCACACAAATTGCCGGTAAAAATACCACACTGATGAACGGCTTATGCCAGAAAAATATGAGCGCGATAAAACTGTATAAAAGCAACAGTTGCGGCAAAGCTAAATAGGCAAAAACAAATGGCCACTGGTGCGGTAAAGCCACAGAAGTGATGCTTAGAAGCATACAAAAAATAAAAAAAACTGTCTTCATAATTCAGATTCAAGCAAATCGCAACAGAAAATAATTGAAAAATCGTTAATTTTTTGTTACGCTTGTTGACAGTGACATCTCAACCATAATTGCTTTTTTTCTTTCTGATTCTTAGGGTTCAGGAAGTTTATAAAGACAATAACAACTTGCAAAGGAAAATAATAATGACTCAACAAAAAATGCAGGCAAGAATAAGTTCTTTACTCTCTCAGCACCGCTCTATTGATAACCGTATCCAAGAAGAAGAATGCCGCCCGTGCCCCGATGCACTGATGCTGGCGCACATGAAAAAGCAACGCCTTAGGCTTAAAGATGAGATATCCTCATTTAGCGTTGCTTAAAAAAGCTCTCTAAAACTATTTTGGCTGTATAAAACCCTCTGCAAAAGTCTGTTATTCCCTAAATATATTAATGTTTTATATTCTAAGGAACGACTGCTATATATTTGCAGAGGTTCTTTTAGGTTACTGGTTCTATAGTTAAACCGATTGCCCATACATATAGTACTGTCTATTGTGTACTATAAGTTCTAACAGGGCGTTTAATGTCGCTAGGCGATGTATTCCTATAGAAATTATAGTCTGTTTCATGAAAAAGATCATCATCTTTTTGTTCTATATTGCTGCCGAAGGGAATAATCATAAAAATACTACCTTCGTCGTATTTATTACCAACAATATCGTAACCTAGGTATTGCAATTGTTGTTCTAATTCTTCTATTGTTCCGGTAATAACCAATTGCATATCAACGCGCTCAACGCTTAATAACGTGGGTGTTAAACCGATGACAACGGGTAAATTAAGAAAAGACTGCTGTTTATCCAACCATTTTTCTGTTTCTGATAAAGAAAGGGAAACATTTAATATTTTCGTTTTGTCTTGGGGTTTTGTCGCCGTGTTAATTTTTTTCAAAAATTCCTGCTGGGCTGATGGAAGGTTGCCACCCTGCACAATATGCATTTCGGCATCCGGATAAAGTGTATAGGAAATATAGGCCTGGCCGTCAGTTTCTTTAAACAGGGCAATAATAGCCTGATCGGCATCATACCGCTCACGCAGCTGTATCAAGTTTTCAGAAACATTAGGCTTCTTCAAATCACTTAATTTCAATGCCTGAATATCTTTAATATCACCTAGGGGTAGTTTAAAAGATTGCTTGCCATCATATTGCTCTAAAGATTGCCGCCAAATATTATCTTCTTCCCACAAAAGTTGTTGGCCATCATTTTTTTCGTAAACGGGAATAATCAGTTTTACAGGCAGTGGCAGGCTATACGCAATCTGCCTGCCCTGTAAAAACGATGCAACAGCATTTTCAGAAAAAGCAATATTAAACGTGGCTTGATACTGGCTGGCCGTTGTATACTCATCCATAATACTAATCCCATCAATCATTTCCTCTATCAACGCATCATCCAGCATGGCAATATTATGTCCGGGGGCAATTTCTTGCTGCAGTTGCTGCCAGGCATCACGGCGTGCTTTTACAAAGGCTTGTTGACGTGCGGCGAACACATCCTCTTGCGGCAAGGTTATAACAATATGGCGCTGCCAGATGTCTTCAGCGGCATGCAAGGGCAGGGCGAATAATACTAGTAAAATTGTGTAAAAGTGCATAAATACCTTTCTTAAATTACATCGCCTTTGCAATGCATTATAATGTGGTTATAACACTAAAATTTATGAATAATAGCAAGCTAAGTTATAAAGATGCCGGAGTAAATATTGATGCTGGTAATGCCCTGGTATCTGCAATTTCACCCGCGGCAAAAAGCACGCACCGCCCCGGGGTAATGAGTAGTTTAGGCGGATTTGCCGGCTTGTTTGATTTAAAAGCGGCCGGCTTTAAAGACCCACTACTTGTCGCCTGCACAGATGGCGTAGGCACCAAACTAAAGCTGGGGATAGAAACCGGCATAATGCATGGCCTGGGTATTGATTTAGTGGCTATGTGTGTCAATGACCTGATTGTGCAAGGTGCAGCACCGCTATTTTTCCTGGATTATTACGCCACCAGCCAGCTGGATAATCAACAGGCAACCGCTGTTATAAAAAGTATTGCCGAAGGTTGCAAAAAGGCAAATTGCGCGTTAATTGGCGGCGAAACGGCAGAAATGCCTGGTATGTATGCTAAAGGCGATTTTGACCTGGCAGGCTTTTGTGTCGGTGCAGTGGAACGCCAGCAGATCATTACCGGTGAAACTATTCAACAAGGTGATGTGATGATCGGACTGCCTAGCTCAGGCGTGCATTCCAATGGGTTTTCGCTGGTTCGTAAAATTTTGGAACATAGCAATACAGCTTTATCTGATAATTTTAATGCCACACAAACCTTTGCGGATGTATTGCTGGAACCCACAAAAATTTACGTCAAAGAATGTTTGCAAGCCATCAAAACTGGGCATGTTAAAGGACTGTCGCATATTACGGGCGGTGGCTTGCTGGAAAATATTCCGCGTGTTTTGCCCGCTGGGTTGGGGGCTAAGCTAAACAAACTAAAAACACCGCCTGCTATTTTTCAGTGGTTACAAGAAAATGGCGATGTGGAAAGCATGGAAATGTATCGTGTTTTCAATATGGGCATTGGAATGGTATTAATTTGTAGTGCTGAAAATTCAAATGAAGTTTGTGATCTAACTAATGGCTATGTTGTGGGGGATATCATTAAGGGGGAAGGGGTGGTCATAGATTAAATTACTGTGCTATTTAATTCTTTTACCTTCATTTTCTTTTTCTTTCCTGTTGTCCTAGCGGGCTTATATCTTACCAAAAATAAACAATTACCCGCTTTTAGCTGGCTTATACTATGTTCGCTTTTCTTTTATGGTTGGTGGAATCCTGCTAATTTACCACTAATTTTATGTTCCATTGCTATTAACTATATAATTGGCAAGCGCTTGGCTTTTGTGCCGCAAAAAGGTCTATTAGTTTTTGGCATTACCATTAACCTAGCCGCCTTAGGCTATTATAAATATGCCAATTTTTTTATCGAAAGTATCAATAGTATGCTGGCAACAAACTATTTTATAAATGAGATTGCCCTGCCATTGGCTATTTCATTTTTCACGTTTCAGCAAATCGGGTATTTAATTGACGCCTTTCGGGGCGAAACGCGGGATTACAATTTTTTAAGCTATGTTTTATTTGTCACTTTTTTTCCACAACTCATCGCCGGGCCCATTGTGCATCATCATGAAATGATGCCGCAGTTTAAACAATATAATAAAAAATTTTTGAACTGGCAGAATATTTCTGTGGGCTTTGTTATATTTACCATTGGTTTAATGAAAAAGGTTGTGATTGCAGATAACCTTTCGCCCTTTGTATCACAAGTTTTTCAGGCTGCTGAAAATGGTACGGTGCTAACTATTTTTGAAGCGTGGGGCGCTGCGCTGGCTTATACATTCCAGCTATATTTTGATTTTTCAGGCTATGCTGACATGGCGATAGGCGCGGCGCTGGCCGTGGGGATTAAGTTACCACTTAATTTTGATTCCCCTTATAAATCAGCTAGCATTATAGAATTTTGGCGGCGTTGGCATCTAACGCTTTCACGCTTTTTAAAAGACTATCTCTATATTCCGTTAGGTGGTCGATATCACCGATATCGCAACCTGCTGATTACCATGTTGCTGGGCGGGCTATGGCATGGTGCCGGATTTACCTTTATCATTTGGGGGGGCATGCATGGTGCCTATCTTGTAATCAATCATTATTGGCGAAGGCGTAATCTTAAAATGCCTTTTTTAGCTGGCTGGCTGTTAACATTCCTGGCTGTGAATGCCAGTTGGGTGGTTTTTCGGGCTGAAAGCATGCAAAGTGCCAGCAGTCTTTTGGGCAGTATGTATGGTTTTAATGGCATTAGCCTTCCCGCCGTGGTGATGGATAAAGCAGCTGGCTTGGCCAATATGTTTGCAAAAGCAGGCATTAAAAGCAACGGGGCGTTAACAATTCCCTTGGGGCAATGGCTTTTTGAGGCATTACCCTATTTAACAACGGCTGCAATCATTAGCTTTTTTATGCCTAATACGGCGCAAATAACGGGTTATGCACACCCGCAGCCAGTACGCTATACCACAAAACTTGTTCAGCAATTAAAGTGGCAACCCAATATAACCTGGAATTCACTGATAACCTTAGGATTATTATACAGTATTTTACAATTGGGCAACATTAGCGAATTTCTGTATTTTCAGTTTTAAATTTTAATCGTTGTAGTATAAAAATAATTCGTGTTGAAAAAACTGTTTATGCTATTTTTAACCCTGGTTTTGCTGGGGTTACTATTTACCGGTGGTGCCGTTGCATATATTTTGTTAAAATTCGGACAGGATTTACCTGATTATAAACAGCTAAAAAACTATTCTCCCCCCGTTATCAGCCGGCTTTATGCGGGTGATGGCAAGTTGCTGGCTGAATATGCGCGCGAACGCCGCTTATTTGTGCCGATAGAAGCTATTCCTGAAAAAGTTATTCAAGGCTTTTTGGCCGCTGAAGATAAAAACTATTATAGCCACCCCGGGGTGGATGCCTTTAGTTTGGCGAGAGCCGTTATTATTAATGCCAAAAACAAATTTGCAGGCACAAACCGCCGTGCACAAGGGGCTTCTACCATTACCCAGCAAGTGGCAAAAAACTTTTTATTAAGCAGTGACCGTACTTTAGAAAGAAAAGTTAAAGAAGCAATTTTGTCTATGCGGATGGAATCTGTTTATTCTAAAGACAAAATTCTGGAATTGTACCTGAATGAAATTTATATGGGAATGGGTGCCTACGGCGTGGTTGCCGCGGCACAAGAATACTTTGATAAACCGCTGGAAACTTTGACAGTAGCGGAAATTGCCTATCTGGCAGCACTGCCAAAAGGGCCTAATAACTATAATCCTGTGCGTCATTACGCCGCAGCTATGGAACGGCGCAATTGGGTTTTGTCACAAATGCAGGATGCTGGTTTTATCGACCGTAAAAAAATGAAGCTAGCGCAGGCTGAACCTATAGAAACTCGGCAAAGGCAAGCGGCTGAAAGTGTTAATGCCCCCTATTTTTCCGAAGAAGTGCGCCGTCGATTGGTTGAAAAATATGGTTTTGACGACGTTTACGAAAAAGGTATGACCGTCTTTACAAGCATAGAGCCAGAATTACAGGAAATTGCAGAACGTTCCTTGTGGAACGGTGTTCGAAATTATGATCGTAAATATGGCTGGCGCGGTGCTATAACCACCCTAAAAGATACGAACGATTATAGCGTGCCAAAGGAGCTGGATAATCAATTTGTCAGCCATCAATGGCGCTTGGCTGTGGTAAAAGATTCTGATGCCCAAAAAGCCGATATAATACTAAAAACCGGTGAAAAAGGCGAGATTCCATGGGATGAATTGCGTTGGGCACGCAAGCAGCAAGGAAAATACCTGGGGCCAGTTGTTCAGAAAGCCAGCGATGTTTTAAACGCTGGTGATGTTATTTACGTTAGCCATCTTCAAAAAGATTCCTACACTTTAGAGCAACCGCCCGCTGTAAATGGTGCACTTGTGGCGATGGACGTGCACACAGGCCGTGTACGGGCTATGGTTGGTGGTTTTTCTTATGAACAAAGTGAATTTAACCGTGCAACGCAGGCTAAAAGGCAGCCAGGCTCTACGTTTAAACCCTTCGTTTATCTTGCAGCTTTAGAAAAAGATTATAAACCTACCACACGTATTTTAGATGCGCCTATCACCATTTCGCAAGGCCCCGGCCTGCCTGCCTGGAAACCAGAAAATTATAGCAATGAATTTTATGGGCCAACAACACTAAGGCAAGGGCTTGAAAAATCTCGGAATGTTATGACAGTGCGTATTGCGCGTTCTATTGGTATCAAATCTATTCAAGATGTTGCGAAACGATTTAATATCGACCCCAATATGCGCTCTTTTTATTCAGCTGTGTTAGGGGCAAATGAAACCACTGTTTTACAGCTTACAACGGCCTATGCCATGCTGGCGAATGGCGGCAAGCAAATTGAGCCAACTTTAATAGACCGTGTTCAAAACTATGAAGGTAAAACAATTTTTAATAGCGATGATCGTGCCTGTTTGCGCTGTAGTGACCACTGGAAGCGTCAAGCCCCCCCCTCTTTACGCAGTAAAAAACGCAATGTAACAGACCCCGGTTCTGCCTATCAGGTGGTTTCTATGTTGGAAGGCGTGATACAACGCGGTACTGGCCGTTCTATCTCCCTGAAAATACAACACCCGTTGGCCGGAAAAACCGGAACTACCAACGAAGGCCGGGATGCCTGGTTTGTAGGCTTTTCGCCTGATTTGGCTGTAGGTATCTATATTGGTTTTGATCAACCAAAATCACTAGGAAATCGTGAAACTGGTGGTAGCGTAGCCGCCCCCGTGTTTAGGGATTTTATGGCTGCTGCTTTGGAAAATGTGTCACCTAAGCCGTTTCCTGTACCGCCTGAAATCAAGTTGGTTAGCGTTGCTTTATCATCCGGGCGAAAAGCAACCGGGCCAGGCACCATTATGGAAGCATTTAAACAAGAGCAATTCCCGGAAGAGCAGTTTTTTTATGAAGAAGAAAGCGGCTTTGCCAGTAATTATGGCCCTTACACCTTGCCGCCCGCGGCTTCAGAAAATCCGCCTGCCGTACAGGAAGGCAGCACAGAGCAAGGCAATGTGGAAGTTCTTGAAACCGTACCCACTTTCACGTTCGAGGGCGTGGGCGGCGTTTATTGATTTTTTTAACACTAAGACGATATAGATAGTAACATGCGGGTTCTTATTTGTGGTGCTGGCCAGGTTGGCTTTAATATTGCGAAATATCTTTCGCAAAACGAAGATAATCATATTACGGTGCTTGATCGCTCCCCTGAGTTGATTGAGCGCATAAACGAACATCTGGAAGTGCGTGCAATTTTGGGCTATGCCTCGCACCCCAGCAAACTGGAAAAAGCTGGTGCAAAAAATGCTGATCTATTGATTGCGGTTACGCATTCTGACGAAGTGAACATGATTGCCGCACAAATTGGCCATTCAATTTTTCAGATTCCTATGCGTATTTCCCGAATTCGCGCACAAGACTATTTACAGCCCGAATATCGGCATATGTTTACCGATACCCACCTGCCGATTGACTATATCATTTCCCCTGAAATGGAGGTTGCTAGGGCCATCAGTGAACGTCTACATGTACCGGGCGCCTTTGATATCATTCCATTGGCTGAAAACCGCATCTGTGCAATTGGTGTCAATTGTGAAGAAGGCAGTATTATTGCTAATACGCCGTTAAAACATATTTCCGGTATTATCGATAATACCACCATAGACCTAGATTTTATGGTGCTGGGTATTATTCGGAACAACGAACATATTATTCCCACTGGTGATGATATCATTACCATGGGCGACCAGGTTTACTGTATGACCCGCACCCGGGAAGTGGGTAAATTGCTATCACAATTCGGACATGAAGAGCCAGAAGCCCATAAAATTATTATTGCGGGTGGTGGTAATATTGGGCATTTCCTAGGTGTGCAACTAAGAGACAATCACGAAGATATTCACTTAACCATTATTGAAAGCAATATTGAACGCGCGGAATACATCGCCGATAAACTGCCATTTGCCACGGTTATTCATGGCGATGCCTTAAGCCCTGAGATTTTACAAGAAGCGCGCATTCATAATGCCGAAAGTTTTGTTTCCGTAACAGACAATGACGAAGTAAACATCCTAAGTGGTTTGCTGGCCAAAAGAAATGGCTGTGAAAAAGCTGTCGCCCTGGTGAACAGCGCCAGTTATGAAAGCCTAATTGGCACATTGGGGATTGATACAGTTATCAACCCGCGCAGTATAACC
Organism: uncultured Alphaproteobacteria bacterium; assembly: GCA_963706365.1. GTDB lineage: Bacteria > Pseudomonadota > Alphaproteobacteria > JAJTHO01. The sequence goes on along the minus strand of OY970150.1, from coordinate 460,825 downwards.
GTTTCCAAAATTTTACAGCATGTGCGCCGTGGTCGCATCCATTCCGTGCATTCCATTGGTGAAAACTTTGGTGAATTGATCGAAGCTGATGTGCCTGATCATAGCCCTTTAACCAATAAGGTAATCCGAGAGCTAAAATTACCAGGCGATGCCCGCATTGGTGGCCTGGTGCGTGATGGTGAAGTTATTATTCCCCACGGTTCCACTGAAATTATGCCCAATGACCGTATTGTAATTTTTTGTTCAACCAAAGCTGTACAAAAAGTTGAAGAACTTATTTGCCGTAGTCCGGTTGGGTTTTAAAACGATATACCTATAAAACCCATTTGAAATTAGATGCATATTAATTGTCGAATGGGTTCTATAACCATATTTACAAAATAGCCTTGCCCACATTTCAAAAAGTGATTATGCTGTCATTTCTCTAAAAGCGGGTATAGTACAATGGTAGTACAACAGCCTTCCAAGCTGAGGATGTCGGTTCGATCCCGTCTACCCGCTCCATATTATAATTATCCTAAATTAAAATGAGAAATTCCCTCTAACCAAAAATAAAAACTGTGCTATGCATAAGCCATGTGGCGCTTTGGGCTTTGTTTACTATTGGGAATGCAATTAACGGCTTGTGGCTTTAAGTCTTTGCATCAAACGGTTGATACCAATCAGGTTTTAGCTGTTGAAGTTTTGCCTATTCCTGAGCGTATCGGGCAATTAATGCAGCAGCAATTACAAGAAGATTTCCATAGTGATGCCAGCCAGCCAACGGATTTTACCTTGTCGGTGGAATTAGAAGAACAAATTCGTTATTTGGCGATTCTTGATGATGCTACGGCTTCTTATGGGCGCCTTGAATTACTTGGTTACTACACGTTAAAAGATAAAAATGGTAAAGTTGTATTAGACGATTTTGCCAGAAGTGAATCTGGCTATACCATTGTTGATTCCGAATATGCCAGTTTAAAGGCAGAACAGGATGCACGCCTGAAAGCCTTGCATAGTTTAGCAGATAAAATTCACCAACGCATTTTGATAGGCTTGCAGTGAATAGCGCCAGTAACATCAATCAGCCTTCCTTTATAGAACGCTGGTGGCGAGATGTTGATCGCGGCCTATTGAAATCTATTTTATTACTGGCCGCCTTTGGCGTGGTTATGGTGATGTCTACGAGCCCTTCTGTAAGCATTAGAATTACTGATGATGTTGAGCAAGACTGGATGCTGGCCAGTCGCCATTTTATTATTATGCCGCTGGCTTTAATGGGGATGCTCGCCGTATCATTTTTACCCGTTATATGGGTACGTCGTTTGGGTGTATTGGCACTATTAACCGTTTTTGGCCTGCTGATTCTAACGTTAATCATGGGGATGGAAGTGAAGGGAGCGCGTCGCTGGATTAGGTTGCCGGGGTTTTCCTTGCAAGCCGCTGAATTTTTAAAACCAACGCTAGCCATTACTTGTGCCTGGCTATTTGCCTGCTGGCGGCAACAACGTAAACATCTTTTATGGGTTGCCCCAACTTTAATATATTTGATGGCTGTAACCTTATTAATGCTTCAGCCTGACTTTGGGCAAACGGCAGTTACAACCGCCATCTGGTTTACACAGTTTTTTGTCGCTGGTTTACCGTTGTGGTTTTTGGGCATTTTAATTCCGGTGGTTATGGTAGGCGCAGTTGGCGCTTATTTTGCTTTACCGCACGTAGCCAGCCGGGTTGACCGATTTCTAGACCCTGCTTCTGGCGATACCTATCAGGTTGATCGTTCCTTACAGGCATTTGCCAATGGTGGCCTAACAGGGCAGGGGCCAGGCGAAGGAAGCGTAAAATACTATTTGCCAGATGCCCATGCTGACTTTGTGTTTCCTGTACTGGCAGAAGAATTTGGCTTTGTTGGTGCTATTGCGCTGCTTGTATTAATGTTGTATGTATTTTATCGTGGGTTAAAGCACGCTTTTCAGAAAGAAGATTTGTTTGTGCTATTGGCTTTAACGGGGTTGATGACACAATTTATGGCGCAATCTTTTATTCATATTGCATCTTCACTCAGTTTAATTCCTACCAAGGGAATGACATTACCGTTTATCAGTTATGGTGGTTCCTCCTTTCTGGGGTGGGCGATTGGTTTTGGGGCTATTCTGGCTTTTACCCGCAAGAAAGATATTATTCGATGATTATTTTGGCCGCGGGGGGAACAGGCGGGCATGTTTCGCCCGCATTGGCAATTGCCGAGGCATTAGAAAAAGCAGGAAAACCTTTTCATTTTGTTGCCGATCAACGCACTGCCAAAATGATTCCTGAAAATTATCCACAAACTATTTTACAAATCCCGCCGCCTAGTGCAGGCCGAAAACAGCAACTAAAAGCCATGCGCGTTACCACCAAACAGCTTTTACCGCTGGCAAAACAGGCTGAAAAAATAATATGTTTTGGTGGTTATCCGGCTTTTCCTGCTGGTATTGCAGCAATTTTAAAGAAAAAACCACTGATTTTACACGAACAAAATGCTGTTATGGGGCGCAGCAATAGGCTGTTAACTCCTTTTGCAAAGGTTGTTGCCTTGTCATTCAAGGACACCTTGTTTGCCCCGAAGAAAAAGTCTGTTATTACAGGAAATCCGGTTCGTGGAACGATTAGCCCTGTACCATACCCACTTGTTGACGGAACGATTCAATTACTAGTAACCGGCGGCAGTTTGGGCGCTACTATATTTTCTGAGGTTGTGCCCGCGGCTTTTAAAACAATGTCATTGCCTAATCGACAACGGTTTCACATCACGCAACAATGCCGTGCTGAAGATATTGAAGCCGTTCAAGAAGCCTACAAGGACATGGAAATATCAGCCACATTAAAAAGTTTTTTTGATAATTTGCCGCAGCAAATAGCCAATGCTCATTTAATAATATGCCGGGCAGGGGCATCTACGCTCGCCGAGGTTTTAACGATTGGCCGCCCCGGTATTTTGGTTCCCTATCCCTACGCCGCCCACAATCATCAAACTTTAAATGCCAAGGCTGTTATAGCCCAGGATTCCAATTTTCGATTAATTCAACAACCAGAGTTTACGGCAGAAAGTTTGGCAGAATATTTGTTGAGTATGGCCAACAATATTCAAAATTATAAGCCGCTAAATATTGATACTAAGCCTGCAACTGAAGAATTTATGCATTTGCTATAGGAATACCGGCATATAGTGAAATAGTCGTTCTAGCGGGGTGTATCTTTTCCCTCTTATATCAACAACGCCTAGGATTTTAACAAACACTATAGTTCTTAGTCATCCACGGCATCCGTCAAAATTTTAAAAAGCTGCTGAAATTTTTCATTATTTTCTGTTTTAACAGCTGTAAGCTTTTCTGCTATCTTTTCCATATCGAGTATTGTTAAATCTTTTTTACGACTTTCTTTTAGGCATTGTATTTTATACTGCGTTTGCTGAAAGGTAGTCATTGCACGGGTTTGCTCTTCGGTTAAATTCGAGGTATCTATTTTTGATAAAACAATATCCATCAGTTGATTTAAAGAATCAATTTGCTTGCCATAACCCGCTATGTTTTCAATAATATCTTTTTCCACATTCGGGGCTGAGGATTCAAAATTATTGATATTAATAAAGCCTGCCTGTTGCATAATACTAGCGGCCCATGACCACGGGTTAATGGCTTGGTGCACATCACCGGAAAAAGGTGCGGAATCATGCTGATTGGCTGGCATAAGCCTTTATGTAACCATTATTAAGAAGCAATCAAGCGATATTAACTTAAGCCATTTCGCGGATTCTTGAGGCCGCTGCATAGCCGCTTCTTAACGCGTCTTCAATGCGCCGCCCCAACACCCAATCACCAATGATTAAAGCACTGGGGTGTTCTATATATAGTTTATTCAGCGGATCTACGGGGTAATACTGTGGCCAAGCATATAATTTTAGAAGTGCAGGTGCTGGTAACTTTGTATTGACCGCTTGGCGAAAACAATTAAACAGGCCTTTTAATACATAATCATTAGGCGTATCTTCCTTTAAATGCTGTTGATGTGCATAAAGGCTGTTACTGTAAAGCACCCAATAATCATTACCGGTTTCATTTAACCGGTAACCTGGCATGTTGGTCAGACGTACCGCCATTTCCAAAAATTTATTATCTGGATAGATAATATCTTTTTGTAAATAAATTATTTCAGAAAATTTTAATACCGCACTCCATTTCATGTAAGGCATCAGGGTAATAGGGAAATTTTTTAAAAGCTTTATCGTAACTTGTGGTGGTGTCGCAACGATAATATGATCAAAAAATCCAAGATTTTGGCCTTGTGTATCATAAAGACGTTGCCCGCCCGTGGTGGCTTCTATTGTGGAAATAGCGGTATTATAGGCAATGGCTATGTCTTTGGTTAAGTAGTCTAGCAGTTCTGGCTGCATAATATGTGGCGGGCGATTGAAAGAAATACCATTCTGAAGGTTTTCAATCATCACATCAGGGTTCCATAGGGTTGCATGGCCTAGGGCTTCCCATGCGGCAATTTCACGCCTGAAACTTATGTGATTTGCGGTAAAAAATGGTACACCGGCTGCAATGAAGTGATCATTTAACTCGTGGAAAAACAAGCGACCGCCTGCCTGCGGTTTTTCTTCAAAAATTTCGACACTATAGCCACTTTGTTGCAAGGATCTTGCCGCTATTAAGCCGGCCATTCCTGCTCCTATAACACCAATTTTTTTTCGAAATTTATGCTTAATTACCGGCAGAATAGGTTTTTTAAGCGCTTCACTGGTTTGTCCTGCATCATTACCCGCTTGCGGACATAAAGGCATTTGAAAAGTTGTTAGCGTCCACTCTCGCAAAAATGTCGATATTTTTGACCAATGTTGTTTTAAATTGCTGCATGAAATTTCTTTTTGTGCCTGCATTAAAACATGCGGCAAAAGCAACCCGTGGTTCTGTGCATCCTGAATGCAGGCATTTAATGCATTACTATCGGTGCTGGCCGTTTCCAGCATTTGACGTAGTTTTGGCGATGTTACTGTTTTACTATGGCGATTGCTCAGGCCGGTTAAATAGTTGCTGTAAAGATATTCATACCATAACAAGAATTGTGTTTTGAATAGACTGGCAGAATCTGTGCCTGCCAAATAGCAGTCATTTAACACCTTAAACGGCGAGATCATTCCGTGATTAAGGTATGGTAACAGGGATATACCTGTTTCATCAAAAAGACGCCGCCGTAATTTAGGGTATTTCAAAAAAATTTGATCCTGAATATCTTCCCAAAGTTTAAGTGCCTGCATTTCGCCGCCACGCCGGTGTGCAAGCAAGCTAATACGATGATCAATATTCAAATCTGATGTTTTAAACGGCAGCTTTTTTGCAGTTGGCTTTGATAAGCTAGGGCTCATAAAAGCAGCAGAAGAAACATCGGGGTACGTGCAATGTTCCGGGTAGTGGGTACGAATTTGGCGCAAGAAAAACCCAAAACTATTACAATCCTGCACTTTGGGGTATAGTAAGTTGCTGCTAACACTAACAACCGGGCAATGAGAGCTGCGCATCCAGATTTTTTGTATATCAGTATGAAAGCCATCAAAAACAAGCATTGCCGCTGGCGTTCCATTGCCCTGACACAGTCGTTTTAAAAGTTCTCCAACCGTTTCTTCTTCTTGAATAAAGTAAGTATAGAGAAATTCCTGACGTTGTTGTAAGCACTTTACCGCATCTAAAACAAAGCTAAGCTGTCGTTCTGTCGTTTCTTCCGTATGGGTGAAAACACTAACGACATGAAGTTTCAGTTTGTAATATTTTGCTAAAAAACGTGCTGTATCTAGGGCAGGGTTGTCATGGTAACGCAAACAGTTGTGCATAACATACAACAAATTACCGCTATTTATAGAGCCTTCCCGCAAAATATGCGTTCTTTCCTTAAAAAAATCAGGCAAGCTATTAATGGCTTGTTTTAGCATCGACTCATTGTAATCCTGTTAACCTTAACAGAAGGCTAATGGGGCAGAAAAATTATAAGGAATTTTTAAGGAGGAATTTTAGGCGTTGTTTAGATAAGGATGAAAAGCACTGCGCTAAACCGCCGTTCCCCCCACCATAATCGAGCCTATTTTTATACTAGGCTGCCCAACGCCAACCGGCACACTTTGCCCATCTTTGCCACAGGTGCCAACGCCTTTATCGAGTTCGCTATCATTACCAATCATTTCAATGTTTTGCATAACAGCAGAACCGTTGCCAATTAAGGTAATGCCTTTTACCGGCGCGGTGATTTTACCATTTTCTATTTTATAAGCTTCGGAAGCCGAAAAAACAAATTGCCCGCTAGTAATGTCAACCTGCCCACCACCAAAATTTGCGGCATAAATGCCGTTTTTAACGCTTTCGATCATTTCCTGGCGTTCTTGTGTGCCATTCAACATATAAGTATTGGTCATCCGAGGCATGGGGGTGTGTTGATAACTTTCCCGGCGGCCATTGCCAGTGGGGGCAACATCCAGCAAGCGGGCATTGAGCCTATCTTGCAAATAGCCTTTTAAAATGCCGTCTTCTATTAATACATTATAGCCCGGCGGGGTGCCTTCATCATCAATAGTAATCGAGCCACGGCGATGGGGAATGGTTCCGTCATCTACCACTGTTACGCCTTTAGAAGCCACTTGTTTGCCTAATTTATCGGTAAAAGAAGATGTTTTTTTGCGGTTAAAATCTCCCTCTAAACCGTGGCCAACCGCTTCGTGTAGTAAAACACCTGTCCATCCATTACCCAATACCACGGGCATTTCCCCAGCAGGCGCCTCAACAGCGGAAAGATTAATACGCGCTAATCGAAGCGCTTCATTCACCAACCCTTGCCAAGTATTCTTTTCTATAAGGGATGTATAATCATAACGTCCGCCCATACCTGTGCCGCCACTTTCACGCCTCAACCCACTGGTGGTATTTTCTTCCAAAATAACACTCACATTTAATCGTACCAAAGGTCGACTATCTTGATAATGTTGGCCTGGACGTATAATATGGACAATCTGGTGCTCGCCTGACAACGAAGCCATTACCTGCACCACACGTTTATCCTGGCTGCGGGCATAGGCATCCATTTCTTGTAATAATTCAATTTTAACGGGTGTTTCCAGTGAGAGAATCGGGTCTTGATTAATGTATAATGGTGTTACCGGGCGGCTATTTGTAATGGCCTGCACCGAAGGCTTGCCGTTTTGCACGGCACCCACAACTTCAGCCGCTTGTTTGAATGCCGGCGCACCCAAATCACTGGAATGCGCATAGGCGACTGTTTCGCCTTTTATGGCACGTAAGCCAAAACCTGTACTGCTGTGAAAACTGGCTGTTCTCAACAAGCCGTCATCCAGCGCAAATTGTTCCGAACGAACCGATTCCAGGAAAATTTCACCATCATCCATGTTTTTTAAAGCGGTTTTTGTTGTTTTTTCCGCAAGATCAAGATCAAAAAAATGCATATAGTAGATATTGTAGTGGATATGTTGCCCCAAACCAACTATTTAAAAGCACATGTTAAGGCTATTGTCCGTATTATCGCTGATTATGTTATTTGCTTTTTCTTCGGCACCCGCGCAAGCGCAAGTAGAAGAGGCAGCAACAGCCAAAGTTTATGCCCCTGAAAACTGGGGTATAGATTTTCAAGGTGTTGCCACGCCGGTGCAGCAAGAAATTCATGATTTCCATAAATTATTAATGGTTATTATTACAGCTATCACGCTATTTGTACTAATTTTACTAACTATTGTTATTATTCGGTTCCGCCGAAAAGCCAACCCGGTACCTTCCAAAACAACACACAATACAGTTTTGGAAGTTATCTGGACAGCCGTACCTATTTTAATTCTTGTGGTCATTGCCATCCCTTCCATGAAATTACTTTATTATGCTGACAAAGCAGAAGAAGCTGACCTTACAATAAAAGCGATTGGCCGACAGTGGTACTGGTCTTATGAATATCCTGACCATGGCGATATTTCTTTTGATTCTGCACCACTAGATGAAAAAGATTTAAAACCCGGCCAGAAGCGATTACTTTCAGTGGATAAGCCGCTGGTGGTTCCCGTGGGTGCAACGGTGCGTATATTAATTACCAGCAGCGATGTTATTCACGCATGGGGCGTTCCTTCGCTGGGGGTGAAGCGGGATGCTATTCCAGGTCGTTTGAACGAAACCTGGTTTCGGATTGATGAAGAAGGTACTTTCTTTGGCCACTGCTATGAAATTTGTGGCCCCGGCCATGCCTATATGCCGGTAGAAGTGCGCGCTGTTTCCCCTGCCAAATTTAAAGAATGGGTGCTAGCCAATGACGGTAAAATGCCATTGCCAGAGATTGGTGAGAATGAAAATACTGAACAGATTTCTTTGTCGAAGTAGCCAAGAGATTACATGTTTATTATCAAGTGAAATAGAACTTTAAGCCGCAATAGTAGATAAGATTAAAAAAGATGACCAATACACTACATCACACGAACACCGTAGACCATCACAACGATGTGCCACCATTTTTTAAACGCTGGTTTTTTTCCACCAACCACAAGGATATTGGCACGCTTTATCTGATATTTTCTATATTAGCTGGCCTTATCGGTGGGTTCTTTTCTGTTTTGATGCGGGAAGAACTGCGTAAAAGTGGTATGGATGTGCTGCCTGGTATTGTTGGGGAAAACACAGACCCGAAACAGTTTTATAACGTTTTAACCACGGCGCATGGCCTTATCATGGTTTTCTTTGTGGTAATGCCGGCCTTAATTGGTGGGTTTGGAAACTGGTTTGTGCCTATCATGGTGGGGGCACCTGATATGGCGTTTCCGCGTTTAAATAACATTAGTTTCTGGTTAATTGTTCCTGCTTTTATGTTACTTTTAGGTTCTGCTTTTGTTGACGGCGGAGCAGGGACAGCCTGGACGGTTTATCCACCACTTTCATCAGAAAAGTTTGGCCATGCTGGAATGTCGGTTGATATGGCGATTTTCGCACTACACCTGGCTGGTGCCAGTTCTATTTTGGGTGCCATTAACTTTATCGCAACAATCTTAAACATGCGTGCCCCTGGCATGACATTACATAAAATGCCTTTGTTTGCCTGGGCGATGTTGGTTACGGCGTTTCTTTTATTACTGGCTGTACCAGTTTTAGGGGGCGCCATTACTATGCTGTTAACGGACAGAAACTTTGGTACCAGCTTTTTTGACCCCGCTGGTGGTGGTGACCCTGTTTTGTACCAGCATCTTTTCTGGTTCTTTGGTCATCCTGAAGTTTATATTATGATTCTACCTGGCTTCGGTATCGTCAGCCACATTGTTTCAACCTTTTCTCGCAAACCCGTATTTGGTTATCTGGCAATGGTTTACGCGATGGTTGGTATCGGTTTTATTGGCTTCGTAGTGTGGGCGCACCATATGTATACCGTTGGGCTAGATGTTAATACCCGTGCTTACTTTACCATGGCCACCCTTATCATTGCGGTGCCAACCGGCATTAAAATTTTCTCCTGGATTGCCACCATGTGGGGGGGCTCCATAACCTTTGCTACACCAATGCTTTTTGCTATTGGTTTTATCTTTTTATTCACCGTGGGTGGTGTAACCGGGGTTGTATTGGCCAATGCAGGAATTGATACCGTGCTGCATGACACTTATTACGTGGTGGCACACTTTCACTATGTTTTATCGCTTGGTGCTGTGTTTGCCATTTTTGCTGCCTGGTATTACTGGATTGGTAAAATTTCCGGCTATCAATATAACGAATTTCTAGGAAAAGTACATTTTTGGCTTTTCTTTATTGGCGTAAACTTAACCTTTTTCCCACAGCATTTCTTGGGCTTACAGGGAATGCCGCGCCGTTATGTGGATTACCCAGAAGCCTACGAAGGTTGGCACATGGTCTCCACTTGGGGCGCACGGATTTCTTTTCTGGCCACCATCTTTTTCCTGATCGTTGTTCTTGAAATGTTTATTAAAAAACGGGCTGCGGGCAATAACCCATGGAAAGATATGGGCGTGCCGGGGGCAACAACGCTAGAGTGGACAGTTTCTTCACCGCCACCATTCCACACTTTTGACGAACAGCCTGTTGTTTCTTAATGTTATACATTAAACTTGATGCAGGATGATGCGCCTAAAGCAGGTTTAATCGGCTGGTTTGCCGCCAATCATGTGGCGGCAAATTTGCTTATGCTGTTTTTGGTTATTGGTGGTGTTATTGCCGTTAGTAACATGAAGCGGGAAACATTCCCCAGTATTGACCCTAAAGTTGTTACGGTAACAGTGCCTTACCCCGGCGCCACCCCCTTTGAGGCAGAAGAGGGGGTAACCTCTAGAGTAGAAGAAGCCTTGCGAGGCATTGACGGTGTAAAGCGTGTAACGTCCAGCGCCTATGAAGGTTCTGGCGTTATTATTGCCGAGCTTGAAGATTTTGCAGATGGCAACCGTGTGCGGCAAGATGTTGAAACTGCTGTCGATAGCCTGACCGACTTTCCGCCAGATGATGCAGAACAGCCAATCATCGTAAAAGCAAAGCCCAAGCCGGGTGTGGTTAGCATGGTGCTGTTCGGTGACGTTAGTGAAAAACAACTACATGTCTGGGCACGCAAACTTGAAGACGAAATAAGCCGTTTACCCGACGTCTCTCAAGTGGAGTTAACAGGCGCAAAAGAACAGGAAATTTCAATTGAAATAACCGAAGAAAAACTGCGCCAGTTTAATATTTCACTTGCTGAGGTGGCTCAAAAGATTCGTTCTTTTTCCCTAAATATTCCCGCTGGCACTATCGAAAGCAGCACTGGTGACGTTTTACTTCGTGTACAGGAAAAGGGCTATATTGCGGAAGATTTTGAAGCCTATGTTATTAAACAAACACCGCAAGGGGCATTAATACGCCTGGGCGATATTGCTGTAGTCAAAGATGGTCTGGAGGATATTAATATTGAGAGTCGATATAACGGCCAACCTTCTGTTTTTATCAACATAAATCGCAGTGATGCACAAGACACATTAAAGGTAGAAAATGCTGTAAACGACTATGTTGAGAAATTGAAATTACCATCCAGTCTCAAGCTTCTAGTTTACAAAAGTGAAACAAGTAGATTAAAAGATAGAATTAACCTGTTGGTAAGAAATGGAATTACTGGTTATATGCTGGTTTTCCTAATTCTGCTTTTGTTTCTGGATATCCGGCTGGCTTTTTGGGCTTCGCTGGGTATTCCTATTTCGTTTATGGGAGGGCTGATGATTATGGCTCTAATGGGGTTAAGCATCAATATGATAACCCTATTTGCCCTTATTATTGTGCTGGGCATTGTGGTTGATGATGCCATTGTTACGGGTGAAAGTATTTTTTACCGGCAGGAACAAGGCGAAAAAGGTGTAACAGCCGTTATAAATGGCGTGAAAGATGTGATTGCACCTGTCACAATTGGTGTTTTGACCAGTGTCGCCGCCTTTGCCCCCTTGGCTTTCTCCACCGGTAACCTGGGACAAATTCTAAAAAGCATTCCCATCGCTGTTATTAGTATCCTGGCCATCTCTTTGGTAGAGGCCTATTTCATTTTACCGGCACACATGGCAACAAAAAAGAATCATCGCTGGGGCACTGGCTATGTTGATGCCGTGAGTCAAAAATTTTCCAATGGGCTAGACCGTTTTACCAACAAGATTCTCATGCCTTTTGTTAAAATTGCCCTAAAATTCCGATACGCCTGCCTGGCAATCTTTATTGCACTACTTATCCTTACAAAAGGGATGGTTGATGGGGGCATCATAAAGTTTGTCTTTTTCCCACAAATTGAAGGCGATGAAGTATCTGCAAGTCTTGTGATGCCTGTGGGCACGCCCTTTGCTGAAACAAAACGCGCTATTAAAGAGCTGGAATCAGCTGCACTAAACGTTTCAAAAGAGCAGGGCGGAAAGTTATATGAGGGCATTTCCACTACTATTGGCTTTATAACCCAAGATACTGGCCCCGCAACTAGCGGAACGCGCATACAATCCAACACAGGGCAAATCAGCCTAAAACTGGTTGATACTTCTATTCGGCCAATATCTGCACAAAAAATTAGCGAACGTTGGCAAGAAAAAGCGAGCAAGATAAAGGGGATTGAAGAACTTGTATTTGAAAGTAGCCTAATCAGAAGCGGCGCAGATATGACGTTTGAGCTAAGCCATAGCAATCCTGATACATTGCAACAGGCAACCAACGCTTTGAAAAAAATATTGCAAAATATGCAAGGTGTAATTGAGGTAACAACCTCACCAAAGCCCGGTAAACAGGAGTATCTTTTAAAATTAAACCCGACTGGCCTGGCGGCGGGTTTAACACCGCAGGATTTAGGCGCACACTTGCGTTTTTCTTTTTATGGTTTTGAAGTGCAGCGGGTGCAACGGCAGGGCGAAGAAGTAAAAGTGATGGTGCGCTATCCGAAAAAGGCGCGCGAATCATTGGAAACACTGGAAAACAGCCGCATTCGGTTACCTTCTGGTGAATTGGTTCCACTGAATTTAGTGACCACAACAAAAAAACAAGTTGGCTATTCCAGTATAAGCCGCGCCAATGGCCAGCGTATTATTAAGGTGGAAGCCGATACGATAAAATCTGTCATTACGCCGGATGTGGGCATTAGTCAGGTGATGCAAACCTATGCACCGCAATTAAAAGAACGATTTTCTGGCTTAGAAGTAAAATTAGAAGGTGAAAGCCGTAACCGTAAGGAAGATCTAGCTTCACTCATTAATAATATGAAAATTGGCGTGCTGGTTATCTTTTTACTGCTAGGAAGCCTTCTAAAAAGCTATGTACAACCTTTAATTATTCTGGCGGTCATCCCCTTTGGTGTTGTGGGCGCACTGGCAGGGCATTTGCTATTGGGCTATAATATGACCTTTATTTCCATGTTCGGAATTGTCGCCTTAACGGGTGTCATCGTGAATGATTCGGTGGTGATGATTGACTATTTCAATCAGCGACGCGCCGCAGGGGATGGTATTCACGATGCAATGTTACAGGCTATCCAACGTCGTTTTCGCCCTATTTTATTAACAACTATGACCACTGTTTTTGGCCTGTTGCCCATTTTACTGGAAACAAGTTTACAGGCACGTTTTCTAATTCCCATGGCCATTAGTCTGGCTTTTGGATTAATATTCGGCACCCTAATTATTATGATATTAGTGCCGGTATTAACAACCATTGTTGACGATATTCGTCGGTTTTTTCGTCATACAAAACAACGACTAATACGTTTTAAGTGAATTTTTTATGAAAATGTGATTTTTACTATTCACAAGACTTTATTCTAGCGTTATCTTGCGCGAATTAATTTAAAAAACAAAGATATATTATGACAAAACAAGTTAGAAAAGCTATTTTCCCTGTAGGCGGTTTAGGAACCCGCTTTTTACCCGCCACAAAGGCCATGCCAAAAGAGATGCTGCCGGTGGTTGATAAACCCTTAATTCAATATGTTGTTGAAGAAGCCTGGGAAGCCGGCATCGAAGAATGCATTTTCGTAACAGGCCGTGGGAAAAGTGCCATTGAAGATCACTTCGATTATTCCTATGAATTACACGACACCCTTACACGCAAGAACAAGAAGAAAGCTTTAAGTTCTTTGAGTATGCATGTTCCCCGCCCGGGCAGTATTGCCTACATTCGGCAACAAAACCCGCAAGGTTTAGGCCATGCTGTATGGTGTGCCAGAAACCTGATTGGTGATGAGCCTTTTGCTGTTTTATTGGCTGATGATTTAATTAAATCAAGACTTTACAAAACCAAGCCTTCTGCTGTTTCTCGTTGTTTAACCCAGATGGTTAATGCCCACAAAGATGTTGGCGGTAACATGGTTGCTTTATCGGAAGTGCCTGCTGATCAGGTTGATAAATATGGGGTAATCGAGCCCAAAGGCGAACCCAAAGGATTTGAAGATCGTTTAATTGAAGGCCAAGGCCTTGTGGAAAAACCACCAATTGGCAAAGCCCCTTCTAACCTTGCTGTTATTGGGCGCTATATTTTACAACCTGAAATTTTTGACTATCTTGGCACACAAAAGCAAGGATCTGGTGGCGAAATTCAATTAACCGATGCTATTGCTCGTATGATTGGCGAAAAACCCTTCCACGGCTTTAAATTTGCTGGCGAACGTTTTGACTGTGGTGATAAAACAGGTTTTATCGAAGCCACCATTGCCTTTGCACTTGAACATCCTGACCTTGACGATATTGAAGGTCGTGTAAGAAAATTGCTAGACGGCACCCGTAAATAATTACACGAATTAAAACTAAAAACCTGAACAACTTGTTATTAAGGAATTAAAATGAATATTACTGTTATTGGGGCTGGTTATGTTGGCCTTGTCTCTGGAACCTGTTTCTCCGAATTTGGTGTAAACGTAACCTGTGTTGACATCTCACAAGAGCGTGTCGAAAATCTAAAAAAGGGTATTATCCCTATTTACGAACCTGGACTGGACAACTTGGTTAAGAAAAATGTTGATGCTGGTCGCCTTAAATTCACCACGGATCTTTCGCAATGTGTACCAGATGCCGATGCTGTATTTCTAGCAGTGGGTACGCCTTGTCGTGAAGACGGTGGTGCCGATTTACAATATGTTTACCAGGCGGCGGCTGATGTTGCTGCGCATTTGAAAGGTTACACTGTTATTGTCACAAAATCTACTGTGCCTGTGGGAACGGGTAAAGAAGTGAAAGCTGTTGTTGCTAAAACAAACCCTGGTGCTGATTTTGATGTGGCAAGTAACCCTGAGTTCCTACGTGAAGGTGCAGCCATTGAAGACTTTATGCGCCCAGATCGGGTTGTAGTTGGCTCTGAAAGCGAACGCGCACTTAATGTACTGCGTCAACTTTATCGTCCTTTGCATCTGATTGAAGTGCCAATTGTTGCCACATCTTTAGAAACAGCTGAGCTGATAAAATATGCAGCCAACGCGTTTCTAGCCGTTAAAATTACCTTCATTAACGAAATTGCCGACCTTTGTGAAAAAGTGGGTGCTAATGTACAAGACGTTTCTAAGGGTATGGGTTTAGATAACCGTATTGGTAAATACTTTTTGCATGCAGGCCCCGGTTATGGCGGCTCTTGCTTCCCGAAAGATACGCGTGCCCTTGTGCACACCGCGCGTCAATATGATTCGCCGGTTAAAATTGTCGAAGCAGTTGTAGACGTTAACAACGCCCGCCCTATAAGAATGGTGGAAAAAGTTAAAGAAGTTTGTGGCGATCTTAATGGCAAGAAAATTGCTGTATTAGGTTTAACCTTTAAGCCCAATACCGATGATATGCGTGAAAGTCCTAGCCTTTACATTCTACCTGAGCTTGTAAAACAAGGTGCAACCGTTTGTGCTTATGATCCTAAGGGAACAGAGCATGCAAAACCACAACTGCCAGATGAAATTCAATACGCAGACAGCTCTTACGAAACCATGCAGGATGCCGATGCTGTTGTATTAATTACTGAATGGAATGAATTCCGTGCCCTTGATCTTGATAAAGTCAAAAGCTTGATGAAATCTCCGGTACTAGTTGACCTACGCAATGTTTATAAACCTGCTGAAATGGAAAAAGCTGGCTTCAAGTATATTAGTGTTGGTCGTAAATAAAGTAATGATTCAGCGGGTAAGCCAAACTTTCCCGCTGAATAGTTATAACCTAATGAACAACTATTTTTAAAGATCCATTTATGACTTATAAATTCGACCCCACCATCCTACGCGCCTACGATATTCGTGGTATTGTTGATGAAACTTTAACCGAAGAAATGGCCGAGCATCTTGGCGGTGTTTTTGCTGTTTGGCTTGAAAAAAATGGCTATGGTAATACTGTTGCAGTTGGCTATGATGGCCGCTTACATTCCCCACGGATGGCTACTGCCCTAATAAAAGGCTTGGTAGATGGTGGTTGTGTCGTTACAAATACAGGATTAGGACCAACCCCTCAATTATATTATGCCGTTAAACATTTAGGCACTGAAGCTGGTATCATGATTACCGGTTCCCATAACCCGCCAAACTATAATGGTTTTAAAACCATGTTGAAAAATCGTGCCTTTTTTGGTGATGACATTCAAGAATTAGCTGATTTAGCGCCGCAACTTAAAGAAGGTGGGAAATCTTCTAGTAACGAACTATCAGATAGTTATGTTAATAGATTAACCAAAGACATTAATTTTGGTTCTCATGACTTAAAAGTTGTTTGGGATAATGGTAATGGGGCAGGGGGCGAAGCCTTAAAAAAATTAATTAAAAATATTCCTGGCCAGCATGAATTATTATTTGCTGATATTGACGGGCATTTTCCAAACCATCACCCCGACCCAACAGTAGAGGCAAATCTGGTAGATTTAAAAGAAGCGGTTGCAAAGCATAAAGCTGATTTAGGTATTGCCTTTGATGGTGATGCCGACCGTATTGGCGTTATTGACGGTCAGGGCAGGGTATTATGGGGCGATCAATTATTAGCCCTTTACGGTGAAGAGTTACTAAAAACTGACCCAGGCCAAACCATTATTGCCGATGTAAAAGCAAGCCAAGTTTTATTTGATCATATCAAATCAAAAGGCGGTAACCCTGTTATCTGGAAAACCGGCCATTCTTTAATCAAGTCAAAAATGGCAGAAACCGGTTCACCTTTAGCAGGTGAAATGAGCGGCCACGTATTTTTTGCTGATAAATACTATGGTTTTGATGATGCCTTGTATGCTGGTGTGCGCCTGATAGAAATTTTAAGCAACCGCCAGGAAAGCCTAGCTGATTTCCACGACCGTTTACCAAAAACCCACACCACACCAGAATTGCGTATGGAATGTGATGAGGCCGTAAAATTCCCAGCCGTTGAAAAGCTACAGCAGCAATTGAAACACGATGGCATACCCTTCTCTGATGTTGATGGTGTACGCGTTATGCCCCAAGATGTTCCGGGTGGCTGGTGGCTGGTGCGTGCCTCCAACACACAAGCCGTTATTGTTGCACGTGCCGAAGCGCAAACAGCCGAAGGCCTGGAAGTGTTAAAAGAACAAATCAAAACGTACCTTAGCCGCGTTGGCCTGGATGTTGATTTAGAAAATACCGCTGGACACTGAGCTCATACTTATAGTCGTTTCAATTTAAAAAGTCACATCAGCGAAAATGGCGAAAAGCGGCGGAAGCCTACATTTGGTAGATGCCCAGATACTGTCTTTAAGTTCAAGCAAAAAATGTGTTAGTCAGGCAGTTTTATGGTGCTTATTTAGCATAGGGCAGAAGTTTATCAGGGTTGAACGGCTGTTGGTGTTTTAAGATACCGAAGACAATGTGTAGAAGTTTACGCATTACAGCGATAATGATAACTTTGGGTGGTTTTCCTTTATATTCTAGTCTACTGCAGAAATCAGCAAAATGTTGGTTTTTATTTTTGATGACAAGCGCGGGCATATAAAGGAGTTTACGTAGGGGCGCGGAGCCTATTTTGGAGATATGAGATTTTCCCCTAAGAGACGACCCCGATTGTCGTTCGGCGGGGTTAAGGCCAGCGAAAGCGGCAAGCTCTCTGGCCTGCTCAAACTGTGACAAATCAGGTAATTCTGCCAGTAATCCCAAGGCTGTCAAAGCGCCAATACCTTTAATGCTGGTTAAGTTATCAAACGCCAATTGCAAAGTGCTGTCGTTGCTAATAGTCTTTAATAAGGCTTTTTGTAGGCAATCTATCTTTGTTTGAAATGATTTGATCAGGGCGCGCAATTGCTGCTGAATGATGGGCATTAAGTTGTCTCGTTCCAGCCTATTCTGCAGCATCTGTTGCTGGTTTTTCAACGCTTGCATTGTTCTGTACAACTGCCGCAATTGGCGATGTTCAGCAGATAACGGTTGCCACAATGGTGGGTTTTGTTGCCAGCAAAACAACGCAATCAAGGCTGCATCACTCTTATCTGTCTTTGTGCGGCAACCACGACTTTTGCCAAACGCTTTGATACGGGCAGGGTTGATCAGACTAATTTTATAATCCCGCTCATACAAATAGTCACACACCGCCTCACTATACCAACCCGTTGCCTCCAAACCAATATGAACGCCTTCTATTGACTGCCCTTGCAGCCATTGGTGCAACTGCTTAAAACCAATGACTTCATTGGGAAATATCTTATGTTGCTGCCTTTGTTCTCCTGATAATAAACACACGTCTAGCTTATCTTTAGATACATCTATCCCCAAAATACGCTTGTTCTCCATACTACTAACCTCTACTATTTTATTACATTGCAAAAAAAACATGTACGGCTAACCTTATGAATACTGGCTCCTATGCCTCCAATACTGTCCTGCCTCACACATGCTCGAAAAGGAGAGATGCGGTATCTGGTCAACAGCCTCGCAGGCACAGAGCTTTTACGGCTTCTCTCCCCTCTTCTACCAACAATTAGCTAATTGCTTGGCTGTTTTAAAGATATAAGAGCTTTTCGCCATTTGCAGCCATGTGACTTTTTAAAGTGGAATGACTATAAAACCTACGAAAAGTGTATATATATACAAAACTCTTGATTAAAATGTCTTTCAAATATAGAGGGGAAAACCGGAATTGATGATTCTTGCGTTTACACTAACTCAAAAACTGTTCCTTCAAAATCCGCTCTTCCAAATTATGTTCTGAATCGAATAGTAAATTTAGAACAATATCTTGTCGTTCCCGAATTGTAACAGACTGTATATTACGAACTTCGGTAAAATCAGCCACGGCACTAACCGGGCGCTTGCGCGGTTCTAAAATATCAATCTTTACCACAGCAGTGTGCGGTAGTAACGCACCTCGCCATCTTCTGGGGCGAAAAGGGCTTAGCGGTGTTAAGGCGAGTAAATTTGAACCTAATGGAAGAATAGGGCCATGTGCAGAAAGATTGTAGGCGGTGCTGCCTGCCGGGGTGGTTAAAATAATGCCGTCTGCCACCAGTTCGGCCAACCGTACCACATTATCAATACTAATTTTTAGCTTGGCGGCCTGACGTGTTTGCCTCAATAAAGACACCTCATTAATCGCCAAAGCGCACTGCTCTCCTTCCGTTGTGGTACAAACCATTTCTAACGGGTGCAGCTTAACAAGTTGCGCTTTATTTAATCGGTAAAAAAGTGCTTCTCTGGTAATAAAATCCTCTTTTTGGTAATGGTTCATCAAAAAACCAACAGTGCCACGGTTTAAGCCAAAAATTGGTTTATGCAGCGAGGCATATTGATGCAAGGTTTCCAGCATAAAACCGTCCCCCCCCAAAGCCACAATAACATCTATCTCCGCTTGGTTTTGCTTGTTGATTAAGGGCAGTTTGTTATTAAACAACGGCGCAAATCGCCCGGCTGCTTGTTTAGCAGTGCGAGTGTTGGAAACAGCAAAAGCAATAGATTTAAACAAAATAAAGTATCAATTCGTTATAACAGCATAACAGTAACCAAAATGCTGTAAAATACATTTTCTTGTAATTCAGCCAATTTACTATATTAAACGACAGCATGCAAAAACAAGCGGTTTTAATCAAAACACTTTCTGAACAAGCAAAAATTCCGGTTTATAGCACCTCTTTAAGTGCTGGAGCTGATATGCATGCCGCGATAACACAGCCTCAAATAGTTAAAGCTGGAGAGCAAGTAATGATTCCCACTGGTTTGGCAATGGCGATTCCTACCGGTTTTGAAGTGCAAATCCGCCCTCGGTCTGGTTTGGCTGCCAAACACGGCCTTACCGTCTTAAACACCCCAGGTACGATTGATGCTGACTATCGCGGGGAAATTAAAATTATTCTTATCAACCATGGGCAAGAAGATTTCACGATAGAGCCGCAAATGCGTATTGCACAAATGATCCTGTGCCCTGTTTTGCAAGCAGATTTTGAGGTTGTGGAAGAATTGGATCAAACAGATCGCGGCATTGGTGGTTTTGGCTCCACCGGGCATTAAAAAAATTTGTTATAGACTATCACAGCCTTATATTAGCATTAATGCAAACTATGGCGGCTAATAAAACAAAACCTGATTCAGCGAAAGCATCAGCAAAAAACCTTAGCTATTTTGAAAAATTAATTTTGGAACATGTACGCGGTGCAAAGATTGGCACCCTTCACGTTACGTTGCCCAACGGCTATCAGGAAACGATTAGCCGCACACCGCAACCAGAAGTGCATTGGAATATCACCACGGATAAAGCGATCAATGCCATTGCAACCGGTGGCGCCCTTGGCTTTGGCGAGGCGTACGTAGATGGCGGCTGGCAAACACCAAACCTGACGCGCCTGTTATTCTTTTTTCTGGAAAATGTGCACAGCATGGCCAATGCTTTTCGCGGAGAACGTTCGCGTTTAGCCAATATCACCCAGATTGTTGGCCAGCGATTACTAAAATTCAAGCAGCGCAATTCTGTTAGTCGCAGCAAGCAAAATATTCTGGCACATTATGATTTAAGCAACCAGTTCTATAGCTTGTGGCTGGATGAAACGATGACGTATTCCAGCGCGTTTATTAATCAGGAAACGTTTTCCAACGCCTTGGAACAACAGCAGGAACTGAAATTTCAACGTATTTTAGACCAGTTACAGCCCAAAGAAAATGATCATATTTTAGAAATAGGTTGTGGCTGGGGTGGCTTTGCTAACTATGCCAGCCAGCAAGGCTATAAAGTTACAGGCATTACCGTTTCTGATGCCCAATTTCAATACGCCCAGAAAAAGTTACAAAATGATAATAATGTACAAATCAAATTATTAGATTACCGAAAATTAACAGGCCGTTACGACCATATTGTTTCTATTGAAATGATAGAAGCCGTAGGCAAACAATATTGGCCAACCTATTTTCGGAAACTGAAAGAAGTTTTAAAACCGGGCGGGCGTGTTGTTTTGCAATCTATTTTAATGAATGAAAAATATTATGATGATTATAAAAACGGTCTAGACTTTATCCAGGCGCATATCTTTCCCGGCGGTTTTTTACCGACCCAAGATATTGTTGAGCAACAGGCCAATAAAGCATTTTTGAACGTTACAGATAATTTTAATTTCGGGGCAGACTATGCCGCCACCCTGAATAAATGGCATCAATCGTTTCAGGAAAACTGGCCAAAAATTCAACAACTAGACCCCAAATTTTCCAGCCGCTTCTTTCGCCTATGGCAATACTATTTGTGCTACTGCGAGGCTGGTTTTTTAAATGGCCGTATTGATGTGGCACAGATTACCCTAGAGCATGCAAAATTTAGTTAAGTTATAATGTTTTAACAAAACAAAATTCGTGATGTAGATTATGTTAGTGTTTTTAAAAACTTAAGCTATAATTTCTGCGATGATGAATACAAATCTTCCCACTATCGGTATTATTGGCGGTTCTGGTGCTATTGCAAGAGAAGCAATGTTTGCTGCGCAAAAAGCCGGGAATGCTATTGTTGTTATAACGCGTGATCCTGAGGATGCCTACAGACAATATATGGAGGGGGTGGAAAGACATAATAAAGAAGTTGCTGAGGGTAAACGCACTGCACACCCAAAAACTGATATTAATGCAGACGGAAAGCCTTATTACGATGTGCGTAGCCTCTTTGAATTTGCCGTAGACCCCAGTCCCGATTTAATAACCGATGTTTTACCAAGAAATTGCTTTGTTTCAGAATATGAGAATTTAGAACATTGCGATGCTGTTATTTGTTGTGTTGCCAAAAAAATACCGGAAAGCAAGTTAAACCGGAACGAGTTTTTAAATTCTTGTCCAGTTGTTTATGATGTTGCTAAAAAGATGCGCGGCCATTTGAAAGAAGGGGTTCTTGTTACGACAGTTACAAATCCTGTAGAAACGCAAGGAGAATTATTAAGGCTACTTTTGCCTGAATTAAAAAGAGATCAAATAAGTGTTATTGGAACAACTGTTGACACGGCACGTAACGAATTCTTCTGGGCACAGCAACTTACAGCTTTGTTAGAGCCACCTATTAATGCTGATGAAAGCCCTTTACCAGCGGCTGACCCTCAATACGAAGTGCGCTGTAATGTTTATGGCTTGCATCGAACCGGTGGCCATTTATTTGATGATTTACAAATGAAAATCAATGATGAATGGGTGGAAATAACACCTGAACTATTATTCGGCGAAAAGGGAGAACGCCTTGCATCATTGAAAAAAGATTCAATTGATATGGTTAATATAAATCCTGATCTTTTAGATATTTCCCCACAGCAAGCATTTGATCTCATTAAGGAAGAATTACGTCAATTAACGATCAATCACGGCTATGCACTGGTTTATGCAAAAAAAGATCAAGGTTTTAAAAAAGCTATCTGGGATGCGTTTAATCCAGGCAACGCAGCCGTCAAATACTGCAACAAACGTTTAGCAGGCGAGCCTGGTTCAACCCAAGTTTCGACAATATCCCTAGATGTGCCGGAACTGGCCCAGTTTTTAGGTTTAGAAGAATCAGAAGTTTCGGAAATTGTTGGCGAAAATGGCCGCCAATTTATGGGGGTGCCAACCCGCATACAGGAAGATGGTTCGCTGGAAATTCTCGAATGGGCTGGTGATATTCACAAAGATACCGCGCTTGGTATTTTGCGTCTGAATGATGAAACAATGCTTGAGGCTATTAGTATAATGGCAGTTGAACGAACTGAATTTATGCATATAGTACCGGATTTTCAAAAAGTAAAGTTTTTGATGGAATACGGCGCAACAGAATCTGTTCGGTAATATTCAATAGATATTCTTTGTAACGGTGAGGAAGAGACAACTCTTCGGCTGTACTTATATTTATCAACAAAAGCTAAAGTTGAAATTTAAGAGGGGGAACTATAATTTCTTCTATACATCATTATCGTACGTTTTATAAGAAGGTATGAGTGATGTCCCCCTACTTGTTGTTGGCATTGGTGCCTCAGCCGGTGGGCTTAGTGTACTAAAAGAACTTGTCAGTAGTTTGGATAAAGAAGCCAATATCGCCTACATTGTCGTTCAGCATCTTGATCCGAATCATGAAAGCTTGCTGAGTGAACTATTAGATAAAGTTTCTGTAATTCCCGTAACAGAAGCCAAAAATGATATGACTATCGAAGCTGGCCATATTTATATTATTCCCCCCGACCGATATCTGGAAGTGGCAGATGGTCAATTAAAATTGATCCCTCCCCAGCATACGCGTGGTTTACGCAGGGCGGTTGATCATTTATTCCGTTCGCTGGCGAGTAATTATGGTTTGCACACCGCCGGGGTTGTCTTAAGCGGTGCCGGAAATGACGGTGCGGCAGGTTTGCGTGTGATACAATCTGCCGGTGGGCTTACGGTTGCACAGGATCCTGACACCGCGCAACATAATAGCATGCCGCTTAGTGCTATTGAAACCGGCATTATTGATAAAGTGCTACCCGTAAAAGAGATCAGCGATATTTTGGTGCAATTTGCGAACCACCCTTATCGTAATGGTGCACTTAAAGCTGAACGCGATGAATTTTTCTCTGATAATTCAGAAAAAAGTGGGGAAGAAGAAGTGATTAATGACGATTCAAAGCCAAGAACCCTGCAGGAATTAGCGGCTTTGCTGGAGACCTATGAATCGTTTGATCTGCGTCAATATAAACCCGGCACCGTTTTACGCCGTATTGCGCGACGTATGAGTTTAATTGGTGTTCAAGGCTATGCCGATTATCTGGAACGATTGCGCAACGATGTAAACGAACGAAAGCAGCTAACCCGTGACTTGTTAATTAATGTCACTGATTTTTTTCGAGACAGCAAAGCCTTTGAATTACTAGAGGAAACAGCTATTGCGAATATTATTCAAAATGTTCAAAAAAACGAAGATATTCGACTTTGGGTAGCAGGATGCGCATCTGGTGAAGAAGCTTATTCACTGGCTATTCTACTTTCTGACGGCCTTAAAAAAGCGCGTAAGCAAAATCATGTCAAGATTTTTGCCACCGATATTGATGACGCCGCCATCAAAATTGCCCGCCGTGGTGTTTATCCTCACAGTATTATTGGCGAAATTCCAAAACATTATTTAGAGCAGTATTTTACCCGATTAGATAAAGATCATTATCAAATTAAACAACATGTGCGCGACTTAGTTTCTTTTGCCAGCCAAAACGTTGCCAACGACCCCCCATTTTCTAGAATGCATCTTATCACATGTCGTAATCTATTGATTTACCTAAAAAAAGAGGTTCAGGAACATGTTTTGAACTCTTTTTACTTTGCATTAAATGATAATGGATATTTATTTCTAGGTAGTTCAGAAACATTGGGAAACCGACAGGAAATGTTTAAAAGTATTTCCAAAAAATGGCGGCTGTATCAAAAAATTGGTAATGAGACCGATCGTCGTCAATTGCTACACCAGCTAAAAGTGCATGCTAAGCCAAGCAGCATAAATCAAGGATATAACGAGCAAAAAGCTAGAAAATCTGGTAATGCTTCGCGCGGGGAATTAATTCGCCGCGCATTGCTGTCTACCTTCCAACCACCGACAGTGGTTCTGGGCAGTAACGATAATATTTTATACAATCATGGCGATTTAACACCTTTTATGGTGGTACCGAGTGGTGAGCCGCGCAACGATTTTTCTCAGACAGTACGCCCAGACTGGCGTTCCAGAATACGCAGCACACTCTTTAAAGTGCGCAAGGAACAAGAGCCTATTTCCTACACCGCCATCATAAAAGGCGATGATAATCAAACCTCTTATTACATTACCGTTGCCCCTATAGAAGATAAGAACTTTTTTGAAGAAAATGCCATCGGTATTTCTTTTAGGAAAATACTAGACACAAAGCCAGAGGCTGCTGTGCAGTCTACAAGCAATGAACAAAATGAAACCATGCAGCACCTGGATCAAGAATTACTTGAAGCCAGGGAAGAGTTGCAAAACACCATCGAAGAACTTGAAACAAGCACCGAAGAGTTAAAAGCTGCTCATGAAGAAACGCTTTCCACCAATGAAGAGTTACAGTCAGCAAACGAAGAGTTGGAAGCCAGTTCAGAAGAATTACGCTCATTAAATGAAGAGCTTAGTACCGTAAACAGTCAGTTAAAGGAAAAAATTGAAGCTTTGCAACAAAGCAATAATGATGTGGAAAACTTTATTTCCAGCACCAAGGTTGCCACTATTTTCCTGGATACAAGCCTAAGTATTCAACGTTATACCCAGGAAGCCGAACGGCTGTTAAAAATGGGGCCACGTGACCTAGACAGGAAAATTTCCAGCCTTGGCCGCGATCTGGTTGATGATAACCTAATGGAAGAAGCCCAGACTGTTTTGCACGATTTTAAAACCATTCGCAAAGAGGTGAAATCGGGATACGGCAAGCGCTGGTACATTCGTCAAATTAACCCCTACCGCACAGAAGACCGGCGCATTGACGGGGTGGTTATTACTTTTCATGATATCACCGAAATCAAAGAGTTGTCCCATCGGGCAGAAAAACGCGAACAACAACAAGCGGTGGTGGCAAAGCTAGGGCTGCAAGCTTTAACGGATATAAAACCGGAAGACTTAATGCATCAGGCTGTGCGGCAAATTGCCCATGTACTGGATGTAGAATATTGCAAGGTTTTACATTACCAACCTCAAGAAAATAATTTTTTAATGGTTGCAGGTGTTGGATGGCAAGATGGACTAGTTGGTAAGGCCACTGTAACAGATGATTTAGATTCTCAGGCAGGTTTCACTTATAATGCCCAAGAACCTATTATTGTTGATGATTTACGGAAAGAAAAAAGGTTTCATGCACCAGCATTGTTAGAAGATCACTACATAAAAAGTGGTATAAGCTGTATTATTAATCATACAGACCCTGCCTATGGCGTGTTAGGGGTTCATTCTACCGAGGCGCACCGTTTTTCAGAAGACGACGCAAATTTTGTAATGGCCGTTGCCAATCTACTATCCACTGTATTACGCAATGATTTGAATCAGCGTAATTTATTAGAAAGTGAACAGTCTTTCAGATTGGCAAAAAATGCGGCAGAACTGGGAATTTATGACTTTGACCCATTAAATAATACCATTCAATGGGATGATCGGGTGCGCGAAATTTGGGGGCTTGATGCAGACACGCCTGTTAACTATGAAATATTTCTAGAAGGCTTACACCCTGATGATCATAGCCAAGTTAATGAGTTGGTAGAAAAAGCCCTGGATCCGAATGGTGATGGTCACTTGAGTTTGCAATATCGGGTTATTAACAAAAAAGATCAAAAAACTCGTTGGATTTCTGCCATGGGGCAGACATATTTTGAAAATAATCAGCCTGTGCGGGTTGTGGGCACCGTCATAGATATTTCTCAGCTAAAGCAAGCGCTGGAAGATGCAGAACATGCAAACAAATTGAAATCAGAATTTTTAGCCATGATGAGCCATGAAATTCGTACCCCTATGAATGCAGTGGTCGGTATTGCTAATATTTTAGACTATTCTTCTGATTTATCTGATGAAAAGCGCAAAGAGATGTATGCAGCGCTAAAAAGTAGTTCGACGTCTCTTATGGCATTAATCAGTGACATTCTAGATATTTCAAAAATTGAGTCTGAAAGTTTTTCTCTCTATCCACAGCCGTTTCAACTGGACGATGTTATACAAGATATTGCACGCGTTATAACGCCGCGCCTTAATAATAAGGTTCAATTGAACCTGGAGCTAGATAAAGTTACCAACCGGCAATTTATTGGCGATGTTAATCGCATTCGGCAAATTATTTTAAACCTGGCTGGGAATGCTGCCAAATTCACGATTGATGGAAGTATTACAATTAATACTAAATGCCCCGCAATAGGTGGTGTTGAGATAGAAATTCAAGACACCGGGGTTGGCATTCCTGAAGATAAAAAAACGCTTATTTTTGACAAGTTCATTCAATCAGATGCCAGTAATACTCGTCGTTTCGAGGGAACCGGCCTGGGTTTATCGATTGTTAAATCGTTAGTAGAGCTTATGCAGGGCACTGTAAAAGTAGATAGCGTTATGAGCAAAGGCTCTACATTCCGTCTATGGCTACCATTGCCATCTAGTAAAACAACCTTGCAGCAAAGTAACGCTAATAAAATCTTGGATAATAATTCCCCTGATTTACTAGACCCTAAAGCTGGCTCTGGTAAATCTATTTTATTGGTGGAAGACCATGAGCCAAATGTCCTTATCGCGCATATGATGCTGGAAGATCTTGGTTATGAGGTTACAGTAATTCGAAACGGGTGTGAGGCCGTGAATGCTGTTTGTAAAGAACAACATGGCTATGCTGCAATCCTGTTGGATATTCGTATGCCCGGCATGGATGGGTATGAGGTAATGCAAAAAGTTCGCAGCCACGAAAAGCAAAAAAAACTTAAACCAACACCCATCATCGCCTTAACCGCCAATGCCCTAATGGGCGATCGCCAACGCTGTCTAGAATCTGGCGCAACAGACTATCTAGCCAAACCATTTGAGCCCAATATGTTGAAAGAAAAATTACGTGCGTGTACAGTGGCTGAGGTGAACCCCAAAAATTAGACAGTGGAAAGTGCTCTAGCGTCCTCTGGCAAAATGCTAGTAAGAACCAGTCACTTAATCAATACTCAATAAACTTTTCCGTATACCCCAGCTTTTTGGCAAGCTCTGGGTGCATAATAAGGCGGTTGTTGTTGAGGGTGTCTTTATCAATGATAATATCTGTTATGTCGGTGGCGACAGGGATGATGCCTTTTTGGAAGACTGTTTTGTTAATGAAGTTGGCGGCAGTGTTGTAAGGATTACTGCGGTTGAGGGGGTTGAAGCTGTTATTGGTTAGATCATTGCTACCGCGTGATCCTCTAATGTTCTGGCTAACTTGCTCTACGGTGGAAGGCAGGTTGATAGCCGTGGTAATGGGCTGATTCGGCGATGGCGGCGTTACTGGTAACAACGTTAAGATACCGTTTTGGTAGGTAAAGCTATAGTTTTGGGCTTGGGCGTTTTGCGCGGTAATGGCATAGGTACCAGCGGGGCTGTTTGAGGTAGCAGGTGTTGTAACATTTAGATTGTTGATAACACTTTCAGCATCACTGCCTTTTAGACCAGCGACCAGATAGGTAAAGTTAGGATTCGGCTGCCCAACCTGGCGGCTAGCATCGTTCACATCAATGGTTAGGTTGGCTTTGGCAATGCCCAGGCCATTGTTCAGGCTATTGGCGATGAAGCTATAGTTACTGGCATTCAGGGTGCCCGTGCTAGCAGTGATATCTCTAGTACCTGCATTGACTTTATCACTGGCTGAGACAAGGCCGCTACCGCTTACAACACTGGCGGTATCGCTGAACTTAAAACCGCTCAAGGTATAGGCTGTATTGTTAAACTGATTATTGCTGGTGTTATAGGTATAGCTTTGGGCGTTAGGTGTTAGGGTTAGTAACGCTTTACTAATCTCAAAATCAGCACTGTTATAGCTAAGACTATAATTACCACCCGCTGTTAAGCTGCCCTGGTTGATGGCATATAAGCCTGCATTTTCGCCAGCCGTTCTAGCCAATGCGCCGCTAAACGTATCACTGCCAAACAGGTTGCCACTGGTTATGCTATAGCCATAACTGGCAGGCTCAGCATCGCCATAGACTTTGCTTTGATTGGCATTGGCGGTAAGTGTTAAAGCCGCTTTATTGATGGTCAGTTCATTGGTGGGGGTGTTATCAGTAACAATGCTATACCCCAAACCGGCCAGACTCCCCACCGCAATTGAAATATCGCGGTTGCCGACATTGATCTTATCTGTTGCAGAGAGTGTTGCCGCGCCAGATAACGCTGATAGCGTATCCCCATCAATAAAGCCGCTAGCACTATAGGCCGTGTCATCAAACTGGCTGGCCCTGCTGTTATAGGTGTAAGCTTGGTTATCAGCTGTCAGGGTTAAAGTGGGGGCAATGGAATAGAAGAAATGACTGCCTGAAAATGCTGATATATCATCGCTATAGCTGATGTTATAGCGCTTGTTGGCGCGGACGATGCCGCCTAGTGTGTCATTGGCCGGGTTGGTGGAATAAACTAAGTGACGACCATTGGGGGTGGAGATAGTCGTGGTAGAGGGGTTGTTGTTAATAAAGTTATTGGCGGCGCCCAACAGAATACTATCACCAACTGCGCTGTTGGTCAGGGAAGCACTGTTACCAAGGATTAAATCTTTCCCTGCCCCGGCAGCTGTTAAACGCGCTGTTGCCAGATTAAACGAACCATCTGCGTTTCCCAGCCCTGTGCTGCTATCCCAGCCTGAGAATACATTGATCTTACCAGCACTATTGAAGGTGTTGTTTAGGGTTACATTGCCGACAGAACCGATGGTTAGGGCGTTGGTGTTTGTGGTGCTGAAAGGGTTGCTCCAGAGGATGTCGGCGCCAGTGGAGATGAGGGTGACATCGCCGCCAGCGAGATTGGATTGCAGGCGAGTAATAAAATCAGTGTTGTTGATGTCAAAGCTGGTGGGGTCGGGTGTGTCGTCGGCAAAGTCTAGGGAGTTTGCGAGAATGCGGATGTTGGCGTTGGATACTCCATTTGGGAGTGTTCGCTAAACTGTGTCAAGATCAGTTAGCAACCGTGTTAAGTTGCAGTCTGTTAGGGAAAGCAATATCGAGTTGAGATATTGCGAGAGCCCAGTTTTGCAGTGGCTGTGCCTGCCACTTTTTTGTTATGTTTTTGATGGCACAGAATACCAGTTTTAGCAACGCATTTTCGCTAGTGAATGCGCCTTTGGATTTGGTGTATTTTCTGACTTGGCGGTGGTAGCCTTCGATAGGGTTCGTCGTATAAATCAGCTTTCGGATATTGGTATCATACTGAAAATACTGGCTGATATGCTCCCAGTTATGGTGCCAGGATTTGAGGGCTAGGGCATATTTTTGCCCCCATTTATCATCAAGTTCCAGCAACTTTTGTTCCGCAATATCTTTACTGGAGGCCTGATAAACAGGCTTCAAATCTTTCATAAATTCTTTCTGGTATTTACTAGAAACATATTTCAATGAGTTGCGTATTTGATGCACAACACACAGCTGAATACTGGTTTTAGGAAAGATGCTTTCTATGGCTTCTGGAAAGCCTTTTAGGCCGTCTATACAGGCTATGAGAATATCTTCCACTCCGCGGTTCTTCAAATCTGTTAGCACCCCTGCCCAGAAGTTTGCGCCCTCACTGTCGGCAATATACAAGCCTAAAATATCTTTATGCCCTATCTGGTCTATACCCATCACACTGTAAATTGCCTTCGTTGTAACGCGCCCATCTTCTCGTGCCTTGAAATGAATCGCATCCAAAAATACGACCGGGTAAACCGTCTCCAATGGCCTTGAGCGCCATTCTCCTATCTCGGGCAGTAACTTGTCTGTGACAGCATTAATGGTCGCATTCGATACCTCTACGCCATACGTATCAATCATATGCTCCCGGATACCGCTATAGCTGTTGCCCAACGCATATAATCCCAATATCGCGTTGTCTAATCCTTCCGCTAATACCGTCTGTCGCTTCTTGATAAGCTGCGGCTCAAAACCACCTTCTCTATCCCTCGGTGTCGCCAAATCAAAGCTGCCGCTCGCGCTCTTCACACGCTTCTTTGTATAGCCATTACGGCGGTTACTTTTGGTACCTTCTTCGCCAAGATAGCTCTCTATCTCACCCTCCAACGCCGCTTGCGCTGCACGCTGCACCAATGGTGTCAAAACACCATCTTTACCCACCATCGGCTTACCACTCCGCAAACCCTCTATAATCTTTGCTTCTAATTCTGTTATATCGTTCATGTCTCAATCCTTTCAGTTCTTGTTTATTGGATTGACACAGTTTGTCGAACACTCTCGAACAAAATTACCAATTCTGTTCAGGTTAGTCCATTTATAGCAATTTAGTCGCAACCTCCGTGACTATTTCCATCTCCATTAAAACAGTCATAATTTGACTGATGCCCCCCTTCATACCCATTTCTGCCTAAACTGGATGAGGATTCATCAAGCTGGAGTTCAGTTTTATTTGTTCTCCAAAACGAAAAAGCTACTGTAGCTGTAATTATTCCTAAGGCTATGACGACTCCAATAAAAACTTCCATAATCAGTTAACTATATCATAAAAGACTAAAACTAACAATTTTTACTTCCTATCTTCTGTATCCATCGGTTTGATACTGTCTCTCAACTAATTCTAAAACTTCCGCTCTCAATACTGAGAAAAATCAAAAGCTTTACTTTCTAAAGTTACATAAACCCCATTATGGAACTGCGACTATATACTTGATGACATATCATCAAAAAGGAACCCTTTCATGTTTAATGCCGCCGGGAGTGTTCGTTACTTGTCTGAGTGATGCGGATGCGCGGAATGTGGATCATGATCGCCGTGACCATGCTTAGAATGTCCATGTGACCAGTCGCTAATGCGATCTGCATCAAGTTCTGCTGCTTCTGTATCATCATCGTTATCAATAAAACCACCAACGATAACACGATCACCTAGCTCAACACTCATACCGTCTTTCACATCTACGAATAGTGTCTTACCATGTGTTTCCATGACGAAATCACCATCATCTTCTACAGAAATGACAGTACCCTTTGCAGAGTATGCTTCTCCGTCTGTAGAATGAATAGACAGCGCATATGGATTCGTTGTGCACGCGGCTAACAATAATGACATCGAAAGAAATGCTAGTTTTTTCATAAATACCTTTGACTGCATAAGTTCAGTTATCATCATAACACAGGCTTCTAGGGCGTCAATAACTTTACATCCATGCCGTCAACATCCTTCAAGTTTCGCGTATAGTGGCACCGTTTCGAGGGAATACACCAAAAAAAGCCTTCTAGGGGTGGCCGTCACACTTCGTTATTCGCAATGACAGTTCAGGAGTTTCCGTACATCCACGCGATATAAGCGATATAACTTAACAGAAACAACAGACCGGTCAGTTTTCCGAATTTCCTAAATACCAGAATTACACCTACGGAAACGCCAGCAACAATGAGAGCGAAGGGAACGTCAAAGGCTGTAATTTTTCCATCCAGCGGAATTGGCTTAATCATCGCAGTAACGCCCAGAATACACATAATATTAGATAAATTACTTCCCAGAATATTCCCGATAATAACATCGGAATTATTTTTAACAGCGGCTGAAATAGAAGCGGTTAGTTCTGGTAACGAAGTTCCAACCGCCACCAGAGATAGTCCTATTGTGGCCTCAGAAACGCCATAGATTCGCGCAATATTACTTGCGCCCTTAACCAGAAAATCAGCACCAAAAACCAGCATGGCAATACCGCTAACACTCATCACTATTGATATGGCAAGCCCTGCCTGGCTCCCGGCCTCTTGGAGTGCATTGCCATGTTCACTACCTAAAGGCAAATCAGATACCGGCATGATCGTTGATTTGCGTTCTGCCCGATAACAATAAATCAGGTAACCAACGAGCATAATAAGCATTAGACAGCCAATAAGGGGGGATAAAACCTTTAGATACGTTAGACCGAATAATAAGGCACTTGCCGCTAAGACGGCCAAAGCATCACGATGAATGGCTTTTTCCTTGCAGATAATCGGCGTGATAAGAGCGGCAATACCCAAAATAAGAAGAACATTGGCAATATTGCTGCCCACAACATTGCCAAGTGCAATATCGGGTTGTCCAGCTAACGAAGCTTTTACAGATACCAGCAGTTCTGGTGTTGATGTTCCAAAGCCAACAACAACGACACCTATCAGAATTGTGGATATACCCAGTTATTTAGAAATTGCTACACTGCCGCGAACTAGTGCTTCGCCGCCAGCAAAAAGAAGCACAAGCCCCGCAATGATAAATATATAATCCATGTTTTTCCTTATTTTTTAGAGCGTTCATTTGAAAGTCCGCATTTTTGCTTATAGCACTTCAATTGTTATACGTATTTATTCCGCGCACAAATTAAAAATACTGGCCGTGGGTGGGTTTAGCGAAAGAGCCCCCAGCCCTAACCGGGCACAAGCTAGGGCGTTAGGATGTTTTGATTGGGGGGGTATTCCAGCCAATTGGCTAGGGTAGGTTCAAGGGTTAAACTGCTTTGTAAAGGGGGTATCAGAGGGTTTGATAATGATGGCCACATGTTGCCGGCGGTGTTGTTTCTGCCACGCGCTGTATATAGTTTGCCAAAGACAACATTTTGCATATTAATTTCAGCAATTTTTGTTTCCGGGGTTCTACGAACAGTATTGGGGAGGGGGAGCAGTTTGATGGGTTTGGCAGGGAGAGTAGCAGGCATGATACTAAAAACGCCTGGCGCATAGGTTAGATCATAATTACTGTTGTCTAGCGTATGCTGAACGATAGCATAATCCGCAGTTCCTTCCCCGGGTGCGCGGGCTAGGGTGCCACTGAATGTATCGGCACCGAACAAGGGTGTATCTAGATTATAGAGAAAGGCGTCAGGGTCAGCCGTGCCCGCAAGTTTGCTAGCATTAGCCGCTATAACAGTACGTGATGCCTGCTGGATAGTGAGCTGGCCGCTTTCTGTAAAACTCAACAGATAGTTCTGACTGTTCGCGCCGCTGGCAGTAAAGCGAATGGTACGGGGGTTACCATTGGTGGCTGCAGTTTTATTAGAGGCATCAACAGCTATAGTGCCGGTAAGCTGACCAGCCAGTGTATCGCTACCCTGTAAACCGCTAACGCTATAGCGATTGTTATCGAACTGGTTATCGGTAGCGTTATAGGTATAGTTCTGATTTGGGCTAGTGAACGATAAAGAGGCTTTATCAATACTTAACTGGCCAGTATTCGTGGTGGCAAAGCTATAGTTGCTGGATGTAGCGCCTGTAGTATTAACGGTAATCAGACGAGCCGTGCCGTTGGTGGCGGTGATGGTATCGGCTGATTGAACAGTGACAGTTCCGGCCAATTGTCCGGCCAGTGTATCACTACCTTGCAGGCCAACAGTGTTAAAGGCATTGGTATTAAACTGGCTGCCTGTGGCGTTATAAGTGTAGTGCTGGTTTAGGCTAGTGAACGATAAGGCAGCCTTATTAATGGTGAGTTCGTTGATTGGCGTGTTGTTGGTGGTAAAGCTATAGCCCAGCCCGGCCAGTGTACCGGCCGCAACAGTAATATCGCGGGTACCGGCATTGGTGCCGTCTGCTGTTATTAAATTGGCAGATCCACTAAGATCGGTTTCGTCATCGCCGTCAATAAAACCAGCCAGACTATAGGCGGTGCCATCCAGCTGGTTCAGGCTGTTATAGGTATAGGTTTGGGTATCGGCGGTTAAGGTTAGCGTGGGGGCAATGCTGTAGAAGAAATAGTCGGTACCATAGCTACTAACATCATCGCCATAGCTGATATTATAGCGTTTGTTGGGGCGTACAAAGCCATTGAGCGTATCGGTCAGTGGGCTGTTGCTGTAAATATGGTAATAACCATTTGGCGTGCTAAAGGGGGAGCCAGTGTTTTGGTTAATAAAAGTGTTGCTGCTAGCCAGCGTAATGGCCTTACCGGTTGCACTGGACGTGATAGATCCACTGGTACCAATATCAATGCTACCGGCGGTATTATTGGTTAGCCCCAAGCCCGTATCCAGCCAGGCCAAAAAGCTGCCGGTGCCGGTGTTAATATTGGCATTCAGGTTAATATTGGCCGCCCCCGCATCGCGGTAGGCGTCAATAGTGCCGCTGGCGGTGCCAGTGTTGGCCTGCAGGGTTAAATTACCGCTATCCGTGGTAATCGCCCCATTCACAATAATGCTGCGCCCGGCCTGAAAGGTTAGGTCACCGCCATTGCCGGAGGGGTTGTTAGCGGTAATGGCGCTGTTAATGGTAATGTCGTTGTTGGCTTGTAGGGTGAGGTTAGTGCCAGCATCTAGCTGGCGGGTAAGGGCGCTGCTGGTGATGGTGATGTCTTGTGCTTCGGCGCGGTTGAAGGTTAGCATGTTGGCGTCGGGCAGGCCGGCGATGACGCCGGTGTGATTTATGTTGTCAAAATACACAAAACCGTTATCACTAGTTGGAAGGATATTATAGCCAGAAGTACCAGCATCCTGATTAGCAGTTTTTCCTAAAATACTATTTTGCGCATTAATAATGCCAGTAATAGGTTTTGTACCATCTGCCCAAGTAATGGCACCAGCATCATTAATTGCACCATTATCCCATTGCATTGAAGTAATTAAATAATTCCCATCTTGAAGTTCAATAAATCTATTGCTAAAAAAACCAACGCGTGAATTGGGGGTATTGGCTACAAGGCTATTAGTAGGGGATACTATACCTGTTATTCCTGTGCTGCCATTCCCCCAAGTTACGGCACCTGAATCAATTACAGATCCATTATCCCAATCATAACTAAAAACAACATAGTTTCCATTACTTAGGGCACGAACCTGTGACCCCACTCTATCATTAGTTTGTGTTCCTACCAGACTATTTGCCGTAGAAACTAAACCAGTTATACCTGTGATACCACTACTCCAAGTCACTGCACCAGCATCGACAACTGTGTTATTATCCCAATTAATACTGCTTACCGTATAGTTACCATTGCTTAGTGCAGTCAAGCTATTGAACTGGCTTGCAACTTGGTCATTAGCTTTACTTCCCACCAGACTATTTGCCGAAGAAATCGTTCCGATAGTGCCACCATTACCATTACCCCACGTCGCAGCGCCTGCATTAACTATTGCACCATTATCCCAAGAACCACTACCAACAACATAGTTTCCATTGGTTAAAGCTATGACACTTCCGCTACCAACCTGGTCGTTCGTTTTACTTCCTACTAAGCTGTTGGCAGCAGTTGCACTGCCTACTGTTCCCCCTGAGCCGTTCCCCCAAGTGACAGCGCCCGCATTGACAATACTACCATTGTTACGATAGTAATTTCTTACTACGTAATTCCCGTTAGTTAGCGGGGTAACTAGTGTATAGTATCCATCAGACGCTTTTCCGCCTACTAAACTATTAGAAGCAGATACCGCCCCTACTGTACCACCTAATCCATTTCCCCAAGTGACAGCACCAGCACTACTAAAGGTACCGTTACGCCAGTTATAACTATTAACTACATAATTGCCGTTAGTTAAAGCATGTACACCATAACCGACAGAATCATTCGCCTGTGTTCCAACTAAGCTATTGGCAGGAGAAACTACCCCTACTATGCCACTAAGGCCATTCCCCCAGGTTGCCGCCCCGGCATTTGCATTAGATCCATTTCTCCAGTTATAACTTCCAACCACATAGTTGCCATTTGTTAATACAGTAACAATGAAACCTACTAGATCATTATTTTGACTACCTATAAGACTATTAGTAGGACTAATAAACCCTACCACCCCACTTAAACCATTGCCCCAAGTGGCAGCGCCAACATTGACTATACTTGCATTATCCCATAATGGGCTGCTAATAACATAGTTGTTGTTTGTTAAAACTTTTATTCCATTACGTCCGAGAGCATCGCCTGCAACTGTTCCTACTAAACTATTCGTAGAGTTAATAGTGCCTTGAATACCCGTTGTACCATTTCCCCAAGTTACAGCCCCTACATTAATAACAGCACCACTGTCCCAATACGGTGTATTAACAACATAATTTCCGTTTCCTAAGTCAACAATACCCGGATGGATGGAAAGTGTTGTGGAAAGTCTATCAAAGCTTGAGCTGCCGACAAGACTATTGCCGGCATTAACGACAAACAGACCATTAGATGTTTGACCAGTGATACCATTCATCCAAGTTACCGCACCGGTATCATTTATAGCACCATTATCCCAAAAAGGACTTCTAACAATAATATTACCATTTGATAGGGATTTTACCCCAAGCTCTTCAACAGCTGAATAACTGGTTTTTTGACCAACCTCATTTCCTGCTGCACTCCCCGTCAACGTACTAATAAGCGCCCCCGTCACCCTATTGTACAAATAAACAGCACCTGCATCAGTAGCTATGGCGTCATCACCAGGATCAGTAATTGCCAATGTTGCACCCAGCCCTGCTTCAACGGCAGAATCACCGAACAAGTCTCCTGCATTGGGTGTGGGGTTGAGGTATTCAAACTGCGGAAACACCCCGGTAGCATCATCAATAATAATATTCTTAGGGTCTAGTAGTAACGTACCATTGGTGCCGCTGTTGTGTCTGGCTTTGGTATAGGCAGTACCATCAAAAGCAGCATTCTCTTTACCAGAGAACTCAACCAGGCCACCGTTGCCGCCGTTGATGCCACCCATGGCGCTGTAGGTGCCTTTGCCGTAGGTGTCACCATCTGACCAAACGATAATCTCGCCCGCCATTACCATTGTTGGTGGCATTGGCGGATAGCGTGGTGCCGGGGCTGATTAACACTTCATCGGCTTTGGCCACGCCCGCACCGCCCTGATAGGCGCCACCCACTTTGATCTTACCGCCGCCGGTGGCTCCATCGGCAGTGATGGTGCTGTGCACCAATCGTACCTGTTCACCGGTCATGGTGATATTGCCGCCTTTGGCATGGCTGCTATTGGCTTTTAATGTGCCAGAACTGTAAACCGTGCCCGTGGCTTTGCTGCCCGCGATCTGACCAATCGCCATACTACCGCCACCGGTTTTACCACTTACATCGGTAACGGCATTTTGCGTATCCACATAATGCTTGCGGGTGGCATAGGTAACCGTGCCGCCTTTGGCATGGCTACTATCGGCTTTAACTGTACCAGACTGATATAAAGTATTGGCATTGATGGTAACACTCCCCGCATCGCCTATATCGCTAACATCCACAATACCGGTTTGATGAATGGCGTTACTGTCAATCGTAACGCTACCACCCTTAGCCGTAATAGCACCACCCGTCTGTGTCACACCCTTAGCATTGCTTAGGCGTATAATACCGGCTTGGTTGCTGATAACCGGGGCGGTGAGTTCCCCCGCTGCCGTTACATGGCGATGGCCTGCTGCACATTGCCGCCAGCGATGCCATTAAACAGCAAGTGGTTAAAAACACTGGTAAAGTGATGGCTAATGGCGGTACCATCAGTATTACCGCCGCCGCCGCTAGAAACGCGGTTAACAGCCTGATTCAGATTAAAGGGGAGCTCACCGCCCCTGTCATCAATCAAACGGGTGGTAAGATTGTTATCCAAAACAATACCCATGATGGGCAACTGGACGTATCAGGCAACGTAACCGCTAATAATGCCAGCGGCAAAGGCGGCACCATCACGGCCACCGCCGAAACAGTGCAAGTTTCCGGCAGCATAAAAGTTGATGGTAAAACCCGTGGTGGCACCATTCTTATTGGCGGGGATTATCAGGGGGGCAACAACCCAAATATCCAATTTAGTAAAATACCGCTGCCCCCCGCGCAAACCACCAAAATTACCGAAACAGCCACCATCACCGCCAATGCCACGGAACAGGGGGATGGCGGTAACATCGTTGTTTGGGCGGAGGGGCATACAGAATTTAAAGGTAAACTATCTGCAAAGGGTGGCAAAAACATAGGTAATGGTGGCTTTGCAGAAGTATCCGGTAAGCAAACACTGGACTTTTCCAGTGGTACCTATGATTTAACAGCAGAGAATGGCGAAACTGGCAATATTCTCTTCGACCCCGCCACATTAACCCTGAATGAAGGCGACCTGGAAGGCATTGCCGCCAACACCACGTTCCAGGCTGATAACCTGATTACCATTAGTGACAACACCAATGATAATATTTTCAGTATTGGGGCGTATGATGTAACCTTCAACACCTCCGTAAGCGGTGATATTGTTATGGCCGATGTGAATGATACCATTCGCACCAATGGCGGCACGCTAATCTTTCGGGCAAAAAGCGGGAATGTGACGCTGGGGCATCTAGACACCACTAATAACGGTGGCAATAGTGGTGCCGATATTAGAATATTTGCTGATGGCACCACTAGTTTTAATTCGGTAAATGCCGGCAGCGCCTCGCACTTATTATTATCCCCTGAAACAGCCAGCAGAACCATAGGGTTGAATGGTGCTAGTGGGGATGTGCAATATGATCTGACAGCGTTACTGCCAAAAATAACGGCTAATGAACTTGTTGTTGGTAATCCAAGTACTAGTAACGGTGGGCCGAAAATCGATAGCACAACGTCTATGAATTTGATTGATACTAGTGCTTATGATATTGATTTTACGCTCTTTAACGATGATTTTAATTTTGCCGATATTACAGTAAAAAATGATAAACAGCTTAAAATTGAAGGTTTATCCGGTAACTTATCTTTATCAAATATTGCCTTAGAAGCAGGCACTATTGTAATAGAAAACGGTAGTGGCGAAATTGATTTAACAGATGTAAGCCTGCTCGCACATCAATCATCCGGTAGTTTAATTCAAACAAGGAACCAGGATCACTATTCTATTAACATCACCAGCAACACTGGCGATCTAACTATCCGGAATTTTGAAATAGATGCAGAGGAATCTATATTTTTAGAGGCTAACGACACTGCTAACGGTTCCATCATTCTGGAAAATAGTAAGTTACAAGTAGAAGAAGATTTCAATGCCACGGCAAAAGGCACTAATGGAAGGATTGATATCATCAATACTGAAATTGATGATATCAGTGGTAGAGAAGATAGAACATTCAACTTTACAGCCAATCAATTCGACATAGACTCATTATCCAACATTGGCGATCTTACGGGCACCCGCGAACTTGATGAAATCGAGATTACTCCCTATTCCCCTGGTATAAATGTTGAAATTGGCGGCACAACGGCCACTGACCCCAACGCCCTGTTTATCAGCAACGCCGAGCTAGAAACCCTGAACCCTCAAAATGAATTACGCATCATAGGGAATGCCAGTAATGTAACCGCCACTGCCCTAGATTTCAGCAGCACCGGCATTAACGAGCAGTTTGATCTATATCTGGAAGGCGATACCATCACACTGCTGGGCAATATCACCATGAAAAGTGGTGATGAAATTCGTTTAACGCAGCGGGTTGGGGCTTTAAATATAAGTAATGTGAATTTAGAGGGTCAAGGAGTAGAGATATTAGCAACAGATACAACTAATGGGGCAATTGTCTTAAACAATGCAAATATTTCAACGGATGGTTCAGTTAGTGACAAAATTTATGCATATGGCACCAGTGGCAGCATCAGTTTAGTAGACACCACCATTAGTCATAATAGTAATGGTGGTCACTTAGTATTGATGGCCAACGATATGCTCTTATATCTTTAAAACAGCCAAGCAATTAGCTAATTGTTGGTAGAAGAGGGGAGAGAAGCCGTAAAAGCTCTGTGCCTGCGAGGCTGTTGACCAGATACCGCATCTCTCCTTTTCGAGCATGTGTGAGGCAGGACAGTATTGGAGGCATAGGAGCCAGTATTCATAAGGTTAGCCGTACATGTTTTTTTTGCAATGTAATAAAATAGTAGAGGTTAGTAGTATGGAGAACAAGCGTATTTTGGGGATAGATGTATCTAAAGATAAGCTAGACGTGTGTTTATTATCAGGAGAACAAAGGCAGCAACATAAGATATTTCCCAATGAAGTCATTGGTTTTAAGCAGTTGCACCAATGGCTGCAAGGGCAGTCAATAGAAGGCGTTCATATTGGTTTGGAGGCAACGGGTTGGTATAGTGAGGCGGTGTGTGACTATTTGTATGAGCGGGATTATAAAATTAGTCTGATCAACCCTGCCCGTATCAAAGCGTTTGGCAAAAGTCGTGGTTGCCGCACAAAGACAGATAAGAGTGATGCAGCCTTGATTGCGTTGTTTTGCTGGCAACAAAACCCACCATTGTGGCAACCGTTATCTGCTGAACATCGCCAATTGCGGCAGTTGTACAGAACAATGCAAGCGTTGAAAAACCAGCAACAGATGCTGCAGAATAGGCTGGAACGAGACAACTTAATGCCCATCATTCAGCAGCAATTGCGCGCCCTGATCAAATCATTTCAAACAAAGATAGATTGCCTACAAAAAGCCTTATTAAAGACTATTAGCAACGACAGCACTTTGCAATTGGCGTTTGATAACTTAACCAGCATTAAAGGTATTGGCGCTTTGACAGCCTTGGGATTACTGGCAGAATTACCTGATTTGTCACAGTTTGAGCAGGCCAGAGAGCTTGCCGCTTTCGCTGGCCTTAACCCCGCCGAACGACAATCGG
The DNA here is from genome assembly GCA_963706365.1 of uncultured Alphaproteobacteria bacterium. Lineage (GTDB taxonomy): Bacteria > Pseudomonadota > Alphaproteobacteria > JAJTHO01. The sequence continues at coordinate 419,721 of OY970150.1, read as the reverse complement.
GGTCGTCTCTTAGGGGAAAATCTCATATCTCCAAAATAGGCTCCGCGCCCCTACGTAAACTCCTTTATATGCCCGCGCTTGTCATCAAAAATAAAAACCAACATTTTGCTGATTTCTGCAGTAGACTAGAATATAAAGGAAAACCACCCAAAGTTATCATTATCGCTGTAATGCGTAAACTTCTACACATTGTCTTCGGTATCTTAAAACACCAACAGCCGTTCAACCCTGATAAACTTCTGCCCTATGCTAAATAAGCACCATAAAACTGCCTGACTAACACATTTTTTGCTTGAACTTAAAGACAGTATCTGGTCGGGCAGCAGTAACCTCTATTCTAATAGCTCATTACGCCTTCATCCTTATAACGACACCACCAATATAGGAATTGCGGGTGGGGCAGGTGCTTTTAGTTTATCAGCAGCTGAATTGGCGATGATGAATCCTGGTACGGTGGTTATAGGCAATAGCAGTGGTGGGTTTGGCACGCAAACCACCTCCACCACCACCGTGGGCGCGCTTGATTACAGCACACAAGATTATAACCTTACCCTCTATAACAATACTATCAATTTAACAGGGGATATTGCAGCACCAAGTTCACGCATACTTAAAATGGAGCAAACGATTGGTACATTTTTAATTGATGGTACCGCCTTGCCAGGGGGGCTGGACATTACCAGCGGCGTAATACAATTATACGCAACAGATGCGGTGAATGGCAGCCTAAATCTTAATACCGTTGATATTACCTCTCAAAATTCCACTGATGTTTTTGTGGCTCAGGGTACATCGGGTAGCCTCACCATGGCAAATGTGGTTTATGATCATAAAAGTAATGGCGGTAGTACCACATTGACAGGTAATGATATTGCTTTATCGGGTACCACCTCTATTAGTTCAAACGCTGTTTTAAAGATTTTACCGTACACCGCCACCAAAACAATCGGAATTGGGACTGGTACCGGTGATATAAACCTTTCTGCTGCTGAACTGGCGATGTTCCATTCGCCGCTGCATAAATCTCTATATATTGGTGATAATACTGGTATGACGTCCACCACCACCGTGGGCGCGTTAAACTACAGCACCACCGATTACGCGCTGGAGCTGATCAACGACAATGTTATCTTTAGCGGCAATGTAACCGGGAATGCCTATAACCTGGCGGTCAATACCACCAACAGCACCGGCAGCATCACCCAAAGCGCAGGCACCATTACCGCCAGCAGTATAGACCTGTATTCCGGTGCAGGTATTGGCACATCATCCAACCGCCTGAACATTAACGTGAATAGTTTTGGCACCATTAGTGCGCTGGGCGATGTGTATATCACCGAAGGCGATACGCTTACTACTGGTACCGTTAGCGTAGATGGCATTTTTGACCTGCAACAAAACGGTGTAGGCACGGCAACGCTGGATTTAAGCGCTATTAGTTCTAGCCAGCTTATCGCCAACAACCCCAATGGCACGTTGAATATTATCAACAGCAATGCCACCGCTTTTAGCGATGGGGTGAAGCATCACCAGCGGCGGCGATATTACCGCCACCGGCGCGGCAGGCACCTTAAAAACCACCGGCAGCAATGCCATTAATTTCAGCAGTGGCGGCGCCATCAACCTGGCGAACCTAACCATCGATGCCACCGATGGCGGCGCCTATACAGCGGGCACCGATATCACCTTTACCCTGGCGAACGTTGACACCGGCGTTACCAGCCTCGGCACCATCAATGCTGGTACAGATGGCACAGTAACCCTAAGCCAGAACAGCGCCCTAACCTATAACCTGGCAAATTTCGAATCCACCTTCGCCAACACCACAGCAGCGGCAGCGCAGGTGCGGACAACGAGTGGGGATTTAAGTCTTTAACGGGCAGTTTGACAACACCGCAGTAACAATGCCATTTTTTACGCGGCTAATGATTTACTAGATGGCGCTACTGGCTTTACCATCGCTTCCGCCTCTGCGGGGGCTAATACGACCCTGCGCGCCAACAGCTCTATTATCTTTAACCACGCCAGCACGGCTATTACTAACAGCGGTACGGGTAATGGCAATGTTGTGTTAAACAGTGATCGCCATGGTAGTGGCGCGGGGGCGATTGTTCTTACAGGGTTTAATATTAATAGCAATGGGGGGAATATTGTGTTGGGGGGTGGGGCTAATCCAGGTCTTGATAAAAATATAGCTATCGCAATCAATAACGCTGCATTTGGAGCATCTGGCAATAAGAATGGGGTTAGAATAGTGCAATCTACTCTGAATGCAAATACAGGAGACATTACAATTCGTGGTAAAGGTTTAGTCGGCACTGATTACTCTGATGGTATCTCGTTGGAAAGAGTCAACATATTAACTTCAGGTAATGTTCTATTATCGGGAGCAGGTGGAGGCTTTAAGATTTTTTCAGATGGTATAGATATTGATGGGGCAACTATTAATGTATCAGGGGCTGGAAATCTTGACCTAATTGGTATTGGAGCAAATGTTGGAGGAAACAATCCATTAAACCATGGAGTTATTGTATCTGAATATAATAGCGGTACGCAATCAACTCTTAAGACTTTAAACGGGACACTAAGCATTAACGGGCAAACTAGAGTAAGCGGCACTGAAGCCGATAGATTTTATGGCGTATACTTAACAAATAGTACTAGTTTAGAATCAGCGGGATTAGGCAATATCATTATTAATGGTACTGCACAGTCAGGTGGTGATCAGGCTCATCACGGCATTATTTCCACAGGAAGTATAAGTATTCGTGCTACAGGATCGGGGAATATTTCTTTATTTGGACAAGCAGGGGATGATGCTATTGGTATTAATCTTTCTGGTGCAACAATTGCAACTAACACTGGCTCAATATTACTTAATGGCACCAGTGGGGTATCAGGTTCAACTATAGATAATTATGGTATAGCTTTACTGGATGGAACATCTTTACAGTCTACTGGATCAAATTCTATTAGATTGATAGCTAATAGCTTGACTGGCTCACCAGATTTATACATCCAGAATGGTTCTAATATAATGGGAGGTTCATCATTTTTAGGTGATATTCTTATTGATGCAAATACAATAGACATTAATGATGTAGCACTTTCAACTAACCGGCAACGTCTACTTTCACCCCCCGCACCCCTGGCACCAACATCAACCTCGGCACTGCCACCGGCGGGCTGGACTTAACACAAGCAGAACTGGACAGCATTAGCGCCGCTAATAAGGTTATTTTTGGCGATGCGACTAATACTGATATTATCAACGTTGCCAGTGCTATAAACCTGGCTTCGCCTGGCTATCATGTGGACTTGCTAGGAAATAGTATTGCGCTGAACGGTAATTTAACCCTGAATACCAGCAAGGATTTAACCCTAACGGCTGATACAGGTGCCATTAGCCGCACGGCGGGCACGGTGACAGCGCGTAATATTGTCGCGAACGGTGCAACCGGTATTGGTACTGCTGGTAACCGGCTGCTGGCCAGTGCCGTTAGTCTGGCAGCCACCGCAGGCGGCAATAGCTATTTCACGAATACTGGTGCGCTGGAAGTAAAAGCCTCCACAGTAAATGGGTTACTGGATATTATTACCGGCGGTACTTTAACCGTCAGCGGGGCAGTATCGGCAGGAACAGCAGCCTTTAATCTCAATAGTGAATTGTATGACTTTATTTTAGGGGCGGCTGGCTCTGTTACTGCAACAGGGGCTGGCGAAGCCCTGGTTATTCGTGCCAAAGACTTTATTAATAATAACCCTGCCATCACCGCGCTAAACGCCAGTGGCTCGGGTCGTTATGCAGTTTATACCGATCTATCCAGCGGCAATACGTTGGGCAACTTGCTGATAGCCAGCGGCGGCAGCGGCCAGCAACAAGCCGGTATCGACTTTGGCGATGATGTTAGCGGCTTTAGCGGCGATTACTTTTTCTATAGTGCCGCAGATGGCACCATCCGCCTGATTCCGCTTTCTCAAACCCACACCTACAACGGCAACAGCCAGTTTGTAACGCTATTCGGCACGGCTTACGGGGTGAACAGCAGTGACGTAAGCACCTTAACCACCGACGGCTATTCCACTACAGACTTTAACAACAGCCTTTCCGCCGGTTTGGGCTTTGCCATTGATAGCGTGGCGCTGGGGAGTGCGGATACAACGAATGCTTTTAGTGCCAGCAAAGATATCACCTTAACCGGCTCGTTAACGTCGTCGCTGGGCTATACCGTCGCTTTAGATAACAGTGTGGTCGGTGACTATCTCATTAACCCAAAAGCCATCACGGCCATCAATGGCATCACCGCTGTTAACAAAACCTATGACGGTTTAACCGCTGCTAGCCTGAATACGGGTAGTGCTAGCTTTGCCGGTATTATTAATGGCGATGGGTTAAGCGTGGCCACGGCTACCGGTGCCTTTGATAATAAGAATGCGGGAACTGGCAAAACGGTAAACATCACTGGTTTGAGCCTGAGCGGGGCGGATGTGGGTAATTATACCCTGACCGATACCACCGCGACCACCACCGCCACTATTTTCAAAGCTAGTCTAGACTTAACCCCCAATAGCCAAAGCTATACCTATAATGGCACGGCCAGCCAGTTTAATGATGCAGATTACACCCTGTCCGGCTTTGTGAATGGCGAAACATTGGGCACTAGTGGTGTTGCAGGGCTTGGCCTTGTTTCAGCCAGTGACAAGATCAATGCAGGCACTAGAGATATCACGGCTAGCACGGGCACGCTGAATGCCAGTAACTATAGCTTTATCGCCAACACGCTAAACAATGGCCTGGGCATTGCCAAGGCTGACCTGACCATTGCTGTGGATGATGCCAGCCGCCTTGTAGGTCAGCCTAACCCTAACTTTACCTATCTGGTTACCGGTTTGAAGGGTAATGATGGTGAAAGTGTTATCAACAATCTAAATGTTACAACACCCGCTACCTCAAACAGCCCCGCCGGCAGTTATACCATCACCGCCAGCGATGCCACGGCCAGAAACTATAGCTTTGTTTATAGAAATGGTGTTTTGACCCTGTTGCCTGTTGCTATACCCGCTCGGCCAATCAGCAGCGGCTTTAAACTGCCTGATACGGTGGCGCAAGTAAGCCAGGGCGTTACACAAGGTTTAGCCAATAACCTAGCCACCGCGCAACGCAATATCCTGAACAACACCAACTTCAGAACACAGCCTTACACCGCAGCGTCCATCATCAATAACACCGCCGCCGCCACCATCATCCCTATTCTCGATACGACCCTCCCCACAGAATCCTCTGTATTCTCAAACCAGGGCATCTACCTAACCATGCACCCCGACCTTGCTAATATCCTGGGCTATAAAGGCGATTTTATTCGGTATTAATATAGAGATTCCAAAATAAATCCGTGTGGAGGCGAGAGCAAGTAAAATTGAGCGCAGTGTATTCTTCATACATAAGCGAAATTTTGCGCCGCTCGCAGCCCCTCACGGTTTTATTTTGGAATCTCTATATCAAACGCCTTGACACGGGTACCAAAAAACACCCCCACAAAATACATTGCGGGGGTTAGAGTAATGTTTAAAAAAATAATTATTAATTTAAAGCTTCTTTTAAACCTTTACCAGCGCGGAATTTAGGCTGGTTACTGGCTTTAATTTTTATGGTTTCGCCCGTGCGTGGGTTGCGGCCGTCGCGTGCTTCTGAACGGCTTACGTAGAAAGTGCCGAAGCCTAGCAGGCGAACTTCTTCACCTTGTTTCAGGTCTTCTGTAATAGCGTCAGTGATAGCGTCTAGAGCCTTGCCAGCATCCGCTTTCGTTAGATCCGCTTTTTCAGCAATCGCTGCTACTAGTTCATTTTTGTTCATGTGTATATCCTTATAATAATTAAACTGATTTCATGCATTGAAACATACCGCATACGATCGTCAAGCCCTGAATTGCCTGATTCACCGTCTGAAAGGCAGGTTTTACGCCAAAAGCAGAGCTTTGTTGCAAAATTATCATAGTTCTTAAATGTTAAAACGGCTATAGTAGGGCATGAAAAGTCAACTGATTGGTCTGTCGCGTGCTGAATTATCCAGCACTTTAGCCGCTATTGGCCTGCCAGCTTTTCGGGCAAAACAAGTATTTCACTGGCTTTACCATCAGGGCGTTACTAATTTTGAACAGATGACCACACTGGCAAAGCCAGTGCGGCAACAACTGGACGAACATTTTACGCTCGAACGCCCCGAGGTGACGATTGCCAAACAATCTACGGACGGAACCCGCAAATGGCTGGTGCGTTATGAAGATGGCAATGAGGCAGAAACCGTTTACATACCGGAAGAAGATCGTGGCACCTTGTGTATTTCCTCGCAAGTGGGGTGCACCTTAAACTGTAAATTTTGTCATACCGGAACACAGGCAATGGTGCGTAATTTAACCAGCCACGATATTGTGGGGCAGGTTTTAATTGCCCGCGATGCCTTAAATGAATGGCCTACGCCACAAGATGGAACGACACGGCTGCTTTCCAATATTGTCCTAATGGGGATGGGGGAGCCGCTGTATAATTTTGATAACGTTGCCAAAGCTATGAAAATTGTGATGGATCCAGAAGGTATTTCGCTTTCTCGCCGGCGTATTACATTATCAACTTCGGGCGTAGTGCCAATGATTGAACGTTGTGGCAAGGAACTGGAGGTGAATTTGGCCATTTCCCTGCATGCCGTGACCAATGAAATACGCGACCATATTGTGCCGTTAAATAAGAAATACCCGATTAAAGAATTGTTAAACGCTTGTCGTAATTACCCCGGTGCTTCCAATTCGCGACGCATTACTTTTGAATATATTATGTTAAAAGATGTGAATGACACGGATGCTGATGCAAAAGAATTAGTGCGGTTATTAAAAGATATCCCTAGCAAGGTAAATTTGATTCCTTTTAACCCTTGGCCTGGTAGCAACTTTGAACGCAGCAGCAATAACCGTATACATCGTTTCGCAGATATTGTTGCACAAAGCGGTATTTCGGCGCCCATTCGTAAACCAAGAGGCGAAGATATTCTGGCAGCCTGTGGGCAGCTGAAAAGTGAAAGTGTTAAGATACGCAAAAGCGCATTGTTAAAGGTTGGGGCAGCCTAAGTTAAAATTTTCTAACGCTCCATCTCTCGTTTAACTGTTGTTGCTAACTGCTTTAAAGTAAAAGGTTTTGCCAGAAATTGAATGTCAGATTGTTCTTCCAGTTTTTCTCGCATAGCTTCTTCAGCATAGCCGGAAATGCAGACAACTTTTAGCTCCGGAGTTTTCTCGCGCAAGATTTTTATAAGCGTGGAGCCATCTACAACCGGCATCATGATGTCGGTAACAAGTAGGTCTATGTGAGGGTTTTGGCTTTTAACTAATTCTAGGGCGGCTTCGCCACTACGCGCTTCTAACACTTCATAGCCTTTATTGCGTAATGCCCGGGCACCAAACAGGCGCACAGGGTCTTCGTCTTCTACCAATAGAATAACACCGTGACCGCTCAAATCTTGTAACTGTTCTGTATTTGTTTGAATAATTTTGGCTTCTTCATCCGTTTTCGGCAGGTAAACGGTAAATGTTGTTCCTTCCCCCATCACACTTTCCAAATCAATATAGCCACCAGTTTGTTTTAAAATACCATAAACAGTAGCAAGCCCCAAACCAGTACCCGCCCCAACATCCTTAGTCGAAAAGAATGGGTCAAAAATTCGGTCTATAATATCAGCAGGAATCCCCGTGCCAGTGTCTTTAACCTGAATGGTTGCATAGCTACCGGCAGGCATAATATCTGTGCCAATAGAACGAGGCTCAATAATCGTTAATTTACCGGTTACAACAGAAAGTTCCCCGCCTGGTTTTGGGTTATCCATCATCGCATCACGAGCATTTACAGCCAAGTTAATAATAACTTGCTCCAGTTGGGTTCGATCCACTTTTACAGCCCATAAATCTCGGGCATGCTGGATGTTTAGCGTGATTTTCTCGCCTAGTAGGCGTTGTAGTAAATGCCCCAGTTCTGCCAGAATATCGGTGATATTCAGAACTTGCGGGTTTAGTTTTTGTTGTCTTGAAAAGGCTAGTAGTTGTCGCACTAGCCCAGCGGCACGGTTAGCATTCTGGTGAATATGGTTAATATCGGCAAAGGATGGGTCACCACTGGTATGGCGTTGCAAGAGTAAGTCGCAGAAACCCAAAATAGCGGTTAGCAGGTTGTTAAAATCGTGGGCAATACCACCCGCAAGTTGACCAACGGCTTGCATTTTTTGTGATTGTACCATTTGCTCCTCTAGTTGTTTAGAGGCTGTAATATCAATAAAATGCACCACATGTTGATGGCTGTTATCCAGTTTTTTGCTGCCATGGTAAGCTTCAACAATGCGATTGACCAGATTAATTTCTGTCGCTTCGTGCTCGTTAATTGTTGCAATTAAGGCGGCGGCATCGGGGGTAAAAACATCTAAACTTTTACCAATACAATCACTGGCTGATTTACTAACCAGACTGGCAAACATACTATTACAATTTTCAATTATTCCTTCATTCGTAATGGCAATAATACCAATGGGCGCTGCTTCAAAGTAATAGCGATAAAGCTTTTCTGCATTTAAAGCTTGCCGATAGGCTTCGTCTTTTTTGTTAAAGCGACGCGCCAGCCTTGCCCCTGTACCCAAAGATTCCGCCAAGGCGTTTTCAGCAATTTCTTCTTTAGAAAGTGTCCTTAATAAAATAGCCAAAGCCGTGGCAATACTTGCCATTAAAACCGCTGGCCACATTTTCCCGCTTTCAACGAAATGTTTAATCGCTAATGTCATAGCGCTGATGCTGATAATACTAACGCACAGCGCCAGCCAGAAGGTGGATAAAAATCTAAGTTTTTTTCTGTTCATTACTCTTTTTTTCTATCAGGGTAATGGCAAGAATGGATAGTTCAAAAAGAATTATCAACGGTAACGCTAAAAAAAGTTGGGTAATAACATCTGGCGGTGTTAAAAAAGCCGCTAAAACTAAACTAATAACGATTGCATAACGTCTTTTAGATTTTAAGGTTGCGGCTGTAATTAAACCCGCTTTGGCCATCAGCATTAAAATAACAGGAACCTGAAAACATAAGCCAAAGGCTAATAAAATTTGTAGAATCAGTGAAAAATATTCACTAACTTTTGCTTCCAGCTCAATGGCAAGATTATTCCCTTGCCCTGTTTGTTGAAATCCCAGAAAAAACTCCCATGCAAGGGGTAAAACAACATAATAGGCCAGGGAAGTGCCTAGAAGAAATAGTATAGGGCTTAATAATAGAAATGGCAGAAAAGCCTTTCTCTCCTGTTTATAAAGCCCCGGCGCCACAAAACGCCACAACTGAAAACTGATAAATGGAAACGATAAAACAAGCCCGGCAAAACAGGCTGTTTTTAAATAGGTGAAAAATGCTTCTGTAATATTAGTATAGATCAACCTGTTATTCGTGCCATCGTAAGCTTTGGCTAAAGGTTGTACAAGAAATTGGTAAAGCTCTTCCTTTACGCTGTAACACAGTAGTGTGGCCAGGGCAAAAGCCGTAACACAATAAAGCAACCGGCGGCGCAATTCTGCAATATGGCTTAAGATAGTTTGTTCACCCATACGGTGGTTTATAAAGTAGTTACGAAGAAATATTTACTAAAAACTAGGTGTTGTTAGTACAACAAATTTTAACGATTAAGAGCCAGTCATCTGGGTTCTATATATTTAGTTCTAGATTTAAAGACTATTGGCTCAAAAAAATTTCACAAAAAAAGATGACATAAACGTTGCTTTCTGCTTACAAACAGTATGCTTTTAAAAAATGCTACGGTTGCCCTGCCTTGGGGGTTTGAATCTGTTGATGTTCTTATAGAGAACGGCAAAATTGCGGCCATTGGCCAGGGTTTATCGCATAACGACGAATTAGACCTGACTGGCAAGCATCTTTTGCCAGGTGTTATTGATTCACAAGTACACTTTCGGGAACCTGGCCTGGAATACAAGGAAGATTTAGAATCTGGCACGCGCGGAGCGGCACTAGGCGGTGTAACGGCCATTTGTGAAATGCCTAATACAAAACCGGCAACCACTACCAAAGAAGCGTTACAAGACAAGTTCGACCGTGCCGCCAACAATGCCCATGTAAACTACGCTTTTTTTGTGGGGGCTGCCGCAGAAAATGTAGAAAACCTGCCAGCACTGGAAACCATAGATGGTGTTTGTGGTGTAAAAATCTTTATGGGCAGTAGTACGGGAAACTTGCTGGTGGCCGATGATGAAACACTTTATCAGGTTTTATCGCATGGCCGCCGCCGCGTTGCTGTGCATTGCGAGGATGAGCCACGTCTAATTGAACGGCAGGCCCTAGCAATTGATAGCGCTCATAACCACCCCATCTGGCGCGATGAAGAATCAGCCATTAAAGCAACAAGAAGGCTATTAAACGCTGCTGAAAAAGCCAACCGCCCTGTGCATACATTACACATTACAACGGCTGAAGAAATCGAGTTATTAGCGCATTATAAGCATATCGCTACTGTTGAAGTAACACCGCAACATTTAACATTAAACGCCGAAAACTGTTACGATGAGTTAGGCAGCAAAGCACAAATGAACCCGCCAATTCGTGGCCAAAGCCATCAAGATGGCTTGTGGCGTGGTATTCGCAATGGTGTCGTTGATGTTATTGGCTCTGATCATGCACCGCATACCTTAGAAGAAAAAGCCTTGCCTTACCCACAATCGCCCAGCGGCATGACAGGCGTGCAAACACTGCTGCCTATTATGCTAAACCACGTCGCTGATAAAAAACTGTCTTTAGAACGATTGGTTGATCTGGTTTGCGCTTCGCCTGCCCGTATTTATAATATGATTGGGAAAGGCCGTATAGCGGTTGGCTATGATGCCGATTTCACAGTGGTTGATTTAAACAAGCAGGTAACGATTCAAGACAGCTGGATTGCTTCAAAATGTGGCTGGACACCGTTCCATAATAAAAAAGTAACCGGCTGGCCAACTCATACCATTATTAATGGTCAAATTATTATGCGAAATGATCAAATTATAAAGCCACACCAGGGGAAAAAACTAAAGTTTCAATAATGTTTCATAAACGATTCGCCCCATACTTGCCTGTTCTTGGCTATTGCTTTATAGGCTTGCTACAAATTCTGATGACTACTCAATCTCTTCAAGCTGCCCAACCTATTCAGAAACTTGCCTCTAATGTCTATTTTGTGCAGGATAGTAGCGTTCCTTTATTATCTTTATCTATTGTTATTCCCGGTGGTTCTGCAACAGACCCAGCCAGCAAGGCCGGTCTGGCACGTATGACCATGGGCATGCTAGATGAAGGCGCTGGCGAATTGGAGTCTTTGGCCTATCAACAAGCCTTGGAAGATTATGCGATTCGTCTAGATTTTTCTGCAAGCCGCGATATTTTATCTATTAATTTGCAAAGCCTAATTGAACATAAGGAAAAAGCGGCACAGCTTTTTACCATGGCGCTGGCGAAACCACGTTTTGATGAAACAGCTATTGCCCGCCTGAAGCGTCAAACCCTTTCACAAATTGCCTATAAAGAACAAACTCCTTCCCAGCAAGTGCGTGAACTTTGGTGGAAAACGGCTTTTGAAAACCATTCCTACGCTAACCCCATTGAAGGCACCAAGGAATCAGTTGTAACGCTGACACAGCAAGATATGCAAAATTTTGTAAAGACCCATCTTTCGCGTGATAATCTCTATATTGGCTTAGTAGGCGACCTAACAGCTGAGGAAGCTAAAGACTGGCTAAACAGCATTTTAGAAGCGTTACCTGAAAATAACGGCACGAGTATATTTATAGAGCCTGTTGAATTACCAAATGGCCAGCAGGTTACCAAACCATGGCCAGGTAAAGACGCGGTGGCTATTTTTGGTCAACACGGTATTGCCCGCAACGACCCCGATTACTATGCCGCTATTTTATTGAACTATGTTTTAGGCAATGGTGGTTTCGACAGCCGATTAATGGAAGAAGTGCGTGAAAAACGTGGCTTAACCTACGGCGTTGGCACCAGCCTAATAACTGCCAAAGCCGTTCCATTATTACTAGGCCAGGTTAGCAGCGCCACCACCAGCATCGATGAAGCCTTAAGAGTTATTAAAGACGAATGGCAAAAACTAGCCAGCCAAGGCATGACCAAAGAAGAACTACAAAATGCCAAAGACCATGAAAATGGTAGTTTTTACCTAGGTTTAGATAGCACCGCTAAACTAGCTGATACCCTAGCTGCCATACAATACCACGGTTTACCAATAGACTATTTAAGCCAGCGAGAGGCATTAATCAATCAGGTTACCCTAAAACAAGTCAACACCCTGGCCAGCAGCCTTTTAAGCGCAGATGATTTGATTACAGCAGTTGTTGGAAAAGAGTAGGTGCGGATAGAGTCGTTTTACTAGTTAAGGATACAGTTTGCGAAACCACATAAACAGTCTTTCCGCTGTAGGATACAATCTATTTTGCTGAAATCGAAGTTGTTGCAAGGCCTGAAGCATGGTTTCCACCCTACGGTAGAAAGACGCTTTTATAGAAGCCATTTTACAAATAACATGCGTCTGGTTGGAACAAACAAGTATTCCTCATAGATTTTGAATTTATTGTTTTAGGTGCCTGGTTCTTAGAGCTTACCCGGAAACCCACGTATAAGTTGAAAGAAGTATTTTTCTGCGAAAATTTCTTTGGGAAAGGGCGGAATAGCGGGCTATTTCGTATCTTTTTCAAAGGAATTTGCAGCGAAAAAGACGAAATTCAACTCGTGCGTGGGTTTTGGGGTAAGCTCTTAATACCGGATATTTTGTTCCAGCGATTTTGTAACATGCGCGGCCAAAACTTTACCGGCTTGGGATAATTGTTCTTGTTTAAACAGCGCCACTTCAGAATTAGCCAAATGCGGCAATTTATTTTTGCCTGTTAGCGGCGTTAAACCGTGTGGCACCATGTTTTCGGGTAATACAGTAATGCCCATACCGGCTTTTACGGCTGCAATAGTTCCGGCAAGACTGGGGCTTGTGTAGGCAATTTGCCATGGTTTTCTTACACGATTTAAAGCACCAATAGCACGTGCCCGGTAAATACAAGGTTGGGGAGCAAGAACAAGGGGAATAAGGTTTTTAGGTGTATAGTGTTCCGCCGCCGCCCACACTAAAGGTTCTTTCCATACACGCGTTCCGCCTTTCACACGCTCAGGGTCGCGTTTTACTAACACTATATCAAGATCACCTTTATGGAATCCTTCCATTAAATTTAATGTTAAATCACAGGTTACATGAAGTTGAACATGCGGGTGGTGTTTTGAGAAATCAGCCAAAATACTTGAAAGGTAATGCGTTGCGAAATCCTCTGGCACACCAAATGTAATCTCGCCTGTCACATCCGGTTCGTTCAGGCGGCTGAACGCTTCCCATTTAAGTTCTATTATACGCCGCGCATATCCTAAAAAAATTTCTCCCTCATCGGTTAATGCAATGTCTCGGTTTGAGCGATCAAACAGTGTACATTTCAAACTATCTTCTAGTTTTTTTATTTGCAGGCTAACAGCCGACTGGCTGCGCCCAACAATACAGGCAGCGCGGCTAAAGCTACCGGTTTCGGCAATTGCTATAAAGCTTTTTAAATGCAGTGTATCAATATTAAAGGGCATGAAGTTGTCTCATTAGTTTTTTAAATAGTTTATATGAAAATAACTTGTTTTACTAATAGCTTTAAAGCCCATAAATACAGGGAAGAAAATAAGAATTTTTCATAAAGGCGGGTACGTGAACGAGTTAACGATAAATGGTTTGTTTTATATAGATACGCTGTCATGCATTATGACGGGGCTAGTGGGATTTGTTGGTATATCTATCGCTTTCTTCTCAAGCCGTTATTTAAAAGGTGACGCGCAATACCGTAACTTCTTCATCCTGTTGGCACTAATGATGATTTCAGTCTTTACAATGGTTAGTGCAAATCATATTCTTTTGTTCCTGGTCAGCTGGCTGGCCAGTAACCTTCTTCTCGTCCGCCTAATGATTTATAAAAGCGCATGGAAAGCGGCTAAAAATTCAGGGCTATATGCGGCCAAAACATTTGGCTTTGGTTTTCTATGTTTAAGCCTAGCGCTTGGTCTGCTTGTTTTCAGTTCAGGGCAAACAACGATTCAAGGTATACTAAGCGCAGAACATCCAGCTGTCATAACCGGAATTTCGCTTTCCCTTATATTACTGACAGCCATGACCCAATCAGCGCTGTGGCCGTTTCATAAATGGCTCACGAGTTCGCTGAATTCACCTACACCAGTTTCGGCGATTATGCATGCCGGGCTTGTCAATGGCGGCGGTTTTTTAATGGCACGTTTTGCACCCCTTTATTTTACGATGCCAGACATACTAACAATCGTCTTTATTCTTGGAATAGCCACGGTATTTCTTGGCACTTTTTGGAAGTTGATGCAAAGCGATGTCAAGCGCATGTTGGCCTGCTCCACTATGGGGCAAATGGGCTTTATGATCGCGCAATGTGGCATGGGATTGTTCCCGGCGGCGATTGCGCATCTGTGCTGGCACGGTCTGTTCAAAGCCTACCTTTTTCTTGCATCCGGTGCCGCAGCACAAGAAAAGCGTCTTGATCTAGAATATCCACCATCTTTTAGGGCATTTAGCCTGGCCTTGTTTTGTGGCATGTTCGGCGCTTATACCTTCACATTCACCAGTGAAAAAAGCCTATTCGCCAAGGATACAACTTTTATCCTGATTGCTATTGCCTTTATCGCAGGCGTGCAGTTTGCGTTACCAATTATCAGACAATCTGTTTTTAAGCGTCTGCCTGCCGCCATTATCACGACAAGCATATTAGGAGGGCTTTACGGCCTTACTGTTCACGGCATGGAAGCCCTTCTTGCGCCGCTTAATATAGCACAGCCACAACCTTTAAATATTTTCCATATCAGCGGCCTTATGCTGCTAACACTCTCCTGGCTAGCGATCTTATTTTTCCGTAAACCTGAACACAGCAAGGATTATCCTGAATGGATGATGAAAGTTTATGTTTGGATGCTGAATGCCTCGCAACCGCACCGCCACACAATCACCACCCACAGAAACCATTATCAGTATTAATGGAAAGACATCATGCAAAGTGCACAAAAAATGGAACAGACAAACAGTTTTAAAAATCAAGAAATTGCATCGTTAAAAAGTAGTTTGGAAACGGTTATTGCTGCAAGCTGGGCAAAAATTGCGCCTTTCTGGCCGCTTAAAAATTTGATTGCGATAAATCCGTTATCTGGCTTTGAGGATTTGCCGTTTGAAGAAGCCCTAAAGCAAGGCCAGGCTTTTTTCCAGCAGGCCGATCTGCCCATAAAGATGCAAGACATTAACCGGCAATCTATTAAATGGCTGCAAATTTATTTTGATAATGGTCAGTCTACTATTCCCATGCCCGGTCGTCATCAGGGATTCCTGCCTGCCGCAAAAAGACTAATGGCCTATGATAAAAATTTAAAACCACAAAATTATCAGACGCAACTTTGGCTAAAAAACCTGCCACAGTCCTCAGAGGCAATCATTAGTGAATGCCTCTTGCGCCTTAGTATTCCAACAGAAAACTACGAAACCTTCCTAGCCCTTATGTTAACCACACTACCGGGATGGGCCGCGCATATTCAGTATCGAACGGCTTGGGCTGATACCGAAGATCAACACCATCGCCACACAGTAACAAAAGAAGATTATCTGGCCTTTCGCCTAATTATCACCGTTCTACTGTGGCCAGAAGCCAAAATACTGTTGGAATGGCATGGCAAAGCGCAAGCCAAGGCTGATGTTAGCAATTGTATTTCGAATATAGAACAAAGCGAAAAAAGTTTCCGCGCTTCTTTGCTGCAGGCACTTACAAATTTTAACCAGCAATCAAAGCACAGCAAGCCTGATGCTCAGTTGGTATTTTGTATTGATGTGCGTTCAGAACCTTTTAGAAAATCTCTGGAAGCACAAGGCGCATATGAAACACTAGGTTTCGCCGGATTTTTTGGCGTGCCCGTCAGTATTGAAAATCAAATTACGGGGGAACGCTATCACTCTTGCCCTGTATTGTTAAAGCCTACCCACCACGTTACGGAAACCCCCGTTTGCGCCCAGCAAAAGTGCGATGTGGGACATCAAAGACAACAAGGACTTAAGCGACTCTATCAATCACTTAAATATAATTTCACTACGCCCTTTGCGCTGGTAGAAACTCTTGGGCCAGTCAGTGGCTTATGGATGGGGATGCGCTCGCTAATGCCGGGATTATCCCAAAAAATCAAACAGGCTAGCACGCATGCAATCAATCCGGCTGTTGAATTTAAGAGCATCTTTGAAAACATTCCTTTTAAGGAGCAGCTTGACTTTGCCTGTGGTGCTTTAAAGATGATGGGATTAACAAAGAATTTTGCGCCAATGGTGGTCTTTTGCGGGCACGGTAGTACCACACAGAATAATGCTTATGCAACGGCACTCGATTGTGGGGCATGTGGTGGCCGTCACGGTGCCCCCAATGCCCGTATTCTGGCAGGTATTTTAAATCAAACCGAAATTAGAACTGCGCTTACCAACCACGCCATTGATATTCCCGACAAAACATATTTTATGGCAGCAGAACATAATACAACAACCGATCAGGTTACACTGTTTGAGTATGGCATGCCTGAAACACACTTCAAAGCGGTTAAAAACCTAAAAACCAGCCTTGAAAAAGCCTGTGTACAAAATACGCTCTGGCGTTGTGCTGAACTTGATGAGACACCACCCCATCCATCTAAACATGCCGCCCTTCGTTCGCAGGACTGGGCACAAGTACGGCCGGAGTGGGGGCTAGCACGAAATGCAGCTTTTATTGTTGGGCCGCGTTCTATGACCTGTAATATTAAGCTAGAAGGACGATCTTTTCTACATTCCTATGATTGGAAACAAGACTCGAATGGCAGCTCTTTAACCGCGATCCTGACCGCGCCAATGGTGGTTGCCCAGTGGATTAACAGCCAATATTTATTTTCCACATTAGATAACATAGCTTATGGTGGCGGTAGCAAAATCACCAAAAATATTACCGGGAAAATCGGTATTATGCAAGGTAATGCCAGCGATTTGATGCACGGGCTACCGCTTCAATCCGTCTTTAAAAGCGACAAAGAGCAGTATCATGAGCCAATGCGCCTCATAACTATAATCTGTGCCCCCAGAGCAATGGTTGAAAAAATTGTCCATGAACAAAGCGTGCTGCGAAAACTATTTGGCAATGGATGGGTAACGCTCGTCTGTCTTGACCCTGAATTAAAAGAACATTTCATGCTACAAAGGGATTTATCCTGGCTTAAAACATAAAAGCACAGTAAAATATTAGAAGAGGCGTTTAACACCTCATAATATCTTTTTGTTCTACATATATAGGGCGTGTCATCAAATAGGATTGACATAACAAGCAGATTTTGTTTTTTTTGATAAAAAAGAAGAAGTCTATGAGCAAACGCTATGCATTAAGAGATGATCAATGGGAGAGGATAGAAGGTTTATTACCTGGGCGCCCTGGCATGGTTGGTCGGAACGGTAAGGATAATCGAACATTTGTAGAAGGTGTAATATATCGGTATCGTGCGGGTATACCATGGCGAGATTTGCCAGCACGGTTTGGAGATTTTCGGGTGGTTCACACGCGGTTCAGCCGCTGGGCGGAACGCGGTGTATGGGCGCAAGTGTTTGAAATATTGTCAGAAGATAGTGATAATGAATATCAGATGATAGATAGCACTATTGTTCGGGCGCATCAGCATTCTGCTGGTGCAAAAGGGGGGGCGATGAAGCCATTGGCCGCAGCGCGGGCGGTTTAAGCACAAAGATTCACGCCACTTGCGATGCTTTAGGAAACCCGACAGGCTTTTGTTTAACACAGGGGCAGGCGCATGATTTAAATGGTGCGGATGTTCTTATCGCTGATATTGAAGCAGAGTTCTTTCTCGCTGATAAAGCCTATCATTCAGATTCAAGAGTTAAACAGGTTTTATCAAATCAGGATATTGTTCTCGTTATTCCACCAAAGTCTAATCATCTAAACCCTGTTGATTATGATAAAGACCTCTACAAAGCCAGACACCTTATTGAAAATTTCTTTCAAAAAATTAAACAATTCAGAGCCATAGCTACCAGATATGACAAAACCGCCAAAAATTTCCTCGCCGCCGTTCACTTAGCTGCTTCTTGTATCCTTCTTATTTGATGACACGCCCTAGTGATTCCAAAATAAATCTGTGTGGAGGCGAGAGCAAGTAAAATTGAGCGCCGTGTATTCTTCACACATAAGCGAAATTTTGCGCCGCTCGCAGCCCCTCACGGTTTTATTTTGGAATCACTATAGAATAATTAAGTAGCCTTAGGCGCGACAACCATTATAATTTGTCTGCCTTCTTGTTTAGGCTCATGCTCTACTTTTACCAATTCCGCAAAATCGTCTTTAATGCGTTGCATTAGTTGCTGGCCTAATTCTTGGTGTGCCATTTCACGGCCACGGAACATGAGCGAAAATTTTACCTTGTCGCCGCTTTCTAAAAATTTCTTGGCACGATTCATTTTAATTTCATAATCATGGCTGCCAATAGCCGGGCGTACCTTGATTTCTTTTACATCAAATGTTTTTTGATTTTTCTTGGCAGCAGATTTCTTTTTCTGCGCTTCGTATTTAAACTTACCGTAATCCAGAATTTTACAAACAGGCGGCCTAGCCTGTGGGGCAATCTCAACAAGATCCATGCCCTGATTTTTAGCGCGCTGAATGGCTTCAGAGGTTAAAAATACACCTAAGGCAGCGCCATCATGGCCCACCAGGCGTACTTGACTGTTGGTTATTTCATTATTAGTGCGGTGCTCGTTCTTACGGTTTGGTTGACGATCACCGGGGCGTGGTCTAGCGATAAGTTTAATCCTCTATAATTAACGTGTTGCTGTTATATAGCGCTTTGACATTAAAAAGGAATAATTAATTTAAGGTGAAATTTGTTTATCTGTGTGATTTTTTAAGATTATTTTGGCTCGGGTTATCCTTATGGCAACAAGGTTCTTTCCACATAGTTAAGAAATTGCCAGCCTTTTGATATTGCATATAAATTTGTATCAGTTTGCTGGATATAACCTTCTTTTAAAAGATCAGCTGTATTTAACACAGTAATAGGCTTTCCTGTTCTGTTTTCAAATTCATCAATATTAATGCCAGGCTTGTACCTAAGGGCAGATAAAACATATTCTGCGATAATATCGTCTTTACTAAGAACGGTTTCTTGAAAATAAGCCGCTTGGTTCAACCATTTTGCAGGGCTATTACATTGCGTCGTGGCGATAATATCACCCCCTACATGCACCCTGCCATGCGACCCTGCCCCTATACCGGCATAGCTGTTATACTGCCAATAGTGCTCGTTGTGTTTACAACGATGTCCCGAGGCGCCATAGCTGGAAATTTCATAATGCTCCAGGTCGTAACGTTGGGTAAGACTTCTGGTTACCTCTTCTACTGCAAGGATAGCGTCGTCGTTAGGCAGTTGGAAATCTCCCCGTTGTTGATAGCGATGGAAAGGTGTTTGCTCCATCACTGTTAGTTGATAACAACTTAGGTGTTTGGCACCCATCTTCAATACGGCTTCTATCTCCTGTTGCCAAAGAGTGGCAGACAGATCAGGCCGGCCATACATCAAATCAACTGACCATCTGTCAAACAGTTTTGCCGTCTCTTCTATGGCTAATAAGGCATCCTTTGCTGAATGCTGCCGTCCCAACCACTGCAAATCTTTATCATTTAAAGCCTGCACACCAATGGATAATCGATTAATTCCTGCACGCTTAAAATCTTGAAATGCAATGGTTTCCGGCTTGGTGGGGTTAGTCTCAAGTGTAATTTCAATAGAATCACTAAAGCTATAATGCTGGGCAATCTTGTTTAGTATACGTTCCAACACAGCAATAGGCATCAAAGAAGGCGTGCCACCACCAAAGAAAATAGAAGATAAGGCCTGCTTGCCGGTTCGTTCAAACAAGGTTTGTAACGCTTTATCATAAGCCAACCGCCACTGTGTTTCATCTAAGGTTTGTTGCGCATAAGTATTATAGTCGCAATACGGGCACTTTTTCTTGCAAAATGGCCAGTGTATATAAAGGGAAAGCACAGAAAAGTTATGACACAAGCTATTGCGAAAAGGAAATTATTCAGGCATAAAGTTCCGTCATATGCGCCCATAGCTCAGCTGGATAGAGCATCCGCCTTCTAAGCGGACGGTCAGGGGTTCGAATCCTCTTGGGCGCACCATTTCATTACTTTAAACAATTAGCCGCCGTTTTGATTAAGCTTATCAAGAAATATTTGCATTGCTACTTCTGAAGAAATCCCTCCCTCTGTAATCAGTGCTCTAGCATCTTTAGCTTCGCTAGCACCAGCCTTCCGATCTCTATTTGGTGGCTAGCTGCTTAAAAAGAAACCGCCAGGGGAGGGGGGCTGGTTGTGTGTGGGTTTTGGGGTAAACTTTTAAAGTTAATCGTAAGAAATAATTTTCATCTGCCGGCTTCTACGTTGCTCTAGCATCGTGTTTTGATTGGCGGCAAGATATTGGCGCTGCTCCTGTGTCAATGGCTTTTCTACTTCGTAAGATGCATTAATGATCGGCTTACGCTCGCTAGATTTACCACGCACGATAAGGGTTTTATTGACTTGGTTGCCAGCAGCATAGGCATCAATAGATTTATTATGTTGACCACGCCATTTGGCAAAAACCTTGTTTTGATACCAGGCACTGCGGGAAGGAGTGCGAGAATGATAATTCCCCACAGCTTTTGTCCACAAGCCACTTTCTTTTTTCAAGCGATTCAAAAAGTTAGCGGAATAGGTAATATTTTGATAGGGGTCAAACATGTTGTGCACAGAATTAGAAAAATGCTTGCCGTGATAACCATAGTTTACCTGCATGCAACCAATATCCATATTTCGCACACCACGCTGTTGCAGCTTGATTGCGGCCTGAATCGCTTCTTCTTTACTATTGAAATAGCGGCCTTTGCCTTCTGCCATAATAGTCCATGGCCATGGTGAATATTGGCGGGTTACAGGGTCGCGGCGGCCAGATTCTGTGAGGGCGATTGATTTCAGCAAGCCATCTGGAATAGCCTGTTTTTGTTCCACATAACGGATAAGGCGATTACAAATCTCTCCCTGGCTTTTGGTCGTATCGGCCATCGCGCTGTTGCTGTAAGAAATGAATCCCATCATAAGGGCAGCAGATATTTTTAGAAAATGCATTTAGAGTAGATTGACTGATTAACGTTAATACTGTATTAATATCACATAAATTCAAATATATCTATTATAAATTTTAAATAATTTATTAATATTTGATGTTCTGAGACTTTCCCTATACATAGCAGCATGTCTTTACCTGTAATCGTGCTGGCCGGTCGCCCTAATGTTGGCAAATCAACCCTGTTTAACCGGTTGGCCGGTAAAAAGCTGGCTATTGTGCACGACAGCCCGGGCGTTACGAGAGATTGGCGCGAAACCTATGTTTCACTGGCAGGCAACCCCTTTTACCTGCGTGATACTGCCGGTTTGGAAATACCGGAAAATGATCTGGATATAGCGGTACAGCAGCAAACAGAAGAAGTATTGCAACAAGCCACACTTATTATTTTTTTGGTAGATGCCTTGGTAGGTTTATTACCTGATGACAAAACTATTGCGCAACGTTTACGAAAAACAGGCAAGCCAGTTTTACTGGTGGCCAATAAGGCAGAAAAATCGGAAAATTGTACGACGGCCATGGCAGAATTTTCACGCATTGGTTTTGACACGCCCTTGCCACTTTCGGCTTTGCACGGGCAGGGGATTCCTGAACTTATCGAGGAACTGGAATCCTATGGTAATGCAGAAGAACTAGACACAACACCGCCCGATATGCAACTGGTTATTATGGGGCGCCCGAATGCCGGGAAATCAACCTTGTTTAATGCCCTGACCAAAAGCCATCGGGCGGTTGTTTCTGATGTGGCGGGTACAACGCGCGATACCATTGCTATTCCGTTAGAATGGGAGGAAAAGACTATCAAACTGATAGACACGGCAGGCCTGAGAAAAAAAGCCAGAGTCGATAATGAGATTGAAAAATTTTCCACAACCGACGCACGTCGCGCCCTGATTTTTGCCCATGTTGCGTTATTAGTTGTCGATGCCAGCATGAATATGGATAAACAGGATTTTACCATTGCCCGCCAAATTATTGAAGAAGGCCGCCCCATGGTGGTTATTCTAAATAAAGCCGATACTGTTCCACAGGCAGACCGCAAAGCCCTGGAAGATGAAACACGCTATCGCCTGCAACGCTCGCTAGGGCAGGTAACAGATGTGCCAGTTTTAATGCTTTCAGCCACGGGTAAACGCCTAAATCGTGATCGGATTTTAAAGGCCTGTTGGGAGTTATATGAACGCTGGAACCAGCGTATACCAACAGCACAATTAAATGACTGGCTACAAAACGCCATGCAACGCCATCAGGCGCCGCTAGAAAATGGCCGTCGCATCAAGATTCGTTTTGCTACTCAAATAAAAACCCGCCCCCCTACATTTTTGCTTTTTACCAATATTCCCAAAGCCTTGCCTGATGCCTATGTACGCTATCTAGAAAAATCATTGCGTCAAACCTTTGGCTTCCAGGGGGTGCCGTTACGATTACAATTGAAAAAAGGAGAAAACCCTTATGATGCAGGCTAAGCTCCAATAGGGCGGCCTGCCTACTGGGTCTTATTCCCTGTTCCATACACAAAAAATGGGCGATTATTGAGTTTTTGGGCTTGCATCGGGAATTCGAAAACGGTTTCGATATTTTCGACTGTAAACGCTGCCATTCCCTGTGCCATAATCTGCCCCTCTTTTAAAAGTACAGGGTAATCGGCATATTGTGCGGCTAAATTAATATCGTGGAGTATAAGGCATATGGCCATGCTTTGTGAATGAGCGAGCTCTTTTTAGTAGTTCTAATACTTGGTGTTGATGCTTAATATCAAGGGCGGAGGTGGGCTCATCTAGAAATAGGTAACAGTCTTGCTGTTCCCACAATTGCGCCAAAACCCGTGCCAGATGCACCCGCTGTTGCTCGCCGCCAGAAAGAGTGGGAAGAAGGCGATCTTTTAAGTTTGCGGCGTCAACAAGTTGCAAGGCTTCTATGGCAATTTCATGGTCTTTTATCGGGTTTTGCTGGTGGGGGGCACGACCCATTAGAACAATCTCCAAAACGGTAAACGGGAACCCTATTTCAGGAGATTGTGATAGCACGGCGCGTTTTTTTGCCAAGTCTCTGAGAGGATAAGTTTGTAATGCTTTATCTTCCAGCATAATACTACCATTGGTTGGCGTAAGACCGCCACTCAAGCATTTCAATAAGGTTGACTTCCCTGCTCCATTCGAGCCTAAAATAGCCGTTATTTTACCATTGTCTAAGGTAAGAGAAGCATTTCTTAAAAGTGTTTTCTCCTTTGCCTGGTAAGTAATATTTAGCGCCTGTATCATAAACTTAGCCGTCCTGCCTGCTGTTTGATGAGTAGCCACAGGAAGAAAGGCCCGCCAATTAGGCTGGTCAAAACCCCTACAGGCATTTCAGCGGGGGCAACAATGGTGCGGGCAATGGTATCAGCAATTAGCAATAATAATGCGCCCAATATAGCCGATGCAGGAATTAAAAAACGGTGGTCAGAGCCGATAGTGAGGCGCAGTAAATGCGGTACGACTAGGCCTATAAAACCGATAATACCACTAACAGAAACAGCCGCCCCAACAGCCAGTGCCGTGCAAATAATAATGCGGCGTTTTAGGCGCTCACTATCAACACCTAGATATTGCGCCTCTTGATCGCCCAGCAATAAAATATTTAGTTGTTTGGCGTCTCGCATAAGGAGCACAGTAGCAGGCAACACAATAGTGGCCGAAACCAGCACCGCAGGCCAAAGTGCACCACCAAGGCTACCCATTGTCCAGAATGTGAGAGAGCGTAGCTGTGCATCATCACTAAGATACGTTAAAAATCCTGTGCCTGCCCCCGCTAAGGCATTAATGGCAATACCTGCTAACAGCATATAAAGAGTTGAGAAATTCCCTGCTTTTTTGGCCAGCCAGAAAATAATGATACAGGTTAATACGCCACCTATAAACGCGGCTAGACTTAGGCTATATAGCCCGAGTACACCTGTAAGCGGCTCCGCCAAAACGATGAGTATGGCAACTGAAAAAGCGGCACCACTAGTGATGCCAATAAGGCCAGGGTCGGCCAACGGGTTGCGAAACAGGCCTTGCATGGCAGCGCCTGATACAGCCAACCCCGCCCCCACAATAAGTGTTAAAAGAATGCGTGGTAGGCGAATAGAGAATAAAACGGCTTCTTGTTGTGCCGTTAAATCGCCATATAAAAGGTTTCCTAAATTTAGTGAAACCGCACCAATGGCCAAGGCACATAATATTGCAATGCACAGCCAACTAGTCAGCGCTGCCAAGAATAATCGCTTTTTTACCAAGTCCTTTTGGCCTGTTAGGGCTAAACGTGGCGGTGGTGATTTTCATCAATACGCCTGATTTAACGTCAATGCCGCCTCAACAGTGCGAGGGCCAAAACCTAACAGAAAAAGTGAATCCATCACAATAATACGGTCATTTTTCAGGGCGGGTGTTAAAGCAAGACCGGGAATTTTGGATAGCGATTTTTTGCCGCCCATCTGCTGCAGGGTTTGGGTGGTAAGCAGTAAAACTTCCGGTGCTAACGCCACCACAGCCTCAGGAGTGAGAGGTTTATAGCCCTTATACGCCGTTATCACATTTTTACCGCCAGATAAAGCAATCATGCTATTAGCCGCTGTGGTACGGCCTGCCACCATGGGGCTGCCGCCGCCATGTTGTAAGATAAACATTACGGTTGGCGTGTGGTTTGCAGTGGCCACAACGTCGGCAAGATTTTGTTGCTGTTGCTGCATTGCGGCTATAACCTGTCGAGATTTTTCTGTTTTGTGTAATGCAACAGAAATTTGTTGTATATTTTCTTTTACATTTTCTAATGTGCGCCCTGCATTTAGCTTTAACAATTCTTACACCGGCTGTTTCCAACTGCTTTAAAACAGCCGGTGGCCCTGCTTCGGTGGTTAATAAAACAAGGTCAGGGTTTAACGATAAAATACCTTCGGCAGATAACGCTCGTTGATAACCTATTTTGGGTAACGCCTTTGCAACAGCGGGGAATGTGCTGGTGGTATCACTGCCTATCAATAAGGCATCGGCCTCAAGGGCATAAATAATTTCAGTTAGCGCGCCGCCAATGCTAACCACCCGTTTCGGAGGTGTGGCTTCATCAGCCTGTACTACTACAGCACAGAATAATAATGGCAAAATTATCAATAGATATCTCATGGGGTCGTGTGGCCTTTCATTAGAATATTGGCCGCTTGAATATTTTGTGATTGTAAATAAGTCAGCACAGTTAGTAAGCGCTGCATGGAAATATCTTTATCGCCTGCAATAATTAACTCATGGTTGGGGCGTTTTGTTAATACCACCGGTAATGCCGTTTTCAGATCATCAAACGCCGCCTGTTTTTGGCCGTCAATGGCATAATGATTATCATGAATTTCTAGCATAATGTGTTTGGGGGCATCCAGCGTGGAAAGTTCTTCGGCAACACTAGAAGGCAGTGTTAAATCAAGCGATTGATATACCGCCCCCGCCGTTAGCATAAAAAATACTAACAGGATAAACAGAATATCCAGCATGGGGGTTAGGTCGGGGGTGTGGTCATTCAGGCTACCCTGTTGTTTTGATGGTCGCTGAATCATGCGGCCTGCCTGTGAATTGTGCCAGATTGCTCTAAATCAAATGATAGCGAAAGTTTGTTGAGTGAAAGGCAAATACTGTCCAGTAACACATCGGCATAATGCCGAAAAGTATGGGCTAAAATTAGGGCAGGCAGGGCAATGCTTAACCCCACTGCTGTGGTAAGCATTGCTTCCCACAAACCATCCGCAATCATATTAGGCGAAACCGCCCCTGTTTGCACAGCAATCACCTGAAAGGCCTTAATAATACCTAATACTGTGCCTAGCAGCCCTAAAATTGGGCTAATAGAACCAATAATTTTTAACGGTTTTATACCACTGTAATAAACGGGGTGTAATTCTTGCAGCCGTAAAGAAATCAGATCATCACGTACCGATTTTGCGGCGCTTTTATGGTTTGTTAGCACATCCGAAAGTTCGTGATATAAAGCATCTTTACGTTTAAACGCTCGCAGTAAAAACACGATACGCTCAAAAAAAATAGCGAACAACAGCACCGCACAGGCTGCTAACGGCCAGCCGATAATGCCCAATTGTGTAAACCATTCAGGCATAATGCTATGCAGCATGTGCCAAGGCCTTTGGTTGAATTTCGCTTACAATTTCCCGCCATAGCGTTAGTTCCGGAATGCCGGGCTTACGCTTGCCAAACAGCGTGGCGATAATGTCTCCGGCGGCGTCAAACAATTCCACCGCTGTAACAATACCGTCTTCGGTGGGTTTGCGGGTTATCCAGGTTCGGGCAATTTTATCTTCGCTTAAGTGCAGGTTAAAAGTTGGGTCAAGCACGTTATACCAGTTGTCTTTTTCCATCAATTTTTTCACAGGGCCAGTGTGAATTTGCAGGCATCCTCTATTGCCTACAAACACCATAATTTCACAGTTTTTGTCCCGTGCCAGTTCTAAGGCTTGGCGAGTGGCAGTGTTTTCCACTTCAAAAGCAAAGTCTGCGCCAATTTTGCTAAAAGCTTGTTCTCTGCCTACATTGAATTTGCCTAATAACGGGTAAAAATCGTGGGTGTCTTGCAGGTTTTCCCAGCCTTTCCTAAAGCCTTGCCAGTCAATTTCGCTGTCTGGTTTATCGGCTTTTTTGGGGGCATAGGCTTCCACGACAATAGACGTTTCTTGCGTTGCGTTCGTGTGGGTTTTTACCAACGCATCATAGGCATCTTCATTAGACTTTGCCGTTACATATATTTTATGAATCGCATCACCCTGTTTATCAAAAAACTGCAAGCTTTTGCGGTTGCCTTCATGTACGGCAAAACTATATTTCCAGTGGTTCATAAACAACCGCAAGTCAATATCAGGGTTTACAAACAACCCCATGGCCATGCGGCCGTGTTTAGAAAATTCACTGTTATCATAAATACCGTGGCGTTCATGCACACAAGCATCATTGCGGGTTAAGGCCATAACGCTTCCCAAGGGAAACACATCTTTTAAAATGGCTTCGGCGTCATCTGCCAGACGTACAACACCGTTACCCACCATAGCTGCCACCAGTTCGCCTTCGGAAATGCCCAATGCTTCGGCGGCGTTTCTGGCTCGTAAATTGGGCTGTTCAGCTTTAAGTTGTTGGTATTTTTTATAAATTGTGGCCATTATATTTCCTTTTTATTGAATAACGAAATGCACCGGTACGCGCACCCAGCTTGTAATCATATTGCCGTTAATATTGGTGGGTTCAAATTCCCATCTTTTTACCGCCGCTAAGGCCGCTTTGTCTAATAAGCGGTGTCCTGAGGAGCGCACGATTTTTAAAGTCTTGGCACGGCCATCTTGCAAAATTTCAGCATGTAGCGTCACAATGCCTTGTTGCCCTAATTCTAAAGCACGCCGTGGGTAGTGGGGGGGTGTTTGCTTGCGGTAGCGGGCCTCATGAATCACACTAGTGGCGTTTTGGCTGGCCACCTGTTCTAATAATGGCTTTGTGGTGCTGGGGGCTGGCTCGCTTACTTTTATTGGCCGGGGGGCAGCTATTGTTTCTACTTTTTTAGTAGCTACTTTCTGCTGTGCAGCCTTTTTAGGCAAGGGTTGAGACTTGGTAACTTTTTTCATCGCCTTCGTTGTCGTTTGCACGCTTTTTGGCGGTGTCTTTTTTTGAACAAAAGGTTGCACTTTTTTAGGCTGTTGTACAGGAGGCTGCACTGGTTTCGGTTTCGGCGCACTCATGGTCATTAGACTGACTTTAAGTGGCTTTAATGCGGGGGCTGCCTCACGTGCGTTTTGCACATTTACTGTATAAAGCAGGCATATGGTTACAAGTAGTGCCAGTAACATATATTGTGGCAACAAATACGCACTATTAGGTAACTGGTACGCGGTTGAGTTGCTGGTTGAAGCATCAGGAAAAGAAAGCGCTACCATGTGTAATTTACCCGTACGCCATAACTGCGCCCTTCTTCTAGTAAGGTTGCAAACCGCCTAGTGTAGGCTTTATCAAAAATATTCTCAACACCCAAGTCAACGGTCAGGTTTTCTATTTTTTCGGCGTCAGGCGTAAAACGATAATATAGATCGTGCAGGCCATAACCACCTGTGGTCACATCATTATCACCCACTTTGTCATTGGCTTCGGCAACACGGCTGCGCCAACCAAAAATACTGTTAATAGAGTCTGCTCTGTAACTAATATCAGATACCAATGTTAATGGCACATTGTTAGATAAATATTCGCCCGTATCATCGTTTTCTGCCTCAACATACGACAAACCCAATTTGGCAGTAACAGCGTTCAGTTGATATTCCCCGCCAATTTCAAACCCGGTAAGAGTAGCACTGTTAATGTTGCTGTTGGTGGTTATACCTGCCCGTGTGTCAATGTTTTGGGTAATAAAATCGTCACCGCTGCTGGTAAACCAAGAGCCTTTTACGCTAGCTTTGTCATTGGTGGCCAACACATCAGCAAACTTAAACCCGGCACCAATTTCAAAGGTTGTCACGGTTTCAGGCCGCAAATTGGGGTTGGGCACAAAGTTGTTATTGGGAAATACACTCACTAATGGCACAGGCGGGCAACCTGGCACAGGGGCGGGGCAAAACGATACCCCCGGGAAATGTTGCCCGGCAGGGTACAGTTCGGTTAGGTTTGGCGCCCGAAAGGCCTGTGCCCAACTACCAAATAACATCATAGTATCATTCGGCTTATAACTTAAAGACAGTTTGGGCGATACTTGGTTTTCATCTTGGGAATTACCGTTTTCGTCGTTGCTTTCATAGGCATCAAAACGAGCAGCAGGAATGATAGAAAAGTCGCCAAAAGTTGTATTTAATGCTAATTCATCTTGCAAGTAAAAGCCATAATTCGTGGCCTCAGCATTTGGAACACCGGCACGATTACCAACAGCAGAATTTGTGCCGCGCTGCTCATCATTATAAATTTCAAAACCGTATGAAAGCGTGTGGTTGTGGGTATCACTTACTAATAATTTGCTTTGGTTATCTAGGGTAAAACCCAATGTTTGCAGTTCACGAGTCTGCACCCGCCCGGCATTGGTGCCAACAATGTCTTGCTCTTCAACATCCGTGTCATTGTAATACAAATGCATTTTGGGGTTCAGCCAAGTGTTTTCAGGGTTTTCAAAGGTATATTTTAAGCTAAATTGGTTATCCGTCACTTCTTTATTCACCAGCGGATTAGAGGTGGTGATGCCACCAGCGCCATTATTGGGTTCTTGGCCGTCATTATTTAACGCCTGATATTGAAATTTAAACGTGTGAAAATCATTAAACGTATAGCCCAACTTAAACAAACCAGAAAGCAGCTGGTCATCCGTATCCAGTGCATTGCCATCCCCTTGCTCAATATCGCCTGATTCTGTGTAAGTTAAACTGCCCAAAATATCCCAGTTGCCGGTGCGGCCATAGCCTGTAACAATGGGGGAAATTTCATCATTACCGCTACGGTAACTTAAGGATGTGGCCGCGCCAAAATTTTCACCAGGTGTCAGCATATCAGCAGCGTCTTTGGTTTCAAACGCCACCACACCACCAATTGCCCCGCCACCATAAATAGCCGAAGACGACCCCTTCACCACATCAACCGATTTTAATAGGGAAGGGTCAATAAAAAACCGGCCATCGTGCGCCGATTCAAAGTTTTGCCGCCGCCCGTCAATTAAGGTAATAATTGCTTCATCATCAAAACCTCGAATAGAAATATTTTGCCCATTTCGGCGGGGGCCATTGTCCACTTCCACACCAGGGGTAAACTCCAATAAATCCCCAATATCTCCAGCCAGTGCATTACCCGCTGCATCAGCATCAATTTTGGAGACTAGCGCTGGCACGTCGAAAGTAGATTGCGGGCTGCGGGTGGCATAGACGGTTACAGCATCCAAGCTTACCGGGGATAACGCTTTCTCCTGTGCTATTGCAATAGTAGGAATAGCAGTAGAAATTATTGTCGTCGATAAAATCGTACTAACGGTAAAAACGCGTGCTGTTAAAGCACTTGGATATGCCCATAAATGATATGGACGGCAAGTATATCGCATAATAGCTCCTTATAAGCCTGTATTATTACAAGCTCTATTGGAGGCGGTGACTTGCTGCCTGGCTGCGTGAGTTCAATGTATGAACGTAGTGGCTGGGTGGCTGGTTAATGGCCTATTTTGTTAAAATTAACTTTCCGTTTCCGGTTTGTCTTAGTTTGTACTCTTCTTCATTGTGAATAATAATTAACTCTTTAGTGTCTCCCAAAAGAGATTTACTCTGAACTTTGAAGCCTTCAATACTGACGGTTCTTTCGTGCTTACTTATGTTTTCACTTTGTGCCATTGACTAATTCTATTCACTTTGAAACAGGTTATTAATAATGATAACTATTATCAACTACTACCTATATAAGTCAACAGCTCAATTGCAATTAGTTCTTATTATCTTCTAGGAACTTGCGCGGAAACCTACGTATAGAACCCATTTGAGGTGGTCCCCAAAAACTAGACAGTAGAAAGAGCTCTAGCGTCCTCTGGCAGAATGCTAGTAAGGAGCAGAATATGAGTAAGAATAAACAGAAGAGATACAGGCCAGAATTTAAGGCGAGGGTAGCCATGGCAGCTATTCGAGGCGAGAAGACGATCGCGCAGCTATCGAGCGAATATGGGATTCATAGCACGTCGATTAATCAGTGGCGTCGGGAGTTATTGCAGGGTGCGGCGCAGGTGTTTGAACCTGGTGAGAAGCGGCATTCAGACAAGGGTGAGCAGGAAGTGCTGCTACAACAGCTTTATGCCAAGGTAGGCGAGCTAACGGTGGAACGGGATAGCCCATCGCTGCTAATTTCCTGCTGCGCTGCCGCTTGCAGTCAATAAGGAGAGTGTTCCACCAACTGTGTCAGGCGGCTAAATCAAGTTTTAGCCTATTAGGGAAAGCGATATCAAGTTGAGATATGACTAACGCCCAATTTTGCAATGGCTGTTTTTGCCATTTGTTGGTGATGTTTTGTATGGCGCAGAAGGCCAATTTTAGCAAGGCGTTTTCGCTAGTAAAAGCGCCCTTATTTTTGGTGTATTTTCTGAGCTGGCGGTGGAAGCCTTCGACGGCATTGGTGGTATAGATCAGCTTTCTGATCGTCGGATCGAACTGAAAATATTGCGATAAATGCTGCCAGTTATTGAGCCAGGACTTGATGACGATGGGATATTTCTTGCCCCATTTTTCTTCCAGTTCCATGAGTTTTTGCTCAGCAATATCAAGGCTTGGGGCTTGGTAAACAGGCTTTAGATCGGCCATAAATAGCTTTTGATCTTTGCTAGCAACATAGCGCAGCGAATGCCTAATCTGGTGAACGACACAAAGCTGTACGGTGGTTTTTGGGATAGATAGATTCTATCGCTTCTGGCAAACCTTTCAGCCCATCTACACAAGCAATCATGATGTCTTCAACACCTCTGGCTTTCAAATCAGCCAACACAGACGCCCAAAAATTAGCACCCTCACTATCAGCCATATACAAGCCCAGAATATCTTTCTTGCCAGACTTGATCAATGCCCAACAACGAGTACATCACCTTGCTGACAACACGACCATCTTCCCTAATTTTAAAGTAGATTCCGTCCATGAACAGAATTGGATAAACCGCCTCTAATGGTCGTGACCGCCACTCCGTAATCGTTGGAATCAGCTTATCCGTTACGCTGTTAATCGTTGCGCTAGAAACATCAACACCATACATCTCCTGCATATGCTGCTTGATGTCAGCATAGCTGCTGCCAAGCCCATACAATGCCAGCAATTGCTGATCCAATGTCTCGGTCAATACTGTCTGCCGCTTCTTGATAATCTCAGGCTCAAACGTTCCTGATCTATCGCGCGGTGACTTCAACTCAAACGACCCATGCCCACTCTTAACCTGTTTACGATTATGGCCATTGCGCCGATTATCTTTGCTATCAGTCGATGATAAATGCGCCTCTATCTCACCTTCCAATGCTGCCTCAACAGCACGGTGTATCAACGGCGTCAAAACGCCGCCCTGACCCGTCAGGGCCTCCCCATTCCGGATAGCTTCCGCTATCTGGTCTTCTATACTTATTGTCTGTTCTTCTTCATTCTATCAATCCTTTGTTACGAGTAATACTTACCCAGTTATTTTGAATTGACACAGTTCACTGAACACTCCCACCCCCTACCATAAATGGGGGCATTACCCTTGTTCATCTTCGGAAATTACCCTTCTAACTCCGCTTTTAAAAACTGTTCCCACCGCCAGGCATCACTTAATATATTATTGATATCAGACATTTGTGGAACCCAGCCAAGTTCATTTTTTGCCGCGTCGCCGTTTGCTACTAATATATTCGGGTCACCTGGGCGTCTTGGTTCAATCGTATAATCAATTGACGTATTTGTTACCGATCTTGCGGCCTTAATAACCTCTAGAATACTATACCCTTTACCGGTACCAAGGTTAAAACAGTAACTTTTGTTTGTATTCTGCAGATGATTCAGCATCAGCAAATGTGCCGATGCCAAGTCACATACATGTACATAGTCACGAATGCACGTACCATCCGGTGTATTATAATCATCGCCAAATAAACGCAACTTATCATAACGATTACTAGCGGTTTGCATGATTAGCGGTATCAAATGCGTTTCAGGGTCGTGTCTTTCTCCAATATTAACGGTAGGGTGCGCCCCTGCCGCATTAAAATATCGCAAACACCCGTAGTTCAAATTATAAGCCGATGCGTAATCAGCTAATATATTTTCTATTATAAGTTTACTACGCCCATAGGGGTTAATGGGTAATTGGGGATGATCTTCTTTAATGGTCGGTGCAATGGGATGCCCAAAAATTGCGGCGGTTGACGAAAAAACAAAGTTTTTAACGCCATTCCTGATCATAGAATTTAACAACTTTATCGTGTTCGTAACGTTATTGTTATAATATTTATCAGGTTTGGTTACTGACTCGCCCACTTGTATAAAAGAGGCAAAATGAACAACACTTTTAATATTGTATTCGGAAAAAATTTTATCTAATAAATTCGTGTCCCCGCAGTTTCCTATAATAAGTTCTGTATCACCAACAGCGTGCTGATACCCCGTAGACAAATCATCTAAAACAAGGCCTTTAAGACCTTGCTCCTTTACATATTGGACAAAATGTGAGCCTATGTAACCCCCGCCGCCAACAATTAGTATGTGTTCATTCATAATAACCGGTTTTAGAACAATAAATACTATTTATACAGGGAAAATGTGTGTAACACATGCCGAAAGAGATGTATCAAATTTTTGTTTTTAAGAAGAATGTAAGGTGTTAAAGCCAGTGTTTTTAAACTGCGACCCTGAAAGAGTAACACCCTTAACAGCAGCTCTGACGCATAACCATAAATATATTTTGGCGCATTAATACTATTCTTGTTTATGTAACTAGAAGCCAAACCGTGCAAAGATTTCTCAAAGAAAACTGGATCATTCTTAACTAAGTTCCATTCGTTAAAGAGGTAAACTTTCATAAGGTAATTATAGGAATCACTTTCTAAAAATTCTTTTGTTAAGGCCGGTTCATGATATTGTTGAATTACAGGTAATTTTTCTGTTGCCGTTGCATTGGCTTTCTTTGTTGTAATGCTATTTTCATGCTTGCGGTAATAGAACAACGACTCTGGCATGTTATAAAACATTGTTTTATCTTTTAGCTTTATAATTAAATCTATATCTTCGCCATATCTTAACGTGTTACTATACCGAATGGCTTTATCGGTAAAAAGAGAGGCTCTAAACATGATAGACGGGTGACAAAAAGGGAAATGTGTTAGTAACCTAAACCGGATCGCTTCATCAGAAATCGGAATAATTACCTTACGTGCTTTTTCTTTACCATTATAGTGTTCGTTTATTAGCCTATAATGGGTGCCAACAACACCATAAGACGTATTTTCTTGCATAAACTTTACTTGTTTCGCAAGTCGTTCTTGGGCAGCGATATCATCACAATCCATTCGCGCTATATAAGTTCCTTGCGACGCATCAATTGCTTTGTTTAATGAACTACCGCAGCCTATATTTTCTTCGTTATCAATTAAAACGATTCTTTTATCTTCAAATGATTTAATTTGATCCACAGAATTGTCGCTACTGCAATCATTTACGATAATGAGCTCTAGGTTCTCATAAGTTTGACTTAAAATACTTTGTATAGCCTCATTTAAAAACCGATCCCCATTGTAAACCGGCATAATTACACTGACTAATGGCAATAATTCCAAAGTATACTCCCTATCATTGTTATTTCTGATAACCTAAATGTTAATACCGAAGAAGCATAGTCTTAATGTCTAACAAATACAATCATCAATTGAAATAACGACACGCCCTAGCTAATAGTGTGAATATAGCGGCGTTGTTGCATAAATCCATTACGGGTATAAGTTTCCCCTTTCCCAGCTATTTCATGGTGTGATTTTTTGAGAGATCGGTTTGGCGATGTTGAGGAAGGGTATTTTGGCACAAACTGCCAAAACGTTATAATAGCTACTTTAGGGTGTGTTGTTTGTCTACTTAATTCGGCTGCCTACTTTTGAAGTGGCTACCCTTTAGCGGGCAGATTCTATACAAGGATTTGCGTTTAAGGAGAGACTATCATGCCAAGCAAGAAGATTATTTATTCACCTGAGTTTAAGAGTTTACACCAAGACTCAAGCGATCTCGCTGGTTGGGGAGGCTGGTCGTCCAGCGTCAGCTGTGGCGAGAGAATTGCGCATTAACGTTACTACGCTTTATTATTGGTTGAGCAATGCTACGAACAAACCGCACAAGAAATCATCGAATGATGCTCTTTCATTGGAGAATAAGCGGCTCAAGAAAGCCTTGGCACAGGCGGAACTGGAGCGCGACATCTTAAAAAAGGCGGCCGCGTATTTTGCAAAAGAAACCCTGTAAAATACGCTTGGGCACATATTCTCATTACTGGCGAGTACAGATGGCATAAACGATGAACGCGCGGTCTTAGCGCAGGATTTAGCACTCATCTGGAGCAGACCCCAGTTTGCGTTGTTCCAGTATTTTGTGATTGCGCAATAACTACATAACCAATTGCATAAGGGTATTCATCCGAAAGCGATAGGTGGCATTGCTGGGTGTTTTTCAACAGTTTTGGCGCTTCTATTTTAGGCTGGCCAAGGCTTGTATGGGTAACACATATATTTTGCCAGCTTATACCCTGGCGCATGCCAGTGCCCAGGGCCTTTAGAAAAGCCTCTTTTGCCGCAAAGCGTTTGGCGTAGGCCGTAGCAGGGTCTTTTCTAGAATTGCAATAATCCTGCTCAGACAGTGTGAAAACCTTTTGTGTGAAACGCACAGGAAATCGCTGTAACAACTTTTTAATGCGGCGGATATCAACAATATCGGTGCCAATACCTGTAATCATGCGCTGCGAGATATATCTAATTCGGCAATAGTAGAGCCTAATCCTGCCGTGGAAACTATACTATTACAATAGGTTTGATTGTCAGCCACAGTTGAGGATAAGCGCTGCCCTTCAGTTGTTTG
This sequence comes from uncultured Alphaproteobacteria bacterium, assembly GCA_963706365.1. Lineage (GTDB taxonomy): Bacteria > Pseudomonadota > Alphaproteobacteria > JAJTHO01. The sequence goes on along the minus strand of OY970150.1, from coordinate 383,818 downwards.
TTGCAAAAACTTACTATGTGCCGCTTGTAGCTTTGCAGGGTCGGGGATAGAGAACACAATCGTATCACCCAGGCCATGCAATTCTGTTAATTGCTGTTTTAGCGCATCATAAGCCTCTGTGCTTTGTTTGTTATCATTTTCCATTTGCTTTAATTCTGCATCCATTTTTTTTCTTGCGTCAATCATTAAAGGCAAAACGTTGGAAATTGTATTGGTATAGCGTTGAAAATGGGGATAGCATTTTTGCAGTATGGCTTGTTTTACCTGGCTATTACTACTCGCATTTAAAGGTGCGCCGGTTTGTGCCGCATAAGTTAGTTTCGTGGCAGCCATGTGTTGCCTAGCCATCCAGGCAGCCTGATGCTTAACATCATCCTTGTTATTGGCCATTGTTTCCAAAGCTTCATAAGGCGGCAATGGTTCATTAAACATGGCGGGCCAGGCTATTTCAAAATCATTTACAGCACAACAGTAACCTACACGATCCACCACATCGCGCATCAAGGCACATTTATTAAACATAAAGTTTAAAGATTTAGCCATAAATTGTACATTATCAGGGTTATCTGCTTGGATAGCTTTTAGGCATAACGTCAACTCATCTGTGTCAGCGCTATTAACTTTTTGATTGATTAACGATGCTATATTTTCCTGAAATTTTTCAGCCGCCAAATAACCGGGTGTTAAACCATTGTGCTGGTGTGCTTCACTGAAAGTAATGGAACGCGTGGAGTGAATAGTTGTGGTACTTTTTCGGCCTTTTGAACGGCTGGAAGTATTGCCGGCAGTGGTAATGTCATTGACGTCCAGTTTTTCTAATACAGCGTTTGTTTGCGGGTTATTAAAATATTCCTCTTCATAGTAATCTACAACATCGTCCAATGTTTCATACAGCACGCTGTCTATCTGATCTTCTAGTTTGCTATTCAAAGAATCTGGCTCTTTAAAATGTTGGTTCACCATACTACTGATAATTTCTTCACTAATGGCACCGGTTGCAGATCCATTAAAAAAATGCACAGCGTCAATACCTTGTACGGTGCCTTTTAACACCATATTCGCCAGTTCATACAACCGTGCTTTAAATGATTGCGGCTTGCAACCGTCTCGCAAGGAATCAGTATAAGAACCACCAAAGTCAACTTCCGGGTCAATGCCATTGTCTTTTAAAACCTGTAGTGTTTCCTTGATACCCTTGTGAATGGCAATTCTGGCGGCAATAAGAGAACCACGCCGCATGGTATCACTCATGGCTACTTTAAAAACCTGCTTCACGGCATCAAATCCTAAGGCGTCTTTCTGCCCCTCTAGAATTTCTTGATAAATTTCATTTTTTGTCAGTTTATCCATTCGTTGTGATAGCTGAATTAAATCCTCTGGGCTTTCATAAAGGGGGGTTGTGCGCATGCTATACTGAGACACAAATCCGTGCTCCTCATCATGTAATTTTTCAGTAACGGCTTTCTTTATTACCTCTACTCCTAAAATATGGAAATTTTCTTGCGCTTCGGCTATGACATGGTTTTCAACGATACTGGGGTTTAGCAAGGCAATTTCAAAGCGGCCAAATGTTTGCTGAAAGGCTTTAAACTCTTCACTTTCATCACCATCTTTATCCAGGCTATCTTGAATAACTTGTTTTAAATCAATTGTGGAATGACCATTTAAAATATCCGTAAATAATGTTTCTTTCGCTTCTGGCGAGAGGTTTGAAACATCTTCACCAGCCTCTTTTAAAACATGGTTCAACGCCTGCATTAACACCTGGCTGTTTTCCCGATATTCAATTTTCCCCATATGTGTGCCAAAGCAATTCACCTGGCGCATCAGGGTTAAAATTTCCTTATGCGCTGCTTGATACAAAGGATCATCCAGCATTTGCTGTAATGACTCATTTAATTTATTGCCGTCAATTGTTTCTAACTTTCGCGCATTATCTTGCATCTTTGTGTGTAAAATATCCTGAATAGTTTTGATATGTTCATCATGAGGATACTGCAGTTTTTCAACGATATTTTGAAAGGATTCCTGCAATAATTTTTGCCCAGTGTCTCGGTGCTGTTTCAGGGCGCCTAATGTGGTTTTTTCATCAATATTCGTGTTACCATCTTTATCGCCCATAACCCAGGAACTAACTTTTATCGCCATTTTCAGGTTTTGGGGGTGATGTTCATTCGGGTAAAATTCTGCTAATGCGTTATCGAATGCACCATAAATATTGGGGATGGCATTCCAGAAATTTTCTTCGTGATATAATGCGGTATCAACTTCTTCGTGTACCGTTTGCTTCGTCTTCACTAAAGGGTTTTTATACAAATTGCGGGAGTAACTATGCATTGCTTCAAATACATTTTCGTCGCTTGCATCAGCTGGTAAATCTAGTAACCGCTGTTTACCATCTCGATGTGCCTCTACACGTTTCATATTAAAAACACTGGTAGGGTGAGCGGTAAAAACCGGGTGATTACCAGCTTCACTTAAAACCTCTATCACGTTGTGATAGGGAACATTTTGCTCTTTCAAAGATTTAATCAACGCTCTCGCAGTGCCATTTACGGGCGGTTGATTTTGTTGGTCATGTTTTACTTTATAATTATAGCTGGATATTTCTCCTGAGGCGCGACGCAACTGTACAATATCTGTTAGCCTTGCAACAATACCACGGTTTAACAGTGGGTTTACTGCATTATCAAAGTTGTTATCATAAACGGATAATGCCGTATTAAACTGAGAAAGTTTTTCAGGTGACTGTTCTTCTAAATAGTTTCTATAACTATGCAAAAGAATGCTGTTTACATCGCTTTGCGTTGTTGAACGCGTGCAATTGATAAGTGTTGGCATAAAATAAAAAGTCTAAAAGAGTTATGTTAATCAAAATAATATTTTGATTATAAAGTTTTGACAGACAAAGCTGCCTTCCCGTTTTACATATATACTTATTTCATCAAGTCAACCTAAGGTAATAACTTCCCCGTTACCATAGCGTTACTATCCAATTCCTTTAATGAATCGGCAACGTTTTGGGCTGTCACCGCTTTGATATAATCTGGCCAGTTTTCAATATATTCTATCGGTAGGCCAATGGTTAAGGTTTGCCCAACAACCATGGCCGGGTTCATAACACCGTCTCTGGCATAGACAGCAGCGCTGGCCAAATTGGTAACAGCGCGTTTCAGTTCTTCTTCGCTAGGGGGCGTTTGTTTTAGTTTGTCAATTTCTTCATCAACTAGGCGGTCAATCTCTGCCAGGTTTTTTTGCAGGCTTTCGGCATCATCATTACGTGCGGTTACGCTGATGCCAAACATACCAGCACCACGGCGGCTGGGGTCATACCAGCTAGAGGCATTACTGGCGATTTTTTCCTCCACGACCAAACGTTGATAAAGTCGCCCTGTTTCACCGCCTCCTAAAATTTGCGCCGCCACTTGTAAGGCAATAGCTGGTTGCGAGGCATCAATTTCATTTTCTATTAAATATTTTGGTGCAATGTATTGGCGTTGCCAGATGGGCAAACGCACTTCTTCGCGTTGCATGGTAATTTCCCTGGCGGCCAAATGCGGTGGTTCGGTAAAATCAAGACGCTCAATATCGCCTTTCGTTGGTTTAATTTTACCATAGGTCTTTTCCGCCAGCTTTTTAAGCTCTGGCAACGCAACCGCACCACTAACCACCAGCAAGGCATTATCAGGGCGATAATAGGTATGATAAAAATCAATCACATCGTTATAGGAAAGATTTTCAATTTCATGCCGCCAACCAATAACCGGGGTATTATAAGGGTGGTTCATGTAAAGCGTGGCGTGCAATTGTTCCCCGAACAAACGCACCGGGTTACTTTCCACAACACTGCTACGCTCTTCTAAAATTACTTTTTTTTCGGTTTCAAAAGCAGTTTTTGATAGTTTCAAACCTTTCATCCGATCCGCTTCCATCTCCATCACTAATGGCAAATGTTTTACGGGAATCTGCTGATAATAAGCGGTATAATCCCAGGAGGTAAAAGCATTGTCTTGCCCCCCTTTTCGGGCAATAATTTTTGAAAATTCTCCTTCGGCAACTTTTTTTGTACCTTTAAACATTAAATGTTCTAAAAAATGCGCCAGGCCTGATTTACTGGCAGGCTCATCCATTGCACCTACTTTATACCAAACCATATGGGTAATAATGGGTAGACGATGATTTTCTATTAATGCAACCCGCATGCCGTTGTTTAACTCAAACACTTGCGGGTTAAACACGCCACTATTCCCAGCTGAGGGCGATAAGGTTAACAAGGCAGAGGCGGTAAAAGCTGTTAATTTCATTTCTGATTTATGTAAAGCGTTTTGTAACAGCTGCAAGTATCTAATATTTTTTACCGTCTTCCGGGAATAATCGTTGACATACCAGCCATATAAAGGCATATGAAGTTTTCCCCGAAAGGGGGTGTAGCTCAGTTGGTTAGAGCGCTGCCCTGTCACGGCAGAGGTCGCGGGTTCGAGCCCCGTCACTCCCGCCATATTTTTCAATGGTTTATGTTGATTATTATATTTTGTGGATTTGAAAAGTAACCACATAGTAACCACCACATCAAAAACTTTACAAGATTACATTTGTCAATGCCCCTTCTAATCTTGTTAAAGCTGCTAAATAGAAGTAGGCTATAATATGATGATATCTTGAACAAAAAAGTCATTGGAACATACTTTCTACATCGCTATTAACAAGCTGATACTCTTAAAAATTATATTCAAAGGATTAAACAATGGCAGTTGTAGCAGTTATTGGTACAGGTAATATAGGTATGGAAACCGTTACTGAATTACAGCAACGAGGTAATATTTAGCCATCCAAGTGTTGCCACGGATAGCGGTTTACAGCCTCTTGCTACTTCCAAAGAAATACTTGCTGAATATCAAGGTTTAACAAAAAAATATGGTTGGGAATTAGTGGCCATGAAACGTGACGAGAAAGAGTATGGTCAATGGGATAATTATGGCCCAGCACTGGCCATGGTAAAGTAGATGCTTTAGCAGGCGACCAAACAAAAGATTTAGTCGCGACCGTTTCCATTAGTCCGAAAGAGTTAGCTGATATTACAAAACAACCCTTTAATACTATAGTAATTCCAAATAAAAATATCTTATATTAAAGATTATCAAGTAACAGCTGTTCGAGTGTTTTATTTGAGAAGATTTTACGTTTTTTGATAACGCCGAAAGAGTTTTCTATGGGGTTAAAGTCTGGGCTGTAGGGTGGTAAGGGTAGCAAGGTATGCCCATGCTCTTCCAGCAGTTCTCGTAATTGGGCTTTGTTATGAACGGGCGCGTTATCAATGATTACCAGGCTATTCGGTTTTAATTCTTTGAGCAGCATTTTCTCTACCCAGTCCGTCACAACATTGTGCGTACATGTTTTTTTGAATAGCATTGGTGCCAGCCATTCTTTGCCACGCTGTGCCATGATCAAATTTACCTTATTATTTTTCTTATTCCTCGTAACATTGCCAAATATTTTTTTACCACGTGCAGCCCAGCCGTGCGGGCGTTCATCTTCTTGTTCATGAAAACCGCTCTCGTCAAAGTAAACCACGTTCTCCGATGTATGTTCCTGAGGTGGACCCAATGTACTAGACAGTTAGAAAGTAAAAACGTTCTCTAGGATCCCTGACGGTTGGTTAAAATCAGGCGGCTAATTTCGTTAGCCTGATTGTTTGGTAGTTTGTTAGGTTAGTGTTTTTGTTACGGCTTGCAAGATAAAATTCATTGGGCGTTTTATAGTGCAGAGCCTGGTGTAGGCGTCTTTGATTGTAGTAGCTAAACCATTGCCTTAAAACATGTTTTAAGGAGGAACCTGTATTGGGTGCGTGGATGTAGATGCATTCGTGTTTAACGGAACGCCACAGCCGCTCAATAAAAATATTGTCTAAATATCTGCCTCGGCCATCCATAGATATTTTTATATTAGCATTTAACAGGGTGCTGGTAAAAGCCTCACTGGTAAACTGGCTGCCCTGATCTGTATTAAAGATTTCCGGCTGGCCGTAAAGGTGTAATGCTTCCTGTAAAGCCTCTACACAGAAGTCAGCATCCATCACATTGGAAAGCCGCCAGGCCAGCACTTTTCGGCTATACCAGTCCATGATCGCCACCAAATATAGAAAGCCTTTCTGCATGGGAATGTAGGTTATGTCAGTGCACCACACCTGATTAGCCCTGTTGATATCCAGCCCCCTTAGCAGGTATGGATAAATCTTATGAGCCGGATGTGGCGCACTGGTATTAGGCTTTGCGTAGATAGCCGCAATACCCAAATCCCGCATCAGTCGCTGTACTTTCTTACGATTAATGGTATAGCCCTGACGACGTAAAATCATCATCATGCGACGACTGCCAAGGCTCGGATCCTCCAGAAAACACTGGTCTATTAATCGCAGTAATTTCAAATCTTCTGGGGGTATCGGTTTGGGCTTGTAATTCAAGGAACCGTCATGCCAGTGGCATGGCGTAAGTCCGCAGAATGCCCCGCAGGGAGACGCTACTACGGCTGATTGACAACAAGCGACACTTGGCCGACAAACTCAATTTTGGCGTTTCTATTTTAATTATCTTCATGCACTCAACCCTCTCTAGCCTTTGAGCGCTTTGGATAATTTTCCGTTAAGCAAAACAATTGAGAATTGTTTTGTAGGGAAATCTCTGAGTCGCTTATTGACTGCAAGCGGCAGCGCAGCAGGAAATTAGCAGCGATGGGCTATCCCGCTCCACTGTCAGCTCACCCACCTTGGCATATAGCTGTTGTAGCAGTATCTCCTGCTCACCCTTGTCTGAATGCCGCTTCTCACCAGGTTCAAACACCTGCGCCGCACCCTGCAATAACTCCCGACGCCACTGGTTGATGGACGTGCTATGAATCCCATATTCGCTCGATAGCTGCGCGATCGTCTTCTCGCCTGGAATAGCTGCCATAGCCACCCTAGCTTTAAATTCTGGCTTATATCTTTTCTGTTTACTCTTACTCATATTCTGCTCCTTCTAGCATTCTGCCAGAGGACGCTAGAGCTCTTTCTACTGTCTAGTTTTTGGGGACCACCTCAAACGTTCCTGATCGGTCTCGCGGCGACTTCAACTCAAACGTTCCATGCCCACTCTTGACCTGCTTACGATTATGGCCATTGCGCCGATTATCTTTGCTATCAGTCGATGATAAATGCGCCTCTATCTCACCTTCCAATGCTGCCTCAACTGCACGGTGTATCAATGGCGTCAAAACGCCGCCCTGACCGGTCAGGGCCTCCCCGTTCCGGATAGCTTCCGCTATCTGCTCTTCTATTGTTATCGTCTGTTCGTTCTTCATTCTATCAATCCTTTGTTACGAGTAATAATTACCCAGTTATTTTGAATTGACACAGTTCAGTGAACACTCCCGCCTCCTCGATTATGATAAATTCGTTCAACTTATTTTGTAATTCTTATGCCCTGATAAGAATACTCAACTTTATTTTTTAGTAATTCATCGGCAATATCTTTAAAGGCCTTTTTTAGGTTTTTTGAGTGATCTACATTAAAATTATAGCCTTCACCTGAAGAGCAATCTTTTACGAATTGCGAGCCTAAGGTGTTCTCGGCATCCTCATTTTTATCATTAATTGCATATATTCCAAAAATTAACCGCTCATGCACGTCATCAACAGCAGAGGCCTTGAAATTATCACACAACGCCTGACTTTGAGGAACTGTATAACCAAACTTCGTAGATTGCCCCCCATCTGTTAGAAAGATAATAACCTCTTTTATTTTATCAAAATCTTTATTTTCAAAGCCTTCATACGCGTCTATTTGGGCAATAGAACCTTCTAACGCCTTATAGATATTTGTAGCCCCCGCATAACCGCCATGCCATGGCCAGATCATACTATTTCTAGCTGTTGGTTTATTATTAACTAATTGTTGGTCAACAACAACATCATCATGAAAATGTATGATACCTACAGCAACATCTGTTCTATTTATTTCACCCTGAAAAAGCGTGTTCAGCGTATCAATAGCGGTCGTCATAATAGCTTCGTAAATCCAATCGCCGCTTCCGCGTAAATTACGACCCATTGAAGAGGACGTATCAATCACAAAGCTAACTTCTATGGCTGTTTTGGCATGAGGATTATTGGGGGTAATTGGCCTCAAGACATCCTGTACTATAGCCTTAATTGTATAGTCTAATGTTGTCTGGTTTAGAAGATCTGATTTTATAGCCAGTTCGGTACTGCCAGATTGAGTAATCGAAAACTCTCCGTCCTTGGTCTTACTAAAATCATAGTAGGTGGTATTATTCTTATCGAGGCGATCTTTATTTAGGCTATAAATGCTTTGTAACGTTTCTTTAGATTTTTCAAAGGCCTCTTTTTTCGATGCATTGGCTTCAAGTGCGGATGTATAAGTTGCTCTTGCTGAAATTACCGAAAGATCAGCAGCATTTTGAGCATGGTTTTTGTCAATAACAGCCTGCCCCGTTGTTATTGATGCCGCACCCAATACAGTCAACACCGGCAAAATTATTGCCGATAGCATAGAAAAAATTCCACAGCTATTATAGTAAAAGCAACGTATGCAATAATTTATTAACATTATAACTAACTGTAATATATAAATATTAATACTTCATTAAACATTAAATAAGATATTGTTTTTAATTTAAAATTTAAGAAAATTTACAAAATATTATGAACAGGCTTTTACGAAAAAGCATCTGTATTTGCACAATCCTTACATCATCTAGTAATACGATGATTGAAAGCTAATACGAAAACTGCTGAAATCAGCTCAGTTAAGGAGATTCAACATGTCGAAAAGCTATAATCAGGGAGACAAGGTAGAATGGAACTGGGGAAATGGCACGGCCAAGGGAACCGTTGAAAAAGTCTACACATCAAAAGTGACCCGAAAAATAAACGGCACTGAAGTTACCCGCAATGCCAGTAATGATAATCCCGCCTACTATATAGAGCAGTCCGATGAAGGCGCTGCCTTAAAATCTCATTCAGAAGTTAACAAAGCTTCGTAAACAATAAAGGAAAATATTATGTCAAAACTACAAAACAAAAAAATCGCGTTCTTAGCCACCTGCGGTGTGGAACAAATTGAATTAACCCGCCCATGGCAAGATATTAAAAATGCTGGTGCAAATGTGCAGCTTATTTCTATCAAAGAAGGCCAGATTCAGGGCTTTAATCACTTTGATAAAGCTGACAAATTTCAGGTAGACGCAACAGTAGAACAAGTTTCTGCCCAAGATTTTGATGGCCTTGTTATCCCGGGTGGTTTGCATAACCCAGACAGCCTGCGCGCCGACGAACAAGCCGTACAATTTGTACGCGACTTTTTTGAGCAACACAAACCTGTTGCCGCTATCTGCCACGGCCCCTGGCTGCTGGTTGAAGCCGATGTATTAGAAGGGCGTACAGTCACCTCCTTCAAAAGCATTAAAACCGATTTACAAAATGCCGGTGCCAACTGGGTAGACGAAAAAGTTGTCGTAGACCAAGGCCTAATCACCAGCCGCAACCCCGATGACCTAGATGCCTTCTGCAAAAAATGCATTGAGGAATTTTGTGAAGGTAAGCATGAGGGGCAGATAGCTGCTTAATTAAAGTCTTTCATTACCAAATTCTTGTTCGACTATAATATCAAAATTTGATTTGAATTCTGGAAATTCTTCTAAAATTATCTCAGCAGTTTCTGCCGTATTAAGTAAAACGTCATTTACTACAGTATGCTCCGTTCGTGCAAGCCCAGGTCTGGCGATTAAAGCTCCATAAGTTCCAAGCGTAACCAACGCCAAACTAAAACCGGTTGTTAAAGCACCTGATGCAAGATCTTTAGCTATGCCGAAAGCAGTATCGCCGACTTCTGAAATATTTTCGGTTGGTATTTTAATAGCACCAACCTTGAAAAAATCTTCCGTATAATATTCGGAATAAGCACCAAAATCTCTATGATAAACACCCGGGTTTCCATAAGATGTTTCCTCAGCTAAAGCTTTAAAAACATTTGTACTTGATCGCTTATCAATCCCATAAGGAATATCTGCTTTAAAGTCGGTTCCATTAAACCATATATTATTATTTGCCCGTAACATGCATCGTGATAAAGGCTTATTTATATTTGTATCATAACTATTTGTTATGTAAGCAACAATGTCACCCGCATCTATTTGACTTTCTATTCTGTGATGATTAATTCCTCCATCATGATCCATACAAGATTTCCAGCTTCTACCAGTACTCATTCTAGCAATATCATAGGGATGCCTACTAACTACAAGTAAACAATCGTTTCGTGTTATATCTTCATTAAATAATCTTAGCAGTTCCTCATTATCTTTAATAAGCCCACCTATCTTATAGTCTCTTTTACCATCTGTTGCATATCCGCATTTATAGTCTTTAAGGGAATAACCTTTTTCAATTAGAATTTTAGCGACTTTTTCTTCTGTTGAGCTAGGTTCTAGACTTGTAAAAGAATAGTATGCTCTATCACTTCCTTCTGAAAATATCTCAGAATGTCTTTTTTTATAATCTTCTCTAGAACCATACTTTGTAAACTCCTTAGCTAATGATAAAGGAACTAAGACTTTTATGTTTGAAGTTTCGATATTAATTTCATCTACGCTTTTCTCAGACAATTGTTTTATGTCTTTTTTCTTCAATCTAACATTATTGTGAACAGCTTTTATTGTATAGCGTTCTAAAGCCATGAATTTTTCGGAATCAGTATTCATATCGTTAGGAAGTAATTTATCAATCTTCCTGTTTTGCAATTTAATAGATTGCTGCAATCTGCTAGATATTTGATGTTGATCTAAGCGTGTTAAATGTACCTTACTCATTATAATGTAATTATTTTTACATTATTTTTACCTAAAAGTCAACTTACTGTCTAGTACAACAACCTCAACACTTTCCCCATCCTTAACATCCCCTCGCAAAATACGCTCAGCCAAGGGGTTTTACACACATTGCAAAATAGTATGATTCGTCGCTCCACCGTAGGGTGGAGCCCATTCCTCTAAAATCTAAGCTGTTGCTTATCCACAGGCATGGTTTCCACTCTACAGTGGAAAGACGTTTTCATAATGTGCGCATTGTGTTGTCTGTTTAATTGAGCAATTGGCAATAATTAAAGCCCTTGTTTTTATTGAAAAGTTAATTCGTTATTTTTAGCATCCACAACTATCCTTTCCCCATCCTTAACATCCCCTCGCAAAATACGCTCAGCTAAGGGGTTTTGCACATATTGCAAAATCGCCCGTTTTAGAGGCCTTGCGCCATAGGCGGGGTCATAACCTTTGTCGGCCAGCCACTCTTTGGCTGCTTCAGAAACATTGAGTGTAATGTGCCGGTCATCTAGTAATTTTTGTACGCGCGCTAATTGAATATCGACAATATCAGTGATATGTTCACGTTTCAGGTGGCGGAATAGCAGAATTTCATCCAGGCGGTTGATAAATTCTGGGCGAAAAACTTCGCGAACACGCTCCATAACGCGGGGATAGAGAATTTCTTCTTCCACATCGGCAGGTTGCCCGGCAATGACATCGCTGCCAATGTTACTGGTAAGAATCAACATTGTATTACGAAAATCTACAGTACGGCCATGGCTATCGGTAAGGCGGCCTTCATCCAAAACTTGCAGTAAAATATTAAACACATCCGGATGCGCTTTTTCTACTTCATCGAACAATACCACTTGGTAAGGCCGGCGGCGCACGGCTTCGGTTAAGGCGCCGCCTTGTTCGTAGCCTACATAGCCCGGCGGTGCACCAATCAACCGTGCCACCGCATGTTTTTCCATATATTCCGACATATCAATCCGCACCATGGCGTTTTCATCGTCAAAAAGGAACCATGCCAGCGATTTCGTCAATTCGGTTTTTCCCACACCAGTCGGGCCTAAAAACAGGAAGGAACCAGTAGGGCGGTTACTATCTTGCAAGCCAGCCCGCGAACGACGCACCGCATTGGAAACAGCTTCAATCGCTTTTTCTTGGCCAATGACTCGCTTGGCTAACAGTTGCTCCATTTCCAGCAATTTTTCCCGCTCGCTTTCCAGCATTTTTTCGATGGGGATGCCTGTCCAGCGTGAAACAATGCTGGCAATTTGGCTTTCTGTAACCTGTTCACCGCTGGAAATTTCCGGCTTGTTTTCTTCTCGCTCTGCCAGTTCTTTTTCCTTTGCCGGTAATAAACCATAGGAAATTTCCCCAGCTTTTGCCAGGTCACCATTACGTTGCGCTTGTTCTAATTGTACGCGCAGTCCATCAATTTCCTCACGCAAAACTTGCACTTGGTCATGCCAGAACTTTTCTGATTGCCATTTGGCGGTTTTTGCGGTGGATTCTTCCTCTAGATTAGCTAATTCTTCTCGCAAAGCTTCCAGTCGCTCTTGAGAGGCTTTATCTTTTTCTTTTTGCAAGGCACTTTCTTCAATTTTCAGCTGAATAATCTGCCGATCTAGTGCCTCTATATCTTCTGGCTTGGAATCCACTTCCATCCGCAAGCGGCTGGCGGCTTCGTCAATTAAATCAATCGCTTTATCTGGCAAGAATCGGTCTGTAATATGACGATCAGACAGGGTTGCAGCCGCCACCAGGGCGCTATCAGTAATCTTTACGCCATGGTGCAACTCGTACTTTTCCTTAATACCGCGCAAAATGGAAATTGTTTCTGGCACTGAAGGCTGCCCCACATAAACACTTTGGAAGCGCCGTGCCAGGGCAGCGTCTTTTTCAATATATTGGCGATATTCATCGAGTGTAGTAGCGCCCACACAATGCAGTTCACCGCGTGCTAAAGCAGGCTTTAACATATTCGATGCATCCATCGAGCCTTCCGAAGCACCAGCGCCCACCAGGGTGTGTAATTCATCAATAAACAAAATAACTTGCCCGGCGGCCGCTTCTATTTCTGAGAGTACTGCTTTCAAACGTTCCTCAAATTCCCCTCGAAACTTTGCACCGGCAATTAGTGAACCTAAATCTAAAGACAACAGCTTTTTATTACGCAAGCTATCTGGTACGTCATTGTTAACAATTCGCTGTGCCAGACCCTCAATAATTGCCGTTTTCCCAACCCCAGGCTCGCCAATTAATACCGGGTTGTTTTTAGTGCGCCGCGCCAAAACCTGCACGGTGCGGCGAATTTCTTCGTCCCGCCCGATAATAGGGTCAATTTTCCCTTTGGCGGCTCGTTCGGTAAAGTCTTGCGTGTATTTTTTTAACGCATCATATTGCCCCTCCGCCCCGGCGCTGTCGGCGGTGCGGCCTTTGCGTAATTCCTGAATAGCTGTTTCCAGGCTTTGCGCGTTAATGTTAAACTGTTGTAAAATTTTGGCAGCTTCATGCTTGCCATAGCTTAGCGCCTGAAACAATCGTTCAACCGTTACAAAACTATCGCCCGCCTTTTCGGATAGTTTTTCTGCTTCGGCAAACACGCCAGCCAATTCCTGTGTGGCGTATAAACTGCCACTGCCGCCTTCCACTTGCGGCACTTTTCCAATGGCCATATCCACAGCCTGTTGCAGGGGTTGCACCGGTTGTTTAATCAAGCCCGCGATCATGCCGTCTTTATCTTGCAGCAGCGCCCACAATAAATGCACTGGCAAAAATTGCTGATGCTTGCGCCGTAATGCAGCCGACTGTGCCTCTTGTAAAAACCCTTTTGCGCGATCTGTATATTTTTCTGTATTCATAGAAAATACTTAGGCATCCTTGGCATTGGTTACAATATTGTATGCTTAGAGCTTACGCGGAAAGGGTTCTTATAGAATTATCCCTGCAAATACTCGCCCGCTAAACGCACATAGTTATCCCTTGATACTGCAATAAAATCTTTCTCTGCTTGTGTCATTTGCCGAAACAGCCGGGCAGGAGAGCCTGCCCATAATTCACCGGCTTTTATGCGTTTATTGGGGGTTACCAAAGCACCTGCCGCAACCATGCCGCCGGTTTCTACAATTGCGCCGTCCATTACACAGGCGTGCATACCAACAAAACATAAGTCTTCTAAAACACAGCCATGCAACGTTACATGATGGCCAATTGTAACGCCACTACCTATAATAGTGGGGTGTGCTTTTCGGGTTACATGCACGCAAGTATTGTCCTGAATATTGGTTTTCTCGCCTATTATGATATGATTAACATCTCCCCGCACTGTTACGCCAAACCATAAGCCAGATTGTTTTCCAATCTGTACATTGCCGATTACAGCAGCATTCGGGGCGATAAACACTGCATCGCCAACATTGGGGCGGGTGTTTTTATAAGCATAAATAGTCATAAAGGTAGTTTAATGAAAAAACGTCTATTGTCCATCGACGGTGGTGGCATTCGTGGTCTTATTCCCGCACTGGTGCTTTCGGCACTGGAAAAGGTAAAAGAGCAGCCTGTAAGCCAGCAATTTGATATGATCGCCGGCACATCAACCGGTGGTATTATTGCCTTGGGGTTAAGTAAAAAAGGGCAGGGCAGTTGCCCGGCTTTATCAGCGGAGGAATTGGCGGATCTTTACCGCTATAAAGGCACAGAAATTTTCAAAAAGCCCCCCTGGCATCAGGTTAAAAGCTTGGGCGGGTTACGTGATAGTGCCTATATTGAAACAGGATTACAAGGCGTTTTATCGGAGATTTTTGGGAACGCAAAACTCTCTGAAAGTTTATGTGATACATTAATTACCTCCTACGATCTTGAACGCCGCCGCCCGCATTTCTTTAAAAGTCATCGTGCTGTAAAAGACGATGAACGTGATTACTACATAAAAGATGTTGCCATGGCCACCAGCGCCGCCCCCACTTATTTTCCCCCTTCTATGTGAGGTGGACCCAATTGACTAGACAGGTAGAAAGTAAAAACGTTCTCTAGTATCCCTGACGGTTGGTTAAAATCAGGCGGCTAATTTTGCTGTTCTGATTATTTGGTTGTTTATTAGGTTAGTATTTTTGTTGCGACTTGCAAGATAAAATTCATTGGGTGTTTTATAGTGCAGAGCTTGGTGTAAGCGTCTTTGATTGTAGTAGCTAAACCATTGCCTTAAAACATGTTTTAAGGCGGATCCTGTGTTAGGTGCATGGATATAAATGCATTCGTGTTTAACAGAACGCCAAAGCCGCTCTATAAAAATATTATCCAGATATCTGCCACGTCCATCCATGGATATTGTGATATTGGTGTTTAACAGGGTGCTGGTAAACGCCTCACTGGTAAACTGGCTACCCTGATCTGTGTTAAAGATTTCCGGCTGGCCATAAAGCTCTAAGGCTTCCTGTAAAGCCTCTACACAAAAGTCAGCATCCATCACATTAGAAAGCCGCCAAGCTAGTACTTTACGGCTATACCAGTCCATGATCACCACCAGATACAGAAAGCCTTTCTGCATGGGAATGTAGGTTATATCCGCGCACCATACCTGATTAGCCCTGTTGATATCCAGCCCCCTTAGCAGGTATGGATAAATCTTATGAGCCGGATGTGGCGCACTGGTATTAGGCTTTGCGTAGATAGCCGCAATACCCAAATCCCGCATCAGCCGCTGTACTTTCTTGCGATTGATAGCATAGTCCTGGCGGCGTAAAACCATTGTCATGCGGCGACTGCCAAGGCTCGGATCCTCCAGAAAACACTGGTCTATTAATCGCAGTAATTTCAAATCTTCTGGGGGTATCGGTTTGGGCTTGTAATAGACGCTACTACGGCTGATTGACAACAAGCGACACTTGGCCGACAAACTCAATTTTGGCGTTTCTATTTTAATTATCTTCATGCGCTCAACCCTCTCTAGCCTTTGAGCGCTTTGGACAAAAAATCCCGCTCCACTGTCAGCTCACCCACCTTGGCATATAGCTGTTGTAGCAGCACTTCCTGCTCACCCTTGTCTGAATGCCGCTTCTCCCTTGGCTCAAACACCAATGCCGCACCCTGCAATAACTCCCGACGCCACTGGTTGATGGACGTGCTATGAATCCCATATTCACTCGATAGCTGCGCGATCGTCTTCTCGCCTCGAATAGCTGCCATAGCCACCCTAGCTTTAAATTCTGGCTTATATCTTTTCTGTTTACTCTTACTCATATTCTGCTCCTTACTAGCATTCTGCCAGAGGACGCTAGAGCTCTTTCCACTGTCTAATTTTTGGGGTCCACCTCAATGATTGAAAACATCTCAAAAACCTATCAGGCTAGTTTAATCGACGGCGGGGTATTTGCCAACAACCCGGCAGGCTGTTTATTAGCCGAAGCACAACGATTATACCCGGAAGCCACTGAAATAGAAATTTTCTCTTTAGGAACCGGCGAACTTATAAAACCCATCATGCATCAACACGCCAGAAAATGGGGTAAAGTTGGCTGGGTAAGGCCTGTACTGGATATTATATTTGATGGTGTGGCAGACACAGTAGATTATCAATTACAGCAGTTATCCGGGGATAGTTTTAAATATACCCGACTGCAAGTAAGGCTAGATGAAGGCAGCGAAGCAATGGATAATATTTCAAAAGAAAATTTAAGGGCTTTGGCCTATAAGGCGGAGGGGTTGGTGGAACACATTTATTAAAATATAGTGCTTTCAAAAATAAATTCGTGTGGAGGCGAGAGCAAGTAAAATTGAGCGCCGTGTATTCTTTATACACAAGCGAAATTTTGCCCCGCTCGCAGCCCTTCACGGTTTTATTTTGGAATCACTATAAAATGACAAATCCAAAAAATTTTCTAACAACCGTAACCCCGCTTGCTGGCTCTTTTCCGGGTGGAATTGCGTGCCTATAATATTATCTTTTGCCACGATGCAGGGGAACTTTATAGTATAGTCGCATTCTGCAATGGCATATTCGTTATTGTCTAAATGATAGCTGTGAACGAAATAGAAATCCATGCCGGTTTGGATATTATTTAAAACAGGATGCTGTTTCATAATATTAATATTATTCCAGCCCATGTGAGGTATTTTTAGGGTGGTGGAATTAAAGGGAGTGATACTGCCTTTTATCCAGCCTAAGCCTTGATGCTGTCCATGTTCCAAACCGGTTTCCGCAAGCAGTTGCATCCCTACACAAATACCTAGAAATGGCTTTTTTTGTTTTAAAACCTGTTCTTCCAAAATAGGAATAAGCCCAGATTGTTGTAAGCCTTGCATGCAATCGGCAAAGGCGCCAACACCGGGCAGCACAATATGGCTAGCCTGTTCTAAATGCCTTGGTTCGGTTGCCAGCACAACATGCCCGCCCACTCTTTCCAGGGCTTTTGCCGCAGAATGCAAGTTACCAGAACCGTAATCAATAAGCGCAACAGTCATCTTAGCAAGCGGTTAAAGTGCCTTTGGTTGAGGGCACAGCATCGGCTTTACGTGCATCCACTGTGATGGCCTGACGCAAGGCTTTTGCAATACCCTTATAACAAGATTCAACTTTATGATGCGTGTTTTCGCCATAAAGGTTTTCAATATGCAATGTTAAACCGGCACTTTGTGAAAACGCCTGAAACCATTCCTTGAATAGTTCCGTATCCATATCACCCAGTTTATCGCGGGAAAGCTCCACTTTCCAAATTAAATAAGGTCGATTTGAGGCATCCAGTGCAACCCGTGTCAGTGTTTCATCCATCGGAATATACGCATGGCCATAGCGATAAATACCGCGCCTATCGTCCAGTGCCTTGGAAATTGCCGCGCCAATTGCCCAGCCAGTATCCTCCGTAGTGTGGTGATAATCTATATGTAAGTCGCCTTTGGCTTTTACTGTTATATCAATCAGGCTGTGGCGGGAAAGTTGTTCTAGCATATGGTCAAGAAAACCGATGCCAGTATCTATTTCACTGATGCCTGTACCGTCTAAATTGACAGAAACAGTTATTTGCGTTTCTTTTGTATCTCGGGAAACTTCGGCAATGCGCGTTGGGGTTGTTTGCATGCCCTGTAATATAGGGTTTTTTAGCAAACCTTACCAGATATTACTTTGTTTCTAATTCTATAAGAATCTCGTTACGGCGATTCCAGGGCAAGGTTGCATAGGGATTATCATAAACACCCAGCATATAATCAGGTTTAACATTATAATCGTTTTGCTTTAAATACGTTTGTAGTGTTTTAACGTTTTCGTCAATTTTAGTGTCGCTAACTAAACCGCTAAAACTAATGGCGGCCTGCTTTTTAGCGGGGATTTCTTTAATAGTTACACGATTGTCAACAGGTTTCGGCAAAGTTTCCATTGTGTATTTTCGCGGCATAATAAAACCAATGGTCCAAACATCATTGTTTGGCTGCATCGTTACAGGGCTGGTCATCGCTATCTTCTCACCTTTACTTTGCATCACTGGTGATGTCATGGCGATATCTGATTTCTTTTCGTTATTACCAAAAATATAATCAGCAATAATGCGAAAGCCCCTGTTTGCGGCACTACCCTGGCCGCCTTTAACCGTTGTTTGCGCTGTTAACAGGGCAGGGTATTCGCGAATCTGAATGGCGCCATTCTGCTTTATAACTTTGTAATCAGGCGCTTCGTTATCTTTATATTTACCGGCTGTAACATTGTTTTTTTTCGGTTGCGCACAAGCGGTAACCATTAACAAGCCCAGTAATAAGTATCTTTTTTGCATTTTATACTTGTAGGGCTTTGAAAATAAAAAAGGTATGCGTTAGGCGTTGTTATGCTATCGCGTCTAAAACCTCAGCAATTTGCAGCGTTTGCAGATCTTCAACGCGAATATACTGCACCTCTTTTCCTTTTTGTCCACATCGTGAAGGGTCTGAATCATAAGAATACAGCACAACCGTTTTACACCCCGCTACACTGATTAAATGCATAGGCCCTGTATCATTACCGACAGCTAATGCAGCTTTGCGCGCCAGGGTGGCAATATCGGTAAAGTCCGTTTTATCGGTTAAATCTATGATAGTAGGGTTAGTTGCAGCAATTGGCTGTGTTTGATTGGCATCTGCCTTTGTGCCAAGCAAAACAGGTGTAACGCCTTGTTCTATTAAATGATTGCACAACGTACTATAGCCTTCAATCGTCCAGCGTTTTTTGTCACGATGCGGTGCACCACCGGCAACAATTAAAGCATAAGGCTGTTTAATGTTATGCGTATTGGTTTCTGGCAGCCAGTCCAAATCATTCTCCGGCACCTCTGTAATACCACTAACAGCCAATTGTTCTTTTAAACGATCAATAGTATGCAGTGTTAGGCGTTGCGGTGTATCATGGCGGTGAGAGCAGCCTTTTACAGCACCGTTCCAGTGTGGTTTTGGATTAAGCAATTTAAAATAGAGTGCCGTGCGATCTGTATTTTGCAAATCATAAACATAATCAAACTTTTGTTGTTTAATCCAGCGAATAAGCTGCCAGGATTCTTTTATGCCTTGAATACCTTTATTACGGCTATCTACCCTAATATCATTAAAAATCTGGCCGTTTTCCAGCATATAATTAGCCAACTTTGCCCAGGGTTTTGTAGTGATTAAAGTGATATTAGCCGAAGGGTGCTGTGCGCGAATCGCCCTGAATGCACCGACGCTTTGAATAAAATCGCCGAAAGCACCATGCTTGATAATTAGAATGTTCATTATTATATTTTTTCCGATAGCCAGATTGCTGTTTTAGACCCTTTGCGAATAACATGGCGCAGCAGGGGGAATCCAGGGGTTTCGCGCCCGCCAAATTCAACGCCAGTGTCATGGTGTTCCAGCTCTTCATCTCGAAACTGTTTAATGGTTTCTTGCAAGTCTTTATGATCGGCGGTTTTTTCTAATTGTTGAAGCTGGCTATTATAATGCTCGCCAATTGTTTCTTCTATGGCAATTGTACAAGCCATGGCTGCCTTTTCCCCCATTGCTGCGGTAACGGCACCCAACGCATAGCCCGCCACATGCCATAAGGGGAACAGTGCTGTGGGTCGAACATTATGCTTATTGATCAAGTCTTCAAATTTTGCCAAATGTGGCGCTTCACTCGCCGCCATTTCTTCCACAGCTTTAATGGCTTCTAGGCTAGCACCACGTTTCTTTAAAACATCAATCTGCCCCTGATAAATGCGCTTTGCGCCGTATTCACCGGCATGATCCACCCGTATTATTTTATCGATATCCATAAAAGCATATTACAAAAAGATAGGGTAAACAACAGTACTAATTAACTGCTTACCACCCAAATAACCAGCTTGATAACTATCCCAAACCCCGTACCGACAATAATAGTTACCAGAAAAAACTTGCTAAGCACCTTGTCTACAATTTTAGCCGTCTGGCTATTTTCGTCTTTAATTAAGGTATCTCGTGCTTTTAAAATGGTTTCTTTGGGCTTTGCGATAACTGATAAAGAATCCCCCACTGCCAGATAATTTTTTTCAGACAACTTATTTTTAGCCAGATTGTCAATTCTATCAAAAATCATGTGGCCATATTTACCTTCGGATTTAAGCGCCAGTGATCTTTCCTGCAAACTGGCACCACCAACCATCAGGCATACAATAATGATAGTTGTTAAACGACCGTACACATTGAAATTATAACAAATTTTAGGGAATTTGCTAGTAGGTATTTAGGGCTTGTGCATGGGTTTTTGGGGTAAACTCTTAGGCATTATAATTAAACTAAATTTAACCATAGCACCGCCATAATAAAAGCATGGCCATTGCTGATACATTTCTCACTGAATTAGAATCTTTACCACGTATTCAATATTATGGCCAAGTTACAGAAGCCTTAGGGATGATGCTGAAAATTCAGGGGGGGCAAAAGCGGCTTTCTATTGGTGATCGCTGTGCAGTTATTTTAGAAAACCAGCAAACACTACCCGTAGAAGTAGTTGGCTTTAAGGAAGGTTATGCCCTTGCAATGCCATATCACGACATGAAAGGGATTGGCGCAGGCAATCGGGTTTTGCTTGGCACAGCACAGCCGGTTGTTTACCCTTCTGAAAGTTGGTTAGGCCGTGTAATTAATGCACTGGCTGAACCAGTAGACGGTAAAGGTGTTCTGAACAAAGGCCGCACACCCAAATTCGTCAAAGCCGCACCACCGCCTGCCCATGCTCGCCGAAGACTGGGGAATCGTTTGGAAACAGGCATCGCCGCCATCAACACATTTCTTCCTTGTTGTGAAGGGCAAAGATTAGGTATTTTTGCCGGTTCCGGGGTAGGTAAATCAACCATGATGGGTATGCTAGCAAGACACGCAGAAGCCGATGTTATCGTTATTGGCCTGATTGGGGAAAGGGGTAGGGAGGTACAGGAATTTATTCAGGAAACGCTGGGGGAAGAAGGATTAAAGAAATCTGTTTTAGTGGTTGCCACCAGTGATGAATCGCCGCTTATGCGTCGTGAAGCCGCGTATATGACCTTGGCCGTTGCTGAATATTTCCGCGACCTTGGCCAAAACGTTTTTTGCATGATGGATAGTGTTACCCGCTTTGCCATGGCACAGCGAGAAATTGGCCTTTCTGTGGGAGAACCACCGACCACAAAAGGGTATCCACCAACCGTATTTGCAGAACTACCTAGATTATTAGAACGCGCTGGCCCAGGCCAGGCAGGGCAAGGCAATATAACTGGTATGTTTACCGTACTTGTGGAGGGGGGAGACACCGATGAACCTATTTCCGATGCCGTGCGTGGTATATTGGATGGACATATAATATTAGACAGAGCCATTGCCGAACGTGGCCGATACCCATCTATCAATTTATTGAAAAGTGTTTCACGTTCTTTGCCCGCGTGTCATTCTGACGCAGAAAACGCCTTACTTAAAAAAGCACGCACCTTGTTATCAACCTATGAAAACATGGCAGAGCTTATCCGACTGGGTGCCTATCGCCATGGCACCGATACTGCTGTAGATGAAGCAATTATCTATTATCAGCCCCTGGAAAACTTTCTTGCACAGCAGCAAAATAAACCGCTGAGCATCGAAGAAAGCTTTCAAAAGCTAAACGAAATTTTAAACCCTGCACTGTAAGTTAAATCCATGCAACAATTAGAAACCCTGATTCGCCTAAGTAAATTCCAGCTTGATGAAAAGCGCCGCCGCTTGTCTGGCTTAAGGGAATTAGCTTCCGATCTTCAGATAACCTTAGTACAATTAGAATCTCAGGCCGAGCAGGAAAAACAATTGTCGCACTTGAATCCCAAAATTTACGAAGCTTACCGCAAGGAAATGCAAAAACAACGCGATACTATTATGCTAAGCGTTCATGAAATTGAAAACGAAATCGAAATGATAAGTGATGATATTGCCGAGGCTTTTCAGGAATTAAAGCGCTACGAAACCACGCATGATGCGAATATTGAGCGCTCCAAAAAGACAAAAAGCAAAAAGTACCAAAACGTTATGGACGAGTTTGGCTCACTTTCTGCCTTAAGACGCGGCGCTATCTAAACTATTTCCGCCATACAGGCTCGCCTAAATCAACATCGTTTTCGTCTGTTGCAGCACCACCTGCTGCCCCCACGCCAGCACCCAATAGGGCGCCACCACCAATGCTACCGCCTGTTGCAGCAGCACCCGCTGCCCCAACACCGGCACCAATTAAGCCACCAGAAATGGCACGATCAGATTTTGTTTCGCCGCAACCGGCCAAGAACGCCATTACGGCAACAGAAGAAAGTAGAGTCAATGTAATTTTCATAATGGTTTCCTTATTATATTAGCTAGTTACAGTTCTAGTAAACCTGGTATTAAAATGCTATTAGGGGATATTATTTGACTATGTCCATAGATAAAATATAAGGGCGGGTATGAATAAACCGCAACAAAAACCCCACAGTCCTTATTTTTCCTCTGGCCCCTGCGCCAAAAGACCAGGCTGGACATTGGATGCCTTGAGTAATGCTGTAACAGGGCGCTCGCACCGTTCTGCTATTGGGAAGGCAAGACTAAACGAAGTTATTGAAAAAACTAAAAAAGTACTAGAGATCCCTGCCGATTATAAAGTAGGGATTGTTCCCGCCTCTGACACTGGTGCCTATGAAATGGCCATGTGGACAATGCTTGGGCAGCGAGGCGTTGATGCCCTGGCCTGGGAAAGTTTCAGTAGTGGTTGGGTTACCGATATTTTAAAACAACTAAAATTGGAGGACGTACGCCACCTTCATGCTGATTATGGCCAAATTCCTGATTTATCAAAAGTTGACTGTAATCGTGATGTTGTGTTCTGCTGGAATGGCACTACATCTGGCGTAAAAGTGCCGAATGGTGATTGGATTGCTGATGATCGTCAGGGTTTAACTTTATGTGATGCCACCAGTGCTGCTTTTGCGATGGAGATGCCTTGGGATAAACTAGATGTAACAACATTTTCTTGGCAAAAAGTAATGGGCGGCGAAGCACAGCACGGTATGCTCATTTTATCGCCCCGTGCCGTAGAAAGACTAGAATCTTACACCCCTGCGTGGCCATTACCAAAAATCTTTCGCCTAACCAAAGGCGGCAAGCTGATAGCAGATATTTTTGAGGGCGCTACTATTAACACGCCTTCCATGATAGCCGTAGAAGATGCGCTGGATGCCCTAAACTGGATGCAAGAAATTGGCGGGCTGAAAGCCTGCATGAAACGCGCCAACAGTAATCTAAAAGTACTGGAAGATTGGGTTGCAAAAACAGATTGGGTGGAATTCTTGGCCGAAGCCCCCGCCATTCGCTCCAATACATCCATTTGTCTGAAAATTTTAAATGTCGCTGACGATGCCCCCAAGAAAATAGCCAAACTCCTGGAACAAGAAAACGTAGCCTATGATATTGCCGGCTATCGCGATGCCCCTGCCGGATTAAGAATTTGGGGCGGCGCAACCGTAGAAAGTGATGATATTAAGGCGTTACTACCTTGGCTGGAGTGGGGGTATGAGCAGATCATGTAGAAATATCTGCAAGTAAAATTGTCGTTCCAGCGTAAGATGCTGATAAGTTCAACAAAAAACACTGCTACACAGTGGTTCTCTGGAATCGAGCAATTTTCACAGGTTCCCATAAATATTCAGCCAAATGTATTACACGCCTTTACATCACCACTTTTGAACCCTTTTTCAAACCATTTATAGCGTTGCTCCCCGCTGCCATGGGTAAAGGAATCGGGCACTACATAGCCCTGGCCTTGTTTCTGCAGGTTATCGTCACCAATTTGCGTAGCAGCGTTTAAAGCTTCGGCGATGTCACCTTCATCTAGTAGGTTATTCTTTTTAACGTCATGAGCCCAAATGCCTGCCAAACAGTCCGCCATAAGTTCGGTGCGTACAGATACTTGGTTGGCCTTGTTCGGGTAACGTCTTTTCATTTTTCTGCATTATCTAAAACGCCCATCAGGTATTGTACATGGTGCCCCACTTCATGGGCAATCACATAGGCTTGTGCGAAATCACCCTCTGCATTATGGCGGTTTTTCAAATCGTAGAAGAAGTTAAGGTCAATATAAATTTTTTGATCTACCGGGCAATAGAATGGGCCAATCGCCGATTGCGCGTAACCGCAACCAGAGGAAGTGGAACCTGTGAAAAAGACCAATGTTGGTTCTTTATATCGGGCATTGTTTTGGGCGAATTGATTTTGCCAGGTTTTTTCTGTTTCAGCCAAAACAACGGAAGAGAATTGCACCAGTTCATCTTGCGTATCGCTAGATAATTTTTGTGGCTGCGTAGAAGATTGCACGGTGCGGCTAATACCTTCTTTCAAAAAATAACTGGGGTCACCGCCTAATAGGGCAACTACAGCGGCTACTACCAAAAAACCTATGCCGCCGCCAACGGCTTTACCGCCCCTGCTGCGCCTATCTTCAACATTGCGGCTACCGCTTCTATTTTTCCATTTCATAAGATACGCATAATCATTCAGCCGGCAATCAAAAATCAATCAATAGTTTCTGGTAATGAAAACATTTCCACACGCTTCTGATGCCTCCCCCCTTCAAAAGACGTATTTAAAAAAACTTCGATAATTTTTTCAACCATTGAAACACCAGAAAAACGTGCCCCTAAGCACAGTACATTCGCATCATTATGGCGCCGCGCCATTTCCGCACCAAAAGGCTCATAACACAACGCCGCACGAATATGCGGATAGCGATTAGCCGCCATATTAATGCCAATACCACTGCCACAAACCAGTATGCCTTTATCTTCTTCTGAAAGTTTGCCGCATAATATTTCTGCAGCTTTGGGGTAATCAATACTGCCCTTGGAATTTTTTGGTGGCTGTAACCATTCTGCCTTATAGTGTTGCTGAATATGTTCTATTAAAGAAGTGGCAGCATGATCGCCGGAGATAAATAATTTTGACATAATTAAAAAAAGTGTTGGCTGATGGTGGTGGACAGTTTGTTAAATAATTCGTTATAGGCAGCCAGTTGCTGCTCTCTTCGATTACCGAAATTGGCCGGTACTGGCATTGGCCAAAAGTGTACTTTACCTGTAAAAGACATCGGTAAGGCATTGGCTGCGGCATATGCTTCTTCTGATAAAGCAATTGTTTGATCAAAAGGTATTGTTCTCGGTAATTCCTCAAAACTTCTGGATATATGACCAGTTATATCTATGTCATTTTTTTGGCAGGCGGCAATGGAAAAAAGATCAGTCGTGCTGGCATAAACACCACAGGATTCAACATCGTATCCCCCCATTTTATTTAAAATACCTTCTGCCATGGGTGAACGTATCGCGTTCAGGGTACAGGCGAATAATATTCTAGAAGAAGCCATGCTGCCCACCACCAATCGGTTTAATATGTAAAATACAAATAAGAGTAAATAACCGGCGCGATGTTTCCTGGTCTACAGTAACGCCCAGGCGCTCTAAATGCTCTGTTAAAAGGTCTGAGCCTTCATTGTGTAAACTACGGCGGCTCATATCAATGGTTTCCAATTGATAGGGGGAGCTTTGATTTAATGCCTGTTGATAGCTTTCACAAAGTGTAAAATAGTCCCGTATAATGCGGCGCAACGGCTGCATGGATAATTTAAACGATTGTTCATGCCCGTCATCATCCTGAATTTGAAAGGCTAAACGCCCCTCCAGTTGCGACAGATGTAAATCGTATGGCGGCTTTAGATTTTGATTATCAAATTGAAAATGGTGGTTGGTCAGTAAATCGCTAATAGCGGAATTGCGTTCGTGGGTAATAGCCGAATTATAGGCCAAAACCGTACGCTCATCTAAGGTAATTTTTTTTATGGTGTTCATAGGCGACATCGCACGCTACCGGCATGTGCCGCTAACCCTTCTGCATCAGCCAGCGTTGCCGTGGCCTCTGCTAATTGTTTAAAGCCGCTTTCATCTAATTGCAAATAGGTTGTGCGTGTTAGGAAATCGTACACACTTAAGCCACTGGAAAAACGAGCGGTTCCCATGGTCGGCAGCACATGGTTGGCACCGCCCGTATAATCGCCAATCGCTTCAGGTGTGTAATGACCAATAAAACAACTGCCAACGTAGTTTGATCGTTCGAAAAGCTGCGTTGGGTTTTTGGTACATAATTCCAAATGCTCTGGGGCAATTTGGTCTATCAATGTTGGGGCATTTTTGGCCAAATCATCCACATAAACCATTGCAGAAAAATTGTTAATTGCCTGCTGTGCAATCGCGCGTTTTGGCAAAGATTTTAAAATAATTTCTATTTCTTTTTCAGTATTTTCTATTATTTTTTTATTGTTGCAGATTAATATGCTTTGGGCATTAGCATCGTGCTCTGCCTGAGATAATAAATCCCATGCCAGCCATTTGGGGTTGGCTGTTTCATCAGCCACGACTAAAATTTCAGAAGGGCCAGCAATACTGTCTATGCCCACCATGCCATAAACCTGCCGTTTGGCTTCGGCCACATAGGCATTGCCAGGGCCAACAATTTTATCAACCTTAATGTGATGCGTTAAGTAGGCGATGGCTTGTGCTCCACCAATAGGATAAATTTCTGTAACACCTGCCAATTGTGCAGCCGCAAAAATAGCCGGATTTGCCTGTTTATTAGGGGTTGGCATCGTCATCACCAACCGTTTTACGCCTGCTACCCTAGCCGGAATAGCGTTCATTAATACAGAGCTTGGATAACTGGCTAAACCACCGGGCACATAAATACCAGCACACGCAATGCTGTTCCAACGCATACCAGACGTAATGCCAGGCTCTTGCTGTTCAAAACCTTGCGGCAGTTGCTTTTCGTGAAAAGTTTGAATGCGTTGAGCCGCTAATTTTAAAGCGTCATAAACCTTTGCGTCACACCTTGCTGCCTGTTCTGCAATACTATCCGCTGAAAAAGGCGCGCCATTCCAATCAAAACCATCAAACTGTTGTGTATAATACTGAACGGCACGAACGCCATTAGTCTTCACGTTTTTAATAATATCAGACACTGTTTGCCTTAATGAACCATCATCATCCGGCTCATTACGCATAGCTAAAAATGCGGCAAAATCTGTGGCAAAATCAGCATCACTTGTATTAAAATGTTTCATTTTCGCCACCTTAACACAATACCCCACAAGCCGCCAATGGCCATTATCACCCCCCCCAGCCAAATAAGCCGGATAGCCGGGTAATAATAAAGGTGCACAGTAAATTTATCCTGCTCTCTATCCCCTAAAACAAGGTAATAGTGGCTTAACCAATTGGGTAATATAGCCACTTCTGTGGTATTCATTTGATTATTCGGGTAAAGCCTGTTTTGCACATTTAGTTGTTTTGATTCTGTAACAAATGTCGCTTGTCGATAAAAATAGTTATCTTTGGCACCCTGTTCCATTTTTCTCAGCGTGAATATTTGGACGTTTGCAACAATGGAATCATCAATAGCCATAGCCATAATTTTCTGCTGGCTGAACAACGCCACAAGTAACATGCCCAGCACACTAACGGCCATTCCGGCATGTCCTAAAAGCAATGATATAGATTTCAGGCGCACAAACCAAAGGGATGCAATTAAACTCATTAAAACCGCAGTAGTGGCAATGGCCATTATTTGATGTTTTAAAGGTTGAAGCCACAGCATCATAATGCCGCCTAATGCAGCCGCACAGCCTAAGGCTAGCAGCTGCATTTTTTTATATTTTGTAAGGTTTACCCCCTTTCGCCAAGGCAGCAAAACAGCAATAGCCATCAAGGGAAAAACCAGTAAAAAGATCGGCAACACAGCTTCGTTATAAAACGGTGCCCCAATAGAAATTTCCTTATCTAACAAAGGCCAAAGTGTTGCAATTAATATAATTAATGCACTGGTTAACATTAAAATATTATTTAATAAGATAAAATTTTCACGGCTGGTAAAGGCCAACGCAGCAGGGGGAATTAATGTATTATTTTTACTTTTCCATTGCATATAAACCGCATAAAGCCCGGTGAAAAATACTAAACAGAAGTATCCGAATAATACCGTTCCACGCGTAGGATCACTAGCAAAGGCATGAACGGATACTAACAAGCCGCTGCGTGTTATAAACATGCCAAAAATGGCGCTGCTAAAAGCTAAAACAGTTAATAAAGATGTCCACACAGGAAACAGATTAAATTTGGCAGTGCTGATGTTGCTATGCATCAAGGCCGTTAATAATAACCAAGGAATCAGCGAAGCATTTTCAACCGGATCCCAAAACCACCAGCCCCCCCAGCCTAATTCTCGATAAGCCCACCAACTGCCTAAAACAATGCCAACGGTTAAAAAAGACCACGCGGCCTGTGTATAATTACGGCTATATTTTGATAAGGTTTTATTAGCCTCGATATAGCCTGATGCACCGTCTTTACTAATGGGTTTATCTGCCAATAAATAATACCCCACAAGATAGCAAAATGGTACAGCAGCCAATGTATAGCCCACATACAAAACGGGCGGATGCACCATCAAGGCAATATCCTGTAATAGCGGGTTTAAACCATTAAATTGTTTTTGGAATTCATTGCCTAAGGCTGGTAAAAAAGGATTGGCTGTAAAATAAAGAAAAATCAAGGCACCAGTTATTAGCCAACCTGATACCTGTCTTGCTTCGGTTGTTTTAAAAAAAGGGGAGGGTAGCGCCAGCAATAAAATCCACAACAGCATGGATCCCTCATGATTTCCCCAAACCGCGCCAAATTTAAACGCGTTAGGCATTGCCGGATGGCTATGCATTAAAACAAGTTCTACTCCCTTATTTCCAATTAAAAAACAATAAGTTAAAATTGAAAAGCAAAGTATTAAACTAATTACAGTTAAGCAAGCTGAACGCCTTCCCCCCAATGCTGATTGCATGACGGCGGCAATCAGCGGTAAAAATAAAATATGCTCTAGCATGCACCATTGTTATAAGATTATTTTTGCCGGCGCATAATAAGAAATATTTTTTGTCAATCATAACCAACAGCAGCACGCTTTTCAGCGTTGGTTAAAAAATCGGCATCTTTAATGCGATTCCATAACAATTCTCTTCTAGGATGCAATGCACTAATGGCATCCTCATCGTAAGATAATTTTAAGTTGTCAGCAAAACACGGCAGCAACCAGCCTTCCAGCCCGGTAAGGAATTGCCTGATTAGAGGCAGCACCGTTTGTTCATATAAGGCAAGGCGGGCTTCTTTTTGATTGGTATAGGTATTGTCGCCAGGTAACCCCAATAACATTGGCGGGTAGCCAAACGCCAAGGCAATTTCACGCGCTGCTGAATTTTTAACATTGATATAATCCATATCTTTGGGGGATAACATCATCTCTGTCCACTTTAAGCCGCCCTCCAGTAAAATAGGTTTTCCGGCATTAGCCGCACCGCTATACTGGTTTTCCAACTGCTTTTTTAAACGATTGAACTGCTCTTCAGAAAGGGTTAAAGGCTCACCAGAAACGCCCTCTACGGTTAAGGCACCGGAAGGCCGACAACCATTTTGTAGTAATGCCTGGTTCCAATGCTCTGCTGTGTTGTATTGATCAATGGCATGAGAACAGGCCTCCAATGGCCCCATGCCATACCAATCATCACTAGGGTGGAAATATTTGAAATGCAAAATCGGCGATTGGCCACTAACAGCATCACAATTCCACCGCTTTGATTTTGTTCCAACACTATATTCATACGCCGCTGGCAACCCGTGTTTACCGGGCACTACTTTCATACGATCAGGACGCAACGCCCATAATTCCACTGGCTTGCCATCATCATTACAAACCATTTCAACATAGGCATTACCGGCAATTAACAGCTGGCTTATAATGGTTTCTATAAAACTGCTGGAACTATTGACCGGGTTCGGCTGTTTTAACAGGGAAAGAATAGGGTGTTTAGAGAGTTCGTTACCATCTTGAAATAATAAAACCGGAATACCGGCCACGCTGGCGGCAATTTCCCGCACACAACGAAAAGCAACAACGTTTTGTTCATAGCCTTCCTTGGATAGGCGCGTGTAGTCTCGGGGTGTCCAATGTGCCTGGCCAGCGGTATAAAATGTGTTACCGGCCATCACGGCACCAGCGGCACTATATTTAACAGTAATCTCATTCGATGAACCAAAAAGTTTCTTTAGCATAGTTTTTTCTTTTAAAATGGTGGAATAGTGCTATGTTCTCATGCTGTATCGCTTTTTGTAAAGTAGGGTAGAAAAATAAATTTGTTTTCTTGCCATTAGGATGATGCGACATATTTGAAACCAATAGGCAAAGGTAGGGCATTTGTTAAAGAATTATTCTGAAGATTGGCTGCAATCAAAATTGCAAAAAAAAGCACAGCAGAAATCTGACAATCGTGAAATACGTTACACCTTCCAGCCTGATGCCCAAAACCCCAAGTTTTTAAAACTACACATTCAGGCCGTTGCCCTGAAAAAACCGGCCACCACGACAGATTATACCCCCGAAATGCTGTGTCGTTACAACCCGCCGGAATTTATTAAAACAAATGATGTTGCGTTGGCCAAAATGCTGGGTGGGCGCGATAATATCGAGGCACTACAAAGCCTTGAAACTATTGATCACGGCAAATTTCTTGCGCGCTTAATGAAAACAAAGCGCGTTTACTATAATAACAAACCATTAAAATGGTCGGAAACAGCCATTGACGTTGTGTCGGAATGGGAAACGGACGAGCAAGGCTGTCAAAGTTTTTATTTGAATGATACCGAAGACACCCCTTTGTTTTGCTTACCTGGATCTGGAACACTGTATGTTTTAGACCCTGTTGAAAATTTACTAGGGGCAGCAGAATCAACAATTCCGCACCCATTGCTGCATGATTTATTAACGAGACCCGCTGTAAAGCCACAGCAAATTCCCACCTTTTTAGGTGAACTAGAATCACTGGATACAAAAGATTTTACCATTCCAAAGCCAGAAGGCCTGGAAGTGGTGCATGAAGGGATGGTCAATCCTATTCCACAACTTGTTCTTTCATCTAGTATTATAGAGCCCAAGCGCCATTTGAGATTCATTTATAATGCTGAAAAACAAGCTTTAGCCTATCTTTCCTTTGCCTATGGCAGCCGATTCGTGCCCTATGACCCCGCTCATCAAGACGAAGAACAAACAGTTTTTGAAGACGGCAAGGTCATTGTACGACGCATTAATCGTGAAGCAGAAGAAAGAGCAATTAACGCATTGCAACAACATGGTTTTGACCTGTTTTCAGAAACTGGTTTTTCTAACATATTCATCGC
This sequence comes from uncultured Alphaproteobacteria bacterium, assembly GCA_963706365.1. Lineage (GTDB taxonomy): Bacteria > Pseudomonadota > Alphaproteobacteria > JAJTHO01. Next base: position 352,208 of record OY970150.1, on the reverse strand, counting down.
ACAATTACCCAATGCTATCTTTCCTGATATTGCCCTGGAAAAAGTAAATTATCAGGATGAAAACGTTCCGGTAGACGCGCCAGTTGATACAAACCTGTTGGAAGAAAACAGCCGCGATGCCTGGATTAAATTTCAAGATGATGTTTTACCTGTTTTAAAACAGGAAGGCTGGCATATCAGTATTCAGCCAGATTTCCCGCACCAACTGGTTAGCGATGATACCGACTGGTTTGGTGAACTAGACACCGAAGAAAGCAACGGCCATTGGTTTGATATGTCTTTGGGCATAGAAATTGATGGCGAACGCCTAAACTTACTACCCATTCTTCTAAAAATTCTGCAAAGCAATGAAAACATTTTTGAAGATTTGGAGGAGCGTGAAAATCTGGTTGTTCCCATTAAAGATAACCGTTTAATCCGTTTGCCAGTTGACCGCATTACCCCCATCCTGAAAATGCTGAAAAATCTTTACAACAGTGAAGGAAACGTAAGCTTAAGCCGTTACGATGCGGCGGATTTTATCGAGCTGCAACAAGCTTCCGAAGCCCTGGGTATGCGCTGGTTTGGGGATAGTAAACTGGCGCAGCTGGGTAAAAAATTGCAAAATTTTGAAGGCGTACAAGAAGTACCTGTGCCCGATATTTTGAAAGGTGAGTTACGCCATTATCAGCAAGATGGTTTAAACTGGTTGCAGTTTCTAAAAGAATACGGCCTGGCTGGTATTCTGGCTGATGATATGGGGCTAGGGAAAACATTGCAAACACTGGCGTACATTGCCACAGAAAAGGCAGAAGGCCGATTAACAAAACCCATTCTGGTTATTGCACCTACATCATTAATGTTTAACTGGCAAAACGAAGCCGCCAAGTTTTGCCCGGTTTTAAATGTTCTTTTATTACATGGTTATAACCGTAAAAAAAGATTCCGCGACATTACCAAGGCAGACGTTGTTTTAACAACTTATGCCCTGTTACCCCGCGATAAAGAAGAGCTATTAAGCCATGAATATCACACAGTTATTCTGGATGAAGCGCAGTATATAAAAAACAGTAAATCCAAAGTAAACGCCATTGCCTGTCAATTACGTTCCGAGCATCGTTTTTGTTTATCAGGTACCCCTTTAGAAAACCACTTAGGTGAATTGTGGTCACTGTTTAACTTTTTAATGCCCGGCGTTTTAAAAAGCCAGAAAGAATTTAACAGTTTTTATCGTAACCCTATTGAAAAAGGCGGTGATGAAGAACGGCAACGCGCCTTGGCACAAAAATTAAAGCCGTTTATGCTGCGCCGTACCAAGGATTTAGTGGCAAAAGAATTACCACCCAAAACAGAAATTATTCGCCGTTGCGAACTGGAAAAGCAACAGCGTGATTTATACGAAACCATTCGCCTGGCGATGCACGACAAAGTGCAATCGGCCATCGCCAGCAAAGGTTTTAACCGCAGCCATATTGTTGTGCTGGAAGCATTGTTAAAGTTACGCCAAGTTTGTTGCGCCCCCGCTTTGCTAAAAGATAAAGAACTGGCAGGTAATATTGAATCTGCAAAGCTGGAACAGCTAATGGACATGCTAACAGAATTAATCGAAGAAGGCCGTAAAATTCTGTTATTTTCACAATTTACAGAAATGCTAAAGTTAATTGAGTTGCGGTTGCAAAAGAAAAATATTGGCTATGTTAAACTAACCGGCCAAACAAAAGATCGAGCCACCCCCATTCAGGAATTTCAGGATGGGAAAGTGCCCCTGTTTTTGATCAGCTTAAAGGCTGGTGGAACCGGTTTAAACCTAACTGCCGCCGACACGGTTATTCACTACGACCCCTGGTGGAACCCCGCCACCGAAAACCAGGCCACTGACCGTGCCCACCGAATTGGCCAGGATAAACCTGTATTTGTTTATAAACTGGTGGCAAAAGACACTGTAGAAGAAAAAATTCTAGCCCTGCAAGAACGCAAGCAGGCGATTGCTGATGGTATTTACAACGAAAGTGCCAAGGAAGCCGGGCAGCTAACCGCAGCCGATATTGAATTGCTGTTCGAAGAGGCTTAATTAAGCCAGTCAGAGAACTAGGCGTTGTTGAAAATAAAGATCTTTCACGTTGTTCAGGGCGACAAAACATTGATTTACTAATATATTTTTTTAAATTATATATTATTTAAACACGGCCAAGCCAGGCATAATATTCTGATATAAATGTACAGACTTAGCTATATTTTATTTCTAGTGACTGGTTCTTCATGTAACACTTTATAAAAACATATAATTACGGGTTGCACTTCAAAAAATACACCGTAATAGGGGCGTATGTTATCTGATTTTTCAAGAAACCCAAAAAATGATATTTTATCAGGCCTTACTGTCGCTTTAGCCTTGGTGCCAGAGGCCGTGGCATTTGCCTTAGTGGCAAAAGTTGAACCCTTAGTTGGTTTATATGCTGCATTTCTTGTGGGGCTCATTACCGCTGTTTTTGGTGGCCGACCGGGGATGATTTCAGGCGCTACCGGCGCACTAGCCGTAGTGATGGTTGCATTGGTAAAAGATCATGGTGTTGAATATCTTTTTGCCACAGTCGTTTTAATGGGGATCATTCAATATACGGCCGGGGTTTTTAAACTGGGAAAATTTATTCGACTGGTACCTTACCCTGTTATGCTGGGTTTTGTAAACGGTTTGGCCATTGTAATTTTTTTGGCGCAACTGGAACAGTTTAAAACCAGCAGCGGCGCATGGATGGACAATGCCTCCCTTACCATCATGTTGGCACTAATTGCCGCAACCATGGGTATTATGCATTTCCTACCCAAAATAACAAAAAAAGTACCCTCTGCCTTAGTCGCCATTGTCGCTGTTTCACTCGCTGTTATTTATGGCGGGCTGAACACTAAGACAGTGGGCGATATGGCCAGTATTGCCGGTGGATTACCAAAATTTAGCATTCCTTATGTACCACTCACTTTAGAAACCTTATGGATTATTTTTCCTTATGCCGTGATACTTGCTGCAATCGGCCTTATTGAGTCATTATTAACTCTTACCGTAGTTGACGAAATGACGGAAACACAAGGTCGTAATAGTAAAGAGTGTCGAGCACAAGGCTTGGCCAATATTGTTACTGGTTTCTTTGGCGGCATGGGCGGCTGTGCAATGATCGGTCAAAGTATTATTAACGTTAATTCCGGTGGCCGGGGCAGGCTTTCCGGTATTGCCGCAGCACTATTTTTGCTAAGCTTTATTCTATTTGGCTCAGGCCTCATTGAACTAATACCAGTGGCTGCGCTTATTGGCGTGATGTTTATGGTGGTTATTTCTACCTTTGAATGGACAAGCTTTCGCTTGTTGGGAAAAATGCGCAAGAGCGATGCATTTGTTTTAGTTGCGGTTTCTGTGGTCACTGTCTTTGCTGATCTGGCCATTGCCGTTTTAGTGGGTGTTGTTATCGCTGCACTGGTTTTTGCCTGGGAAAGTGCCCGGCATTTATATTTAGAAGTGCATAAAGACCATTCTGACGATAATCGTCGTATTTACATTCTGCATGGTCAATTATTTTTTGGTTCCATCAATACATTCAAAAACTTGTTTGAACCACAAGACGACCCGGAAACAGTTATTCTGGATTTTAAATTCTCCCGGGTTTGGGATCATTCCGCACTAGATGCCATAGATGCCCTGGCAGAACGCTATCAAAAGGCTGGTAAAACGCTAAAGCTAAGACATCTAAGCCCTGATTGTCGCACATTACTTAAAAAAGCTGGCACGCTGATTGAACAGGATGAAGACACCGACCCGCATTATCAGATTGTAATGGATAGAAGCTATGTAGGGTAAACGAGTATTGAACCTGCTTTAGGGCTTACCCCAAAGATTATGAACAGGCTCAAAGAACCAGTCACCTAAATAGCCATTTCCCCCCGCTCCCCAGTACGCACTCGAATGGCTTCTTCAATAGGTATTATGAAAATTTTACCATCGCCAATTCGGCCAGTGTTGGCGGCTGTTGCAATGGCCTCAATCACTTCTTCCACGCGATCATCCTGAATAATCACTTCAATTTTAACTTTCGGCAAAAAATCAATAACATATTCCGCACCGCGATAAAGCTCTGTGTGCCCGCGCTGGCGCCCAAAACCTTTGGCTTCGGTAACGGTCATGCCGGGAATATCGAGTTCTTGCAGCGCGTCGCGCACGTCATCTAACTTGTAAGGCTTTATAATGGCTTCAATCTTTTTCATAATGTACTCTTAGCCTGCGTTTACAATTCCGTCAAAGGAAGCTATGTTTTGTTGCAATGTCTTTAAATATTGAATCCGGCAATGACAGTGTACAGGTTTTTTACCTAAAAAATGCCCCCGTGCGCGGTCGCTTTGTGCGGCTTGATCATATCATTGAAAAAATTATTGGTTTTCGGCAATACCCCCCCGTTATTCGGAAAATATTGGGGGAATCGTTAGCTTTAACCAGTGTATTAGCTAGTTTTTTAAAGTATGACGGCCTGTTTACCTTGCAAATAAATGGTGATGGCCTGATGCCCATGTTGGTGTGCGATATTATCAGCCACGTTGATGAGAAAGATGGTGGCGGCGTGCGCGGCTATGCCCGGTTTGAGGAAACTATCCCCGCCAACGCCAGCTTGCAAGACTTGATTGGCAAGGGATATCTATCGTTTACCGTTCATAAAGGAAGCGTGCAAAAGCCGTATCAAGGTATTGTTCCGCTCGAAAAAGAAACGCTAGCTGATTGTATTACCGCTTATTTTTCTAATTCCGAACAAATTCCCGCCCATACAATAATCGCCCATGATAAAGGCAAAGCGGCCGCCCTCATTCTACAAAAAATGCCAGAAGCCGCCGCCGCAAACGACGAGTTAGAAGACTGGAATCGCACAAAAATATTGGCGGAAACCTTAACAGTAAAAGAAATGCTTGATGTGAACCTACCGCCGGCTGAACTGGTATACCGCCTGTTCCATGAGGAAGGCGTGATATTAGAAGATCAACGCCCCTTACAAGTTTCCTGCCGATGCGATGATACAAAGTTTCAGCAAGTGCTAGATACAATTCCTAAAAATGAAATTGATTCTATTGCGGAAGATGGCAAAGTGTCTATTAACTGTGAGTTTTGCAATTATACCTATATTGCAGAGGTTTAGGGAATCACTATACACTACTTTAAAGGCTCACCCTCACCACCTTCACCTTCTACCTTCGGTCGCCAGTCAACTTCGGGAATAGGGCAATCGGCTGGATCCCCCGCCATGACACTGGTTCTGAAGGCAACTTTTTTCAGTGTATAGGTTTTTAAAAAAGCAGTTAGCATAGCTACTGCTAGGAATAAAATAATAACCGCCAAAGCCGTACCACTGCCGAATTGCCCTGTGAATAAATGGTGCACAATTTGTACAACTGCTATCAACGCCAGCGTAAACAGGCCTATACCAACAACTGTTAATATTTTGAAAGAAAACTGGCTGGCATATTCCAGTTGATAACGTGCCTTGGTCATTTTAAGCGGGGCAGGGCGCCATTCCTGTAAAAGCTGCTGTTGTCGTCTTTCCTGCCTGCGTTGAATTAAATAATACCAAAGGGCAGTAAACCCCAGCATCGGTATAATACCTATTAGCCCGATAACAAACGGCAAGAAGCAAGAACCAATCGCCAACACCAGCAACGGCGTGTCATATCTATGCAGGGCAGGGTATTCCAGCCGCTGTTTCTGGCTACGGCTCAACAGGTACCCCTTGCCACCTTTTTTCCAGCCATAAGGAAAATACAAAAATTCCCCCTGGCGAGTAGGGCGCATACGAATACGATAGGCTTTGCGGCTATGCTGCGACATTGTTTTCAGTAGGCAAGCTGGCAATATCGCCAACTTCATCACCGGTTGCTTTATTCCTTAGTTTTATTAACCGCCAAGTATTAGAAATTTTTACAATACCGATACTTAGACCAGCAAAATATATTAACGGCATTAAGTATCCCAAGACAACATTAGGCAGGGTGGTAAACATAAACAGCAATAAAAAGCTCCAGAAAAATAGCTTCATCCACAAGTAAAAGACACTTGTCTGCAAGGCCATTTCCATGTCGTAACGTTCTTTGGTTAAAATATAGGGCTGTTTTTCTAATGTTTCGGTTATTTTCACCATCTGCCGGCGGTGTGTTTCAAACAACTTATACCCCAAATATAAACCAATTAGCGCCGCCAAAATAATAATAAACCAGTTGCCTCGCCCAATAAATAAAGCCAGTGCCGCCATAATAAGGGCAGGGGCAATCAGGAAACTGTAAGGCGACCAAAAACTGCGTTTTAGTTGCTCTACATCTTGTGCCAATACAGTATAGCTTTTGCCACCTTCCTGATAAGCAAAGGGAAAATAAAGATAATGCGCCGGATTATCTTCTTCTGTTAACGGCCGCAACCGAATATTGGCATCGTATTTTAGTTCTTTATTTAAAAATGACACAATTTCAATTTAACACATTTTCACAACGCTGGCAAAGATCGCTGTTTTGGGGCGCTCTGTATTTCCAGCAGCGTTGACATTTTTCATGTTTGGAACGTTGAAATTCTACAGCGATTCCAGTCACTTCTTTTACTTGAAACAGGTTTTCTGGCAACATTTCAACCTTTTGCATATTAATACCTGAAACAATACAAAAATCTGCCATTTTTACGTTTTTTGTTGCGTCATAAACCGCTGAATCAGTGATATAGACAACGGGATTGGCTTCTAAAGAAGAACCAATTTCTTTATCCTGGCGTTGTTTTTCCAGTGCACCGGTTACAACCTTACGGATGTTTAGCAGATGTTGTATTTGCGCTACAACCGCCGTGTTGTGCCAGTCATTCGGCAAAGTTGGTAAAGAGGATAAATGAACACTATCTTCATTCCTCAAAAGCCAGGCTTCTTCGGTAGTAAACGCCAAAATCGGTGCAAACCAGTGACACAGGCAGTTATAAATTTGTTCCAGCACATATAAGCACCCCTGCCGTTCCGCGCTATCAGTAGCATTACAATAAAGATTGTCTTTATTAATATCAAAATAAAGCGAAGATAACTCATTATTACAAAAGTTATGCAATTCGTTAGTGAGCCTTAAATAGTCAAAATTTTCAATACACGCACTAACAATGCTATCAATTTCAGTAAGACGGTGTAAAATATATTGATCTAATAAGTCCATACTAGGTTGTATTACTGCCTTATTTTCCCCTAAATTCCCCAATAGAAACCAGAACGTTCCACGTATGCGACGATACACATCACTAACACCTTTTAAGATACTGTCACCAATACGCACATCATTGGTATAGTCGCTCATCGCTACCCAAAGGCGAATGATATCGGCACCATATTTATTGGCCATGTCCATGGGCGAAATAACGTTACCTACCGATTTAGACATTTTATAGCCTTTTTCATCCAGCACAAAGCCATGCGTTAGCACGCTTTTATAGGGCACCTGATCGTGCCCCCCGACCCCGACCAGCAAACTGGATTGGAACCAGCCACGATGTTGATCGGAACCTTCCAGATACATGTCAGCCTGTTTGCCTCCTAAAACAAAACGGTGTGTTGAGCCTGATTCAAACCAGACATCAACAATATCGGTTATTTTTTCGTATTCCTCGGCGTTATGTGCCTCACCTAAAAAATAGCTATCTGGCTTTGTATACCAGCTACTGGCACCTTCGTTTTCAAAGGTTTCAACGATGCGATTTAAAACTGTTTCATCAACCAATGGTTCCTTGGTATCTTTATGCACAAAAATAGCCACCGGTACCCCCCAGGAACGTTGTCTTGAAATACACCAATCGCCGCGGTTTTTTACCATACTGCCAATACGCGCCGCACCACGCTCAGGAATCCACTGCACTTCAGCAATCGCCTGCATCGCCTTTTCGCGAATGGGGTCAATGCTAATAAACCATTGTGGCGTAGCGCGGAAAATAACCGGTGCGCCAGAGCGCCACGAGTGGGGGTAAGAGTGTTGAAATGGTTTATGAGCTAATAAAGCTCCAGTCTTTTCCAATTCAGCTAATACCAATTGATTGGCATGTTTTTTACTAACTTTACCCTTACTATCAAAATAATACAAAGGCTGCCCGCCAAACAACGGCATTTCTTCTGTATATTTTCCTTCTGCCGTAACAGTTTCATCAGAAGAAATACCATGTGTTTTACAAAGGTTGTAATCATCTTCCCCATGGTTGGGCGCCAGATGAACAAAGCCAGTGCCTTGTTCAGTTGTGACAAAATCGCCGGACAATAGGGGGATTTCAAAATTAAAATAGCTACTATCTTTGCAATGACTATTGAACGGATGTTTGCAAACTATACTGGTTAAATCTTTACCCTTACCCTCCCATACAATGGATTTATTTGTGTTCTCTTTAATAAGAGAATTAAGTCCTTCATCTGCAGCATCGTAAAAACTTGCACTTGCTAAAAATTCTAGGTGCAAATCTTTTGCTAGTATTACATAATTATTAGTATTTGAATGCCTAGCAAATATTGGAATTGTAGCCCCTAATTCAAAAGTTTGTAGTGAAGGAAAGTGCTTTCCAACCTGGACAATAACATAATTAATATTCTCTCCATATCCAATTGCCCTGTTTGCTGGAATAGTCCAAGGAGTAGTAGTCCATATTGGTATATAGACATTTCCATCTAGCTTGTGTTCAGTAGTCTCAAGTCCGAAAGCCACACGAAAAGCAACATAACAAGCGTCGCTCGTATAATCTTTATACTCCACCTCAGCCTCGGCCAGGGCTGTTTGCTCGGGAATACTCCACATCACAGGTTTTGAACCGCGATACATCAACCCTTTTTTCAAGAATCCGTGCAGTTCTTGGGCAATGGTTGCTTCGGCGTGTTTGTGAAGTGTTAAATAAGGGTTTTTCCAATCAGCATTAACGCCTAATCTGGCAAATTCTGTTGATTGCACGCCCACCCATTCGCGGGCAAAATCTTCACATTCCTGGCGAAATGCTTCAACGGGAATATCTTCTTTTTTACGTTTTTTCTTGCGATGCTTTTCCTCTATTTTCCATTCAATAGGCAAACCGTGGCAATCAAAACCGGGGATTAAGGGGGTATCCTTGCCCAGCTGCCATTGCCCGCGGCAAACCATATCTTTAAGAATTGCATTTAAAGCGGTGCCCATATGAATATGGCCATTGGCGAAGGGAGGGCCCCAGTGCAGAATAAACTTTTCTTTATCAGCACGCTGCGCTCTAGCTTTTTCGTATAGCCCCTGCCAGTCTTCTAAAATTTTTGGCTCTTTTTTATTTAAACCGGCTCGCCGCGGAAAAACATCTTGCGGCAATAAAATAGTATCAGAATAATTCGGCTTTTCGTCAGGCATGCCCCTGTATTTATGCAGAATCGCCTGTTTTGTACAGTGTTTTAAAAACACCCTGCAAGGTTTTTACCTGTTGCGAAGAAAGGCTGGCATTATGAAAAAGGTTCGCCAGATTACGCTGCATATGTGCCCTTTTTTCTGGCGGGCGATAGTAATTTTTTTTATTCAGGTAGTCATCTAGATTATTAATAAGTTGTTGCACTTCACCCTTATGCGCAATGTCATCTATTTTATGGCCAACAGATGCTTCCACTTCGGGTGGAATGACTATTTTTGAAAAAGCATATAATATTAATAAAACACCCTGCGATAAATTAAGCGAGCAAAATTCCGGGTTTAGCGGCACTGTGATAATTGCATTCGCCGCGGCCAAATCGTCATTGTGTAAACCATTATTTTCGGGGCCAAACAAAATCCCTGTTTTCCCATGCGGCAATATCGCGGCTTCTTCCGGGGTATAAACAGGTATTTGCAACTGCCTTGGCCGCACGGTTGCGGCATAAACTTGTTTCAGATCAGCAACCGCTGTATCAACGCTATCAAAAATTATTGCGTTATCTAAAACTTTATCAGCGCCGGCTGCTGCTGGATAGGCTGTGGCATTCGGCCAGCCATCGCGCGGAGAAACAATACGTAAGGCAGTAGCACCACAATTAAGCATAGCGCGTGCCACCATGCCAATATTTTCACCCAGCTGGGGGCGAACCAAAATAACAGTGGGTAAAGCATTCACGTTGTTCAGGATGACAAAATTTATTGTTAAAGTGCAATAAGGTTTTACCGCTTAACAACAATGCAATCCTGGCCACTAGTTTTTAGTTGCTCACAGGCGGCATTGGCAGCATCTTTCTGGCTCCAGCTTCCGGCTTGCAGACGGTGGAACTGGCCTTTGCCGCTGATGTTAATTTTCTCGATACGCGGGCTAAGTTTTTTCAAGAAAGCATTGGTTTGCTTCATTTTATTCCAGCTGTCTTGTGCGGCATTTTCAGAACCAAAAGAGGCCAGTTGCAATAAAAATGGCCCTTGATTAGAGTTTACTAAAGAGGCTTCTATGGCTTTCCGATCATCTACAATATCAGCCACTTTTTGGTCTAGTTGCGCTTGCTGCTCGGTGGGGGCATCATTTTTTTTAGCAGCTGTTTCGTCTTCCTGCACTTTTTTTAGTGCTTCTTCTGCCCCTGCTAAAATACGGCTACCTCTGCTCGTGTTTTTTGCCACACGTGCCGGTGGGTAAGGAATTACTTTTTCATCTGAAGCTTTTTCCTCCTCTTCAATTTCTGCATCAGCTAGCACTTCTACATCATCGTCGTCTTGCATCGTCACCTCTTCGGTCTCGCTGCTATCAACGCGACTATAGATTTCCATATCCTGATGCGCCACTTCCATACCAGCCGGATCTTCCGGTTTAATTCGGGTATAAATAGTTTCAGGCTCAATAGTGGCAATTACAGTGCCATTAGAACTGTTTTTACCTTTATTGTAACTAAATAGTAAAATGCCTGTAAACAGCACAACCACTATTAATAAAAGAATAGGGCGGCTCCAGCGGCTTTTCCCATCATCATAAATATCATTAACGGTAATGGATGAATGTCCAGAGCGTTTAAAATGTTGTACCATGTGCTTTTACATTTCCTTGACAGCGTTCACCCCTAAGATATGAAGACCGTTGACTAATGTCAATTGAACAGCGCGTAGCAAGGCTAGTTTTGTGCGTGTTAATTCCGGGTTATCGGGGTGAATAAATCTTAATTCAGTATTTTTATTGCCTTCGTTCCATAAACTATGAAATAACTCTGCCAGGCTGATTAAATAAAAGGCAATACGATGTGGTTCATGATGAAAAGCCGCAAGCTTTACTTGCCGTGGCCAATCAGCTAACAACTTGATAACGGAAAATTCGCTAGGGTTATTGATGGCCTGCATATCAATCTCTTTTGGGTCGATATCATCAATACTGATTTCCATTAAATCAGCATGCCGAAAAACCGAGCAAATGCGCGCATGGGCATATTGCACATAAAATACCGGGTTTTCGCGGCGTTGCTCTTTTATCAATGCAATATCTACCTCAAGTGGCACATCATTACGCCGTGTTAACATAATGAAACGCAATGAATCAGAGCCAACCAATTCAATAATTTCGCGCATTGTTATAAACGTACCTGCGCGTTTTGACATTTTGAACGGCTGGCCGTTTTGTTTTAATGTTACCAGTTGATTTAATTTTACATCAATCTGCGCCCGATTATTGGACAAGGCTTTTACCACAGCTTTCAAACGTTTTACATACCCCGCATGATCAGCCCCCAATACAATAATCATGTTGTTAAAACCGCGTTTGATTTTATCATACTGATAGGCAATGTCACCGCAAATATAGGTATTGCTGCCATCTGGGCGCTGCACCGCTCTGTCTTCGTCATCACCAAATTGTTTGCTTTTCAGTAACAACATTTCTTCTGGCTGCCAATCTTCCACTTCCTTGCCCTTTGGTGGGGGCAGTGTGCCTCTATAAAGCAACTCCTGATCTTGCAAGGCTGCCATACCAAGGGTGGTATCCAGGCTTGCTTCCGAGGTAAAAACATCGTGTTTTACGCCGAAAAGTGCCAGATCTTCCTTGATTATATCCAACATTATTTCAACGGATTTTAGTTTGAAATCATTGAGCCAATCATTGCTATTCAGCCATTTATCACCATCACTAATAGCAATGGCCTTGGCGGCATCATTAACATAATCTGCCGGGTAACAGCCTTCTGGCAAGGCACCGGCGTCAATGCCAAAATATTCCTGGTATCGATGGTAAACAGATTTCGCCAATATATCAATTTGGTTACCCGCATCATTTACATAATATTCGCGTGTAACATCGTACCCTACAGCAACTAATAAATTAGCCAACGCATCACCGAAAGCCGTGCCCCTTGCATGCCCCACATGCATGGGGCCTGTGGGGTTGGGTGATGCGTATTCTACATTTACTTTTTCGCCATTAACCAGTTTATCCAGGCCATATTCTTCCCCCGCAACCAAAATTTCTGTTAAATACTGGCGCCAATAACTATTGTTGAAGGTAATATTAATAAAACCTGCGCCTGCAATCTCTATTTTTTCCGCCATGGGAATTTCAAGTTCATCAGTAATAGCCGTGGCAATTTGCCTAGGGTTTTGCTTTAGGGGTTTTGCTAAAACCAAGGCCGCATTGGTTGCAATATCGCCATGCTCAGGGTTTTTGCACGGCTCAACCGTAATGTTACTGGTATCAATATCATCATAAAGGACGGGAACAGCAACATAAATGGCGTTTTGTGTGATGGTAAAAGGGTTCATGGCAATGTTTTTAAATCAAAGCTTTATACAACTTTTTCTTCACGATGTTTATTAAAATCTGTTAATTTTACAGGCAGCCGCAACAAAGTTGGCACAGCAATAAATAAAGATGACCATGTGCCAATTATAACACCTAATAATAGTGCAGCAGAAAAGCCCCGGATAATTTCACCGCCGAATAGAAACAGGCAAAGCAGTGCAACCAAAGTAGTGCAACTGGTTAATATTGTTCGGCTTAGTGTTTCGTTCAAACTGATGTTTAGTAATTGCGCTAAAGTTTTGGTATTAAACTTGCGAAAACTTTCACGCACACGGTCAAAAACCACAACTGTATCGTTAATAGAGTAACCAACAATCGTTAAAATGGCGGCGATGGTTGACAGGTTGAATTCCAACCAGGTCAAGGAGAAGAAGCCAAGTGTAATGATAACGTCGTGGAAAAGCGCAGCAATGGCACCAATACCGAACTGCCATTCAAAGCGTAGCCAGATGTAGATAAGCATTGCCGCCAAAGAAAGCGCCACCGCCCAAATCGCCTGTTGAATTAAGCCACGCCCCACACTGGCACCCACATATTCTTTGCGGCGTTCTATGGCATTTTCCGGCAACACTTCACGAATTATTTCAATGGCTTTATCACGGTCTGTTTCATCCGCCTGCACACGAATCAACACTTCGTTTTCAGAACCAAATGTTTGCAAGGTAACAGATTTTTGTAACTTCTGGCTTAATGCCTGTCGCAAACGGGTCAAATCAGCCGGTTCAATGGTATCAACTTCCATCAATAAACCACCCTGGAAATCAATACCAAAGTTTAAGCCGCGTGTTGATAGCAAGGCAATACTGGCAATGATCAAGCATAAAGAGAGGAGCATGGCAGGCCGGCTGAAGGCCATAAAATCTACGCTGGAACGTTGCGGTTTAATACGATCAAAAAAGGACATAATTTATCTTATTTTTTTCTATTTTGTGATTGAGCATAAGATAACATTAGCCATTGTGTTACCAGCAAGGCCGTAAACAGCGAGCTTAAAATCCCTAACCCAAGCGTAACAGCAAAACCTTTTACAGGCCCCGAACCCACACTAAACAAAATAACCGCAGCTATTAACGTCGTTATATTTGCATCCATAATAGTAGTGAACGCACGGCCATAACCATCACGCACGGCGGAAATTGCTTTTTTGTTTTGGCGCAATTCTTCTTTAATACGTTCAAATACCAGTACATTTGCATCCACTGCCATACCAATGGTTAGTACAATTCCCGCAATTCCCGGTAATGTTAATGTTGCACCTAAAGTTGCCAACAGTGCTACCAGCAAAATTAAATTAATAAATAACGCTAAAGCAGCAAAAACGCCGATAACTTTGTAGACAATAATTATTAATACAACCACGGCTAAAAGCCCCATCATACTAGCGAGTGTACCGGCCTCAATAGAGTCTTGCCCCAGAGAAGGCCCAACAGTGCGTTCCTCAATAATTTTAATAGGGGCAGGCAAGGCACCAGAACGAAGTAGTAGCGCAAGGTCTTGTGCTTCCTGCACGGAAAAACTTCCGCTAATAACACCACTGCCGCCAACAATAGGCCCGGCAATATTGGGGGCACTTACCACTTCATCATCCAGAACAATAGCAAATAACTTGTCTACATTATCTGTTGTAATGCGGCCAAATTTTTTGCCGCCCTGGGTGTTTAAAGTAAAGGAAACAACCGGTCTGGCATCTTGGAATGTTTGCTGTGCACCTGTCAAAGTTTCCCCACCCAACATCGCCACACGATTAATAACCAAATAACGGTTCTCTTCTCCCTGAAAAGGTAAAACTTTGTTTTGATAGGAAGTTTTTACACCACGATTGGGAACGCTGCCGCGAATGCCAATGCTTTCATCAACCAGATGGAAGGTCAAACGTGCTGTTTTCCCCAAAAGCTCCTGCAATCTGCCAGGATCTTCTACACCAGGTAATTGCAGCAGCACTCGGTTATCACCCTGGCGTTGAATACTAGGTTCTTTAGTGCCTGTTTCATCTACCCGCATGCGAATAACCTGCAAAGTACGCTGCATGGCATTGGTGCGAAGCTTGTTCAGCTCTGCATCGCTAAAAATGAAAAAGTCCTGATTTTCTTCGCGATCAAATGTACCTTGATACGAAATTGTTTTACGAATCAACTTGCGCGTATCGGCCAGTTTTTCCTCTGAAACAGTATAACGAAAACCATTTTCTGTAATGGTTGTATTTGCACCAGCAAAACCATTTTTATTTAATGCGGCGGCTACACCTGTTTTTGCATCCTGCAATGCATCATTAATAACAACTTGTGTGTCAACCTCAAGCAAAAGATGCGAACCACCCTGCAAATCAAGCCCCAAATTAATAGTCTTATCTGGGAAAAATTCCGGTAGTTTATCACCAAAGAATGTTGGGCTTGCAACAATGATGCCCCATAAGACCACCAGCATCACCAGCATTTTTTTCCAGATTGACATTAGTCTTTAGTCTCTGTGCTAATTTCTTTTTTACTACCTTTTTTAACAACAGGCTCAGACTTGTTTAAAACACTGGTAACATATTGTTGCATAACAGTAATAACAGTTTCATCAGCCACCTTTACTAGTAATTCGCCATCATCCAACACGCGCTGAACGGTGCCAACAATGCCACCACTGGTTACAACTTTGTCACCACGCCGTAATCCGGCGATCAGGCTTTGATGCTCTTTCAGGCGTTTCTGCTGTGGCCGAATCAACAATAGATAGAAAACCAGGCCAATCAATATCCACATGCCAATTTGCAGCATTGGGTTAGGAGCCATAGAGGCAGGTACGGCAGAATTTGTGATTAAGCTATCAGCTGCATCTTGTGCCAATACGGTTTGTGGTAATAATAAGAGAGGAAGAAGGTATTTCATAAGTAAAGCTTTTTTTGTTGTTGTATAACGCCCAGATTTAATATTGGCAATATTGCGCGTTCCTAGGAACCGTTAAATAAATCAGCCAGCTGTTTATGGCGCAACAGTTCTGGTAAAATTACTGGTTTTTCACCTGGCCTGTAAACAACATACGTGGGCACACCGGCACGATTCAGTTTTGTTAAATACTTTGTAATGGCCTTGTCTTTAAATGTCCAATCTGCTTTAATATACAATACCTTATGCGCAGCAAGTAATTCTATAGTTTTTGCCCTACTCAGAACAGCCTTTTCATTTAGCTGGCAAGTAATGCACCAGCTGGCTGTTACGTTTACAAAAATTGGTCGATTTTGTTCTGCTGCCATGCGAGAAAAATCTTGCGTAGAAAATTCACTAAATTCCAGTGCAGAAGTGTTCAAAACAGTGGGACGCACAGAGGTTGCTGTCCATAACAACGCAACCACAACAATTAATTTAATAAACCACCAACCTTTATAGCGCATCAGCCAAAACAAAAAACCCAGCAACAAGCAAGCTGATAAACCACGCACTACACCATAAGCCGCCGTTTGTGATGCCAATACCCAGCATAACCAGATAGCTGTCGCCAGCATCGGGAACGCCATTAGTTGTTTAAAACCCAAAAGCCAATTGCCACTTTTGGGTATTTTTGACAACCATTTTGCAGGTAGCAATGTTACAACTATATAAGGTAATGCCAGCCCAATTCCCAAAGCGGTAAAAATAACAAATGTTATCAAGGGTGGTTGGCTGAAAGCATAGCCCAAAGCAGCGCCCATAAACGGCACAGTGCAAGGAGTTGCGACGAGTACCGCCAGTATACCCGTAAGAAAATGGCTAGAGTCACTACTTTTTAAAGTTGCGCGTTCAAGCCGATTAAAACGCATGGATGGCACCTGCCAAACACCCCACAAGTTTAAGGCTATAGCAACAAATAGCAGCATTAAGAATGCAACAAAAACAGGCTGTTGCAGCTGAAATCCCCAGCCTGCTTGTTGTTGCAATAGCATCAAAGTGGCGGCCAGAACGAAAAAAGTGCTAATAATGCCTAGGGTATAAAGCAAAGATTCTCTAATATGCCGTTCACCCCGTATAACCCCGGCAATTTTTAATGCCAGCACAGGAAATACACACGGCATGATATTTAAAACTAGCCCACCCAGCAAAGCAAATACGACTGCCTGCCAAAGCTTTGCGGAAGTTTCCACAATTCCGGGGTTGGCCGTTACTTTATAATAGTCATCGCCCAATTGCAGCACCCCCTGAACAGAACCTTCAATAGGCTTTTTTAATGGTAGCTCTATTTGCAGTGCATTTTGGGTGTAGGTATTTTTTTGAATCGGCTGATGAGAAAATCCTCCCACCGCATACGGATAAAAATAGGCTTTTGTTCCTTTTTCTACATTTTGTAATTCAATGACAATCTTGTCACCCTGTTGGCTATAAACAGCTTCGCTTTTAAAATTCGTTATAAAAGGGGCAGGGCGTTGAAACGCATTTTCTGTGACGGGCACTTCTAAAGTTAATAAGGCTGATTCCGGTATGCAAATTTCTTTGCAAACCAGCCATTCCGCTTCTAACAAAAGTGTTCGTTCATCATTTTCAAGCGGTTGTTTTGATTTTATAATTACAGGAAACGTTACGTTATCTTTATAGCCATAAGTCAACAAAGGCGGTTCGGGTATACGACGGGGAACCGGGTAGATAATTTCATCTATAGCCAAAGATTTATTGGTAATCTTAAAAACCGGCGGCAAACCGGCATCGCCCGGGTTTCGCCAATAAGTGTGCCAGCCTTCGTCTAATTTTAGGGTTATATAACCGATTGCCCTGTCTGTTCTGTTAATACCATCTGGAATAGAAAACTCTATACGACTGTGTTGTCGATAGGCTGCTGTTGACTCTGCGTGAGCATCTCCAACATTTAAAAGCAGTATAAAACCTATTAGGCTTACAAAAGCAGCATAATTTATCATCCTATTTCAAATTAAATGCCAATAGGTTCCGGCACAAGGCGGAAGTAAGAAATATTTACCGCCAGCCAGCAATATCCATAATTTTTACAGCATCACGATTTAAAGAACCTAAAGTATCGGCATCAAGGTCATCACCTTTAAATTCGCCATAAATTTTTAGGCTTTCTGGTGTGGCCACTGTACTTAACATAGGGTATTCATTATTGCCTTCTGCAAACATTTTTTGCGCCTCTGGTTCAGCTAAAAATGCTAGGAACTGGCGTGCTTCTTTTGGTTGATCCGTACCTTTTACAATGCCAGCACCACTAACATTAATGTGCGCGCCACGTCCCATCTGATTTGGAAAGATAACGCCCAAATTTTTCAATTCTTTCTTACTAAACCGTGGAATATAGTAGCTGTTGACAATACCTAAACGACATTCGTTATTTAACACTGCCGCAATTTGGTCACGGTCATTGCCGCGTGGCTTGCGTGCAAAGTTTGCAACCCAACCTTTGATCAATTCCAGTGTTGTTTGCTGACCATGTCTAGCCAACAAAGAGGCAACCAAAGATTGATTGTAGATATTGTTACTCGACCGAACACAAATACTGTTCTTAAACAATGGCATAGCCATGCTCTCGTAACTTTCCAAACCCTCAGGGTAGCCTTTTGTTTTATTATAGACAATAACACGAGAACGCTTGGCAAAGCCATACCAACAGCCATCTTTGTCTGATAATTCAGCAGGAATCACTTTTTCTAATTCCGGCTGTTTTTCACACTGAAATAAATTTTCAATCTTTGCCTTATGCAACCGCCCGGCATCAACAGTAATCAGAACATCTGCCTTGTCTTTAGTCGATTTTAAACGCTGAAGCAGGGCATCGTCTTTTCCCTCAACCACATTTGTTTCAATGCCGGTTTTTTCCGTGAACAATTCATAAAGTTTGCGATCCGCTTCATAGTGGCGGCCAGTGTAAATTGTTAAGGGTTCCGAAAGTACCGGAGCAGCAATAAAAGCACTTAACAGGGCGATTTTTCTTAAAGACATACTCATCTCTAATGGTAATTAAGTCAGTCTGTCAACTGAAAATGATTCTTAATATCCCTCTTGCTACAGACCAAAATTGTTTGTAAATCCATGGGTCATCAGCGCA
This sequence comes from uncultured Alphaproteobacteria bacterium, assembly GCA_963706365.1. GTDB lineage: Bacteria > Pseudomonadota > Alphaproteobacteria > JAJTHO01. The sequence continues at coordinate 333,460 of OY970150.1, read as the reverse complement.
TTTAAACCCATGTAAATAGTTGAATATAATACATATTTTCTCATGGAACTATAGATTATTTTAAAAACTAGATAGCTATAAACCAGTAGTAAAATCAAATAAAAAGCATTAAAATCATTATATATCAACTGGATAACGTAGAATGGAAAAATTGTAATAGCTGATAAATTTTCCAGAAAGAAAGCAAAATCAAAGCCAGTGCGTGTAGGCATAGAAACGCTAAGGGCAGAACTGATAAAAAGACTAGCAAGTAAAAAGAAAGCAATTTTTATAAGAAATTTTTTCACATCTGATTATGTAAATTTTGCATACTAATATCAAGCAGAATACGTACTGATAAAGGTTATAGAATATATATTATGGTAAATAAGTTTATGAGTATTCTAAAAATGGCTACTTTTTTACTGCTTTTGCTTCTTTTCTTTTTCTGCCTTTTTTGCAGTTTTATCCGCCAACATTTTTTTTCTTATTCTTGCTTGCTCTTTACGATCTTCTTTGCGCTTTTGCTTTTTAAGCTCCTTGGCTTTTTCTTTCTCCTCCACAATTTTATCGGCTTTAGACTGAAACTTTTTCTCCCATGCCTCTAAATGCTTACCCATTTTTTTCTTGGCAAATTTTGCGCGGAACTCGTCTTGGTTTTTTTCAGAAAGCTCTTTCTCTAGTTTCTTCTCAGCGCTTAAGGTATAAATATTAGCCATAATTATGGGCTTCGGTTTAATATCAATATGGCCAGACATCTCGCGGTTGCGTTCTTCCCAAATTAAATAGCGCCGCTTTTTGCGCAGCACCACCATATAGCCCCAAATCATGGACACTACACCAGACGCAAGCCCCAGAAAAATAATGTTTTTAGGGCACATTTCACAATATAAAAATTGCACTTTTTTATAATAAATACTTAAAATATAACCACTTACACCAACAATACTTAGTAAAAATATTGGAAAAAGAATAACTTCACGCTTTGCTTTAACTAGTAAGCTCCCTTTGCGTTCCCATGTAATACGGTTCAATAAATGCCACACAGGCGTGGTGCACAAGGCAAAAACAATGCAATAAAACAAGCCAATCAAAAATTTCATAGAACCGCCCTGCTCTTTTATCGCACTACCCTAGCATTCCCCATCGATTTTTTTAATCTTTTGTTAATACTTTTGGCCTGTGGCTAACTAGCTCTTGTTTCTTGCTTTGCTGGTTTGGGTTGCGGGGGTATTACACGCACAGCATTATGCGCGGTCATCTGGTTCTCTAGTCCTTCAAAAATCGGGCTAGGCTTACCAAACAACCAACCCTGCCCATAATCAACACCCAGCTGCTTTAAACTTGATGCTTCATCCTGTGTTTCAACCATTTCTGCAATGGTTGAAGAACCTAATGCTCTGGCTAAATCAGCAATAGCACGTACAAAAGCAATATCCCGGCTATTGTTCAACATTTTGCGAATATAGGATCCATCAATTTTCACAAAGTCTACATAGAATGACCGAATATAATGGAATGATGTTGCCCCAGCACCCACATCATCTAAACAAACCAGATGGCCGTCACGCCTAAGTTCTTGTAATACATTATTTGCCAAATCAAAATTCTTGATATGACTAGATTCTGTTAGCTCAAATAAAATATTTTTACGCAGTATAGGTTGCTGCTGCATCATGGCACGCAGCGAGCTTATAAAGATACTACTTTCCAAGGATTGTGCTGAAAGATTTACTGCAATTAATGGTCGTTTACCACTAACGGAAAGGCGCAGCAAATGGTCTAAAACACGTTGACAAACACACAGGTCAAATTCCTGAATCATGCCTGTTGCTTCGGCAAAGTTAATCACTTCAAACGTATTACGACCTTCTTTAAAGCGGCTTAGCGCCTCATAGTGGTGTACAGCACCCGCTTTTTTCAATGAAAGTATTGGTTGAAAAACTAGGCTAAAAGAGTCTGCTTCTAAAGTATTTTTAAATTGGGAAACACGTAAAACAGTGTCTTCCATTAACTCGTCGATACTGTCATGCAGAGAAACTATATCAAATTTATCTGAGCCTTGCTCAGCAAATTGATTGATAGAATAGAGTATAGCACGAGCAATATCATCAGAACCCAAACCTTCTTTATCCAGCACCATGGCATTAGATTCCACGGTCAAGCTTTCATCTAGATCATGGGTAATAGAGTTTACCTGTTCATGAATCTGCAAAACATTTAAGCTTTTGTCATGCACAATGCCAAATCGCCCGTCAGTAATTTGGCCGGCTGCATCACCATTCTTGGAAAGATGCTTTAGCTGTGCGCCAATCGCACCATAGAAATCTTGAATAGCTTTTTTATCAGACTTATCCTTGATCGCTTCCAGCTCAGGAATATCAATAAAGGTTAACTTACATTCGCCTTCTTCCGCCATGGTACGAGCCACTTCTGCAAAACTGTCAACATCCAATAAACCTGTTGTTTTGCTGCGTTTTTCAGTACCACGCACATTCGTATGAATAATAACAACGCTTAAGTATAATGTGCCTTCTTGGCTCAGTTTACAGGCACCAATAAAAACAGGTATAGTGGTGCTATCTGGCTGTATAAATTCTATTGGAATATGGCGAATACGACCACCATTATTGATCTCTGTAATTGTTTTGTGTAAAAGGGTGCGATCAGCTGTCGACATCAAGCTGTAAATACCACCACCTACTAATTGTTCGGTGGTTCGCCCAGTAATAGAATGCGCTGCACCACTTACAAAAGTTATAGTGCCGTCATCCCCTTCTACTTCCAACAGCATATCAGCCGCAGCAAAGGAAAAGGCAACGAAGCGATCACGTTCATGCCGAATATTATGCATTTGTTTCGATGCTACTTTAGACGATTTATCTACCATTTTCTTGTAATCATAGTGCAATAGTTGCTTCGAAATGGTTAAAGCTGGTAAAAAAGCTTTAAATTATATATAATGCATTTTATGTATTACGAAATTACCGGCCAATCCACCGAAGTTGTTGATATCACACTAGACCCAGGCGAAACTATCCGCGCTGAAACGGGCGCCATGGTTTATATGGGCAATGATGTGAATATGCATACTGGTATCTCTGGCGGAATGCTGAAAGGGCTTAAACGAAAATTTGCTGGTGAAAATTTTTTCATGACTACTTTTGCCAATGAAGGCAAAGACAAAAGCTATGTAGGCTTCGGCGCCTATTACCCCGGTAAAATTATTCCCCTGGATATGCGGATGCATAACAATAAATTTTATTGCCAACAGCGTTCTTTTCTTTGTGCACAACCCAGCATAGATATAAGCATCGCTTTTACCCGGCGCATCGGGGCGGGTTTGTTTGGTGGCGAGGGTTTTGTGCTGCAAAAATTAACAGGTGACGGTATTGCCTTTTTACATGCCGGTGGCGCCATTGTGCATAAGGAGTTGCTGCCTGGTGAAGTTTTAAAGGTAGACACCGGTTGTTTGCTCGGTTTTGCCGGTGATATTGATTATTCTATTTCCATGATTTCCGGCATCATGAACCCGCTTTTCGCCGGTGAAGGGTTCTTTTTGGCCAAAATGGTTGGCCCCGGCGAAGTATTCATGCAAAGTCTGCCATTCTCGCGCCTGGCCGATAATGTTATTTCTGCCGTAACTGACAAACCAAAAAAACGTCGCAAATTTGGGGAGAAATAAGCGCCAGCAACCTAGGCGTTGTTGAGATAAGAGGGAAAAGCATCTATAATACTGGATTTCTAAAATCAAACTACTCTGTATTAATGCCTTTTTCATAATTGTCATTTTTAGAAAAACACCCCATGCTATACAGGTGAAAAACCTGAAATTTAACCAAGATAACCTAATCCCTGCCATTGCACAGCAATTTGATACTAGGGAGGTATTAATGCAGGCTTGGATGAATGCTGATTCAATTGAAAAAACGTTGCAAACCGGCCATGTTTGTTATTGGTCACGCTCGCGGCAATCGTTCTGGTTTAAGGGCGAAACCTCTGGTAATATTCAAAAGCTGGTAGAAATGTATTATGATTGCGATGCTGATTGCTTATTGTTAATGGTCGATCAAACAGGCCCCGCCTGCCACACAGGGGAAAGAAGTTGCTTTTTTCAAAAAATCGAACAAAACTCCCAGGGGAATGTTTAGTCTCATCGTCTTATTGTAAACACCTTATGAACAATTCTGGCGAAACCACCATGATTATAGCCGCACAACAAGGTGACAGAACCGCTTTGCGGCAGCTGCTAGAACAACATTATGATTTTATATTTAAAGTTGCTTTTAAATGGTGCGGCAAGCAAAGTGATGCCGAGGATATTGCGCAAGATTGCTGTATAAAATTAAGCCGCTCTTTGCACACCTTTAACCATACGGCGAAATTTAGTAGCTGGCTTTATCGAATGGTAATTAACACCAGCAACGATTATTTTAAACAACGCAAACCAAATGAAGCCATCTTGCTGGAACATGAAGATGATGCCCCCCTGCCAGACCAGCAGGCCGATGTACAAAAAATATGGCAAAAGGTAAAGAATTTACCAGATAATTTGCGCGATGCTACCCTGCTGGTTTACATGGAAGGCTTTACTCATATTGAGGCTGCGGAAATTATGCAGTGTGCTGAAAAAACGGTCTCCTGGTATATTGCGGAAGCCAAGACACAACTAAAGCAACATTTCGGGCATGTTGATAGCGAGGGAAAAACCAATGACTAATCTAGAAAATGAGCTACAAAAATTACAATCGCTAAAACCCCCTACCCCTTCGCCGGAAACACGCGCCCGCGCTATAGATGCGGCCATGCAAATAGAAAATGAAGCTTTAAAAAATAATTCCCAGGGAAATTCTGTCTTCCATCGTCTTATGAATAGAACGAAAGGAAACAACACCATGAAAAAACCGAATAAAAAGAAACTTTACCCCATTATTGGCGGCGCTGCCGTTAGTTTGCTGGCTATTGTTTTAATCACAAATACAGGCGACCACCAATACCTTGCAAACGATACTGCTACTCTTAGTATGGCAGACACACAGATGGCCCCCCTATCTAAACAATCAACCGCAGCGCAAGCTCCCATTGCCATGTCTAGGCAGATGGAATCTAACGCCCTTGTTGCACCGCAAACAACCTTCTACAATCCCGAACTAGACCGTATCCCCTATATAGAATCCCAAAGCGGTAACAGGTTCCAGAAAAATCAGGAAAACGCCGTAAAAAGCACCGCCGAAACCCCCGTTTCTACCTTTTCCATTGATGTGGATACCAGCAGTTACAGCTTTATCCGCAGAATGATTAACCAAGGCCAACTCCCCCCTTCAGAAGCCGTGCGTGTTGAAGAAATGATCAACTATTTCGACTACGACTACGCTGTGCCCGATAGCCTGGACAAACCATTTAAACCAACCGTAGCCCTCTACCCTACTCCATGGAATAAAGATACTAAGCTGCTCCATATCGGTATTAAGGGGCACCAGCTGGCATCTGATAAAAAACCAGCCAGTAATCTAGTGTTCTTAATAGACATCTCGGGCTCTATGCAGGCACAAGACAAACTGCCACTCTTAAAAAATGCCTTTAAACTGTTATTAAAACAGTTAGACGATAACGACACCATCGCCATTGCCACCTATGCAGGCAATGCCGGCACCGTATTAGAACCCACCAAAGTTTCAGAACAGCAAAAAATTCTCGCGGCTTTGGACGGCTTACAATCAGGCGGTGGCACAGCCGGCGCAGCTGGCATTGAAGAAGCCTATAGACTAGCCAAACAATCCTATAAAAAAGAGGGCAACAACCGTGTTATCCTGGCCACTGATGGCGATTTTAATGTCGGTATTAATGACCCCGATCAACTAAAACAGTTTATTGAAGCACAACGCGACAGCGGCATTTTCCTTTCTGTGCTAGGCTTTGGCCAAGGCAACTATAATGATCATATCATGCAAACGCTTGCACAAAATGGTAATGGCAATGCCGCCTATATTGACACCTTGCAAGAAGCACAAAAAGTGTTCGTAGAAGACATTAACAGTACCCTTTACCCCATTGCAAAAGACGTAAAAATTCAGCTAGAATTCAACCCGGCCAAAGTAGCAGAATATCGCTTAATTGGCTACGAAACCCGCCTATTAAAAGAAGAAGATTTCAAAAACGATAAAATTGACGCTGGCGAAGTGGGCGCGGGGCATGCTGTTACCGCCATCTATGAAATTGTGCCCACAGAAAGTAAAACGCGCCTGCTGGGTGAACGACGTTATGAGGAAAATAAACGAAACAGCGAAACAGCGATAAAAAGCGATAGTAAAGAATATGCTTTCCTAAAAATCCGGTATAAAAAACCGGATGGTGATAAAAGCCAGCTAATCAGCCAGCCTATTACTGAAATGACTAAAGATATCGACAGTGTAAGTGACGATATCCGTTTCGCTGCTGCGGTTGCCGCCTTTGGCCAAATATTAAAAGGCGCTGATCATACCAATAATTACAGTCATGATGACATAATCAACCTTGCCACGTCCGCCCGCGGCAAAGACCCCTACGGTTATCGCAATGAATTTATCAAATTGGTAAGATTGGCAAAGAACTTATAGGAAGCTCTGCAAAAGGTGCATCAGTCGCCCTAGCGAAAAAGATTTCAGACAAAAGGATCCAAAATAAAGTAGAATTTTAATTGACAACAATCTTCGGTAAAGTATATCTGTGAGCCCACACACCATATTCCCTGGTAGCTCAGTGGTAGAGCAGTTGACTGTTAATCAATTGGTCGGGGGTTCGAATCCCTCCCGGGGAGCCATATTTTTCAATGACTTACGTTGATTATGGTTCAACTTAAAAATTCTTGGTGCCGCACTGGTGCCGCATTTGAGTCAGTATTCTTTATAATAATACAGTACCGCTATTGTGATTGGTTTTGCTTTATCACTTTTTTAAGCATTGTTTTTTAATATTGGGAAAAATTAGAAAGCGGTTTATTCCCATGCAAGTCGAGGACATTTTAACAGTAATAAAAATACATCTGTCTGAACTGAAAAATGTAGTTCCTGCAATAGATATCTTGAAGATAGAGTCTTTACTTGAAGATATTGTCAATATTGCAATATTATCCGAAGATCAGCTAGAAGAAAGAGATAGGCAGAACCTAGAATCTATGGACAATCTGATACAAAAAGATTGTATCGCATATGCTGATCAGCACTTTGCTAAGAAATATAATAAAAGCTAACTGGTTATTCTTTTAATCAGTAGGTCTAAAGACTGCTCCAGAATATCGCGTTGCAATTTATTGCAGCAAAACCTAGTTATTTTTTCATTCCTAATATAAAGAAAGGCGGTTTCAAGCAAAGTTGAGTTGTTATTCAGTACCCTTACGGTGGAGGGTATCACCCTATACTCTACAATATCAATCAGCTGCTCCCCTAATGTATAATAAATATTTTTATACAAAGTATCTAAAGGATTAGCGGTATGAATTTCTTCTCGTTGCTTTAGATCAGCAGATAATGATAATAATGCATAGTTTGCTGCCTCAAAGGCCATGCTTTTTATGTCTGGAAATTTATCCTTTAATGCGCCAGCTAAAATTTTGCGCTCTGCTGATTCTAACAAGAATTGATCTATACATTTTTGAAAAGGGGATGGATTATCGTCGCTTTGACACTGATCAAATTCATTCACAAATTCTTTAGTATCTTCCAACTTATTATCCAATTGCCTACAGACTTTTAATATTCCATCAGCCATATCAGATAAAGCCTCTGATTGATTGTGCCAGTCACGCCCAGTAATTGCTTTAGCATCTTTAGGTAGCATTTTAAATTGTTTTAAACCGAGCTCCGGCAAGTGCCACTGGCAATCCTCGATTAACACACCAACAACATGCATCCTACCTTGCTTTTTGCGCTCTAATATTAATTCTCTTTCAATTTTCCAACAGTATTTTGAATCAATAAAGTTAGCACTAATCATAAATAATGCTAAAGATGAATTATCAATATATGCTTTAATAGTCGGGTCTATTTCATCACCACCCAACATATGCTCATCGTAATAAATCTTAACAAGGTTTGCTTTTACTAAGCATTCAAGATGCGTATGAACTTTATCGCATATGTCAGCATCTTTATGGCTGTACGAAATAAAAACATTAGTTGGCTTCATTTAAGTATTCTCCCTTAGGCAAGCTATCCACAATATCCAGCGTCTCCAAACTCACGATAATTATCCGCAATAGTAATTCTAGCGAGTATTTGGCATTGCCAACGGTTTCTATTGCATAGCGGTTGGCGTCATTGACGATGCCGCTGGCTTTGTCGGTTTTTAGCCCTTGGCGTTCCATTACCCATTCTAGGGCGGGTTTGCCGTTGACGATGTAGTCAAATGCCCGTTCGGGTATATTGGTTATTGTTATATTCGCGTTGTAAATGATGGTGGTTTTGTCTTTGTTTTTGCCACTCCCTGCAAACTTCATTTTAGTGACATAATAATCGGCATCGGTTTCGGGGTTGCCCACGATGGTGGCGGGGAATTTTTTGGCGACCTCGTAATTTAGGTGCAGGTTGGCTAGTTTGCGCCCTGCTTCTACAAATTGCCAAAAATTTTCAATGCCCTTGATAAGGGGAATGCGGGGCAGTTCTTTGGAGAGGTTATCGGCGTATTTTTCGCGGTATTGCGGGCTGTGGAGGATGCCGTAGGTGTAGTAGAAAATATCTTCCTTGGTGATGGTATCGTCGTTATAGCCCTGCTGAAAATGCTGCAACCCTGTGGTGGTGATGGCATCGGTGCGGGTATAGCCGTTTGTGGTGTGGGCAGGGGTTTCGGCCAGCAGGTCGGCTTGGCTGTTTGTTTGGTTTGATTGTTTGGTGTAGAGGTATAGGGGGAAACATTGGCTTGATTCTATAATGCCAAGATCTGGTATTTTATCAACAATCAAACTGGAAAATCCACTTCTTGAGCCAATACCAGAAACGCAAATAACCTTGTTTTCCACACTGTCGCTGGGGAAAATTTGGGGCATTTGGTAAACCATTTCGTTTACTCTGCGGTCATAATAGAGCCATTGTTTTGTAAATGGCCTATAACATGCTGATATTTTAACACCATTATGTTCAATTTTTTTTCCTTTAACAAAATCATTTCTTAAAGCTCTTGTCCAACTAATCTTAGTAGTATCATTATCAATCTTATCTGCATCAATTTGCTGATTATAAAAATCAATCATACTACCAATATTTTCAGATAAGCCTTTATTTGAAAAGTTGTAACACCACGCATCACGCTGGGTTTTTAAGCCATTGGAATAATTCTCAAACAACACCACCGCCTGTTTATCCTTCTTATCCCCCATTTTGATAAACGCTTCAAAACTGTTATCTCGCTGGTTTAACCAATCGTTATGCTTGTCGGGGGTGATGGTTTGCCATGCATTGGCGTCTGTAATGCCGTTAATGCTTTTAAATTCGGTAATTTTATCTTTCTTTTGTTGGGTGGTTAAATCATCGCCAATGTCGTGAAAGTAAATATTGCCGTGGCTTTTAGCGTTAGGGTTTTTGACAAATACTGAAATGGCAATCCCTGTCATGCTGCCGCTGTCAAAAATGTTTTGCCCTTCTTTTGCTGCGCCCTTACTTAACATATTTTTACGCACATCGCCCCGCAAATGGAACACATAAAGGTTGGTGAATTCTTCCCTTAAACATTTGCGAATACCTGTTGCAAAGGCACGTTCCACCCATGCGCCGCCACTAACATATGCCAACACGCCACCCTTTTTTAACTGGTCGCTGCCCCAACGTATGGCACGTATATAACTATCATACAGCGCATTCTTATTCGTGGCCTTGGTATGCCGTGCATAACTCTCCGCAATGCTTTTATTCAGCAACGGGTAATCTACATTGGCCGCATTATCGTTGGCACTTTGTTGCCCAGCGGAATAGGGCGGATTCCCCATTATCACCTGAATATCCAAATTCTTTTGGCGCATGCGGCGTTCGGAATTATCCACCAGTAGCTCACTTACCATGTCGTCTTTTTCATACAACTGGAACGTATCGGTTAAACAGATGCCTTGGAAGGGTTTGTAATCCCCTCCCATTAAAGCGTGGTAAGTAGATTCAATATTAATGGCGGCGATGTAATAGGCCAGCAACACAATTTCGTTGGCATGAATTTCGTGGTCGTATTTATGGGGCAGTTGTTCGGGGGTGATGAGGCCGCTTTGCAACATGCGGGTGATAAACGTGCCGGTGCCGGTGAAGGGGTCAATAATATGCACGCCTTGGCTGCCTAATGTTTCACCAAATTCATTTTGCAATACGTCGTTTACCGAATGAATAATGAAATCCACCACCTCAACAGGGGTGTAAACAATGCCAAGGCGTTCGGTAAGGCGGGGGAAGGCATTACGGAAAAATTTATCGTATAACTGCACAATAATCTTTTGCTTGCCTTCGGCGGTGTTAATGCCCGCCACACGGCGGCGCACGCTTTCATAGAATTGTTCTAGGGTGTCGGCTTCTTTATGCAAATTGTGGGTTTGCAACACATCCAGCACATCTTGCATGGCTTGGGAAACGGGGTTGTTGGCGGCAAAATTATCGTGTTGAAACAGCGCATCAAACACGGGTTTGGTGATGAGGTGCTGTGCCAACATTTCAATCACTTCATCGTCTGAAATGCTGGGGTTTAGGTCGTCTCGCAGTTCACCGGCAAAGCCGTTAAAGGCGGCGGCTTCAACCGTGTTTTCAGGGTTTTGCACAATGGTGGTGATGCGGTTAATGTGGGTTTGGGCGATGTTGGCAATGTCTTTTGCCCAATCTTCCCAATATAACCGCTGCCCGCATTTTTTCACGATTTTGGCATATAATGCCCGTTCAATATCGCCAATTTCAAATTCTATTTCTAATTGCTGGGTGGGGGCATCGGGGTTTTTCTCGCCAATGCCATAGCCTGTTCTAGCACTGTTTAGGGTGCTGTCTTTATCAGATGGGCGTTTAATTTTCGGGTTCAGGGTGTTGGTAACGGGAATAACCTCAATATTGGCAATGCTTTTGCCTTCCAATTCGGCTTGGTTAATTTTGGCATTCAGGCGTTCATCGTGGGAACGCAAGGCATTTAGCACGTCCCATACCACCTTATAATTCTGGTTGTTATCAAGGGCGTCGTGGGCTTCCATGCCGTGGGGAATAACCACGGGTAATATCACATACCCCAATTCCTTATTCGGGGCATTGCGCATGATGCGCCCCACTGATTGCACCACATCCACCTGTGAAGTTTTAGGGGTCAGAAATAACACTGCATCAAGGGTAGGCACGTCTACACCTTCCGATAAACATTTTACATTACTAACAATACGGCATGTGTTCTCAGCGGTTTCAGCCCTTAACCATGCTAGTTTTTCTTCCTTTTGGCTGGCGTTCATGCTGCCGTCAACGTGTTGTACTTCGCAGGTTAATTGGGTGCTATCGTTCTCCGCTTCTTGATAGACTTCTACTACTGTTTGGAACATGGCGGCAATTTGCTTGCTACTTACGTTGCCACGGGTTTTGATTTCTATCTTGTCACAAAACGCCACCGCCCGTTGCATGGGGGTTGCGCCCTCAATACCCTGCATAGACAATGCTTTCCAACACCCCACAATGCGGGCGGCGTCATCTACTTTTAAGGAATTATTTTCATCGGATAATAATTTTTGCAAACGTTGGTTGATGTGCATTTCATCCACCGCCAACACCAGCACCTTGTAATCCACTAGCAAGCCTTTTTCCACCGCCTCAGCAAAGTTGATGGTGAACAGGGTTTTACCAAATTTGGCGGGGTCGTCCATGGAACACAACTCAATGCTTTCCACCTCGGCTTTTATTTTGGCATCGTTGCCATAAATGCGGGGGGTTGCGGTCATATACAACCGTTTATGCCCTGCAACATAATCGTTATCGTGAATACGCACAAAGCTGCTTTCGTCATCCCCACTAAAGGTTGCGCCCGTGGTGCGGTGGGCTTCATCGCAAATGATAAGGTCAAAATCAGCAAGCCCTAATTTTTGCGCTTCGTGGATAGTGGCAAGGGAATGATAGGTTGAAAATACCACGGTCATGGCATTAGGCTGGCTGCGGTTCTGTGTAGCTTTATACAGGCTTTCTGCATTGGTGGTGGCAGGGTATGATAATTCATGAATAAGCGTTTGCACGGCGTCATCATTCCCACTTTTCTTTTTCCCTACATCATTATCAGAACACACGGCAAAGCTGTTTAGAGGGATGTCGCTTTGCTGTGTCCATTCGGTTAAGGTTTGAGATAATAGGGAAAGGCTAGGCACTAAAAATAGTACATTCTTGCCTACACCCGCCTGCTGTTCAGCAATCTTGAGACTAGTAAAGGTTTTCCCCGTGCCACAAGCCATAATCATTTTGCCACGATTGGCCGTTTCAAAACCTTTATCTATGGCATTCAAAGCACGTTTTTGATGGCATTTAAGAGGGTATTTCGCTTTGGTTTTTACAGTGGTATCAGGTTGATATTGCGCCCAGTCAATAACACTTTCTTCCAATGCAAATAAATCAATTTTGGTAACAGGCGGGGTTTGGTCAATTAAGGCGTTTTCCGCGTGTGGCGACCATTTATTTGTGGTGCTAACAATGATACGATTAGTAAACGGGGCTTTGCCGCTGGCTGTGAAAAAGCTATCAATGTCGCGTTTTTGTAATGTGTAGCCTTGATCATATAGCTTGCACTGTATTGCATGAGTTTCGCCACCTGTTGTAATAGCAACCAAATCAATGCCATCATCTTGCTGCGACTTTCCCTGTGCTTTTGCCCAATGAGCATAGGTTTGCACCGATTGATAAAGGTTTTTATACTGCGGTTCCGTTTGTAAATATTTCAGGATAAGCTCCTCAAAATATGTACCCTTTTCCCGTTCCGTTTGGGCATGGTTACGAAAATGGTTTAATAGTTTTTGTAATGGTGTTTCCAATACTGTTTCTGTAACAATGTCAGAAAACAGTGGCGCATTAGATTTTAGAACAGTCATATAGCTTCATCCATAACGGTTAAGACTTCTAATAGCTAGCGTGGTTTAACTAACCAGTTAACCAATTCAAAAACCTCTAGCCATCGTAATACACCGCACCTCGAACACCCGTATAGTTAAAATGGCTATAAAGTACCTACGCTAACCCTTTTCAATTTCAGCAATAATTTTCTGAATTGCCTTAATCTCCGCCCCGTAAAACCCATGTTTAAATGCATTCATCTTACAGGTTTCTTTACCCTGTTCAGTGGTCGCCCCCGTGCTACTTTTCCAAGGCTTCCAATGCTTAATACGTTCTGATTGTTGCTTTCTACGCTCAGGAGTCCCTCCGTTTTTATTACGGGTGCAAAAATCCTTTTTTCTTTTACGTTTCAATGACTTTTTCATGATCCAATAGTTCGTTTGTCGCATTGTCCATTTTTACAGGTTCAGCAGGGTTATGGACGATGGCATTGGGCTGTTGTGCGGTTATTTGACCATCGTTATTTACCTGTTGATATTGGGCAATGTTATTTTGCACCACTATTTTTGATTGCTTAATATTAGCTAGACTCTCAATAGTAGTTTTACATTGCGTTTGTGCCTTTAGTGCTAGTTTCATATATTCGTTGGCAGCATCAAAATACTGCCCCATGTTTGAGCAAGAGCGATGCACTAGGCTTGAAAATAGGGTATCTAACGCGATAGCTTGGCTAGCCAGCATGGCTTCCATGTCGGTTAAATCACCATCGCTGGCTTTGTTGGCGGTTTTAGCAATAGGGTCGAGAAATACGCCAGGGTCATGGTATTTGCCCATATAGTCTTTTGAAAGCAATGCTGCTGTAAGCGTGCTGTTTAAAATACCATTGCTGAGGTCTTTGTTAAAAACATTTAGGGTATGATTCGTTTTTGTTTTCTTACTCATATCGTTATATTTCCGGTGTTTGGGGTGTTTTAGGTGTTTGGATTTTAATTAATTATTGTTTTTCAATTTGTTGCATACAAACACCTGCAACACGTTGGGTAATGGCAGGGTGTTTTGAAGTGTTTGGCATTATCATATTGTATTGCTTGATAATTATCTTGTCCAAACACCCGAAACACCGCGAACACCTGTTAATCACTACCTTTCATAAAATCAGGATTGATATGGTACATTCTATCTGTGCCATAGTTGGGAATAGTTGTTGATGGGGCGGTTTTGTGTTTCTTATCTTTTATAAAAATACCCTTATCCGCTAGTGTTCTTGCAATAACTACCGGATCACCGCCTTGGCAAATTTCTGTTCTAAAAGTGCCTTTGAACAAATAGTATTGATAAGCACCACCTACGGGCTTTCTAAAACCTGCGCGATTAATTGTTTTGTGCGGCTCCTCACTATCACCACCCCAAGTTTCAAATCTACTACTACCATGTTGTTCTAAAAACTGTCGTAGGGCTTTAATAGTAGCAGTAACTTCCTGCGGATCATCGGCTTTATTACTATTGTACCAGTCATAGAATAGAACGGCTATGGCACGCATGGCAGCATCTTGTTGCAATGCCGCAAAACAACCCCATTCAATGGCTATTTCACCCGTGGCAGCAATCAACGCCATGTTTCTAGCAACACGTTTTACTTGTCCATTGGCATCCGGTTCGCAGTGATCGTCTAGCCATTCCCGCTGTTTTGCTTTAATAGACAACAATGCATTATCAGGGTTTTTTAACAGCTTAGTCAAAAAATGATCCAGCACCGCGCCACTATGTTTCGTGGCTTGTTGCTTTAGGTAATCCGATAACTGCGCTGCTGATGGTTGGTCATGTATACTGTTAAAAATACCGTGCCCCGTTTCGGCATCCGCTTCAATTTCCAGCATCCGCACCGCTTGCCCGGCCTTAGTGCGTTTACCGCATTCGGCTATTTTTTCCGATAAAGAAATTTCACCGGTGCTTAAGAATAGGGTTTTGAAGTCTATAATACCCCGTGCTTCGCCGCTACGGTTGGCTCTCGCTTTGCCTTGCCCATTACCCAGCATATAAATCATTTGATCGGCGGCGCGGCCTTCCACTTGGCTTAGCTCATCTAGCATTAATAAATTGTGATGGTGCAGCGCAGCTAAACCTTCCGCCGCATTATCCGTCGTGCGCCACGGGTTTATTTTGTTGCCCATAACACTTTTCGCCACATGCAAGGCGGTGGTTTTGCCCATACTGGAACCGCCTTTAAAATGAATACCAAAGTTTTCCGCTTCTTCCTGTAGCCCTAAAATAGTGGCGGCAAGCCCTATGCAGGAAACAACAATTAAACGATGGTTTTGTGGCAGATATTTGCCGATGGTTTCATTCCACTGTTGCAGGTTGCCTTTCACGGTAAATGGTTCCGGCTGTATTCCGCCTTTAATATCGAGCAATACAGGGTTTTTCGGGCTTCCATAAACTTTCCCCGGAAATACATAAACCTGCTTGTTATCAATGGTATGCCAACCCACTTTATAAACATCAGTCGCCCGCTTTTTCGTGGTGGTGGATTGAATATAGCTGGCAATAGTTGCATGGGCATAGGGCTTCATTTTCAAACCTAAGTTCAGCAAGGTTTTAATATACGGTTTGGGATCGTTGATTATATCCGCCGGTAAGGTGCATTCTTTTCGTTTACCATCGGCATCTATTAGTTCAACTAAATAACCCCAATTGCCACTGTTTCCATCGCGGCACCGGCACTTTACAATTAGGTAAGAACATTGCCAAATCCAGTCGTTAATAGCGGGCTGTTTTACCTTCGCCCTTTCTACAACGCACCATTGATACACCCCACTGCCATTCACTCTATACTGCTCCCCGTGGTTTTTGGTAATTGCTGTTAAGGCTTCGGTTGTGATATAAGCTTCCAGCAAATCGGGGGTGCGGTTAATACGCTCGGCTGTCCAGCCATCTTCTTCCGCATCGGCCAAATCATATTTTTCGGCAATATTGGTATGCTCGCACCAGTCGCCATTAATAAAACAACCTTTACCCAGCTTCCAGGTGGCCAGCATTTGCACGCTTTCCGCTGTAACCAGATCATAAACCGTATCAGCAAATTGCATCCCCGCATCATCGCAATCCGGGGCAATAACAATCTTGCGCCCCTGTAATGGCTGCCAGTCTGTTTTATTAGCAGACTGCGCACCCTGCATTGGGGTAGTACAAATATAATCAGGGAATAGCCGTTGCGCAGAATCCGCCGTTTTCTCGCCCTCACAAATTAATACGGGTTTATCAGGGTTGTTAAGAATCTCCGGCAGGCGATATAACGGGCGATTGTCTACACCGCCCATACCTTTTATAGCCCAGCCAAACTGGCCATTGCCAAGATTACAATAGCTCAATGGCCGAATGATCTTATCGCCATCATTGTGCCAACGGGCAATATACAGCATCACCGCACCATCAGCATTATGATAAGGATAAAGCACATCAGGCTTACCACCCCATTTTTTTACAGCAAAGCTATCAATACTTGAGGCTGTATCCGGCACAGGAAAGACGGGTTCTTTATCCGCTTTATCTATTGTTTTCCCAGTAGTTTTATCGGCTACAAACTGCTGTTCTTCTTGTGTAATAGGGGCTGTAATGTTATCGTTAAATTGAATTTTCTCGAGGGTGTTACTACGCATAGTGATGCCCTCCTTTATTAAATGATTCTCGATAGGCAGGAATCTCAAAGCCAATCATTTTCGCCACGTCAAATAAAGCATCCTTTTGTGAACAACCAACAAGATAAGCATAAAGCGAAATAATATCACCACCCTTGTCATCGGTGGCAAAGTCTGCCCATTTTCCTGTTCTAATGTTAAACGAGAAACTGCCTGTTTTGCCATCGCAACGGTTCGGGTTGCGTGCCATAAATTCCACACCAATCAGTTTACCATCGGGTAATAAACGGTTTAAAATAGCGGTGTGATAAGAAGTCGCCCGTTCGGCCACTTCTTTAAAAGGAAGTCTATTGTGCATCTTATGCCCCCTCCCCATTGTTTTCTAGGAACGCCTGAATATCCGAAAGGCGATATTTTGCCAGCCTACCCACTTTGGTAACAGGCAGATTATAACGCTTGTTACTTTCCCATACCGCTAATGTATTAGGCTTTACGCCTATCATTGCCGCGGTTTCAGGGCGGCTTAGTAAGGTGGTTTCGGGGGTGAGGGTTGTGCTTTTCGGTGCTGGTGAATGCGCCAACAACGCATCCCGCAAATTTTCTGTTGGTAAAGTTGTGTCCATCTACAAATACTCTCATAGAGTTTGGTAAATGGGGAGGGGTTGGGGGAAATTTTTTCTACAACGGTTTAAAATATGTAATATTTACGCTATGTTTATTATATTGCAGTTTAATACAAAAAAACTATAGTAGAATAAAAACAGCGATATAGATTATGCAAGAAAAAGATGAGCTAGAGATAAAACAGAACGTCATTTTTGATTATATCAAAAGCACTTCATTTCGCTCGTTACGCGCTGATGGTGCCGTAGGTGGTGTTACGCCAAATGGTCATGTTCATATTTCATTATACAGTGAAAGGGGCGCCATTCCCAAGCGAGAAATTCATGAAGTCTCAGATGATGGCAGGTTAAGCGACTTAGTGCAGGTAACATCACGCCACAGTATTGTACGTGAAATGGAAGCAGATATTTTTCTGCGTTTAGATATTGCAAAATCAATACATAAATGGTTAGGAAAGGTTATAGAAGATGCAGAACAACTTGAAAAAGAGCAGTATTAATTTCTCAGAACCAACAGGCTATTACAAAAGTATCAGACCTGTCTCTTCCAGTGCTCCCAACGCTGTGCACTACCCTGTTTCACAAAAAGATTATGTTGACGTTTTTCAAGAAGCTGTAAAAAATTGGCGTTTAGAAACACTTTACAGCTCTAATCCAACGGCTATGATGAAAAGCCAATACTTTAAAGACATTGTTGATATGGGGCAACCTGTCGTAAAGTTAATTGTTGAAGAAATCGAAAACCAACCAGATTTACTATTTATGGCACTAGCCGTTATTACGAAAGAAAATCCTGTACAAGATAAAGATCGCGGGAATATAATGGCTATGTGTAACGCATGGATAGAATGGTACAATCAGAACAAATAGAGCGTGTTAAAAATTTAGTGGTGCAAAAATACCCTAAAATTGATCGTAGTATTTTAAGGATTACCAGCCCGCAAGATGAATCTTATAACTGTATTGCCTATGCAGGCGGTGATGAAACACGGTGGTGGTGGCCTGATATTAATGGTTTTGCCTATTGGCCTATATCTTTAAGAGTTGAGACACTGCCATGTTTCCAAGCTGCCTTTGAAAAATTAGGCTACAAACTTTGTGCCAGTGAAGATTTAGAACAAGATTTTGAAAAAATAGCCATTTTTTCACTAGGTTCAGCACCAACACATGCCGCCAAGCAGCTAGATAACGGTGTATGGTCAAGTAAGTTAGGGAAATCGTTTGATATCTCACATGATTTACACGGTATAGAAAATGAGGAATACGGCAAAGTTGCTTTTGTAATGAAGCGGCATCTCTAACCATCACCCAACAACCCCACATACCCCCCATAAACAAAAACTCGATCTCGTTGTTTCCCCGATGCCTCTTGGGCAATCCCTAGTGCTACCAAATGTTGCAGGGCGGCGGTGACTGTTGGTTGCGTCAAACCTAAATCAGCTGCCGCATTGGGAATTTGGCATAATGCCCGCCGTTGTAGATATTCAAACAATCTCACTGCCGATGTTTTTGCCCGTTTCAACGTTTCAATTTTGGCAACATCTTCTTTAAAGAGTGCCTGAATAGCGGTGGCTTTTTGGGCGGCGTCGGTCGCGGTTTTTTCTACGCCTTCTAAGAAGAAATCTAGCCACCTAAGCCATCCCTCTCCATTGCCGCCTTGATAGCGCACCCCATCCAGCATTTCATAATAGGCTTGGCGATGTTGTTTTAAAAACAAACTTAAATACAGCACAGGCGATTTTAGCAAGCCTTGTTCACACAATAACAACGTAATCAACAACCGCCCCATACGCCCGTTGCCATCTAAAAACGGGTGAATGGTTTCAAATTGCACATGGGCGATGGCGGCTTTTAGCAGGGCGGGTTCTTGCTCGTTATGTAGATAATGCTCTAGGTTCGATAGGCAGTCCATCACCTTATTTGGCGGAGGCGGCACAAATATAGCATTACTTGGTCGGGTGCCGCCAATCCAGTTTTGGCTTGTGCGAAATTCGCCAGGGGCTTTGGTTCTGCCACGCCCACCCCGCAATAAAATACCGTGCATTTCTCGTATCAACCGCAACGATAACGGAAACCCTTCCTGCATCCGCTGCAAGCCATGATTCAACGCCGCCACATAATGTGAAACCTCCTCTACATCATCAATGGGCACAGACGGCACCGCGTTATTTTCATACAACAACAAATCATCAAACGATGATTGCGTGCCTTCAATTTGTGACGATAACAATGCCTCTTTGCGAATATAAAAATAAATCAGCAATTCCACACTCGGCAACGATGCCGTCACCCCATCCAACCGCCCCAATGCCGCCGTTGCTTTTTCAAGGCGGGGTTGCAAGGCAGTTAAATCCAGTGCAGGTTCAATGGGTAACGGTTTTGGTACAAACGCTTTTACCGTTTCGCCAGCGGCAGTGGTGCTGTGGTAGGTGCCTGTTAATTTAGGCGGTGGTTGTTTGCGCATATCCTTTAATAGCATGATTTATTATTAAAGGATAATATGTTTTTATTTAATAGTTACTTTTACTATTAAAGGTTCGTATCTTGTTTAATAAAATCTTCTAAAACTCTATTCACCGCATCTGAATTGCTTTTTCCATAATTCGTTTCTTTCTCAAAATACTGATTTAACTCGTCATAACTTTGACTTGAAATCACTTTAATTTTGGGGTCAATCGGTTTTCTAAGCTCTAATTTTCTGTCAAATAATTCAGAAAGGAGCAAGTTCTGTATTTCAATGCGTAAATCGTAGATAACCATCTTAATGTTAGAAATACTTTCATATGCAGCGTCTAAATCTTTTATTAAAGTTTTTAAACGTTCTTCGTTCGGCATGACGAATGGTTTGCAAGTGCCATCACTTAAAGAGAATGGCAATACAGGCAGCAAATTTCTGTATAATCTACCATGAAATATTTTACTATAGTCATGATGATATGACGAGAATGCGATTTTAAAAATATTCAGTTTTGGCTCCACTATTTCGTATTTTTCAATAGTTCCTAAAACTTGAAAAATGGCTTCGCCCATTTCTGCACTTTTCAATCTAACTTGTTCTGAGCTATCAACTGACATAATAGGATTAGCAATCCCTGAAGCTTGCATGTCTGCATAATTACCAAAAGCTATTTTGATGCTTAGAAGGCAAGATGACATAGTACTTGTGGTTTCATGAAGGTTGCTTATCGCTATCTCAATTTTCTCGTGTAGCTCCTTATGGTAAGCATCCTTTATTTCTCGGTTCTTTAGCGCAAAGCTATTCTCAAAACCTTTGTGCACCTGATACACTAGAACGCCAAATCCTACAAAAGTAGTTATAATTTGTGCAATTTCATACTTCATGACTTCTTTAATAGGATGCCAAGTTCATCCCGTCAATTCACACCCCCAACCTCAAACAAAGCCTTCTCCGCCACCATCATAGATTCCCGCACCGGGTCAATATCCAACCGTTCATAAACCTTGGTCGCCTGCACACTTTTGTGCGCCAACGTTTTGCCAATAATGGCCGTCGTCACGCCATTGGCCGCCATCCAGCTGCCTAATGTGCGCCGCAAATCATGCAAGCGCAAATCTTCAATGCCCGCTCGTTTCAACACACGCCCCCAAGCCTTGCGGGGGTCGGCCAAATGCCCCGTTGCGCCTGTACCTTCAAACACAAATTCACTTTCAGAAATTTCCCGCCGTTTTTCCAGCAAGGCAATCAACGTATCCGATAACGGCACCGTTTGCATTTCACCATTCTTGGTTTTGGGAATACGCCATTCTTTCAGGTTAAAATTAACTTGATCCCACCGCATTTCCAGCACATTGGTTTTCCGCGCGCCCGTTAAAAGCGAGGCCATAATATAATCCCGTGCCGTCTCGTTTTCTTCTAACGCCAACGCCTGAAAAAAGCCCGCCACTTCATCCTTTCGCAAAAATCGTTCGCGGCTTTTCTCTTTAAACTTCTTAATACGGCTAGCAGGGTTCGTGCCCGCCCAATCCCAATCAATCGCCTTATTATACACCACACAAACAAGGGTTATCAGACGGTTTGCACTATATTCGCCATTATTCTTGCCCACTTCCTCATGCAGTTGCATCCAATCTGTTCGGGTGATTTGCGATGCCTTGCGTTTAAATAAATGCCCCGCCAGCCGTGTGATAATGCGTTCATCATACTGCCACGATTGCTTGTGCAGCTTGGCGTATTTCTCCAAATATTCCGCAAACATATCGCCAAATAAAATATCAGCTTTCAGGCGTTTTTTCTCAAAGCTAGGGTCAATACCCGTGGCAATATCAGCCTTAACTTTCATCGCCTGCTTACGGGCATTCTCAATACTAAATTCAGGAAACGTGCCAATGGTAATGCGCTCGTCTTTTCCCTGCACCCGTTTTCGCACAAAAAAGGTAATCGTACCCGCCTTGGTAATCGCCAGCGACAAACCCTTTTCCTTGGTATCCTTATAATAGTCACGCCCGCTGTTAGGCAATGGCAATGCTTTTAGTGCCGCTTTGGTAAAGTTAATTGTATTGCTCATGCCTGTATTCCTGCGCTTTCTAAAAAGAATCTGGTGCCGCACTGGTGCCGCATTCGTGCCGCAATATAGGTGAAATTAGGTATATTTTGATAAATCATACAAGGTGCTTTATAGCCCTAAAACCCTTGTTATGTATAGCTTTATATAGAAATGTAAGACTTAGTAAATACAAAGACCATGTGACTGTTAATCAATTGGTCGGGGGTTCGAATCCCTCCCGGGGAGCCATTTCACAGGACAGTTATGTCCATTCCCATCCAAAAACACTATACAAATCAAGGTATACCTTGTATCTGTTGTTTAATGCCGTTCAGTGGTATCCGCTCTAATCCTAGAAATTAGGGGGTACTTATGGGGGTACTGTTGAAAACAAACAATTTTGATACCCCCATGAAGCTAAATGATAGACAATGCAAAACAGCCGAAACCAGAGAAAAGCCTTATAAATTAAGCGATGGCGCAGGGCTTTACCTGCAAATAACGCCTAAGGGCTCTAAATATTGGCGGTATAAATACAGGCACTTGGGGGTAGAAAAACTATTAGCCTTTGGAACATACCCCCAAACCTCATTAAAGGAAGCCCGTGAACAACGTCTTGCCGCCAGAAAATTACTCGATAAAGACATTGACCCTTCTGCTGCCAAAAAAGAAGAAAAACGTGAAAAGCGATTGAATAGTGCAAACACTTTTGAAGCCATTGCTAGGGAATGGCATTTACATAAGCAGCCGGAGTGGCAACTTAAACATGCTAAAACTATTCTAACACGGTTAGAAGCCGATATATTCCCTGAAATTGGCAAGCTGCCCATTAGAGATGTTACTTCGCCTATCTTGTTAGAAGTTATGCGTAGAATAGAAGCTAGAGGCGCTTTAGAGGTTTCAAAGCGTTGCAATCAATATTGTGGGCAAATTTTTAGATACGCTATTCAAACAGGTCGTGCAGATTACGATATTACCACAACCTTTAAAGGTGCTTTAAAAACTAGACCCGTAAAGCATCACGCAGCCATTGACCCGCAGCAAATATCAAAACTGCTAAACGATTTACAAAATGCGCAATTATCTAAAATAACAAGATTAGCTTTTGAATTGATGTTTTTAACATTTGTTCGCACGCACGAATTACGCCATGCAAAAATAGACCAATTTGATTTTGAGAAGAAAGTTTGGATTGTTCCTGTTGAGTATAGCAAAATGCGCCGTAAACATACTGTTCCCCTTTCAAAACAGGCTTTAAAAGTTATAGAACAGCTGCAAGTAATAAACGGCTATCGTGAATGGTTGTTTGCAAGTCCGAACAAACCAAAGCAGCCCATATGTGAGAATACGCTACTCACTGCCCTATATCGCATGGGTTATAAAGGCACCATGACAGGCCACGGCTTTAGAGCCTTAGCCCTAACAGCGCTACAAGAGAAGTTAGGCTATCCACATGAAGTAGCAGACCTTCAACTGGCACACAAAAAACCACACTCCCTTGGTGAAGCATACGACAGGGCGCAATTTTTGGATCAGCGCGCTGTAATGATGCAGGATGGGGCAAATTATTTAGATACGGCCAAGCAATAAAAATAAGAGAATTTTATGTAAAACAATTTAGATGATGAATACCCGTTTTGGGAGCTAAAAGATTTTGGTATATATCAACTAAATATTGATGAAGCAGCTGAGCTTGTAGCAAAGATTTTATGCTTAGAAGGTCACCTTGACTATCAATTACCTGACCATGAGGCAGAATACACACTCAAAAACCCCCGTTTGGTTAAGTCTCTACAGTCAGAGATTAAGAAATTGAATAAATCTATATGTTTTGGAATTGACAAAAACTCCCTAAAAACTGTTAGAGTTCGAAGGAACTTAGAGGATTGTATTGTCACTACTTCTACATTCGTAAATATAGAGGATCTTGCAAAATGGCTAAGCGAAAGAGGTATTAATATATATGGCGATTGGTACGAGGAATATTCTGAATCTGAGCAAGAGGTATGGGGTGCTGCCTTCGACGCTGTAGTAAAGAAGAGGGGGGGAGCCTGTACATGTTCCTGTGAGCAACCCCGAAGATTCACCTGAGAAAAGAATAGAAGACCTTGAAAACTATATTTTTTGTTCAAGTAGGCATCCTAATATTAAAGATCGTAAATTTAGCAAACCACTACATACGAGGGAAAAAGAAAGCTTAATGAAGCTGATAATTGGTATGGCAATTGATGGTTATGGCTATGACCCAGAAGCAAGAAAGTCTCCAATACCTAAAGAGTTATCTGATACTCTCAGCAGTTGGGGTATTGATATCAGTGATGATACAATACGAAAGTGGCTAAAATTAGCGTTTCAGCATGTTTCTATCACTATGCCTGACCCTGAAACATAAACCGAATTCGGTTTGGCATAACCGAATTCGGTCACAAGCTATTTTATCGCGTCTAAAAATCCTTTGAGTTTAACCGAACACAAAGGAATTCAAATGAATGATAGTTTAACTAACCTACCTAAAACAGGTTTTGTACGCCTACCCGTTGTACAGCGATATATTCCATACGGCAAAACGACTTTTTGGAATATGGTAAA
Organism: uncultured Alphaproteobacteria bacterium; assembly: GCA_963706365.1. Lineage (GTDB taxonomy): Bacteria > Pseudomonadota > Alphaproteobacteria > JAJTHO01. The sequence continues at coordinate 309,128 of OY970150.1, read as the reverse complement.
AGCTGGTACTTTTCCTGAACCTATTAAATTAAGCCCCAATATTACCGCATGGCGGGCAGAGGATATTCACGCGTATATTGCCAGCTTTAAGGGAGGTCAAAATGATTAGCCATCTTGATTTTAAGGCGATTAATAATGATATCGCCTGTGCTTCTTATATTCACTTGAAACGATGGCTTCCGAATGGCCGTTGGGAGGCGGTGGAATATAAAGCCACCAACCCTACTAAACGCGATAATAATATTGGCTCATTTTCCGTTAATAAAAATGGCAAATGGGCAGATTTTGCTATTGGTGATAAAGGGGGTGATTTTATAAGCCTATATTCTTATTTACATAAAATAACCTACTATCAAGCGGCGTTGGCGTTAACACAACAAAGTGATTTTTCACCTATGCCCCACTCTAAACACTCTAAAGTTCCTAAAGTTAATGCGCCAAAAACAACTGACCAAGCTAGGCTGGATTTTGTTAATAAGCTTTTAAATAGTGCAGTGGTTATAAAAGATAGCTTAGGTGACAAATACCTACAATCACGCGGTATTACGATTGACTTACCAAGCGATCTAAAATTCAGCTCCAGCCATCGCTATGTTGCTACACAACAGAATTACCCCGCATTATTAGCCTCTGCGCGTTGCTCTAATACAAATAAGGTTACTGCGCTGCACCGCACTTATTTAAGGCATGATGGATTGGGGAAAGCCAATATTTCATCGCCAAAAATGATGTTACGAAGTCTAAACGGTGGATTAGTCCAGCTGTGCCCACCCGCAACGAGAATGGCAGTAGGTGAAGGGCTGGAAACTTGTCTTAGCTATATGCAATTAACGGGTGTTGCTACATGGTCTGCTTTAACCAGTGGTAATTTGAGTAAAGCTATTTTACCATCATTAGCTAGAGAAATTATTATTGTTACTGATAATGATAGTGCAGGCAAAAAAGCTGCTCGCAAATTAGCCGAACGATTAGATATTGAAGGGCGCAGCGTTCGCATTGCTATGTCGCCCCCCCAATAAAGACTTCAACGACTTACTCATGGAGCAGTCTAATGGATAATAACACATTAGATAGCCAATTCAACGAAACAATAGCTTATGATCGCTCAGCCCCCATACCATTAAGGCCAGAAACGCCGAAAGCGTTAGATTATCCTTATGAGGCATTAGGTGAAACATTGGGTGTCGCTGTTAAAAATATGCATGAAGTTGTAATGGCACCAATAGCTACATGCGCCCATTATTTATTGGCAGCAACTTCATTGGCGGTACAAGGCCATGCAGACGTTTATATTCCATTTGCTGATAAGACAGTACCTATATCGTTATACCTAGCCACTATTGCTGCCAGTGGAGAACGTAAAAGTAGCGTGGATAGTAAAGCATTGAGGTGGACCCCAAAAATTAGACAGTGGAAAGAGCTCTAGCGTCCTCTGGCAGAATGCTAGTAAGGAGCAGAATATGAGTAAGAGTAAACAGAAAAGATATAAGCCAGAATTTAAAGCTAGGGTGGCTATGGCAGCTATTCGAGGCGAGAAGACGATCGCGCAGCTATCGAGTGAATATGGGATTCATAGCACGTCCATCAACCAGTGGCGTCGGGAGTTATTGCAGGGTGCGGCATTGGTGTTTGAGCCAAGGGAGAAGCGGCATTCAGACAAGGGTGAGCAGGAAGTGCTGCTACAACAGCTATATGCCAAGGTGGGTGAGCTGACAGTGGAGCGGGATTTTTTGTCCAAAGCGCTCAAAGGCTAGAGAGGGTTGAGCGCATGAAGATAATTAAAATAGAAACGCCAAAATTGAGTTTGTCGGCCAAGTGTCGCTTGTTGTCAATCAGCCGTAGTAGCGTCTATTACAAGCCCAAACCGATACCCCCAGAAGATTTGAAATTACTGCGATTAATAGACCAGTGTTTTCTGGAGGATCCGAGCCTTGGCAGTCGCCGCATGACAATGGTTTTACGCCGCCAGGACTATGCTATCAATCGCAAGAAAGTACAGCGGCTGATGCGGGATTTGGGTATTGCGGCTATCTACGCAAAGCCTAATACCAGTGCGCCACATCCGGCTCATAAGATTTATCCATACCTGCTAAGGGGGCTGGATATCAACAGGGCTAATCAGGTATGGTGCGCGGATATAACCTACATTCCCATGCAGAAAGGCTTTCTGTATCTGGTGGTGATCATGGACTGGTATAGCCGTAAAGTACTAGCTTGGCGGCTTTCTAATGTGATGGATGCTGACTTTTGTGTAGAGGCTTTACAGGAAGCCTTAGAGCTTTATGGCCAGCCGGAAATCTTTAACACAGATCAGGGTAGCCAGTTTACCAGTGAGGCGTTTACCAGCACCCTGTTAAACACCAATATCACAATATCCATGGATGGACGTGGCAGATATCTGGATAATATTTTTATAGAGCGGCTTTGGCGTTCTGTTAAACACGAATGCATTTATATCCATGCACCTAACACAGGATCCGCCTTAAAACATGTTTTAAGGCAATGGTTTAGCTACTACAATCAAAGACGCTTACACCAAGCTCTGCACTATAAAACACCCAATGAATTTTATCTTGCAAGTCGCAACAAAAATACTAACCTAATAAACAACCAAATAATCAGAACAGCAAAATTAGCCGCCTGATTTTAACCAACCGTCAGGGATACTAGAGAACGTTTTTACTTTCTACCTGTCTAGTCAATTGGGTCCACCTCACATTAAAGGCTGTGCGTGAAAAAGAGCGTGAACTTCAAGCCCAGTATAAAATTGATGCTCGCGCTCATACCAATAAACAGTCGGCCTACAAAATGGCAGAAAAAGCGGCTTTAAAATCTGATGACGATATTGAAGCTGCCCTTGACGCATTAGGAGTAGTGCCAGCAGCACCGCTTGAACCCAAACTACTAACAAACGATTTTACCTTTGAGGGTATTTTTAAGCAGCTTTCAAAAGCACAACCCTCCGCTGGTATTTTTATGGATGAGGCAGGCACACTATTTGGCGGCCATGCAATGCATAAAGACAATAAATTGAAAACTATTACGGGTATGTCAAAGCTATGGGATGCAAGCCAGATTGACCGTACACGCTCAACTGATGGCATGGAGTTTATTAGTGATAAACGCTTAACTGTTCACTTAATGATGCAACCAATTATTGCCCAGCAGGTATTTGGTGACAGTCTGCTAGACGGCCAAGGCTTCCTTTCCCGATACCTAACTGTATTTCCTGAAAGTATGAAAGGTACACGCACCGTTAAAGCAGGTTACAGACCCGATACAGCGGCCTTAGAGGCCTTTAATACATGCCTAAAAAGTATCCTTGATAAACCCCTGCCTATCAAAAAAGGTACACGCAGTGATCTAAACCCGCGTACTTTGGAAATGGACAAGGGTGCGGAAGAAGCATTGGTACATTTTTATAACTCTGTAGAAACAGGGCAATTGCAGTTTGGTGAATTTGAAAATATTGCAGCCTTTGCCAGTAAGATTATGGAAAACACCGTTAGAATTGCCGGGGTATTAACATTGTTTGACGATATAAACGCAACTTTTATCACTAAAGACATGATGCAAAGAGCCATCGTTTTAGGCAATCATTACATTGACGAAGCGGTACGAATTTTGGAGGCTAAATTTACTGATCCAGATATTATACTGGCAGAACGGGCAATAAACTGGCTTAAAAATAAGTGGGAGTATCCCTATATCTCTCCGGCTAATTTCCAGCAACGCATGAAAATAAAGAGCGGAGCTGCCTATAAAATCATTAGTATTCTTACCTCACACAATTATCTTATTCCGTGTGAGGGAGATATGATAATAGAAAATGAAAACAGGCGAAATGTTTGGATGATAAATCCTAGCATTTAAAATAAAGAAAACCTGTCAAATGACATATAATCAGTACTATTAAAAACCAGCCCGCAATACCTAGGGCAACGTTCTTACCTATGGCATCTTTTTGTGGTAATAAAACAGCCATTTCACTTTCAATATTAGCCAAGTCATTTTCCAGTGCCTTACAACTTTTCTTACTATCGTTGGAGAGTGTTCCACGAACTGTGTCAGGCGGCTAAATCAAGTTTTAGCCTCTAAGAGCTTACGCCAAAACCCTAAGTAGAATATAATTTCAGAATTCGCTTAGACAGGAGGTTAATGTCGGCAATAAAGAGTCTAGAGCGGGAGGTATCTGGATTATGTTCGTAATCTTTGGAGAGGCGTCTTTGCCAGTTGATCCAGCCGAAGAAGCGTTCGACAATCCATCGTTTTGGTATAACAATAAACTTTTTGCTATCAGGGCGTTTGACGACTATCAGGCGTTTCCCCCGGCTTTTGCGGTAGAACCATGTTTGCAGTTTGCCGCTATAGGCACCATCGGCCAAAACAGCCTGTAACCGGGGCTGTTTGTACAATTCTGCTAGTAGCGGTTTGGCGCCGTCCCTGTCTTGAACGCCAGCGCTATGCACGCTTGCCGCCATCAGATGGCCGGTGATATCAACAACTATATGGCGTTTTCGACCCTTAGTTTTCTTGCCAGCATCATACCCGCGCGCCCCCCTTTTTGCACCGTCTTGACAGACTGTGCATCAATTATCCCCAGTGACGGTTCCTCTTCCCGGCCTTCCAGCCGCCGCAACTGCCTGTGCAGCTTTTCCTGTATACGTTCAAACAAGCCATTGTCACGCCACTCATAGAAAAAATGCCGCACCACCGCTTCCGGCACCAAATCATTCGGCAGCATATCCCACTGACACCCCGTGCGCTGCTGATAACGTATAGCGTTCATTATCTCTCGATTTGAATATATTTTGCGACGCCCCGTCTTATATACCGGAAAAGCATGCGCGATCAGAGCCCACTCCTCATCTGTTAAATCTGTTCTATACGACATCGTCTACTCCCAGTTATATGTTATCTTACAACATCTTATAAAATATCTCACACAGCCATACTATAATCTATATGCGATGTATTCTTCCTTCTTATTCGCTTCTTAGTTTTGGCGTAAGCTCTTAGGGAAAGCGATATCAAGTTGAGATATAACTAACGCCCAATTTTGTAACGGCTGTTTATGCCATTTGTTAGTGATGTTTTGTATGGCGCAATAGGCCAGTTTTAGCAAGGCATTTTCAGAGGTAAAAGCGCCTTTGTTTTTAGTATATTTTCTGAGCTGGCGGTGGAATCCCTCGACAGCATTGGTGGTGTAAATCAGCTTTCTGATCGTTGGGTCAAATTGAAAATACTGAGATAAATGCTGCCAGTTATTGAGCCAGGACTTGATGACGATGGGATATTTTTTACCCCATTTCTCTTCCAGTTCCATGAGTTTTTGCTCGGCAATATCTAGGCTTGGGGCTTGGTACACAGGCTTTAAATCAGCCATGAATAGCTTTTGATCTTTGCTGGCCACATAGCGTAGCGAGTGCCTAATTTGATGCACTACGCAAAGCTGTACAGTGGTTTTAGGGTAGATAGACTCTATCGCTTCCGGCAAACCTTTTAGCCCGTCTACACAAGCGATAAGAATGTCTTCCACGCCTCTAGCTTTCAAATCAGCTAACACAGAAGCCCAAAAATTAGCACCCTCAGAATCAGCCATATACAAGCCCAGAATATCCTTCTTGCCAGACTGATCAATGCCCAGCAACGAGTACATAACTTTGCTAACAACACGGCCTTCTTCCCTGATCTTGAAGTAAATGCCGTCCATAAATAATGAGGTGGACCCAAACGTTTAGACAGTCAGGAAGTAGATACGTTCTCTAGGATCCCTGACGGTTGGTTAAAATCAGGCGGCTAATTTCATAGGCCTGATTGTTTGGTAGTTTGTTAGGTTAGTGTTTTTGTTGCGGCTTGCAAGATAAAATTCATTGGGTGTTTTATAGTGCAGAGCTTGGTGTAAGCGTCTTTGATTGTAGTAGCTAAACCATTGCCTTAAAACATGTTTTAAGGCGGATCCTGTGTTAGGTGCATGGATATAAATGCATTCGTGTTTAACAGAACGCCAAAGCCGCTCTATAAAAATATTATCCAGATATCTGCCACGTCCATCCATGGATATTGTGATATTGGTGTTTAACAGGGTGCTGGTAAACGCCTCACTGGTAAACTGGCTACCCTGATCTGTGTTAAAGATTTCCGGCTGGCCGTAAAGCTCTAAGGCTTCCTGTAAAGCCTCTACACAAAAGTCAGCATCCATCACATTAGAAAGCCGCCAAGCTAGTACTTTACGGCTATACCAGTCCATGATCACCACCAGATACAGAAAGCCTTTCTGCATGGGAATGTAGGTTATATCCGCGCACCATACCTGATTAGCCCTGTTGATATCCAGCCCCCTTAGCAGGTATGGATAAATCTTATGAGCCGGATGTGGCGCACTGGTATTAGGCTTTGCGTAGATAGCCGCAATACCCAAATCCCGCATCAGCCGCTGTACTTTCTTGCGATTGATAGCATAGTCCTGGCGGCGTAAAACCATTGTCATGCGGCGACTGCCAAGGCTTGGATCCTCCAGAAAATGTTGGTCTATCAAACGCAGTAATGCCAGGTCTGCTGCCGGTATCTGTTTTGGTTGATAATAAACGCTGCTACGGCTGATTGATAGCAAGCGACACTTGGCCGATAAGCTCAAATTCGGGGTTTCTATTTTTATCATCTTCATGCGCTCAACCCTCTCTAGCCTTTGAGCGCTTTTGATAATTTTCCGTTAAGCAAAACAATTGAGAATTGTTTTGTAGGGAAATCCCTGAGTCGCTTATTGACTGCAAGCGGCAGCGCAGCAGGAAATTAGCAGCGATGGGCTATCCCGTTCCACCGTTAGCTCGCCTACCTTGGCATAAAGCTGTTGTAGCAGCACTTCCTGCTCACCCTTGTCTGAATGCCGCTTCTCACCAGGTTCAAAGACCTGTGCAGCTCCTTGCAATAATTCACGACGCCACTGGTTAATCGACGTCCCATGTATCTCGTATTCACTCGACAGTTGCGCAATTGTCTTTTCTCCACGAATAGCTGCCATGGCTACCCTCGCCTTAAATTCTGGCTTGTATCTTTTCTTTTTATTCTTACTCATATTCTGCTCCTTACTAGCATTCTGCCAGAGGACGCTAGAGTACTTTCCACTGTCTAATTTTTGGGGGCCACCTCAGAAATCTACTTCCAAGGTGGCGGCTCTTCTCGTTTCTTTGCTGGTAAAAGCCTGACTGACAGTGTTCGTGCTGCGCTTTCACTCCCTACTTACGAGTGGGGCTTGCCTGGAATTATTGAATCTAAAAACGGCTACACAGCCGCTCAAAAGATTATGGGTTCTAAGGCTGGTGTTGAAGGTGTTGCGCCTGGCAGCTTTGCTGAGTTCGCTGTTGACCTAGTTGCAAGTCAAGATACAACTGGCACTATCACACGCCTCGCATCACGTATTCTTTGTGCTGTGCAATGGGCTGTTGTGACCTTGCAAACGTTGTGTCACACGTCTGCTTACCCTAAGAAAAGTGACCTTGTAAACTTCCAAACACTGCCTGAGTTCTTCACAGAGCGCGGTGGTATTGGTTTAAAACGTGGGGATGGCGTCATCCACACGTGGCTTAAAAAGTTGTCGACGCTTGGTTGGCTGATTATCGGTGGGGATTCCCATACCCGCAATGTGTTGGGTGTTGCGATTCCTGGCGATAGCCTGTTGGTTGCGTTCGCTGCTGCATTTGGATTCATTCCTTACACAATGCCACAGTCTGTTCGTATCCAGTTCAATGGCGACTGGTCTAAGTTCGCGCCGCGCGATCTTCAACTCATGATTGTTGAGAAATTGACAGAAATGGGACTGATGGATCAGTACAACAAAACAAATATCCTGAAGGGGAAAATCGTTGAGATCTATGGTCTTGATGAGATGTCTCTTGAAGACAAGTTTGTTTTGATGAACGCGATGGGTGAATATGGGCCTGTAGCACAGTGGATCTTCACGCCGCTAGAAATAGCAATGCGTGAAGTTCAAGGTTTTGTCGACTTCTGGCAAGATCTTGTCGGCACAGATCGTGGAGACACTGGTATTAACTGGCTGATCCAAAGTCTTGAAGTATGGCTTTCCAACCCTGTTAATCCTATTGAGGACGCAGGTGCTGAATACGCTCATAGCATTGAGATTGATTTAGAATCGTCTGATACCGAACCATTGGTTACCGCATATGGCATCACTGAATCTGGTGCGTTAGGCTCTTCATACAATCGCGTTGTGCGTTTGAGCGAACTTCCTAATATCGTTCCAGCTAGACACTTGCTTGTAAATCAGGCTGCTATCATGTCTTGCACTGCTCAGTTGACTGACTACGAAGACAGTATGGATCTCATTGAGGCCTACTTGTTGGATGGTCGCACAATTGGTGGTGACTGCATCTGGTATGCTCCCTCTAGCGTAATGATTGAGAATGCTTTGCGTAAGCAAGGCCGTATCGATCGTATGCATCGCATTTTTGAGGATGCTGGTCTATCCCTGTGGGATTATAGCACTAGCAACTTGGAAGATCGCCATGCAAGCAATGGGCGTATTGAGATGCCAGGATGCTCCTTGTGCATGGGCAACCAGGATACGCTGCAAGAAGGTGTGGTGTGGGGTAATTTTACCCGCAACAACAAAGGCCGTGTTGGCCCTGCAGGTAAAGTGTTTGCGTTCATGGCAGACCCTTTGCTTGACACTTCTGCGTTTCTTCTTGGCCACGCCCCTAGCGTAGCTGAATACGAAGAGCATAAGCAGCTTCTCGCTGATTTCCGAGCAATGAGCTAGTTTTCACCCTCCGCACCACCTCCGAGTGGCGCGGACGACTGAAAGCCTGAAAACCTAAAACAAGGGAGGAGTGTAGCAATACGCTCCTCCCTTTTCTTTATGCCCAAAATTTTAAAAAACTGCCAGCGCCTCCATGATAGGGGGTTGCTTATGGAACAGGGGGGAGGGGGTGATTGTTGGGGTGGCGTTTCTTTGCTGGTGCAAGTTAAGCAGGTGTGCTGTTTATGCTGGAGCCTTATCAAACATGGCTTTGGTGGCTGATTCCATTGACTGGCGGACGGGGGGTCTAGGTTTAACCGGGCGTAGGTGTCTGTAGGGCGGCTGGATTTGTGACGCCTTTTTATACAGGAGTATTCTGACGGCAACTCTACTAACTCTTCTCGAATATCTTTATGATAGCTTCTTCCTGATTCACCGCTTTCCTGCCTTTCTTCAAAAAAACAGCCTAGCGGTGAATCACCTCTTTTTTATATCTGGTTGTTGAGATTCTGGTTTAGTATACTGTTGTATATGAATAAAATCTATACATTCAAATCAGATGACTATATTTCTGATCATGTTTTCGAACAATGTACTATTAACATACACTGCTTGAACACAAGAACTAGTTGCGCAGCTTTCAATGACTGCACTTTTAAAAATGTTACATTTTCCGGTGAAGGATTTTTAAATGTGTACAATTGCATTCTTGAGGACTGCGATTTAGCAAATTTAATACCTGAATGTTATGACAGAAATTATATGGATAAACCTAGCTATGAAAGCTGCGAATTCAAAGAGTCAATAAGCTTAAATTCTCGTGCTAATTTACATCTTTACGATGGCAGCTTACTAAGGTTTATGGACGATAACCCACTAAAAGAATTGGAAGAATTAAACAGAGATAATAGCCCCTCTATTGCAGCAATGAGCATTGATTATCATATGACCCCAGCTGGCTTAAAGATTATAGAATTTAATGATTTATTTTCATCTGGGCAGGCGGGTTATGAAAAATGCTACCGTGTTGATATCAAAGAACAAGCAACCGCACTTTACGAAGTGCTAGGATTTGGCAAACAACCTAGCTTTGAATCAGTTTCAAAAGAATCTATACTGGTTAATTTTGGCGACTATACAACATTTAATCGCTGCAGCCATTTTTTATCAGCCAGCGTAATGCAAGACAAAGGTATGACTGCTGGTTTTATGAGTGAAATCTGCCCAGATAAAGCAGCGGAACTTTACATAACCTTCTCTGTTCCAAGCCTAAGCGATTTACAATATGTAACCATATAAAATATTCGGGAAAATCTTATTGAACCTTTGCAGAAAGCACTATTGCCGGAAACACATATTGTTGTTCTAAAAGACTATTTTTTAGCACAAGGCATAGGTGTAAAAATTCTAGACTTAAAAGACGAAGATGCCGCTGAACAAATTATGAGGTTTATTGGAAAAGTTTATGAAACAAGAAAATCTGATTATGAATACAAGATTGGTCAATGCTGTATTTCTGTTGAAGAATTTTGCCCAAGTATAAAGCTTAGAGCAAAAGAAGGAGCTGTACAGCCAACATGGCGGCAATTTGCAACTGTTATCACGCATGGCGACAACAATGTAACTATTTTACATGGCTTACCTTATGCAAAAGCCGCTGCCGTAGATAAAAATGCACAAGATTTAGATACGGCTTTCAAATCAGAAATAACTCGAAAAGACGGTAGTATCAATGCATATCCCATTCCTCAAGATCAAATAGATCAGCAGCAATCAGCGGTACATGAATTTACAAAAACCTTCTTTGGCGCACTACATATCAAAAGCCCCAGCATTGCCCTTAAGCAATTAAACAAAAAACCTCAGTTTACTGGTCTTTTACAAGCATCAATGATGAACTATGTGATTAAAACCTTATTCAGCACTGAACAACAAAGGAATAAACCATATAGACGACCATTTTTGTGGACTAATCCTGTTGAACAAGATGAAAGCGGATTAACGATTAAAATCAGAGAACCTGGAACAAGTGTATCTATATCACCTAATATGAGCGAGCTATGGAGAGACGGCATCACCATCAAGGAAGCCACAATAAACCAAGTAATTCAGCAAATTCTCTGCCCATCTGCCAGTAATAATTCCAGTGATCCCTATATCCAATATAAAAGCGCTGAAGACTGGCAACAGCTTTTACAACAAGAAGCGCAATCCACTGCCGCAAAAATATTGAGCGATAAAAACATAAAATATTGGTATGAAGGCTCTCGATAGACAGATGTAGAAAAAGATATGGTGCGCTCTACAGGATTCGAACCTGTGACCCACTGATTAAAAGTCAGTTGCTCTACCGACTGAGCTAAGAGCGCACTAGTAAATGAGAGCTTTAATTAGACGCTATGTAATCGTATTTCAAGGGGAAAGAGGGTAATATTTTATGTTTTTGCTACTTATGTAGGAGCATAATGATTTATTGCCGGCGCCAGGTTGTTGTATCGGCGCCATCTTCCAAAATAATCCCCTGCTCTTCCAACTCTTTACGGATAGAATCAGCCGTGGCGTAATCTTTTTTATTTTTAGCCTGTTGGCGTTGTTCAATTTTTTGCTCAATGTCTTTTTCACTTAAATTCACCCCATAACGAAACCAATTTTCAGTATTATCGTATAATAACCCCAACAACTGGGCACTTTTTCGGATTAAGGCTTTATCTGCCTGAAGCTTGACGAGTTCTTGCAATCGTTGCAAAGCCAATGGCGTGTTCAGATCATCATTTAAATGGGTAACATAGGTTTCATCCATTGTCGGTGAAACGGTATTATCGTCAGCAATGTATTGATAAATTTTATCCAGATTATTTCGGGCATTTTGCAATGCGGCGGGGGCATAATCAACTGGCTGCTTGTAATGGGCAGATAACAACAGATAACGGATGGCTTCGCCATGCGCTTGCTCTCTGGCTTGGCTAATTGTTAGAAAATTGCCCAGAGATTTAGACATTTTATGCCCGTCAACAGTGACAAACCCATTATGCAACCAATAGTTTACATAAGTATGGCCATGCGCCGCACAGCTTTGTGCTTGCTCGTTTTCATGATGCGGAAAAATAAGATCTTGGCCGCCGCCGTGAATATCTATTTGTTCCCCTAGATGTTTTTTTACCATCGCCAAACATTCCAGATGCCATCCAGGACGGCCATAGCCATAGGCACTTTCCCAGCCCAACTCTTGCCGATCTGCCGGTTTCCACAGCACAAAATCTGCCGGGTTGCGTTTATAGGATTCAATGGTAACCCGCGCCCCAGCCTGGCGGGCGCTGTTGTCCATACGGCCAGAAAGCTTGCCGTAGCCTTTAAAAGCTTCTGTATCAAACAACACATGACCATCTTGTTGATAAGCCATATTCTTTGCCAAAAGCTGTTCTATCAAGGCAATCATACCATCAATAGATTCTGTGGCACGCGGTTCTATGGTGGGAGGCAACGCGTTTAGGGCGGCTATATCGTCATGAAAAATGCGCGTATATTTTTCCGTTAATTGCCGGGGTGTTTGCCCGGTTTCTAAACTGGCCTGCAAAATTTTATCATCTACATCGGTAATATTGCGCGCGTAAACAACATGTTCCTGGCCATAGTGATGCTGTAACAGCCGGTATAACGTATCAAAAACAACCACTGGCCGGGCGTTGCCAATATGCGCATGGTTATAAACCGTCGGGCCACACACATACATGGTAATGCGGTTAGGATCTTGCGGCTTAAACGCCTGCTTCTGGCGATTCGCCGTATTGTATAATGTCAGCATTATTGTCATACTAAAGCGATGTTATGGCTGACACAATCAAATCCTGCCACGTTGGCACAGCGATTGGAACAGTCGGGAATTCCTTTTATCAGCCAGCCTATTTTAAAAATAGAATATACTGAAAAGCCGCCTGCCCCTCTTGCCCATAGCAATTTGCTTATTACGAGTGCTGTGGCTTTACAGGGTATTAATTGCTATACAAATCATCCATTATATTGCGTGGGCAGCCATACAGCCGCCAAGGCACGTCAAGCAGGCTTTAATGTTTCAGAGGCCGCAACAGTAAGCGAGCTGCTAAAACAATTGCCGCAAAATCAACCACTGGTTTACTATCGCGGCCAGCATATCACACAAGCGATTCAACACCCCTATTTAACAGAACATATTGTATACGAGGCAAAGCCGCAAAAAATTGCATTCGAGTTTTATAATACTATTAGGGGTATCGTGCTATGCTCTCAACGCGGCGCGAAATTTACTGTACAATTTCTTGAACGTTATGAAAAATTTCAGGGCAAGAAAACGATCCCAGCTATCTTTTGCCTAAGCGAGTCTATTGCCAAAACTTACACCTTGCATCGTTTTGGTGTCCATGTCAAAACAGATTGCAACCTTCAGGTTGCTGAAAAACCAACAATTAATGCGCTTCTAGATTGTCTTGAATATGACCATAAACAATAAATCTTCTGAAAACAACAAAGATAACATGCCGGAAAAAGCGGTGCCCACCAAAACGGTTAATACCAATTTTACCCCGGGAAAAGATACGCCCAAAACAGCGAATAAGCCGGTAAAATCAAAAGGCTGTTTTAAAGCGGCCATGTTAACCGGCTTGCTAGGCGTTATTGTCGGTGCAGGTGCAGGTGTAGGCGGCTATTGGCTAGCACAGGAAAAACTGCCATTAAGCGAAGCGGATAGCAACGAATTGCAAAGCCGAATTGATGGTCTGCGCACTGATGTTAATCGTCAGATGCAGCAGCAACAGCAAGGTCTCAATCTCGCCTTTGCCAAAATGCAGGAACAAATGCAAAACATACCCAATGTGCCCAGCATAACCAGTATCTCCCCTGCTATGTCGTCTGATGAAGAAAACCGCATACAACGGCTGGAACAGCAAATCAGTGCTTTACAAAGCCAAAATCAGACAAACCTACAACAGCTGCAACAACAAATCAGCAATCAGCTAAGCACCACCTTAAGCCAGCAAGCTCCCAAAGCTGAAACCCCTGATAATAGCACGATTAGCCTAGCCTTGTTACAACTATACATCACACAAGGGCAACCTTTCGCCAGCCTGATTGAGCCCTTGAACATGCAACTGCCGCAGGAAACCTACAGTGTTTTAAAACGCTATGCCGAGAATGGTTTTGATGTAGATTTTGAGAGTTTTGTAACCGCCGTAAAACAAACAGAACAAAAATTAGAGGAGGAGGCTCCCAAGGAAGCAAATGCGGTGAAGAAAACTTTAAATTCCTTGGTACGCATTCGCAAGGCAGATGCCCTGCCCGATAATCGCCCTGTTATCAAAAAAGTGCAGGAGGCTTATGAAACCAATAACTACAGCAAAGTTGCAACCGAAACTGAGCAATTGGTGGAAGAATATGGCGAAAATGGTGCCCCCCTGCAACAATGGCTCGATCACTTTGAAGATTTTCGCATGGTTCATCATGACATCAATAACATTCTGCAGCGATCTGCTAATAACAATTCCTCCGCCAATTATAACCAATTAGGAGAACGCTAATGTTGCGTATTTTCTGGCTGTTAATTTTACTGGTTGCTGTTGTTTTTGGGTCTGTATGGATTGCCGATAATCCCGGCGAGATTCGCATTGAATGGCTTGGCTATATTATTGAACCCACTATTGCCGGTGCCATCATTGCCCTACTTTTTACTGTTTTAGTTCTATATTTAATCTTGCGCAGCATTGATGAAATTGTCAGCCTGCCTAAAAAAATTAAACGTCACAATCGCCTTAGAACCTTGGAAAAAGGGTTAGATTCTGCCAATCAGGGCTTCCTGGCCATCGCTAGTGGTAATGAAAAGCAGGCCTTAAAGAAAACCGAACGCGCCCATAAATTACTAGATCAACCAATGACGCTAATGCTAAAGGCGCAAGCTGCACAAATGGCCGGCAAGGAAGCAAAGGCAGAGGGTTATTATAATCAACTGAAAGATCAGCAAGACACGGCTTTTGTCGGCACCAAAAGTCTTTTAACTCAGGCACGCCGGGAAGGTGACTATGAAAAATCTTATGCGCTGGCTAATCAGGCCTACGATTTAAAGCCACAAGATAATAACATTGCCCGCACCCTGGTTTACAGCCAAATGGAGCAAGAGCACTGGCAAGCCGCCCATCAAACCTTGATAAAAGATAACAAGCAACGTGCTTTGGAAAAACAAGAACGCAATAAGCTTTTACAGCTTGTTCTAATTGAACGAAGCCGCGAATGCAGTAATGCAAATGACCATAATACAGCATTAGAATATGCCAAGAAAGCCTGGGGCATTGCCGAAGGTGGTGAGCAGGATTACATTCCAGCAATCAGTCAGTATGCCATTGCGTTGCACCGCAGCAAACCGCTGAAAGCACTAGACTTGATAGAGAAAAGTTGGTCTAGAACCCATCACCCTGCCCTTTTAGAAACGCACAGTTTAATAGCCAGTCAATCTGTTTTAAAACAGGATCTAACCGCCAGCCAATGGCGCAAGCGACTAAGCAAAATGTCAAAAAACAATTTGTCTAAAACAGCCGAAATGCAAATGGCTATTGCTAATGCGCAAGCCTCCTTGGCGGCCGATGATGTAGAAGCCGTGCAGGAATATCTCAAATACCAAGACAAGCAAAACCCTGCTGTTTTGAGGCTGTTGGCCGCGGTATCTGTTGATGATCAACAAAACCTGCTAACCGCCGCCGATGCGCACGACAGCCTAAAACTGTGGGATTGCAACAATTGCGATTATCTTTCCGAAACATGGACAGCTGTGTGCCCATCATGCAAGACTATTGATTGTTTTAGGTATCGTTCTGTTTAAAGTTTCATGACAGAGAACCTTATTCAGTACGGCTGAAAAATTGCCTATGCCAGCAAACAGCCCGGTATTATAAATATCTGCAATGCACTTGATTAACAGTTGCAAGCCTTGCACAAATTAATTAAAAGAAAACATCCTTAAAAAGGGGCTATAGCTCAGCTGGGAGAGCGCTTGCATGGCATGCAAGAGGTCAGCGGTTCGATCCCGCTTAGCTCCACCATTTTATATCCATGCTAATCTGCCGGCGTATTTTAATCTCATAACTCGTACTGCGCCCACCGTCTGCGCTTTGCTCTAGTACGTTCCATGCCATGAGTGCTTGAATATCACGAAGGGCTGTATCTTGTGAGCATTTGGCCAGTTTGGCGTATTTTGAGGAGGTTAGTTTGCCTTCAAAATTGTTAAGCAAACGATTGATGACGATGCGTTGGCGTTCGTTGATGGGGTGTTGATTAATATGCTGCCATAGGCTTGCCTTCTTTAAAACGTGGCTGATGTCATCATCGGCACTGGCAATCGCTTTGCTCAGGCATGTTAAAAACCATTCCAGCCAATTGGTAATGTCCAGCCCTCCCTTTTGTGCTGCTTCAAGCTGATCGTAATAGGTGTTTCGCTGCTGCTCAATACGCGTGGACATACTGTAGAACCGTTGTGCGGAATTGTCGGAACGTGCCAGTGCCATATCGGTAATGGCGCGTCCAATTCTGCCATTTCCATCTTCAAAGGGGTGAATGGTAACAAACCATAAATGGGCGATTGCGGCTTTGAGAACTGGGTCTATCGTGTTCGGGCTTTCAAACCACGTTAAAAACTGTTTCATTTCGGCTGTTAATATATCTGCATGTGGTGCTTCGAAATGTACTTTTTCCTTGCCGTATGCACCCGAAATAACCTGCATCGCACCGGATTCATCAGTGCGCCACGCACCTACCGTTATTTTGTGCATGCCACTACGTCCTGTTGGGAACAATGCTGCTTGCCAGCCAAATAAACGCTCATCGGTTAATGGTTTTTGATAGCGTTGTGTGGCATCCAGCATCACCTCAACAATGGCGTCAACATTGCGGTTGCTGGCGGTTGTGCTGCCAATATCGACACCAAGCCGTTTAGCGATGGAAGAAAGTACTTGATCTGTATCAAGCAACTCACCCTCAATGGCACTGGTTGTGACAACATCTTTCGTAATTGTTTCAAGACTGGCTTCATTCTGTAAATCAAAGCCAAGAGACTGCATCCGTCCAAGCAGCAGCCCTTGCTCATGGCGCACCGTAGCCAGTATGGTGGCGAGACGTGTATCGTTCCATTTAAAATCAGGCCAATCGGGTTTCTGGTGAATATACATTTAATCTCCGCACTTTATGCGGTGATTGTAGCGTATATTCTCCGTATTGTCACAATATATGTGGCGTGCATGCGCAGCACCTTAGCGCAACTGAAATAAGTCGTTGCTTGCGCTAGCACGGCAACAATTTATATCCTGTTGTATGCATTGCCGTTTAGAGTGTTGACGCTGTATCATTTAGGTATAACTAATGCTAACGTCTCGATTATTTACATAAAGTTTTGTTGTTTCTGCTTATGAAGCAACAACAGCCCAGCTATTTAAATTTTGATGCGAAAAACTATAAATGGAAAAAAGATGTAGACTATCAACAGCATCCAGAGCTTTATTTAGTGGGCAAAGGCGAGCAAGGTGTGTTGATTTGCGAGCCTTATAAAAGTGCTATTAACGCCCATTGGCGGTTTAAAACACCGGAAATTGCACAAGACAGCAGTAAAAAAATTTATCAAATGTTTTTGGATTATATGAAAAATGATGATTTTGTTGGCGCTGATATGGCGCGAAAGTTTTTACAGATGGGTTATACCCGCGCCCGACGCTATGCCAATTATAAGGGCGGTAAAAAGTATGATAAGGAAAACGACTATGCCCTGCTAGAGCGTGGCACCGGCGACCCGGAAAAAGCCGAAAGCGCCCGCATATTTTATGAAAAATGGCAAGAAGCTGAATCCCACAAAGACTACGCCACGCAAAAGAAACATTGGAAGCAGCACTATGGTTAGCATTGGTAAGCAGCTATAAATTCAGATATTTTTCTGCATCCAGTGCGGCCATACAGCCGGTACCTGCCGCCGTCACTGCCTGCCTGTAAATGGGGTCGCTTACATCACCGGCAGCAAAAACACCTTCAATATCTGTTTTGCTACTATCAGGATGATGCTTTAAATAACCGTGGTCGTCCATTGGCAACTGACCTTTAAATAATTCCGTAGATGGTGCATGGCCAATAGCAATAAACAGGCCATCCAGCTTTAATTCCTGTTGCGATTGATCTTGGGTATTTTCCAATATGATATGTGTCATGGCTGGCGGCAAGGCGCCAAGCCCGTCGTCGCCTTTTATTTCAGCTACTTGCTGGTTCCACATCACTTCGACTTTGGGATGTTCCAGCAGGCGTTGCTGCATAATTTTTTCAGCCCGCAAACTATCGCGGCGATGTATAAGAATAACTTTTGCAGCATGGTGCGTTAAAAACAGTGCTTCTTCAACAGCTGTGTTTCCACCGCCCACAACGCCCACTGTCTGATTTTTAAAGAAAAACCCGTCACACGTGGCACAGGCAGAGACACCATGCCCCTGAAACGCCAATTCGCCAGGAATATTTAGCCATTTCGCCTGTGCACCAGTGGCAATAATAACCGTCTGGCTTTGATAAGTTTCCTTATCAGTTTTAAGCGTAAAAGGGCGCTGTTTCAGATCTGCTTCCACAACGCTTTCCGCTTTAATTTCACACTCCACATTCAAGGCCTGCTGTTTCATTTGCTCCATTAGCCATGGCCCCTGAATCGGGTCAGCAAACCCGGGGTAGTTTTCTACATCTGTTGTAATGGTTAACTGCCCACCTGGCTGGCTACCGGCAAATAGCAAAGGTTTTAACCCTGCCCGCGCCGCATAAATTGCTGCACTATAACCCGCCGCACCGGAACCTATGATAATTACTTTATGCGTCATAGGTTGGGGTTATAATGGATTTGGCTTGTGGGGGGAAGAGGCTAGGTGCGTTGCTCTAGTTGCTCAAAGTATGCAGCAGCTAGCGGAGAACCTATTTCTGCATACAATTGCATATTATTTTTGTTAGATTGTGATTGCTGATTCTGACATTCTTGATATCGTTGAATTTCTAACGCCGCATTTGCTATTATCTCTGCATATGCATGAAAAGCATCTACCTCTACGCCATCTGCTGTGTAAATATGGCGACCTATGTTATCTTCATAGAAACGATGGGTAAATACTTCCGAGCCTTCAATTTCGAATGTCCGTGTTTTAAGCTTGCCATATTGGGAATTAGTTTTTACATCGAAATAATCAAGCTCCCCCTCTGACGTGAGAATTGGTACCGTAATAGATATTTTAGAATGCCCCATTTGAGGATTTTCTATGTAGGGAATTACTTCCTTATAAGAACCTCCATCCTTTTCAGATTTCACTTCTCTAATAAATTCATGGTTATCTATGCTGCCAAAAGTTAGCGGGTTAGCTGCCCCACGGTCATATTTCAATCCTGTGCCAGTGGCTTCGCAACCAACACCGCCACTGTAATCATATTCCGTCCATTTTCCCCATGGGTTTCTGGCCACTAATTGGCTTAAAGGTAATGGCGGTGCGGCACTCGGGTTATAACCGGCTCCCCAATTTCCATGCATAAAATCATATACAGTGCGCACACTTTGCTCAAATTGCTGGCGCTGTAGTATTTCTCGTGATTGCTGTGCTACCAGAATTTCTTCACGCAGTCCTGGCTTTGCTAATGGCGGTTCATAATCTTGCCGCTTTTCTAAAGCGGTATCATCTACAGAACTTGTAATATCCGATTCATTATCACTTATGATAAGTTCATCTTCTAAACCATTGAAGCATACTTTAATTTCTATAAGTTTTAAAGCAATAGCGTCCCATTCCTCACCTTCCGCAAGTGAAGCATCCTGAATTAGTGCATTTAGTCGATACTCTTCAAAACCTGGTTTTCTCTGCGCCAAAACCTCTGCTTCTAAATCTTCAAAAGATTGAGGTGTGAAATTTTGTATATATTCTATTCTGTCATTGTATTCAGAAGGAATGGGCGCAATTGTAGAGTTCTGAACATCGGCTTGACATTGCTCCTTGCTTTTATTGAGTTCGTTATTTTGAGTTGATTCAATAACATTCTCTGCTGGCCTTATTTCTAAATCAGGCGCCTCAACCATCGGCACGTCTGTTTTTTGCTCAGGCTGTTTCTGGGTTTCAGGCCTGCCAGGACTTAATAAATTTACCCCCGCCCAAATTGTGCCTACAAGCCCGCCGGTAGCTACGACTGTCATGGTAGTGGCAGCAATTAAAACAGCCCACTCATGTGCATCTTTAGGGTTAAAAGAACTCACATAAACATTATACTAAAATATCAATAAAATTCCAGTGATACTTCACACATTCCGCCTATAAACCATTAAAATAGCGATATTTTAGGAAACTGTTAGGGAAGATATCATTAAATCAGGAGAATGATAGCCGGGCTGGCTGACTTTCTGCTCTACTTGTGGCAGAGAAATGTATTGATAATTTTTACGGTCAGCGAACACAGCTTCTAAAAGTTTGCGTGTCAGGGCATGGCCGCTTTTATGGCCTTTGAAATGACCTATTACTGGCATGCCAGCCAGATATAAATCGCCAATGGCATCTAACATTTTATGACGCACGCATTCATCGGCAAATCTTAAACCATACGGGTTTAAAACCTTGCCGTTTTCCACCACAACGGCATTTTCCAAAGAGCCGCCCTTGGCCAAACCATTGGCTTGTAAATACTCCACATCTTTGGCTTGCACAAATGTTCTGGCACCGGCAATAAGCTGGCGAAATGTTTCAGGCTTAACGCGCATAGAACAATTTTGTTGTCCGATGGCCGCATCAGGAAAATCAATATGAAACGCGATAGAGGCAAAGGGGGCGGGTGCAATACTAGCGGCTGCGTCGCCTTCCTGCACCGCTATTGTTTTTTTTATTTGTAAAAATAAACGATCCGCGGCCTGTTCTTTTAGGCCAACACTATCAATTAAAAATAAAAATGGCGCAGCACTCCCATCCAGTACAGGAATTTCACATCCAGAAACTTCTACAATCGCATTATCAACACCGGCACCGGCAAAAGCAGCCATTAAATGCTCGATGGTTGCGATGCGTTCAGCCCCCTGCCCTAGTGTGGTGCAAAGGGAAGATGGCGCCACTTGCTGCCAACGGGCTTTGTAGGAAACATTTTCCAAATCGCTGCGGACAAAAACAATACCTGTGTTAACGGGTGCTGGTTTAAGGATTAGCGAAACCATATCACCAGAATGCAAAGCAACACCTTTGGTAGAAACAGTGTCTTGAAGGGTCTGTTGTTTAATATTCTTTACCATTAATTAAAAGTTAACAGGCTGCCTGGGAACTGCAATGAACTTTTTGTTACAAAATGTTACAATATAATATGGGGGCAGGTTTTGGCCCCTGCCCCGCGCCTAAATTATAAACCCAATAATTTTTCCCGAAGTTCTGGTGCCGAGGTAGACTCTTTCAACCACACACCAAAGAAACAATCCTGAAATTTTTCCCCTTTTATTTCACCCAGCTTACCGCTTTTGCTATAAAACGTTGTCATATCATCTTGTTTAACACCCGTTAGCTGCATGCCTTTTTCAACATCTGCCGGGAAGACTTTTGTCATATCCTGTTGCCAGACATCGTACATATCGGAATATTTGCAGTTGGTATTTTGCATTTCGTCAATCGTCCGTTTCGCCAGCTTTTTACCTGTCGTGTTAATTCTATAGGTTATTTTCAGTTTGAATGGCTTGTCTGCATCATATTTCCCATCTGGCGCATACAAGGCGGCGTCATACACTGAAATCAATGTCATTTTATGGGTGCCTTCCCCAATTTTTGACCATTCGGTTTTTTCAGGTTCAGCAGCCTGTGCATTAACAGTGGATAATGTGATGGCGGCACCGGCCATTAATTTAAAAAAATTTTTCTTCATATTCGCATTTTCAGCATCTTTGATCTAAAAGTTCCATAAGAATTATGCACAAACCTGTTTTATTAGAACCTATTTTGGATGTTGTTAGACAATATCAGCCAAAAATAATTATGGATGCCACGTTTGGTCGCGGTGGCTACAGTCGTGCTTTTTTAGAAACAGGTGCTGTGGTACATGCCATTGATCGTGACGCCACTGCCCAGCCAGATGCCCAGGCATTAAGCACACAATACCCAAAGCATTTTCATTTCCATGCCGGTGCTTTTGCCGACATGGAAACCATGTTGCACGGTCAATTTATAGACATGATTGTTTTTGACCTGGGCGTTTCCAGCCCGCAACTGGATGTGGCCGAACGGGGCTTTTCTTTTCGACATTCGGGAAAGCTAGACATGCGTATGGACATCAGCCAAGGGGAAACAGCCGCAGATGTGGTTAATAATTATGATTACAAACAGCTAACATACATTTTCAAAAGATATGGCGAAGAGCGCTTTGCCAATTTAATAGCCAAACACATCATGGTGCAGCGGCCATTTGAAACAACAGATGCACTGGCCACATTGATTGCGGAAATAATCCCTAAAAGGGTTAGTGCCACCAGTAAAATTCACCCTGCCACACGGGTTTTTCAAGCACTAAGGATTTATGTAAACGATGAATTGGGGCAACTAGAAAGAGGCTTGGTTGCCGCACAAAATCTTTTAGCCAAAGACGGTTTGCTAGCTGTAGTATCATTTCATTCGCTGGAAGATCGAATTGTGAAAAACTTTTTAGCGGCTCCGCCGAATCCTTCTCGCCATCAACCACAACAGCAAGAAGCGGCAATTTGGCGTTTAATGCCCCGGAAACCTATCGTGGCCGATGCGGAGGAATGCGAAAAAAATCGCCGGGCACGCTCAGCAAAGTTGCGCATTGCACAAAAACTGTTATAATAACAAAGTGCGTTTTGTAAATTACTTTCTAATTGCCGGGGCTATTGCTTGCCTATTGGGTACTTATATTATTGAAAGAAAGGTCGTTTCTGCACAGCGCGACCTGAACAACAAGCGTTATGCCATTAACGAAAGCCGCCATACCTTGCACCTATTGCAGGCCGAATGGGCACTGTTAACCAGCCCGGAACATCTTAGCAAAATTACTAATAACACACTTGCCCCCGTTGCAGGTGCTCAACTCATTACAGCGGATCGTTTAACGATTCAGCCCTCTACTGTATCAGAGCAAATTCAGGATATTCCCCTTACAGACGTCTTGCATGATCGCTAGCCCCCTTCCTGTTGCACAGGATTTCTATAATTTGATGACACGCATTAATTATACGCATTCCACTTGACAAAATTTTTGCTAAACTAAGCCATAGGTATGGCACAAAATAATAACAACAAAAAATGCCCGCTGGAACAGGCAAAAAGCCGTTTGCTTTTAGTTGCCGTCACAATTGTGCTGGCTTTTACAGCGGTTACAGCAAAACTGGTTGATGCAACGCTTTTTAGTGATGCGGCCTTTTACAACCAAAAAGTGGCGGCTGCTTCTTATCGACCAAAACGCGCCGATATTGTTGACAGGCAAGGAAAAATATTAGCCACCAATCTTATTACCTATTCCTTATACGCCAATCCGAAACGCGTCATAGACCCGCTAGAGGCCACTGAAAAACTGATACAAACATTGCCTGGTCTTTCGCAAAAAAAAATTTATAAACAATTGTCAGGCGACAAGCAGTTTGTCTGGATTAAACGCAACCTTACACCCAAGCAAAAATATGCCGCAAATGCCCTGGGTATTCCCGGACTTTCTTTTAAACGAGAAGAACGGCGAGTTTATCCAGCGGGGCGTATTGCCGCCCATATTTTAGGTTATACAGACGTTGATACCAATGGCATTGCTGGCATTGAACAAGGCATGAACAGCCGCCTGGTAGAAAATCCCTCCCCCCTTTACCTGAGTATAGACTTAGGCTTGCAGCATATTTTAAATAATCGCCTAAGCCTGGCGATGGAAAAATATTCTGCGGTTGGTGCGGCAGGCCTGATTATGGACGCCAATAATGGCGAAGTGCTGGCTATGGCTTCCCTGCCCGACTATGACCCCAATAATGTGAAAGGCGCAACAACAGACGAGCGCTTTAACAAGGTTACGCTAGGTGTTTACGAAATGGGCTCTACGCTTAAGGTCGTTAACCATGCGCTGGCGCTGGAAACAGGTTCTGTTCAAATGACAGACACACTAGACGCCCGCTATCCCATTAAAGTTGGCAGGTATCGCATTAATGATTATTTGGGCAAGAAACGCTTACTTTCAGTTCCAGAAGTGTTGATCTACTCCTCCAATATCGGCTCCGCCAAAATGGCATTACGTGCTGGCAAGGAACGTCAGCAGGCTTTCTTACAGCAAATGGGGCTATTAACCGCACCGCATTTAGAAATTCCTGAAATTGGTGCACCACTGATCCCTACCCCTTGGCGGGAAAGCGATACAATGACTATTTCCTTTGGCCACTCGTTATCTATTAATGCGTTGCAACTGGCCAATGCAATGGCGGCAATTGTGAACGGCGGGAATTTACGAAAGGCAACATTATTAAAAAATGGCAATAAAAACTCTGCCATGTATCAGGTTGTCAGTCGAAAAACCAGCGAGCAAATGCGCCGCTTATTACGGATGAATGCTGAAATTGGTAGCGCTAAAAAAGCTAACGTACCCGGCTATCTGGTTGGTGGCAAAACAGGAACGGCGGAAAAAAGAACAGATGGCCGATATGACAAAAATAAACGTCGGTCTTCTTTACTGGCAGCATTCCCGATGCATAACCCGCAATACGTGGTTTGGGTCATGCTGGATGAGCCAAAAGGCATTAAAGAAACCTATGGCTTTGCCACCGCCGGTTGGGTAGCTGCGCCGCTAGCCGGTGAAATTATCGCAGCCATTGCCCCCTTAATGAACATTTTACCCCTTGATGAAGAAGAGCCTGCCATTAAAAAAATACTGGCACTGGATGTTGATGGTTCTATTCCAGGCGAGGAGCCTATTGATGCGTTGTTAAGCCAAACAACGAACGAGTATAAAGACTAACGAACAGATTTTGTTACGCCAATGCTTCTAATATGAATGGTGTTTACCGGCAGCTGTTCTTTGGGCAGTTGCTCCTCAAGGCTTTGTTTGATAATAGCATTACCAATATCTAACAATTTCTTGCGAATAAACACTTCATCCTCCAACAGTCTTGGGGCTGATTTTGATAATTTTATTAAAAATTTCATTACCGCATCCCGCAACAAGGGACGCAACTTTTCAATGTCTTCTAAAATAGATTCGTCATAAAGCTCTAGTGCCATTTCCAGGCCATATAAATGCGATACCTGATTATTTTTATTATAGAGGCTAACTGTAATAGGTTTAAGCTTAAAAAGCTCTGGCGTATAACTATGTGCTTCTGCCACCTCTTCCGCAACGACTTCCGCCTCAGCGATATCAACAGCCGGTTTCTTCATAAACTTATTATACGCAAAATAGCCGCCCCCACCCAAAGCGCCCAGCAAAACAACGAGAATAACAAGTTTTTTCAAAAGTGTGTAAACCCCTCCGGTGGTATAAATTGCTGTTGATTATGTAGCAGAATAACAGGCGTGTCACTTGCAGGCTTAACATAACCGATCTTTGTTAATAAATACTTTTTAGAAAGCTGTGTAACATGTTTTTCTTGCGCTGGCGGCACGGTAAAAAGTAATTCATAATCATCACCGTTATGACGCCAGTCGCCCCGCACTTTTTCTGTTTCAATAACAAGCTGCACATCAGATTGCCTGGCAATGTGGGCGGCGTCCTGCGCCAAACCATCCGACACATCCAGACAGCTACTTGCTATACCAATTAACTGCTGTCCTAAGGTAATTTGCAGTTCTGGCCTGACATATTTTTGCATGTCGCTGTCTTTTAGGAAACTTGTATCAAATTTTTTAAAATCCTGGAGTTTTTGAAGGCCAGCTACCCCCTGCCCCAGTTCTCCGGAATGATAAAGCAGATCACCAGCATCAGCACCAGAACGCGTAAGATACCGTGTGGCTGCTACTAGCCCAAACATGCTGATGGTAATGGTTAAATGCTTTGTACCGCTGGTTGTGTCTCCCCCTAAAAGAAACAGGCCGTATTTTCCCTGATCTTGCCGCAAGCCGTCAGCAAAAGAAGCCGCC
Source organism: uncultured Alphaproteobacteria bacterium (assembly GCA_963706365.1). Lineage (GTDB taxonomy): Bacteria > Pseudomonadota > Alphaproteobacteria > JAJTHO01. The sequence continues at coordinate 283,286 of OY970150.1, read as the reverse complement.
CAGCTTTCGGTTGGTGGCTGTGCAAAAGAAATCGCCAGATTATAGCATAAAGGCGTTGCCCCCATGGCGGCCAAATCAGATAAATTAACGCGCAAGGCCTTTTGTGCTAAAAGCTCCGGCGGCTCAAAACCCAAAAAATGGCGTCCGGCTATTAATGTATCGGTCGTCACTACCAGCTGTTGATGCGGCGCGACACCCAAAACAGCCGCGTCATTGCTAAGCCCATCTTTAGATAACGGCGCTAAGTATTGCCGAATAAAATCAAATTCGTTCATATTGTTTTATAACGATATACCCATTACCTTTAACAAGTGAAATATTTTGGCTTAGATCATGGCAGTAAAACAATTGGTATTGCAATAGGTGATGACATCATAAATATCGCATCGCCTTTATTAACAATTAAAAAGAAAAAGTTTAAGCTAGATGCCCTAAAACTTTTTAATTTGGTGGACGAATACGGCGTAGAGGCTTTGATTATTGGATTACCCCTTAATATGGACGGTTCCGCTGGCGCGCGGGTACAATCGGTTAAAACCTTTGCCCATAACTTACAAAGCATTCGCAACATTCCCGTATATTTTCAGGATGAACGGTTGTCCACCCATACCATGCAACAAATGATGATAGAAAACGATGTTAGCCGCGCCAAAAGAGAAAAGCGTATTGATGCGCTGGCAGCGCAATGGATTTTACAGGCATTTCTTGATTTAAAAGCCTTGTAAATGCCTAAACCCGCCCCACATAAAAGCCATGACAACCATCGTATCCGTTCGCAAGGATAACAAGGTCGCCGTTGCCGGTGATGGCCAGGTTTCCTTGGGGCAATCTGTAATGAAATCTAATGCACGCAAGGTGCGCCTCCTGGCTGGCGGCAAAGTTATTGGCGGTTTTGCCGGCGCCACGGCTGATGCCTTTACCTTGTTTGAACGCCTGGAAACCAAACTGGAACAATATCCTAATCAGCTATTACGCGCCTGCGTAGAGCTGGCAAAAGACTGGCGAACAGACCGCTATTTACGGCGACTAGAAGCCATGATGATTGTTGCCGACAAGGAAGTAACGCTTGTTTTGACCGGTACTGGTGATGTAGTAGAGCCAGAACATGGCGCCATTGCCATTGGCTCTGGCGGAAACTTTGCATTGGCGGCGGCGCGTGCCTTGTATGATCAAGATTTAGACGCCAAGGCGATTGCCGAAAAAGCATTACATATCGCTGCTGATATTTGCGTTTACACCAATAACAATACCATCACTGAAACAATTGAATAATTATGTCCGCCATTCCTAATATTTCCCCTATGCCCGCTGCACCAGAACAAGAGGCCATTGTTTTAACGCCAAAAGAAACAGTTGCTGAACTAGATAAATATATTATTGGCCAGAAAGATGCCAAAAAAGCCGTTGCCCTAGCCTTGCGCAACCGCTGGCGTCGCCAGCAACTGGACGCCAGCCTGCGCGAAGAAGTTTTACCGAAAAATATTTTAATGATTGGGCCTACGGGTGTTGGTAAAACAGAAATATCCCGCCGGTTAGCCAAACTAACTAATGCGCCTTTTATTAAAGTTGAGGCCACGAAGTTTACCGAAGTAGGCTATGTTGGCCGAGATGTAGAGCAAATTATTCGTGACCTGGTTGAAGCCAGCATTATGATGGTAAAAGAACAAAAAACCAAAGAAGTTGAAAAAACCGCACAGGAAAATACCGAAGAACGCCTTATTACAGCTTTAGTTGGCGAAGAAGCCAGCGAAGATACCCGCAACAAATTTCGTACTTTATTAAATAAAGGCAGTTTGGAAGATCGAATTATTGAGCTGGAAGTGCGCGATACAGGCCGGGGCGGTATGCCGACTATTGATATTCCAGGTATGCCTGGTGCCCAAATGGGTATGATCAATATCAGCGATATGATTGGTAAATCCATGAAATCTACCAGCAAAAAATCGCTGAAAATTAGTGAAGCGCGTAATATTTTACTGGAAGAAGAGAGCGAAAAGCTGGTTGATCAGGATGCCATTATTGAACAGGCCATTAACGTAGTAGAAAATGACGGTATCGTTTTCTTGGACGAAATCGATAAAATTTGCGTGCGTGAAGGTCGTGGTGGTGAAGTAAGCCGTGAAGGCGTGCAACGTGATTTGTTGCCATTAATTGAGGGCACAACTGTTAGCACAAGGCACGGATCTGTTAAAACAGATCACATTCTATTTATTGCTAGCGGTGCTTTCCACGTGGCAAAACCTTCTGATTTACTGCCGGAATTGCAAGGCAGACTGCCGATTCGTGTAGAGTTGCGCTCTTTAGATCGCGAGGATTTTCGCCGTATTTTAACCGAGCCTAAAGCAAGCTTAATCAAGCAATATATTGCCTTAATGAAAACCGAAAACGTGGATCTTACCTTTGACGACAAGGCGATTGATCGACTGGCTGATTTAGCAACAGACATCAACAGCAGTGTTGAAAATATTGGCGCAAGACGCCTGCATACTGTCATGGAACGCTTACTAGAGGATATTTCCTTTGAGGCCAGTGACAGACAGGGCGAAAAAATAGAAATTACCGCTGATTATGTTAACGAAAAAGTACAGGAATTAGCGAAAAACGCCGATCTTAGCCGCTTTGTTCTCTAGAAATATATTGTTTTAACACAAAACCCCCGGCACAAGACCGGGGGTTTCTGTAGTGTTTCCAAAATAAATCCGTGTGGAGGCGAGAGCAAGTAAAATTGAGCACAGTGTATTCTTCATACATAAGCGAAATTTTGCGCCGCTCTAAGCCCCTCACGGTTTTATTTTGGGAACACGATATTATTAACTCGAAATTAACCTTACTGGGTAATTCGAACTCTCTTGAATACAGGTTTCTGCGTTTTAATGCCGCCTTTAATTCTATCGGCAATCTCTTGATAGGCTCTATCTAATGTTTCTTGGTTATCTGCTACATAGTATCCGCCATTTTGACATTCGGACATCATTTTTTGCTCTATCTCAAAGTTTGAGTAATCGTCAGCAGAAGATTTAAAGTAAACAGAGATAATAAAGTTACCATCGGCATGGAAATCCTTACAAAAATCGATAATGCGATCTACTTCTTTTTCAGTTTCTTCAACACTATCCCACTCTTGCAGATAATAACCACCATTAGGACGATAAACACGTCTGTTATGCGGACGACCATCAGACATAAACACTACGATTTGGTTATTCTTTTTACCTATTCTATTAAAGTCATTTTTTTCTAGAAGCTTAATGGCTTCTTCTAATGAAGCATGAATGTTCGTTGAGCCACCAGCCTTGTAATTACGTTGCAACTGACTTTTTAAGGTTTCGCTGTCATTACTAAACGGAGATTTGTAAGTAACATCAGTATCAAAAATAACCTGCGAAACCGTGATATCGTTTTTCTCAAGGGCACTTAGATCATCCAGAAGAATATCGTAACCATTTTTAGCACTTTTTAATAAACGTTGAAATGCAGGCGTATTTGTACCACCAGTGGTTCGCATTGAGCCAGAGGCATCAAAAATATAAGACATCTCAAAAGATTCCCGCGCCCCGCCAGAAGAGCCAGGCTCATAGTTAGACGCAACAACGGTTTGGACGTTAAAGTCAAGACGCTCAGCATCAATATCATCAAGCTTGACAACTAATTCTTGTGAACCATTGGTGGAAATCTTGAATTTTCCATCACCGGCGCTTTCGTAATTCATGTTGTCAAGCATGTCATTTTTCATATTATAGGCAAACATATCTTTCATCGATTTGAAAGCCCTTTGGGATGCATCCGCCTTGGAATAACCATTAAATAAATCACTGACATAGCCACTACTGGCTGAAACAGCAGCAAGATCAGCAGAGTTTTGCGTATCGTTCTTTTCCAGAACGGCTAAACCACTTGTCATAACAAAACTTGCCAACGTAAACAACGGTATAATAATAATACCAAATATAATAGCAAAAACACCAGATTGATTCTTTAAAAAATTATTTAAAATTGAATACATGCCACTAAGTTAACACATTCTTAACTATATATCAATAAAATTAGAACTAAAATGCAACTAATGGCGTAAATATATTGTTAACTATATAAATCAGGAGTGTCCAACATCGCCAGTTAACATATTAACGTCTATTCTCAGCTTATTCATAGACTTCTGCCACTTTTGTTCAGGTGACGTATTAAAAACAATGTCTGTATCAGCAGGCATTGTTAGCCACCCTGGCTGTTGCAACTCGTCTTCTAGTTGCCCTGCCCCCCAACCGGCATAGCCCAAGGCTATTATAGAATGTTTCGGGGAATTATGATCTTTGGCAATGGCTTCCAGCACGTCAACTGTTGCTGTAACAGCAAATTGATCATTAACAATCATACTGTCTTGCCGGCGGTAATCATTACTATGCAAGACAAATCCGCGCCCAGGCTCTATGGGGCCGCCGGAAAATAACTTGACGGGAACTAAGGGCGAAGGCAAATCAACATCCAGCTGTTTTATCAAACTGTTAAAAGATAAGTCTGGCAACGGCTTATTAATAGCAAGTGCCATAGCACCGCCCGGCTCGTGCCCGCAAATTAGGAGTACAGACTGATGAAAACGCGCGTCCTGCATATAGGGCGCGGCAATCAGTAAGTGCCCCTGCAAGTAACCTTCTAGTTCAAAATCGTAATTCATTGTGTTGCTTTTAATCATTATTTCTTACTGATTCCGCATAAGAAGCTACGGCGTTTTCTATTAGGGGATAAAGTTCTGCCTGCCTTTGCACAAAAGCAGGATAATGACCATTGTGCATACCTAAAACGTCATCGGTTACCAAAACCTGACCATCGCAATGCTTTGAAGCCCCAATACCAATAGTAGGTATTTTTAAGCTGCGGGTAATTTCAGTGGCTGCATCTTCTCTCATACCTTCTAGTAAAAGAGCAAACGCCCCGGCAACCTCATGTGCCTTGGCTTCCAGTAATAGTTTGTGGCGCGCTGCTTCGGTTTTACCCTGCATTTTATAGCCACCTTGCGTATTTAGCGATTGCGGCCTTAAACCAATATGAGCCATCACCGGAATACCACGATGCGTTAGATATTCCACTGTTTCACACATTTCCAGCCCACCCTCTATCTTTACACATTGACAGCCTGTTTCCCGCATTAGCCAACTGGCATTGCGAAACGCCTGTTGCGGGCTTTCTTGGTAACTGCCAAACGGCATATCAACAAGCACACAGGCTTTTTTACTGGCGCGCACCACAGCCGCAGCATGATTGCGCATCATTTCCAGGGTTACACCAATGGTTGATTCCATGCCATACAAAACCATGCCAAGAGAATCCCCCACCAGAATCATATCAACATGCTTATCCAGAATTGATGCCTGTACAGCACTATAGGCTGTTAAACAGACAATCTTGTTACCATCTTTCTTGAAATGAGTTGGCATTGTACGCATAAGTGCCTATGCTATAACCCATGATAGAGCCATTTATCAACTTATTCATACGCCTGCTGGGTTTTTTCAAACTCGCTATTTTTATCTATATCATCATGCAATGGTTGTTACAGTTTCAAGTCATAAATTATACCAATAAACTGGTGCAGGCAGTTTATGACACTTTGCACTCTGTTATTGAACCCGCCCTTGCCCCCTTGCGCCGCTTAAGATTTTTAAAAACAGGCCAATTAGATTTATCACCTATTGTACTGGTTTTACTCGTTATTTTAGCACAAGAATTACTTTTCAATTTGAAAGCTTATGTATGACAATTTTAATGGATGGCAAAATTCTTGCCAAACAAATTACAGATAACCTAAAGCAACAAATTGCCGCACAAGATATTAAAGCTGGCTTAGCTGTTGTTTTAGTGGGTAATGATGCCGCCAGCAAAATTTACGTACAAAATAAAATCAAAAAATGTAAGGCAATCGGCATTGAATCGTCTGCCCATATTTTGCCCACGGAGACGACACAAAAAGAGCTGCTGGCGCTTATAGATAAACTTAATAAAGACGACCAGGTGAATGGTATATTAGTGCAATTACCCTTACCAAAGCATTTGGACAGCCAGCCTGTTATAGAAGCTATTGCACAGGAAAAAGACATAGACGGCTTCCACCCTGAAAATGTTGGGCGGCTGCGTGGCGGCATGCAAGGCGGCTTTACCCCTTGCACACCCACAGGGTGCATAAAATTAATTAAGCATTACATCAAAGAACCATTAGCCGGTATGCATGCTGTGGTTTTAGGGCGATCCCATATGGTAGGCAAACCGGTGGCGGATTTACTGCTACAAGAAAACTGCACCGTAACCACCCTGCACTCTCGCTCTAAAAATATACCTGCCATTATTAAACAAGCTGATATTATCGTTGCTGCCATTGGCCAGCCGCATTATGTACAGGCCGATTGGGTAAAAAAAGATGCAATTGTTGTGGATGTAGGCATCAATAGATTGGCCGATGGGCGGTTGGTTGGGGATGTTGACTATGAAAACATCTACCCAAAAGCCCAAGCCATTACACCCGTGCCCGGCGGTGTGGGGCCCATGACCATTGCATGTCTAATGGAAAATTGTGTGGCCGCGTCTTTAACGGAACGTTAAACAACACAAGCCCATGACTATTGCGCTGGCATACATCATGGAGCAAGCCTATTTTAGGAACAAAAATCCATAAAAATCTATCTCTTCCCTCTTATCTCAACAACGCCTAGAATTATCGCCATAATGAGTAAAACGCCAGCAAAACTAAACCATGTTAGTGCATATTCCAAATGCCTATTAGGTAAATTAATAGATTTATCCAGCGGAGCGATGCCAGCCACCAAAATATTGGTTTGCCGAATCAAATAAGGCATAAGCGGCAGGTTGGCATAAGTTTTTAATTGCGGTAAATCCACTGCATACCACAACACACCTTTTGGCTTTGGCGTAAAAATATTACTTCTGCCAGGTTTTGTAATGACACCTGCGAGAGTTGTAGAATTTTCACAAAAATTCTGAGGCAAAGCAAAATTATCATAACGTGTGGCGTTAATCCACCCAAGATTGACCATAATATAATGATCCCCAGCACCATCATTATATTGAAACTTTAAAGGCATTAAAACATGATACCCGGGCACCGATTGATAAGTGCGAATACCCACAAATATTTGTTTATCGCATAATAACTGCCCCTGCACTTTTACAGGTTGATAAACAATTTTCTGGCGTTTCATAAATGTTGCGTTTGCCTCGTTTAAAGCAAGTGGCGGCTGTTCAGCTGTTTGCGCAATACTGGTAAGCAACTCCTCTTTCCACGCAAGACGTTTCAATTGCCATACGCCCAACGATATCAAAATAACTTCAGCGATTAGAACGCAAATAACCAGACGCTTCATGCATGCACCAGACCAGAAGCATAGCGCATGAAAAACTTTTTCACCGGCGGCAGTTTGTCGACACCAAACAAGCCCAATTTACGCAATTGTTGAACGATCATTTTATCATTAATAAATAGATTGTTTAGTATATGCGTTCCAGCCACCATGGCGGTATTATCCAAACGTCGGCGTACATTGTAATTATTGGCAACAATGCTCGTATTAATTGGCAGCCCCAGGCGGGTAAATTGCTTTAATTGTTCTTGCAGATATTCCATATCCCGCAAACTCAGGTTAAACCCTTGCCCGGCAATCGGATGAATACCATGCGCGGCATCACCAACAAGGAAGGTACTATCAACGGCATATTGCTGGGCATGTACCACACTTAAGGGATAGCAACTTAAATCATTATCCAGTGATAATTCGCCTAAAGCATTGCCGAATCTTTGTTGCAGAATATCATTAAAATCTTTTTTCGAAAGCTGTTGCATTTCATTGGCCACTGCCGCACGTTCCGACCAAACCATAGCTGATTTTTGCTGTTGCAGCGGTAATAAAGCCAAAGGGCCACCGGGTAAAAACCGCTCAAACGCACGTTGCTTATGTGGTTTGATGTGGCTAATTACCCCCACCAAAGCAGCCTGTTCATAGCTGCTAACTGGTGCAGCAATACCTAGCATCTTGCGAATAGGAGAATTTCGCCCATCAGCGGCGATAATGATATCAGTTGTTATAATCTTGCCACTAGCTAAACGAACACTAGGCTTTTCAGTATTTTCCATAGAAACTACTTCATCATTAATCGGTGAAACACTCGCAACATCCAGGGCACGTTGCCGAAGCCAGCTGTTCTCAACAATATGGCCAAACGCCTCTATCCCCACATCTTTTGCTTCAAATATACATTTAGAAGACGCGTTATAATCTGTAATTTCAATAGATTCTATGGGTGACTGCGGCACATCCTGCCATACCCCGATTAGCTTTAAAAAAGCTGCTGCCGCGTGCGAAATAGCCGTGGTTCGGTTATCCTGAATAGAATTTTTTCGTTCTATAACAGTGGGTTCAAAGCCCGACTGCTTCATAACCGCGGCCATAATACTGCCCGCCAGGCCACCGCCTACGATAACTGTGCTATATTTACATCTTTTTAATATCATCAAACTAAAACCCATTGAATGTTAACAAATTTATATTGCGGTGCGATATTAAGAATGTTTTTACTATTACAAACTACATCAACCTCTAACACACAATAATAACTGGAGAACAATTATGCTCATGCTACAAAAGCTATCCTAACAAGATAGCGTTATCGGTGTTGCTCGCAACCTTAATTTTACCCGTACAGCGGCTTTGCGCAAGAGGCCTCGAAGGCGTTAGGCTGAAATCAACTTACATTCTAAACACCTTTTCATTCTTAATTCATGGCGCCCTGGTAATGTTTATGGCCGCTGGTTTTGCCATGCTAGAGGCCGGCTCTGTTAGAGCAAAAAACGTTTCTGCCATTATTATGAAAAATGTGGCGCTTTATGCCTTAGCCGGCTTTATGTTTTACATTATTGGTTACAACCTGATGTACCTAAACGTGGCTGAAAACAATGGTTATCTTGGCACACTTGCTATCTGGGAAAATAACCCCCAGCTGATGATGCCTACGCCCCTGCTTCAGACTGGTTTTTCCAAATGGTTTTTGTAGCAACTGCCGCCTCTATCGTTTCCGGAACCATGGCTGAGCGTATGAAATTATGGGCATTCCTTGGTTTCGTTGCTATTCTAGCTGGTTTTATTTACCCTATTGTTGGTGCCTGGCACTGGGGCGGCGGCTGGTTAGCAGGAATGGGCTTTGTTGATTTTGCTGGCTCCACAATCGTACACTCTGTCGGTGGCTGGGCTGCTTTGGCTGGTGCGTTGTTATTAGGCGCCACGGCGCAATCGCTTTAACGCAGATGGTACTGTTAACCCTATGCCTGCTAGCTCTGTACCACTAATTGGTTTGGGAACATTTATCCTATGGCTAGGCTGGTTCGGCTTTAACGGTGGTTCACAGTTGGCCATGGGCTCCAAAAGTGATGTTGATGCTATTGCAAACATTTACATCAACACCAATTCCGCTGCTGCAGGTGGTGTATTAATTGCCCTGCTATTAAGCCAGCTGGTTTACAAGCGTATTCGCCCGCTATCTATTCTTAATGCTGCATTAGGTGGCCTAGTTGCGATTACGGCAGGCCCTGATACACCCTCCCTAGATCAGGCTTTTCTGATTGGTGCTGTGGGCGGTGCTATTGTTGTACTAACTTCTGACCTACTGCTGAAATTCAAAATTGATGATGTTGTTGGCGCTATTCCTGTTCACTTATTTTGTGGAATCTGGGGAACCATTGGCGGTTCCATTCACCAATGAAAGCGCCAGTTTTATGACACAGCTTACCGGCGTTGCCGCCGTTGGTGTTTTCACTTTTGGTTTATCCGGTGCCTTCTGGGTAATTCTAAGAATGACTGTTGGCTTGCGTAGCAGCACCGAAGCAGAAAATCTTGGTATGGATCAGGTCGAACTTTGGCGAAACAGCCTACCCTGAATTTCAGACAAAAACTTATTCCTAAGTTCAAGAACCTTTATAAGAGCCCTGCATTAGAAATAATGCGGGGCTTTTTTTGGAAGGCTGTCATGCCAAGCGCTGAAATATAGTCGTTTCAATCTAAAATTTTCGCACATATGCCCTATACCAATTGTGTTTTTAAGAACTTTTGCTATACCTTATTAAAAACATGCCAGAATTTGAATCGCACATCCCATATCTCTATGAAATTGTTACATTCCTGGCGGCAGCCATTTTTATTGCGCCCATTTTTCGCAAAATAAAACTAAGCCCCATATTAGGCTATTTAACAGCAGGGGCACTTATTGGCCCCTATGCCTTGGGATATGTGGACGATATAAAACGCATTCAGGCCGTTGGCGAACTCGGTGTTGTATTTTTGCTGTTCCTGATTGGCATAGAACTACCACTAGAACGTCTACGCGCCATGCGTCGCTATGTTTTTGGGCTGGGCATGATGCAGGTTATTTTAACCACCATGGTGTTAATGGGCATTGCCCTTTACATTGGTTTTCCGGCGGGCAGTGCTTTTGTAATTGGTGGCGCGTTAGCGCTTTCCTCTACCGCACTAATTCTGCAATTGCTTTCCGAACGTAATGAATTAACAGCCAGGCATGGCCGGGCAACCTTTGCAACCTTACTCTTTCAAGACCTGGCCGTTGTGCCGTTATTGGCCATCACCTTGGTATTAGGCCAAGGGCTTAGAAGGCATGGCCGCTGTGAAAAGTCTTGGCATTGCTTTTGGTAAAGCAATATTTGCTATTGCCATTATCATTCTGTTTGGCAAATACTGCTTGCGCCCATTATACCGTTTTTTCGCTTCGGCTAAGGACGCTGAAATTTTTACCGCAGCAACCTTATTTATTGTTTTAGCCGTTAGCGCGGCAACAGAATATTTTGGCCTTTCTCTGGCCTTAGGCGCATTTCTAGCGGGTATGCTGGTTGCAGAGACAGAATATCGCCATCAGGTAGAAACAGACATAAAACCTTTTCAAGGCCTTTTGCTTGGCTTGTTTTTTATGTCTGTCGGCATGACAATCAATTTCGCGTTAATAGCCGAAAGACCACAGGTTATTTTAGGCATCGTTGCCGCACTTATACTTGTTAAAGGTATTATTGTTTACGCCCTGGCGCGCGGCTTTGGCTTGTCGCACGGTTGCTCTAAAAGAACCGCACTTTTATTGGCACAAGGCGGCGAATTTGCCTTTGTTATTTTGAATATCGGTAAAAATGCGAACGTTGTTGATACGGATACCACGAATATTCTTTTTATCGCCGTCAGCATCAGCATGGTTTTAACCCCGCTGCTGGTAACTTTATTATTCAAGGGCTGGATAAAAAGACCGATCACCTTAGACACTATTCGCCAAATGACAAAAGATCAGCAAGATCATGTTATTATTGTTGGTTACAATAAATTGGGGCAATCTGTTGCGGATAAAATGCAACAAACGGACAAACCTTATATTGGCATTGACATGGATGCCCAGCATATTGCCTTGGCTGAAAACCAACAAAAACCCATATATTATGGTAATGCTTGTCGGGTTGAGCTGTTGCAGGCACTTGGGGCTGATAAGGCAGACAGCATGATTGTCGCACTAGATAACAGAGAATCTATTCACAGCGTTCTTTCAGTTGTGCATAAAAACTTTCCGGAATTACAGGTAATAACGGTGGGTAGCGACAAAAGAGATTGTGAAGAGCTGCTGGATGAAGGCGCCAGCGCCGCTGTGCTACGCGATAAAGATTTGATTCCTAATATGGATAAAACTGTTAAGGCCTTAACCAATTCTTCATGATAGCTGCATCATTATTGCCTAGGCAATGAGTGATAAACCGGACAAGTCGCAGAAAACCGAAGACCCCACCGCCAAACGGTTACAACAAGCACGGGAAAAGGGGCAAATTGCCAGCTCAAAAGAGGTTTCTACCTGGATGATGCTGGCCGCTGGTGCCTTGGCGATTGCCACTATTTTTCCTCTGATGGGTAAAGATATTTTGCGTACTTTAGGCCCTTATATTACCTCTCCTCATGATGTTTCGTTTAGCGAAGAAGTTGTGCAAGATAGCATCAAATATATTGTGCGTAGTTTGGCTGTAGGTCTGGGCATCTATGGCTTACTCATGCTGGTGATGGCCATGGGTAGCCAATGGCTACAGAATGGCCTTATTTTTTCTGCCGACCCCATTAAACCGAAACTTGAAAAAATATCTGTTTTAAAAGGTATTAAACGGATGTTTTCGCTGAAATCTCTAGTAGAATTTGGCAAAGGTGTTTTGAAGTTGTGCATTGTTGGTGGCGTACTGGTCATTTTACTAAAACCTATTATGAATGAACTGGATACCATGATCGGCTTTACCCCCGAAGCCATGGTAGAGCTGACACAAAAGAAATCGCTGTTACTCTTTATTGGCACACTGTCTGTTCTATTTATTATTGCCGCCCTTGATTTGGCCTATCAAAAATTCAATTTTCAACAAGACCAGCGCATGACACGGCAAGAAGTAAAAGACGAATACAAACAATCGGAAGGTGATCCGATGGTAAAAGGCAAACTTCGCCAGATTCGCCAGGAACGCTCACGCCAACGGATGATGGCCGCCGTACCGGAAGCCAGTATGATTATTACCAACCCTACCCACTATGCCGTTGCTTTAAAATACACTCCTGGCCAAGGCGGTGCGCCTAAGGTGCTAGCCAAGGGTATTGACAATATTGCCTTAAAAATTCGGGAAGTTGCCAAAGAACATAAAATTCCGATTATAGAAAACCCACCCCTCGCACGCGCGCTCTACGCCAGCACTGAAATAGACGACGAGATTCCTTTTGAGCATTTCAAGGCCGTTGCCAAAGTTATTGGATTCCTTATGAAAAAAGGAAAATTAAAGTAACGTTGCAACACTACGTTAAGAAATTGCTATATAGTTTTACGTGACTGGTTCTAAGTGTTTTCCTCTACCAGAAGAAAATCCACGTCGCAAGAATCGAGGCTACGGTGATTACCGCATAAAGCTGCCAGCTGGTTAACCAGGTTTTACCAGCATCCAGCTTCATAGCGTCGTGCAATAATTCTTTCGGGTTAACATCGATAACACATTGCTCACTTGGTGCCGGCGATAGTTTGGAAACAATCATAAACACAGCAATACTAAAAGCCAGAATAATGGGAACATTGATCGTATAATGAATATTCCATAACTCGTGCAGCCCCAGGAAGAATAGCAAAATACCGAACAAATGCCCCAAAGCCAGCGTAGCAATAGAAGCCGTACCACTACCTTTTTTATAGAACACACCCATAATAAAGATGGCAACAATTGGTGGCACCAACAAGCTGAACACTTTTTGAATATAATTAATAATCCCCTCAAAGCCGCCTACTTGTGGCGCCCATAAAACAGCAACAATCATCAAAACCAAGGTTGTTAACCGACCATAGTTTGTAATACGCTTGTTACTTAGGTTAACACCATCTCGCACGATAAAGTCGTGCACCACCAGGGTGGAAGCAGAGTTTAATGTAGACGAAACGCTAGACATCACAGCTGATAATAATGCGGCCATCACGATACCTGTGGCACCAATGGGCAAGTAATCACGAACCAGTGCGGCAAAAACCATATCCTTGTTTTGCAAGTCAGGAATTAGCTTGTATGCCATGGCGCCAGGAATCACCATAATGAACAGTGGTAGAATTTTTAACATCCCGGCAAACATGCTACCCAGCCGTGCATGGTAGATGTTTTTAGAACCCAACACACGCTGCACCACATACTGGTTGGTTGTCCAATACCAGAAACCAAGAATTGGAACACCGGTTACAACCCCCAGCCAAGGCAATACAGGGTGATCCATTGGTTGCATCAGGTTCAGGTGACCTTCTGGCATATCTGCTTTTACAGCAGCCCAGGAAAAATTGTATTCGCCGAACACGAAGTAAAGAATAAGAAATGAACCTAACAGCAGGATAATAGCTTGTAAAACATCGGTAAACGCAACAGCACGCAAACCACCAAATGCTGTATAAATACCGGTAAAAACACCAATAAACATAATAGTGTTTAGAATATCAGCCGAAGGGAAAAAAGTTTGAATAGCCAAGGCCGCCGCATATAAGGAAACAGCTGTGTCAACGATAACGCTGGTAAAGATAGTCAACGCAGAAAAATAACGCCGCGAACGTCTGTCGAAACGCATCTCTAAAAATTCTGGAATCGTGGTAATACGGTTACGCAGAAAAATCGGGAAAAAGAAAATGGCCGAGAAAACCAACACCAAGCCTGCCATCCACTCATAGGCAGAAACGGCAATCCCGGTTACATAGGCTTCTCCCGTTAATCCAACCAGCGATGAAGTAGAAATATTAGAAGCAAAAAGTGAAAAACCAACAACTGGCCACAGCAAACTACGCCCTGCTAAAAATAAATCTTCATCCGTCTTTGTGTTTTTCGCGACCCAGACGGCCAACCCCGCCACAAATACAAAATAAGCAGCAATAATAGCTTTATCTAAGCCGGCCAGCTGAATCAAATTATCCAAAATGATAGTCCTTTAAATTAAAGGCTCATTTATAGTTCATAAACAAAAAATGGCAAGGGGTTGAAAATAATAAATAATTTACTGTGCTTTCAACGATTTATATCAAAGATTTTTATGCCAATAGTGCCCTTTTTAGCGCAGCAGAATGAAGCTATACTGTTTCTTAACTAGTACTAGATTAGCCTAGCCTGATGCTATTTTTAGAAACTATTTCTTATAAAGGCACATTGAAAAGACTGAAATTTACAGTTTGGATGATGCTCGTGCTGCCTGTTATAATGTCAATCTTTAACAAAATTTCAAATTATCTATTGGCAATGGTTATGCCAGCACCTGCAACTGTTGTTATTCCCATCATTGCACTAACAAACTTTCCGGGCTTTTACATATTTTCGATTTTGCTTATACAACGATTGCGCGATACGATCCTGCCCAATTGGATGTTTTTCTTCGTCTGGCTATCCGTTTTGCCCCTGTTGTTTATTTTCAAATTTCCGCCAGCGCAGCAGATGTTTATTGTACAGTTTTGCACCATTTATATTTCTTTAAACTGTATCATGCTCATGTTTTGGCCATCTAAAAAAACGAAAACTGTGGCGTTTTCATAAAATTATTGCATTATGTAGCCGGTTGCTAAATTACCAAAATATCTTGCGAAGTGGTACAAGCCGTCGCTCCGTCATAGGATAGAGCTTATTACTCTAAAATCGGAACTGCTTATTAGCCTCAGGCATGGTTTCCACTCTACAGTGGAAAGACATTTTCTGCGTTCCCGCCCCACTCTTCCCCAGGAAAAAATACCACCATGAATGGCTATTGTTCCAGCCATACGGCCAAACAAACTTTTTCTCTCAGTTGGTGCCGATGTAGCTTTAGGCATTAGCTCCACCATAGGCTTGCCGTGTTTTGTGATGGTTATGGGGTTTCCTGTTTTATAAACCGCATAAATTAATCGCAAGCAGTGTGTTTTAGACTCTCCAGCGGGAATACTAGTTCCAA
The DNA here is from genome assembly GCA_963706365.1 of uncultured Alphaproteobacteria bacterium. Taxonomy (GTDB): domain Bacteria; phylum Pseudomonadota; class Alphaproteobacteria; order JAJTHO01. Next base: position 267,789 of record OY970150.1, on the reverse strand, counting down.
GCGGTTCTGAGGGCATTTTTAATTATAGTCATATTTTATGACTATTTTCAATGAGTTATAAGTTTGCTAATTACTCAACTTATATGCCAATCAACGCTATGCATTTAAATAAAATACATACAAGTGTCTATATATTTAAATTTAGAAGATGCCTGATAAATATTCTAGGTATAGAGCTTAAGGTCTCTTTAGTTACTTGAATACCTTGAGCCTTCATTTTCTGTAATAGACTATTATCTTTCATAGCTTCCAAGACCCGATGCCCTTCAGCTGTTAATCTGCTAACGTATATCGGTTCGTCTCTATGAAGACTATCATCATCAATTGCTTCAATAAGGCGATCATCATATAAAATACGAATGTGGTAATTTATTTCTCTGACAGTAAAGTTCTCTGTGCTGAGGTTATCTATATTTATCTCTGCCTGCGGGAAACTATGCTCCATATTTTGGTTGATATATTCCAATATATGCTTAAGCAAAGTCTCGTTTAAATCCATCAAGCAACTTTACTACGCTCGGCTCTTTTCCGCTCATTTGGATCCAGATAGCGCTTGCGCAATCTCAAGCTTTCAGGCGTCACCTCCACCAGTTCATCGTCACCGATATAGGAAATCATGTCTTCCAGGGTCATTTTGCGTGGTGGTGTAAGGCGAATGGCTTCATCGGTTCCGCTGGCACGAACGTTGGTAAGCTGCTTACCTTTTAACACATTTATTTCCAGGTCATTACCACGAGAGTGTTCACCAACAACCATACCCTGGTAAACTTTTTCCTGGGGAGAAATAAACATAACACCACGATCTTGCAGGTTGAAAATAGCATAGGCCACAGCCTCGCCATCCCCCGTGGAAATAAGGCGCCATTACGTTTAGAATTAATTTCGCCTTTAAAAGGTGTCCAGGAATGAAACAAACGGTTCATAATACCTGTGCCGCGGGTGTCGGTTAGAAATTCAGATTGATAACCAATAAGGCCACGAGACGGCGCTAAAAAGGTGATGCGTGTTTTACCACCACCACTAGGGCGCATATCGGTCATCTCAGCTTTGCGCTGCGCCATTTTCTCCACAACAGTACCGCAATATTCCTCGTCAACATCAACATACACCTCTTCCAAAGGCTCCAGTTTTTCGCCATTTTCTTCTTTAAAAACGACACGCGGGCGGGAAACGGTTAGCTCAAAACCTTCCCGACGCATAGTTTCAATTAACACACCTAACTGTAATTCACCACGCCCACCCACTTCAAAAGCATCTTTAGAGGCACTTTCCGTCACGTTAATGGCCACGTTGGTTTCTGATTCGGCCATTAAACGCTCTCGGATCATACTAGAGGTTACTTTTGAACCTTCACGGCCTGCCAATGGTGAATCATTCACGGTTAAGTGTAATGGCCATTGTTGGTGGATCAATTGGCGTAGCCTGCACAGGCTTGCTAACCGCAGTATCACAAATAGTATCGGCTACACTGGTGGTTGCCATACCAGCCACACAAATAATATCCCCCGCTTGCACTTCTTCGGCAGGCACGCGTTGCAAACCGTCAAAGGTTAATAATTTGGTCAATCGTCCCGTTTCAACCTGTTTACCCTCTAAGCTTAAAGATTTCACACTGGCATTCATTTTTGCTGAGCCCGATTGCACGCGGCCGGTTAAGATACGCCCTAAATAAGGATCGCTTCCTAATAATGTTACCAGCATGGTAAATGGTGCATCGTTATCCACATTTGGTGCCGGCACATGTTCTATCACCAAGTCAAGTAATGGGTGCAAGTTTTCACGCGGCGCTTCCAGGCTATCGGCACACCAGCCATCCCGGCCAGAAGCATACATAATAGGGAAATCAAGTTGATCGTCATTGGCATCCATACTCACAAACAAGTCGAATACTTCGTTTACAACATCTTCGTGCCGCGCATCCGGGCGGTCTGACTTATTGATGACAACAATAGGCCGCAAGCCCTGTGCCAAAGCCTTGCCCAGCACAAACTTGGTTTGCGGCATTGGCCCCTCAGAGGAATCTACCAGCAGCACAACACCGTCTGCCATAGAGAGCACACGCTCCACCTCGCCACCAAAATCAGCGTGACCGGGGGTATCAATAATGTTAATTTTATGGTCCTGCCAGTCAATGGCCGTACATTTTGCAAGAATCGTAATGCCGCGCTCTTTCTCCAAATCATTGGAATCCATCACGCGATCATCCACCTGCTGGCCTTCACGAAAAGTACCAGCCTGTTTCAGCAAGTTGTCAATAAGTGTGGTTTTACCATGGTCAACGTGGGCGATAATGGCAATGTTACGAAGTTCTCTATTCTGGACAGTCATAGACTGCTGTTTATAGCTTTATGTGATTATAGACAAATAGTTATTTTCCATCATACGCTTTAATCATTTGTTAATAATCTAAATTTATAGTATATTTTATATTTTATTTTAGGTAATTATCATGATTTTAAGTTGTCGGTATTTTTTAGTAGTGGTTATGCTATTTGCCTCTGCGCAGGTAGATGCACAAACCAGTGTTAATAATGTTAATGGGTTAATGAGAGCCGTCAATGATGGAAAAACAAATGCGGTTATTCTGATAGAACCAGGAACCTATGTTTTAACCGCCCCCTTGCGACCTAAAGACGGTATGACAATTCAAGGGGCAGGGGTAGATAAAACAATATTGAAAGCGGCCAATAGTTGGGCGTATAGCCTTGCGAGCTTGCCTGATGGTGATGAAAAAGCTAAATACAATTCGAATGGCTACCTTATATTTGTTGGCAGTAGCAATAATGTAACTTTAAAAAATATGACATTAACAGGTGCCAAGCTGCACGGTGCAGTATACGCAAAGCATAACAAAGGCCTAAACCTGCTTAATTTAACAATAAAAGACTTTTTATGGGCAGGTATGCGCACTTATGCCACCAGTAATATTAACGCCCAAAACAACACCATGATCAATGCCGGTGGTAAAAAAGGTGTAACGGGTGCAGCCTTTTACTTTAACCATGGCAGTAATCACGTTTTTAATAACAATAAAATTTATAAAACCGCCGATTATAATAACAATTTTTATGGCTTTAAGGCGACAAACAGCAAATACGTTAAAATTACTAACAATGATGTGGGCGTGAATTTCTCAGTTGAATTTGCGCACCAACACGCACAAAATGTTGAAATTAGCCATAACCGACTTAGTGGTACAGTTTCACTACCCGAACATAGTGGTGGTAGTGTGCCCGCTGATACTGGTATAACCTTTGACATTTATCATAACTGGTTTCAGCAATCTTATTCCCTAGAGTGGCCGCGCAATGGTGTGCTAGTGCACGATAACCTTTTCGATTTTGATGTAAAAGATAGTGGCGGTAATCTTATTTCCAATTTTGCCAGTGTTACAGCCTCTGGTGACGCAAAAATGTATAATAATCTTACTCGCAATCCAGGCCGAGGGATTTATTGGTCAAAAGGTGCTTACAATAACTTTTCCTTCTATAATAACCACATAAAGTCAGCCAGCTATAAATATGATTGGGGAAGACGCCTACCATTTTTTGAGCTATCCCCTAAAACAGATTTTTCCACTATTGTTATAAAAATAACATTTTTGAAATGGATAAAGGCGCAGAACGTCCGTTGTTACATGGGCAAGAAAGCTATAAAGCTAAAATAGAGAATAATGTGCTTAGTTCTGCGCTAGATAAGGACAAATTAAAAAATCCAGCAACAAAAGAAAAGCAGGGTCTTTTAACGCCACTATCCTTTTCCGTTGGGGTTGATGGAGCATATAAAGTCGATGGCTGGAATGTATGCAAAAAGGATAGCAATGCCAGGATAAATATTCCTGATTGCAAAATTCAAAAATCTCCTGAACCTATTAAAGCTACTACTGTTACTTCAACTGATCAGAAAACGGCACCTTTACCAATAACACGTCTAGAAGCTGAAAAACTCGAGGATCGCTATCGCAGTAAAGGGGTTAAAAGCGATGCACAAGCCTCTAAAGGCCAATACTTCCAAATTTCGCATGGCTCAGGTTATGTAGCTTATAAAGCCACAGAAACTATTTCTGACTTAAAAAATATTGTGGTACGTGCCGCCGGTAGTGCTTGTGAAGGTGATGCACTGATGCGGGTTGAATATGGCTATAACAAACGCAAAGAGTTTACGGTAAGCAATACAATCTCCCATTGGAAAGAGTATGCTATGCCATCCTTAATCCTCAAAAAAGGCGATGTTGTAAAAGTAACATTTTTGAATGACCGCTATATATCAGGTAAATGCGACAGAAACTTGATGGTTGACTTCATTGAATTGCAACGCCATTCAACAGCACAACCAGCATCAGAACCCTCTAATGCTTTAAGTGATGTACAAAAAACTGTATTAGAAGCAGAAAGTTTAAAAGATAAATACCGCTCAACTGGTGTTAAAAATGCAACGAGCGCTTCTAATGGCAAGTATTATCAAATATCGCACCGCTCTGGCTATTTGGCCTATAAAGCCCCGGAAACTTTTTCTAATCTCAAAAAGATAGCTATCAGAGCTTATGGCAGTGCCTGCGAGGGGCCTGCAAAAATGCGGGTCGAATATGGCTATAGCAAACGCAAAGAGTTTACCTTAGGCGATGAAAAAGCTGGTTGGAAAGAATACACAGTAGAAACGCCCTATTTGAGAAAAGGTGAAACAGTGAAAGTTATATTTCTTAATGACCGCTATAAGCCAGGAGTTTGCGACCGCAACCTTATGGTTGATGCTATTACGCTGGAATAGATATATTGCATAAATATAATGGGGCGTTATTATAAGAGCCTGGCAGTCTGGACAATGACGCTGTGAATCTGGTCAGAGCGGGAACGCAGCAGCCATAGCAAACGTCTATTGGGTCAGGCTGCTTCTTTCATAACACCCTAAAATCTGTACATTTTTACTATAAAATTTTAATTCATCTAATGCATGCTGCATAGGTTCACTATCTTGATGTCCTTCGGCATCCACATAAAATTGTGCTGCCTGAAATTTGCCATCCAGCATATAGCTTTCTATTTTTGTCAGGTTAATACCATTGGTCGCAAAACCGCCCAGCGCCTTATAAAGTGCCGCCGGCACACTGCGCATTTCAAAAACCAGGGTAGTTACCAAGTTTTTCTGATCGTCAGGCACAGTATGTTTCCGCCCCATAACTAAAAAACGAGTTGTATTGTGCTTTTCGTCAGCAATGTCATGTGCCAGTATTTCTAAGCCATAAAGCTTTCCCGCCAGCGAAGAAGCAATAGCAGCTATAGTGATGTCATTAGCCTTGGCAATATCTTCGGCAGCACCTGCAGTATCAGGATGGTAAACCGGCTTTATATTCCGTTCTTTTAGAAATTCCCGACATTGTGACAAACCCTGAATATGGCTGTGCGCTTCTTTTATGCTCTCTAGTGTTGCACCGGGTGCAGCCAGCAAACAATGATTTACTTTCAAAAAATATTCCTGCTGAATAAAAAGCCCTGCATCTGGCAACAAATGATGCATATCAGCCACGCGCCCGGCAACGGAATTTTCAACCGGTGCCAAGGCAAATGCAGCCTTACCGCTACGTACTGTTTCAAACATGGCATCAAAAGAAGGGCAGGCCAATGCTGTTGCATTTGGGAACAATTGGTGTGCAACCAGATGCGAATAAGCACCAGGCACACCTTGATAGGCAACAATTTGTTGATTCATAGATTGTCATTTAACATAAGCGGCGTTAAATAACATCACTATGAATGGTATGGAAAAAAATAAAATTGCAGCTGCTGTTTTGCTGGCCGGTGTTTTAATTGTCGGTTTGCGAATTTTTGCCACAGAAGTTTACGACGGCCCGCCGCATCATCATGAAGAAGAACTGGAAAAGATTGTGAACAATCGCGCCTTTCAGATTGCGGCTTATGACGCCCTGGACAAACCTGCTGCTTCTGCTTCCGCAGAGCCAACTGGCCCAGAGCCCATTTTGGCTTTATTGGCGGATGCCGATGTGAATGCGGGTCAACAGATTACTAAAAAGTGCACAACCTGCCACAGTTTTGAAAAAGGTGGCGCCAATAAAATTGGCCCTAACCTTTGGAATCTTGTAGGAATTGATATTGCAAGCCATGCGGGTTATGCCTATTCAGATGCCTTGAAAGCATTGGCCGGAAATTGGGATTATGATAAATTAAACCAGTTTTTCTATAAGCCAGCGGCCTATGTTGAAGGCACAAAAATGAACTTTGCTGGCCTTAAGAAAGATAAGGATAGAGCCAATTTAATTGCTTATTTAAGAACCTTAAGTGACACACCAGCAGCCTTACCAACAGAAGCTGAAATTGCCGCTTCATTGCCAAAAGAAGAAACCGCCGAAGAAGTTAATGAAGAAGCGGAAAGTACTGAAAGCGCCATGGATGATAAAACACCCATGAACGATATCTCCGAAGGCATTCCCGCCGGTCGTGTTAACCCAACATTAGATCGCGAGAAAATTATTGAAAATGGTAAGTATGACGGCGATGTAACAGATGTTATTACAAGCGAAGACAAGGAAAAAAACAAAGAGTAGCAAGGGAGATTGTGCACCACACCCAATCAAGCTAAATCGTCGTTCTGATCACAAGGGAACAACCTTAAAATTATTTGCTTTCAACAAATCTCTTAGCAATAGTTGCCACGCGTTCCCCAAAAATTTCAGCGGTTTTCAAATCACCTATGGGCGGAGTTTTTTCGGGTTCGGCATTTTCTGATTGTGCCATTGCCCCCAATGTAGAGCCAATCCGATTGATAGCATCGGGTTTTCCTTCTTCCCATTTAGGCGATTGATTGGCTTCAGCCTGACCAACCCAAATCATACCATGCTGAGCAGCAAAAACAGCAAATTGAATTAATGTATTCAATTTATCACCACTTAAAGAATGAGAATTGGTGAATCCACCGGCAATTTTATCTTGCCATTTCTTTTCCATCCATAGCTTAGATGTTGCATCCATAAACGCCTTAAAAGGTGCAGACGCCGAGCCCATATAAGTGGGTGAACCAAAAATAATTGCGTCCATTACATTCAGTTGTGTTGGATCATCAGTCACATCTTCCGCTTTTATAAGATGTGCTTTAACGCCTTCAACTTTATCTACACCTTTGTGTACGTGTTTTGCCTGCACGGCTGTGTGGCCATAACCACTATGATAAACAACAGCTACCTTAGTCATATAAAATCCTTAATATTAGAGAATTTCAACTAGCGATATTATTTATAAGTTTTCCATAGGCGTTTCAATTTTTGCATCGGGAAATAATTCTTTTGCGCGAATAATTAATGGCGCCTGGCAAGCGTTATCTAATATTTGCTGTTGCTGTTTTTGGCGCTGTTGTTGCATGGTTTCAGCATTATCTACCACAGCAGAATGCAGCTGAACTTCCACTTGCCAATCTTGGTTTACATATTGCCGTAAAGATTTTTGTAACTTAATACCAATTCCTGGCAACGCTTCTGGTAGTGTCGATAACTTCAAGTAACCTTTCACGTTAACTTCTGGCTTTGTAAATTTTTGCAAACAAACCTGGTTTTCCAAGTGCCATGCCAAAAGCCTGTCTTTATTTTCCTTAATAACTTCAATAATATCTTCAAAAGAATTAATTTCTAAAGGTATTTTTTGCTCCGCAATAACTTCGGGTTGCGGACTAGCCTGTAAGGCAGCATTGATGCCATTATCCAAAGCGATAGCTTTAACATAACTAGTTGGCTGTTCTATTGGCTGTCCACCTTTTGGTGGCGTTGCAAAAACTTCCTGTACATAACAAACCCGAATAATAATCATTTCCAAGGCCGCAAATGGCTGCATCGCCTGCGCAATTTCTTCTTGTCCTTTCAACAATAATTGCCAGGCGCGCGTTAGAACAGGTATAGCCAATTTTTCAGCTAACTCAGGTAAATGCTGTTTATCAACCTGGGTCAAATCATGCCCTTGCAATGTGTCAGGTACTACCTTAATACGCGTTGTTAAATGGTTGATATGCTGCAATCCTGCCAATATAACTTTTGGCTCTATACCGCTTTTATAGTGTTGCTTTGCTTGCTCCAGCGCGTTTGCAACCTCCCCCCGCATTATCGATTGAAAAAGCTTATAAACATCTTGTTTATCACCAATACCTAACATACTTTGCACTAGGTTTTGATCTATTTCATCCACTTCTTTTGTGGCCAGGGCAATGGCTTGATCCAATAAAGAAAGACCATCTCTTACCGATCCTTCCGCTGCATCCGCCAGCAATAAGGCTGCATCGGGCGCAAGCACCCTGCCCTCCTTTTCAGCGATATTTCTTAAATGTTCAGCCAGTTGCGGCTGATCCAGCCTGGGTAAATTAAATCGCTGGCACCGCGACAAGACTGTTACCGGCAGCTTTTGCACATCGGTTGTCGCAAAAATAAATTTTACATGTGCCGGCGGCTCTTCCAGTGTTTTCAGCAAGGCATTAAAAGCCCCTTTTGAAAGCATGTGCACCTCATCAATAATAAAAACCTTAAACCGTGCTTGCGTTGGTTTATAGGCAATACCGGCAATAATATTTTCCCTAATATTATCAACCCCGGTATGGCTAGCGGCATCCATTTCGGTAACATCCACATGTCTGTCTTCGGCAATCGCGGCGCAATTAGCACAAACGCCACAAGGCCTGGCCGTTGGTTGGGTTAAATCACCGCTTTCCCCTAAACAGTTAAAAGCCTTGGCCAAAATACGCGCTGTTGTGGTTTTACCGATCCCCCGTAACCCCGTTAACAAATAGGCGTGCGCCAAACGATTATTATTTAAAGCGTTGGTTAACGTTTGCACTAAAACATCTTGGCCAATTAAATCATCAAAAGTGGCTGGACGGTATTTACGCGCCAATACTTGGTATTTCAGGTTAGACATGCACTAATATATAATGTTTTCCCCTGTTTTCACCAGTGTAAAAGGCGTTAGTAGAACTGTAACACTTTCGCAACACATTAGTAACCATTATGAAGAAACAGTAACGTTAACCTTTTGGTAACCTCAAAGAGGTTTACTGGTTCTTAACAGAGAAACAAAAAACTGTTAACGAATAAGAACAATTACAAAAGGATAAACACTATGCGTGTACTACTAGTTGAAGACGATACCGCCACCTCAAAGAGCATTGAATTAATGATGCGCACTGAAGGCTGGGTCGTGGATGCCACAGATTTAGGCGAAGATGGCCTGGAAATTGGCAAGCTCTATGATTACGATATTATTATTTTAGACCTGATGTTGCCTGACCTACATGGCAAAGACGTTTTAAAGCGTTTTCGCTCTGCTAAAATCAACACCCCTGTTCTAGTATTGTCTGGTTTGACAGAAGCCACAGAAAAAGTGCAGGCCTTTGGCATTGGCGCCGATGATTACCTAACCAAGCCTTTTGATAAAATTGAGCTGATGGCACGCGTAAACGCCATTGTTCGTCGCTCAAAAGGGCACGCCGCCCCTACCATTCGAACGGGTCGTTTAACTGTAAACCTTGAAACACAAACAGCGTATATTGATGAAAAGGTTTTACCCCTTTCTAATAAAGAATACAAAATCTTAGAACTGCTATCTTTACGCAAAGGTATAACCTTAACGAAAGAAATGTTCCTAAACCATCTTTATGGTGGCCTTGATGAACCAGAACTTAAAATTGTTGATGTATTCGTTTGTAAACTGCGCAAAAAGCTTTCCAATGCAACCCAAGGCGAGAAGTATATCGAGACCGTTTGGGGACGTGGCTATGTTTTAAAGGAACCTGACGAAATTAGACAAGCCGAAGAAGACTATGCCCAAATGATGGCAGAAGCTTAAAACTTGGACAATTAAAGGCGCCATCTAAAAACGGCGCCTTTAATTTAAACTAGTATAACGTTATAAATATTGTTATATTTTCCTTGATGTATATGAACATAATTGTGATTCTTTCTGAAGAACCATCACGATTAAATCTCTTGGATACTACACTGCCTTAATGCACATTTTATATATAGACGACTACGATATTGCCCATTCCATTATGGAAATGGTCATTACGCAATACGGATATCGTTACAGCTGTGCGAAAACTGCTGAAGAAGCACTTAATGCCGTTAGAAAGCAATCATTTGATATTATTTTCATAGACATCAAATTACCTGACATGCGTGGGGAAGACTTAGCCAAACTAATTCGCAATACTTCGATTAACAAAGAAGCACACCTCATTGGCTATACTGCAGATATTCACTCTATAGATAATAACAAAGCTGATGTTTTTGATAGCATTGAAACCAAAACCCTGAATCCTGACGATATTAATATTGTGCTATCTAACATTGAAAAGCATAGGTGCATTGCCTAATAATGGCAGACAAAAACTGGTCGCCTTAAAATAATCAGGCCAATTCCACAAAACCCGCCATTACCTTCTTATTCCCCGCCTTATCAAACTTAACGTCCAGTTTTTCACCGCTGGCGTGCATCACTTGCCCATAGCCAAATTTTTGATGAAATATACGGCTGCCCGTTGCAATGCCATTTGCCGTAACAGCCTTTGAGGCAATGGTAATGATTTGTTGCTTTAGGCGTTTGCGTGCCGGATTATCGCCCCATTCAGGCAAATCAACACTCCAGCTATGCGCCGGTTTTGTTTGCATATTGGGCTGATTATATTTGGTAACATGCTCTTCTGGAAACTCATCAATAAAACGAGAGGGTGGCAAATTCTGACATTCGCCATACACCCGACGACTCCCGGCATACGTTATGCAAGCCTGCTTTCTGGCGCGGGTAATCCCCACATAGGCCAAGCGGCGTTCTTCTTCCAGCCCCGCCTGGCCATTATCATCCAAAGCGCGGGGATTCGGAAATATCCCCTCCTCCCAACCGGGCAAAAACACAGTATCAAATTCCAGCCCCTTGGCGGCGTGCAAGGTCATCATCGTGATTTTATCCTCGTCTTTTTGCTCTTGTCCGGCATCGGCCACTAGACTGGCATGTTCCAAGAAACTATTCAGCGTGTCAAACGCTTCCATACTGTTAATAAGTTCTTTCAGGTTTTCAAGCCGTCCTGGCGCATCCGGTGCATCATCATTTTTCCACATGGCGGTATAGCCGGATTCATCCAGAATCATGCCCATTAATTCATGGGGCACCATTTCTGCTGCCATAGTACGCCAGCGTTGATAATCTTGCATAAAAGCAGTTAACGGCTTGCGGGCGCGTGAAGGCAATGTGTTATCTTGCAACCCACGCTGTACAGTTTCAATCAAGCTTTCATCATGCTGGCGTGCTTCGGCATAAAGGCTTTGAATAGTTGCCAGGCCAATGCCGCGTTTGGGTTTATTAATAATACGCTCAAACGCCATATCATTGCGAGGCTGCGCCACGACTTGCAGATAGGCTAGCGCATCTTTAATTTCCTGCCGTTCATAAAATCGCAAGCCGCCGACAATGCGATAAGGCAAGCCAATAGTTAGAAATCGTTCCTCAAATTCTCGTGTCTGATAACCAGCGCGTACCAAAATCGCCACCTCATTCAGGCTATGGTTTTCCTGATGATGAATGCGTTCAATTTCGTCTGCAATTTGTCGCGCTTCTTCCTGCCCGTCCCAAACAGCCTTGATAACAACTGCCTCACCACCATTTTTATCCGTCCATAATTTTTTACCTAACCGATTGCCATTTTTGGCAATAATGCCGTGGGCGGCACCTAAAATATGTTCAGTAGAACGATAATTTTGTTCCAGTCGAATTACTTTAGCTTCTGGAAATTCCCGCTCAAAGCGTAAAATATTTTCCACTTCCGCCCCGCGCCAGCCGTAAATAGACTGATCGTCATCCCCCACACAGCAAATGTTACCACTTCCCTGCGCCAGCAATCGCAACCATAAATATTGCGCAGCGTTGGTATCCTGATACTCATCAACCAATACATATTTAAATTTGCGGTGATACTCGTCTAAAACGTCGGCATTTTCCCGCAATAAATGCACGGTCAGCATCAATAAATCACCAAAATCAACGCTATTAATGGTTTGCAGTCGCTGTTGATATTCCTTGTAAAGCCGTAACGCCTTGCCTTCTGCCATATTACTTTCCCTTGGCGGCACATCTTCAGGTCTCCATGCCTTATCTTTCCAACGCTGAATCATGCCCATAATACGCCGCGGCGGAAACCGCTTTTCATCAATATTATTGGCTTTGATCAACTGTTTTAATAAGCGTTGCTGATCGTCCGCATCCAGAATAGTAAATTGCGAGGTGCGCCCTACTCGCTCCGCATGGCGGCGTAGAATTTTTACGGAAATAGCGTGAAACGTTCCTAGCCACATATCCTGCGCCTGCTCCCCCACCAATTGCGCCACACGCTCGCGCATTTCCCGCGCCGCTTTATTGGTAAACGTTACCGCCAGCAACTGCCAAGGGCGGCAAAGCTGGTTATCAATAATATAAGCCAACCGTGTTGTAAGTGCCTTGGTTTTACCAGTACCTGCACCCGCCAGCAGCAATAAAGCCCCTTCGGTATGTTTCACAGCCTCTCGCTGTGGAGGGTTTAGCGCATTAACATAGTCCGGTGTTATTATTGTTTTCGTGGCGGATGGCGAACATAAGCCAGTCTTAGCATGATATATATTGAAGTTTTAGCGGAAAATTGGTATAGTTTTCATGTGAGTACATGGCATTTTAATTCTTTGGGTTATGCCAAACGTTTGAAGGAGGCCGGTTTTAATGAGCAACAAGCCGAAGTTTTGGCAGAGCAGCAAGTTAAAACTCTAGAAACAAATCTTGTCACTAAAAGAGATCTGGAAAAATTTAGGGGCGACATGGATAAATTCAAAGGTGAGGTCAATGACTCATTCAAGGAAGTATTTCATAGATTCGAGCTTACAGACGCTAAAATCGATAGCAAAATAGATTCGATGCGCGCTGAAATGTTAAAATGGTTTATTGGCATTAGCTTTACCCAGGCAGCTTTCATAGTTGCCCTAATAAAACTGTTATAATTTTATGGCAGTCTTATATAATAAGGCATGCTGCTAAAAATTCAGGAACCCACCAAACAATCTGATAATGAGCAACCAGAAATTGCCATTGGTATTGACTTAGGCACCAGCAACAGTGTCGTTGCTGTGGTTCGCCAAGGCGAACAACCGGAAATTCTGACAGATATTGATGGGCAACTTTTAATACCGTCTGTAATCAGCTTTCTAAATGGACGGGCAATTGTTGGCAATCGTGCCATAGGGATGCCCAATGCCGTTAAATCTGTTAAAAGATTAATGGAAGGAAAAGTTCCGGAGAACTTCCCTTATGCCACAGCAATTAAAGACAATCTACCTTATGTATATCCTGCAACTAATGAAGGATACAGCGCTATTGAATTATCGGCTGAAATTCTGAAATATTTAAAATTCCTGGCAGAAAATCATTTGGAAAGCACCATTCATAAAGCCGTTATTACCGTTCCTGCCTATTTTGATGATACGGCACGCCAAGCCACTAAAGATGCCGCAAAGCTGGCTGGCCTAGAGGTTTTACGGCTGGTCAATGAGCCAACCGCTGCTGCCCTGGCCTACAACTTAGATGCAGCGAAGGAAGGCATTTACGCCATCTATGATCTAGGGGGCGGCACCTTTGACATTTCTATTTTACGCCTGGAAAAAGGCGTTTTTCAAGTGCTTTCCACCGGCGGAGATACAGCACTTGGCGGCGATGATTTTGACCAAGCGATTCTAGATAGTTTTTTATGCCATGTTGGTTACGACCAGCCCTTACAAAACCCTGCCCCATATCTAAGCGCTGCCAAAGAAGCCAAACATAAAATTAGCCAACAGCACAGCGCCGATATGACCGTTGTATTGCCGAATAATAAGGACGCTTCTCATCGCTTTATGAAGGGCGATATAGAAAAAATTTTACAACCTATTATTGATAAAACATTATCGATTTGTCAAAAAGCCTTGAATGATTCCAATATTAAAAAAGCAGAAATACAAGGCGTTGTTTTGGTGGGCGGCAGTACACGCACCCCCATCGTACAACAGCAAGTAGCCCAGTTTTTTGATCAGCAACCTCTTACGGATTTAGACCCTGACACCATTGTTGCGCAAGGCGCTGCCCTGCAAGCCCACAGTTTAACTGGCGGTAAGGGCGCTTTGTTGCTTGACGTAACGCCGCTTTCTCTTGGCCTGGAAACCATGGGCGGGCTGGTGGAAAAAATTATTCCTCGTAATTCCCCTACTCCAATTTCCAAGGCTCAAGATTTCACCACCTATCAAGACGGCCAAACCGGGCTGGAAATTCATGTGGTACAAGGCGAACGAGAAATGGTTGCCGATTGTCGCTCACTGGCCAAATTCTGCCTTTCCGGCATCCCCCCTTTAACAGCCGGAGCCGCCCGCGTTCGTGTGCAATTTAATGTGGATGCCGACGGCCTATTAACTGTTTCCGCCACTGAGCAAACAACCGGTCAGCAACAGGAAATTGCCGTAAAACCAACTTATGGTATTTCTGAAGAAAAAATGGCTGATATGCTGTATCAAAGTTTGCAACATGGCCAGGCTGATATGCAGCAACGCCTGCTAGCACAAGCGAAAGTTGACGCCAAACGTGTTTTAAGTGCCCTAGATGCCGCCTTGGGGAAAGATGGTAATTTAATTGATGAAAGCGAACGTCAAGAAATTAATCAGGCCGCCCTCGCCCTACAACAAGCCGCCACCCAGGATAACCGCGATAAAATCACCGGCGCTATTGAGTATCTGGAGAAAGTTAGTGAAAATTTTGTGGAACAGCGGATGAATAAGGCGGCGCGAGAGGCGCTGGGCGGGTTGGCTGTATGATTAAAAATATTTTTCGTGATCCATACTTTCGTGTAAAATACGAAGGATAAGTACCAGCCCCCTAAAACTTGTGATTTAGATTTTTAGGTATTTTGAGCGAAAAGATAAATTACTAGTTTTACAGGCCAAAAGTAAATATTTTACAACCGTTTCAAAGCCTTCCTTCTTTCCACAGAAGAACCTATTCCCATGCCCTCCCTATATTTACTAACGGTGCGGCGGGCGATGGTAATGCCTTTGTCGTCCAGGGCAGCTTTTATAGCGTCATCAGACATCACGCGCTTGCCTTCGTTTTCAATTAATTGCCGGATGTGATCTTGCACGACAGTTGCCGCCACGCCTTCGCCAGTAATGCCGGCAACGCTGGAGGTAAAGAAGAATTTTAGCGGCACAGTGCCACGCGCTGTCAGCATATATTTATTAGTGGTTACCCGGCTGATGGTGCTTTCATGTAAATTGGTGGCTTCGGCAATATCTTTCAGCACCATTGGCTTTAGATAGCGCACGCCTTTATCAAAAAAGGCCTCCTGCCTTTTCACAATTTCCACCGCTACTTTCAGAATGTTTTCCGCCCGCGTTTCCAGGGATTTTACAATAAAATCTGCCTGCTGCTGACAGGTTTTAATATAGCTTTTTTCCTGCTTGTTTACCTGATTCAGCCGCGCGCTGTACTCGTTATTTACTAATACTTTGGGCAAGGTATCACTGTTTAATTCTACATGATATCCGCCGTCTGGCAGGGGCATTACAATGATATCCGGCAGAATAATGGCCTCTTCCTCCGGCAGAAAGTCAGAAGCCGGGCGCGGGTTTAAACAGCGCACCGTTGCAACCATTTCTTGCAAAACTTCCATTTCTACCTTACAGATAGTAGCCAATTTTTTACCATCGCCATTTGCCAGCAAATCCAAATTATCTATTAATAGGCGCATTGCAGGGGTATAATCCCCTTGCTCTTTCAGTTGCAGCTTCAGGCATTCTGCTATATCTCTGCAAAAAATACCCATGGGCTCCATGGTTTGTAATTTTTTCAATACAGCGACTGCCTGTTTTACGCTAGCCCCCGTTATACCACAAACATCATCAATACTGGCACGTACATAGCCATAGCGATCCAGCCCATCAATAAAGTATAGCGCAATCAATTTTTCTTGTGGCGTGTTTAAAATTAAACCCGCTTCATCTTCAGCATGTTGGCGCAGGGTTTTCTGTTGCACCAGTTTATCTTCCCATTGGCTAGCATCAACGGCACTGCTGGTATAACTGTTACCATGGCTATGGGGCAAGTCAGGCGCTTCTAGTAAAGGGTTTTCTAATAACTGGCCAGTTACAAAGTCGATTAATTCCTGGTTTGAGTATTGCAAGATTTTAATAGCCTGCTGCAATTGTGGCGTCATGGCCAACGATTGTTGTTGGCTTTGGGTTTGTCCCGATTGCAGGCCGATACTCATTAACCGTAGTGTAGACAGTTATGGTTAGAAAGACGTTAACAAAAAAGCCCCCGGGAGAGTCTCGCAAGGGGCTTTTCTGTTGCATTGTCAGTGACGGATTTACGAAACTTTAAGTTAATCGCCTAACCGTTGTATGTCAGGGTTTCTCGACCCTGGTGATACTTCATATCATATTTCTATACCGTTTGCGCCCTATAACGGCTATAGAACAAAAACAGGCATGTTGAATCATTATTTTATAAAACGATTGCTGGTGGTTACCTTGCTTATCACCTTGCTTTTATGTGGTTTAATTTTGCTGGCACAATCCCTAAGGTTTCTAGATTTTGTTTTAAATCGTGGTGCGCCGATGGTTTTATTTTCAAAGCTAATGTTATCAATGCTGCCCGGCTTTTTATTGGTTATTTTACCCCTAAGCATTACAATTGCCGTGCTGGTTGTATACCAGGCAGCATTGCGGCATAGAGAAATTATTGTAATGCAGACTATTGGTTTAAATAAATCAGCATTACTGGCGCCTGTTGCCGCGGCTGCTGCGGCTACTGCGATTGTTGTTTTGTTTATTGCGGCTATTGGCATGCCAATAAGCCAAAAAGTTTTTCGAGACACCCAATATCAGCTTAGAAACGGTTACGCTATTTCCCTTTTGCAGGAGGGAACATTTACACAGATA
The DNA here is from genome assembly GCA_963706365.1 of uncultured Alphaproteobacteria bacterium. Classification (GTDB taxonomy): domain Bacteria; phylum Pseudomonadota; class Alphaproteobacteria; order JAJTHO01. The sequence continues at coordinate 250,823 of OY970150.1, read as the reverse complement.
ACCGATGATATTACCATTTATGTTGGTGGCAGAAAGACAGATGGCACCCTAGAAAACCTAGTTATTCATGATAACAGACAACAGCAGGAACCGGTTACGATAACCGCTGAAACCGGGCAACTGGTTATTGTTGACAATGCGCCACGCATTGCCATTACAAACGGCTTAAGACAACAGATTAATAAAAATAGTGGCAAGTTTTCCAGCCTCTATTTTGAGAGTTATATTCTAGATCTTGGCGCCTTGATGCCTATTAAACGCGACCGAAAATTTTCTGATAAAGAAAAAGGCTTGCCAACTTTGTGGCGTGGCGACACACAAGACAAGGCCGCCGCACATGGCCGTATGGCACAAGTGCTATTAACAATTTGTTTGCCCTTGCTGGCAGCCGGCACACTACTTAAGGCACAATTTTCACGGCGAGGCAGCTTACTACCGATTACCGTCACTATTGTCGTATCTATTGTTTTATGGTCTATCACCATTGGCCTAAAACAGTTTATATTAGTACAGCCACTGGCTGGAATATTAATACTGTATTTCGTGCCAATCGCATCGCTGCTAGGAGTTTTTATAGGTAAGCCAGCGCGAATAAACGGGTTCCGGCGAAGCCTTGCAAATTAGTCTATAAGCAAACCCTGTAATTACTGTCACAAGGCTATGGGTAAGTTGCAGCATGATGAACAGGCTAAAAATAATACCCCCCATAATGCCGAAATGAAAATAAAGTACAAAACGCATTTATATGTTTAGTCCCAGACTATGATGGTTAGGATTAGATTTAAATCTTTCGGGTTCGGATTGCCAGCAGGAAATAATGTATTCGTAGGGTGTTAAGCCTTTCAGAGTCTTGAGACGTTTGGCGAAGTTATAGGCATTGATAAAGTTGTAGAGGTGCTGTTTTAGTTGTTGATGTGAATCGTAGTGATAGCGTTTTGTGGTGGCTTCTTTGATAGTTCTGTTCATGCGCTCTACTTGCCCGTTTGTCCAGGGGTGGGCAGGCTTGGTGCGTCTGTAGTCGATATCTTCTTTGGCGCAAATGAGTTCAAAGGTTGTGCAGAGAAACAGCTCTTTATTTGCCATGCAATGCTGAATTTCTTTTGTTGTTCTGTATTGACCTCTGGTATCAGTAAACTGTACGCCATTGTCTGTTAGGATGGTATGCACGTTGTAGGGAATCACTTTTAGAAAGGCTTTCAGAAAGTCACCTGCAATGCGTCTAGTAGCTTTCTCCTGTAGCTCCACGTAAACAAACTTGCTGGTTCCATCAATGGCGACAAACAGATATAACCTACCCTCTGCTGTGTGAACCTCGGCTATGTCAATGTGTACATAACCAATCGGATACTTTTTAAACTTTTTCTTTGGCTTCTTTTTGCCGTCAGCACCAGGAACATCAGGCAAGCGGCTGATATCGTGCCGTTGCAAACATCGATGCAATGATGAGCGCGTCAAGTGCGGGATGCTCTCTTGTAAGGCGTATAAACAGTCATCCAACGGCAATAACGTATGTTTACGAAAAGCCACTATAGTCGCTTCCTCTTCTACACTTAAAACCGTAGAACGCTGCTCTTTTGGCCCCATGGCACTGTCATGCGTATAGGATCGCTTCTTCCACTTCTGCACTGTCTTGGGATTTAAGCCATATCGGGCCGATAGCTTCGCTATGCTTTCCTCACTACTTTGGATACTTCGACGCACCGCCTCAGTCGTGCGGGCGCTCCCGTGTAATATCTGTCCCATATCTTCTCCTTCGATGGTAATTCACTATAAAATATACCATCATAATTTGGGACTAAACATATATATAAGGAATATCAAAGTCTTATTAAGGTAATATTAAAAGATTCTAGAGTATTTTCTTAAGCGCCATAAAAACACGTTTCCTTTGGGGATAGCGTGCAAAAGCGGCATTTCTATACTTATAAAAAAACAAAGTTCGCGACAGTCGATGCTGCAAGGCGTGCATGCCATGCCTTGAAATTTCCTGCAATTGCCTTGGCATATCATCTCTATCTGATAAGGCCGCAAAAAGTTGTTGCTGTTGTCGGCGACGCCTTAAACGCTGCCCCTTTTTATCGGTTGAAAAATTAGTATTATGCACCCGCCAACTGCCCAATATTTCATCCAGATACACCAGTTTCCCATGTTTAGCCGCAACAAACGATAGCCACCAATCATGGCCAAAATATGTTTGATGAAATGGCTTGGCCAGCGCTAGCAATTGGCTGTCAATAATTGTTGTGCAGCCCCAAACAAAACTGTTGAATAGAAACACCTCGCTGAAATCTGTAATGCCTACCAAGGGGTTGTATTCCTTTAACGTTTTAACCAAACCTGCCCCCGCTGCATCAATAATTTGTGCATTACTATAAAGCATTAGGGCTTTACATTGCTTTATCTGCTGTAAAAGTTTATGGCATTTATCGTCATTCCAAACGTCATCCTGATCGCCTAAAATAATATAGGGCGCCTTGGCCAATGAAAGACCTTTTTCAAAATTGGCTTGCACCCCTATATTCTGCTTATTTTGATGAATTGTGATGCGGGAATCATAAAACGATTCAATAATAGCTATCGTTTCATCGGTTGAAACATCATCAACAATAATCAGTTCAAAATCTTGCAATGTCTGATTTAGAATAGATTGAATTTGCGGCTTTAAATAACGAGCCCCGTTATAGGTGGCGATAACGATAGAGAGTTGCGGCATGAATACTAGTCACCTATTCTGGCTCAATATGACACGCCCTAATTCTCTTAAGGCAAGTATTAAATAAATTGCTCACTATAAAAACCGCGCCAGCAATGCCTCATGCTGGGGCAAGATATCTTTCCATTGGAAACATTCCGTATGGTGCTTTCGGCTGGCCGCACTCATATCATTTAATAGCGCATCATCGTTTAAAATCTCATCCAATTTTGCGGCACAGTCTTTTGTATCTTTAAAATAGACTTGCTCATTATGCGTAACCCATTTGTTAAATGCGTTATTATGCGCCAAAACAGGGTTGGCAGCGCCTAAAGATTCTAAAAGAGAAGGGTTTGTGCCGCCCACTGTATGGCCATGAATGTATAGACGCGCATAGAACCGTAAGGCTTGCACAACGCGCTGTTCATAAATAGCCCCCAGAAAAACTACCTCATCACTAGCCATTTGCCGCACTTTCAAATGATAGGCATTTGTTTTTAAAAAACCGCCCAAAACAACCAGTTTTTTGCCACGCTTCTTGGCCGACCATGCTTCTATAATCGATAGAATAGAATTTTCTGGCTCAATACGCCCTACCATAATGGCGTATTCTTTTGGCAATAAATTGTAAGGCACTAATAAACTGGCATCAGCCTCATGCACGGCTGGCGCACCGTAACTGGCGATCGTAATTTTATTCTCTTTTACATTTCTGCAAAGATGCTTTTTAATAGCTGGGTGATCGGCTATCAGATGGTTCGCAAACCAGCAGCCGAGTTTTTCATTAATATAGAAAAATGCCTTGATGGGTCTTGACCATTTTTGCCGCTTCCATTCGATGCCATCCATGTTCATCAGGTTTTTGACACCCATTAGTCGATAAAATATACTTAGGAAGGCCGTATTATAACCCAACGTCAGGTTCAACTGCTTTTTGTCTTTCAAAACATGGAAAACGCTTTTTATGTCGAATAAGACGGTGGATAAACTGCCCGTCCCTTTAACAGGAATATGCACCCGCGTAATACCCTGCCATTCATCAATATAGAATTCAGCATCGCCTTTTTCTTGACAGTACACAGTTATCTGCCACCCGTTTTCCACCAAGTAAGGCGCCAGATACTCAACAAACGTTTCAAACCCACCATGCGCTGCGGGAATCCCTCTGATCCCGGTAATAGAAAGTTTTTTAAGCATAAATTTGTTTTATAATGGCCTGAATCTTTTCCTGATAGGCTATCTGTGTAAACGTTGCTTGGTAACGCGCATAACCTTTTTCTGCCATAGCCATTATTTGTTCAGGATTGTGGTGAAAAAACGCTATTGCCTTTGCCAACGCAATAGAGTCATCAGGCTTACACAACAACCCGCTTTCATTATCTTCAACAATCTCCACCAATCCGCCATGTTTACTGGCAATAACAGCCCTTTTGGCCGCCATGGCTTCAATGGCCACCCGGCCAAAGGGTTCTGGTTTTTTAGAAGGTACAATAACAATATCCGACCAATTTAGATGGCCGCTTATATTATCGGTGAATTCCAACAGTTCAATAGTTTCTTGCAAGTCATATTGTTGAATCAGTTGCTCTAAATTTGTCTTAAAATGCGTCTGGCCTTCATACACGCCACCCACTATTCGCACTTTTAGATTAAGGTCTTTGGATTGGCTAGTTGCCCTCACCAAAACATCCTGGCCTTTCCAGCTATTCAAACGCCCAACCATCAAAATTTTTAATGGTTTGCACGGTTCAGGAAACTTAGATACAGCTTGAATATCCACACCATTATGAACAACAAATTCCTTTTTGCAGCGCACCATATTAAAAGATTGCTGTGTCGCGTGCGAATTATAAATATTTGTACACTTAGCAAAACGTAATAGCTTTTTTAAAATAACCCCCGCCCTGCCCTCTGGCGGCATTTCGCGCACGTGGCACACCGTTTTTGTTTTAACGAAACGACTGGCAATCAGATAATCGGCGACAACACAGGTATTTATATAAACCAGATCCGCCGCCTGCATACGCATTCTGGCTTTTAAAACTTGTTTTGGCAGAGTCGTCAAAAGCTTGCCAACCTGCCCACGCCGCAATACCCCCAAATTACCATAAATAATCTCATCGGCTAACGGCTTTATTAATTCGCTGATAGAGCCACTGGCTGGTAAATGAACTGTTAGCTTATTAGCTATGGGGCGAATAGCCTCTAATGCCGCAATAAAACTACGGTCTGAGCCATACAGCTCGTTTCCTTGGTGAACGGCTAGAATTTGCACAGCTATAAGGCAAATATGTAGTTGTCTTTGGCGGCTTCCCCTGCTTCCATTAACTTTTGGCCATAATCCGTTTTTCTTAACTTCTCGCCTAAATGAATGGCATTTTCCGGTGTAATATAGCCCCGGCGCAAGGCGGTTAGTTCTGGCGAGCCAATCATAATGCCCTGCCGCTTTTCAATTAATCGCACATATTCCGCAGCATCCAGCAAGGAATCATGTGTTCCTGTATCAAGCCACGCATACCCTCCATGTAGCGTTTCCACTTTTAGTGCGCCTTCCTGTAAATAAGCCTGGTTGATATCGGTAATTTCCAGTTCCCCACGGGCAGAAGGCCTTACGGCTTTGGCAATTTCCGTAATTTGTTCGTTATAAAAATAAAGCCCTGTAACAGCCCATTTGGACTTTGGTTTTGTTGGCTTTTCCGCAATAGACAACGCTTTTCCTTCTTTATTAAAATCAATAATGCCATAACGTTCAGGGTCTGAGACTTTATAAGCAAAGACCGTGGCTCCCTTTTTTCGACTAGCCGCCTTGTGCAGCTTTTCCGGCATTCCCCCGCCATAGAACAAGTTGTCTCCCAATATTAAAGCCGCCGATTCGTTATTAACAAATTTTTCCCCCACAATAAAAGCATCTGCCAAGCCACGCGGCTCTTCTTGAATAGCATATTCCAGTTTGATCCCCCAATCTTCCCCCGAACCTAGCAATTCTTTAAACCGTACCAGATCATATGGCGTGCTGATAATCAGCATTTCCCGAATACCTGCTTCCATTAAGGTTGCGATGGGATAGTAGATCATTGGCTTGTTATAAATGGGCAGTAATTGCTTGCTTTGGCAACGTGTGATGGGGTGCAAGCGAGTCCCCGAACCGCCTGCTAAGATAATGCCTTTTGTAATATGGGTCATAGGGCTGTGAATATGCTTAAATAATCATGTCTTTACTACAATTTTTTGTGGCTGCTTATCAAAAGGTTTTAGAAAGTACTCCTTAAAGCTTTTTTTACCATAAATGCGGCAAAATACAGCCATGGAAACAGTTGATATTATTGAGGTTATTCGTGGCGGCATTTGGACGATTGTCAAAATGGGAGCACCTGTCCTGTTAATGTCGCTGGGGGTTGGGTTAATAGTCTCTCTATTCCAAGCCTTAACGCAAATTCAGGAAATGACACTGGCATTTATTCCCAAAATTATGGCCGTGTTTATTACCCTGGTTTTGTTTATGCCTTTTATGCTGGGGGTTTTGAAAGATTTTACACTGCAACTGTATGATAGAATCTAGGTTGCGTCATCAATGACTATTGTAGAATTCCTGCCACAACAGGTTTTTGGCCTACTATTCGTCTTTGCCCGCATAGGCACAGCGATGATTTTACTGCCTGGCATAGGAGAACAGTTTATTTCCACCCGTTCCCGGCTGGTGTTGGCGGTAATGCTGAGTGTTGTTTTGTTACCCACCCTTATCATTCCTGATATTCCCACTAACGTTGTTGCACTGTTTTTAATCATAGCCGGAGAAGTCGTTATAGGCCTGTACATTGGCCTATCGGCACGCATGATTTTATTGGCGCTGGAAACCGCCGGAACCATTATAGGTATGCAAACTGGTCTGGCTAATGCTTTTGTCCTAAACCCTTCCATGGCACAACAAGCTGGTATTGTCGGTGTATTTTTATCAATTACTGGCATCGCCCTTCTATTCGCTACCGACATGCACCATATGGCCATTATTGCCCTTACAGATAGCTACCAGGTTTTTACTGCCAGTAACATTGTTTGGGAAGATATGACGCAACAAATCGCCCGTCTGGTTTCCGATACATTCTTACTCGCCGTTAAACTATCCGCCCCTTTCCTGATTGTCGGTATCGTCTTCAACGTTGGCATGGGTCTGCTTTCCCGCCTAATGCCACAGATGCAGATTTTCTTCGTTGCCATGCCCCTACAAATTGTCGGCGGCCTGCTCATGCTATTTGCCGTGCTAGGCACCATTATGATGATGTTCATCCAGTATTATGAGAATCATTGGTCACAGATGGTTGGTTGGTAACGTGTGCGCTAAAATATATCAGGTTCTTTACTTAACAATTATGGTCTATCCATGAAAAATGAAACTCTGAAAGATAATATCTTAAGCATTCTGAGAAACGATAAAGATGCTTACCCCGAGAGCGAAGAGTCTTATTTACTCGCAAGTTATGCGATTGATGTTGGCGGACTTCTCAACGGCTTGGATAAAAAGCTTGATTATAGCGCCTACGAAGCGACTAGCAATCTATTGGCCGAACACTGTAACTTTCTTAATCCCCCAAAGCCGATGGGATTTGCAAAGCAACCGAACCCCGCAGAAGATTATTTAAGTAAACTTTGGCAAAGGCAAAAAGCTTTACTGGCTGGAAAGTCTTTAGATGATATTGAGCATATTCACTTCAACATTTCAGAAAGCGAAAAAGAGCAGTTTTTAAAAACATTATCAATTGCAACAACTCAGATTAGATCAGTACACGAATATGCAATTGAAAATCGTATTGATGGCAACGATATATTACATTCATTGCAAGATATATTTGAAAATGACCATTTCTTAGAACCCATAAAATCAGACTGCATTGTAATATTACCTGCACAGAGCAATTCACCTAAAGCCGATGAAACTTTTTTAATACAACGCATAAAATTTAATGATTCTGAATCCTTGATTATTGAAAAATTAAAAGCAGCCGTCAAAGAAATCATTACTAAAACCCATACCAGCAATATAGCCCCCGATAATGAAATACGTATTACCTCTTTAAATAGTGACGATGATATCCTTATTCGCCTTGGCGAAAATTCATTAGAAGACGACCAGCAAATGCAGAAGTTTCTCAAGTTACTTGCAGATGCATCACAAGAAAATATGCACACCAACTCAGGCTGCGCATCTAAGATTATGAAATTGTTATCAGAAGCACGTCTTACAGAAATTAAAAAAGCTAATGCTGATTTTAATCGCCTTGATCTTAACAGCATGCAACAAACAATTGCTACCATGCCTTCCGTTATAGAACTAAGAGATACTATAAATGAATTTCATGCTGCAAATATAACTGAAACACTAAATAGTTGTGACAGAAGTCAATAATTTTTCGTACTCTAACAGCTTACGCGGAAACCCACGTATAAGTTGAAAGAATTAGTTTTCATAGATCTACTGGCCATATGATTACAGTTTATTACTTTCCTTGAAATTCCGGCAAGTCCTTAACATCGCCGTCAACTGCGCGCATGCCCATAACGTGATAGCCGCCATCCACATGCAGAACTTCACCTGTCACGGCACTAGCTAGATCACTCAATAGGTAAAGCGCCGTATTGCCTACTTCTTCCTGCGTCGTGTTGCGACGCAGCGGCGAGTTGTCTTCATTCCATTTCATAATATAACGGAAATCACCAATACCACTGGCGGCCAATGTCTTGATTGGGCCAGCAGAAATACAATTTACGCGTTTTCCCTGTGGCCCCAAATCAACAGCTAAATAACGCACAGATGCCTCTAATGCAGCCTTTGCAACACCCATCACATTGTAATGCGGCATCATTTTTTCGGCACCATAATAACTAAGTGTCAACAAACTCCCGCCTTCGTTTAATAGCGGCGCGGCGCGGCGCGCAACAGAAGTGAATGAAAAACAAGATATATCCATGGTCATCTGGAAATTATCTTTTGTCGTATCGTAATAACGGCCTTTCAACTGATTTTTATCAGAGAACGCCACCGCGTGTACTACAAAATCCAGACTACCCCATTCATCTTTCTAACGTTTCAAAAACTTTGTCTAAACTTTCTTCAGACGTAACATCACATTCAATTAATGTTTTTACCCCCACTTGTTCAGCCATAGGCGTTACACGTTTTTTTAAGGCCTCGTTTTGATAGGTAAAGGCCATTTCGGCACCGGCTTTATATAAACTTTGCGCAATGCCCCAGGCAATAGAACGCTCATTAGCGCACCCCATCACAAGGCCACGCTTTCCTTTCATCAGTGTCGAAAAATCTGTCATAGCAGCAACTTATAGGAAAGTTTTTAAACCGGGGCAAGCCTAGCGATTAACCTGTTTCAATTTGATGCATGCCTGTGACCTTGCCATTCGCAACAGTAATCAAACTAAGCTGACAAATCGTATCTTCCGGTAAATCATTTTCAGCAAAATAGCAGGATACAGCAGTATAGAGGCGCTGGATTTGTTTTACAGTTAATGATTCTAATGCTTTTTCACTAGATTGTCGGCTTTTTACTTCAATAAAATGGTATATTTCGTTTTTCTTGGCAACAATATCAATTTCACCCGCACCGCTTCGGCGAAATTGCGAGATATAGCGCTCGGTTAAAATTTTAAAATCTCTATCGATAAGATAATTTTTCGCAAGCGCCTCACCTTCAATGCCTATTTCAAATATTTTCATATTTTTACAGCTCTATGAAACGCTCAATAACTTTTATAACTCTATACCGTTAGAAGGGTCAGTGGAAAAAATAACGTTACGATTTATGTTCCATACTTCCCTCGTAAATCTGTCAAAAAATTCCATTGAACTTTCATCTTCTTTAGAGTATCTGAAAGACCATTGACTTACAGCCATAGTTGAGCATTGTTCGCCAGCAGCTGCCACCATCCCAACTAAATCTTCGTAGGTAGGCGGGTTATTATTATCCACGTTACTACACCTATCTTTATATATAAGTTTTAATCAACAGCTACACTACCCTCTTCCACTACCGCATTGACCAACAATTTCTTACACATTTGCAAGGCTTGCTCTTTCGCTGCTTCTTCATCATCCGTATCAACAGTTAAAACAATAGACTTTCCCTGGCGGGCATCTTTCACATTCTCAAACCCTAGTCGATTTAACGTATCGGCAATAGTTTTCCCTTGAGGGTCAAGCACGCCTTTTTTGGGCATCACGGTTACGGTAACGGTCAACATCCTACTCTTCCTCTTTTTCGGGTGTGTCGTTTGCAGGCACAACCTCTACAATTTTTTCGTTAATTTCACCGGCAAAAACGCCTAAACGGCGCGCCACCTCTTGATAAGCGGCTTTTTCACCACCCAGCCCCTGGCGAAAACGATCCTTGTCCATTTTTTCATCGGTTTTAATATCCCACAGACGGCAATTATCCGGGCTTATTTCATCGGCTAATAAAATTTGTGGTTCGCCATCATCTTCCATTTCTTGTCGGCCAAATTCCAGCTTGAAATCAACCAGCCGCAGGCCAATACCGGCAAATAGCCCGCACATAAAGTCATTAATACGAATGGCCATATTAACCATAGCGTTTAATTCAAAAGGCGTAGCCCAATCAAAGGCAAAAATATGTTCTTCCGTTACAATCGGGTCACCTAAATCATCATCTTTTAAATAAAATTCAATAATAGGGCGTTCCAAACGTCGCCCTTCTTCTATCCCCAGGCGTTTACACATACTACCTGCAGCAATGTTACGGATCACCACCTCAAGCGGAATAATTTCCACCTTACGAATTAATTGTTCGCGCATATTTAGACGTTTTATAAAATGCGTGGGAATACCCAAATCGCCTAAACGCAACATGATAAATTCAGAAATCATGTTGTTTAGAACGCCTTTTCCCTCAATCGTGCCTTTTTTTTGTTGTTAAAAGCCGTTGCATCATCTTTAAAATGCTGCACCAAGGTGCCTGGTTGCATCGAATCAAAAAGGATTTTGGCTTTGCCTTCGTATATCTTACCGCGCTTCATCTTTACCGGAATTATCATGTTTATTGTTTCTTCTAGCATTAAAACCTGCTAGCCACAATCAGAATGTATCAATGCACGATTATTGTTAAAGAACTGCAGGTTAATGCGCTGATTGGCCTATTGCCAGAAGAACAAAACGTGGCGCAACCATTACTGGTTTCCGTGGAAGCCATTTTAAAAAGAAAGCCTGCTGATTTATCAGAAAGTTTGAATTATGCGGAGGTGGTTCAGTATATTGAAAATCTGGCGCAGCAGCATACGTTACTGGTTGAAGAATTTGGTGAAACTGTAGGGCGATATTGTTTACAGAATAATTTTGTGCAGTCTGTGACGGTTTCCGTCAGGAAAACAGCAATCCTACCACAAACGCGGGGTGTTGGCTGTTCCATTTACATGGAGCAGCCATAAAAAAGTTTTGGAGCCGGTTTTATTTTGGAAGCACTATATCGTTAAACCAAGTTTACAGCACCAACCCAATAGGATCTTCCATTAGCCGCTTAAAAGCCGCCATAAATTCAGCACCGACTGCACCATCTACCACACGGTGATCAACTGATAGCGTACAGTTCATAATTGTTGCAGACACCATTTGGCCATCTTTTATAACAACTTTCTGGCTGCCAGCACCAATAGCTAAAATTGCGCCTTGTGGCGGGTTTACGATGGCCTGAAAATTGGAAATGCCAAACATGCCCAAATTAGAGATGCTGAACGTGCCGCCCGTAAATTCTTCTGGTAGCAATTTACCAGCTTTGGCTCGACCGCCTAAATCTTTCATTTCCGTTGAAAGTTCCGGCAGGCGTTTTTGATCAGCCCCCCTAAGAATAGGTGTTATTAAACCACCGTTAATTGCCACGGCAACAGAAATATCGGCACGCTCATAGTAATGCACGCCGTCGTCTTGCCAACTGGCATTAGCCGCAGGCACTTCTTTTAAGGCAAGGGCGCTGGCACGAATAATGAAGTCGTTTACTGTTAATTTTACTGGGTTATTTTCACGCTCGTTAATTTGCTTGCGCAGCGCCATCAACGCATCCAGCGCCACTTCAACGGTTAAATAGAAATGCGGTACGGTTTGCTTTGATTCAGTCAAGCGACGCGCAATAACCTGGCGCATGGTGGAAGGCTGCTCAATACGCGCGGGCGGCATGCCTTTGGCATCAAACGAAAGATCATTCGATGCTTGTTGTGCCGTTGCTTTTGGCGGTTGGTAATTTTCAATATCTACCTTTATAATGCGCCCTTTTGGCCCCGTTCCTGTAACGGTAGAAAGATCAATGCTTGCGTCTTTCGCCAGTCTTTTGGCCAACGGCGAAGCAAAAATCCGCCCGCTATTATTAGGCTTACTTTGTGGTTTTGATACCGGAGCAGGGCTAGGGGTAGCCGCCACAGCAACCTCTTCGTCCTGGCGCACTGGCGCACTGCTACTATCTTCTTTCTCAACCTTCTCAGCGGGCGAACTAGCAGCAGGTTTATAGTCTTCCATACTTTCACCATCCGCCAGCAGCACGCCTATTTCAGCATTTACTGCCACGTTCTGCGTACCAGCTGCTATCAGAATTTTTCCCAAAACACCTTCATCAACAGCTTCTACTTCCATAGTTGCTTTATCAGTTTCAATTTCGGCAATAACATCGCCAGATTCTATAGTATCTCCCTCGGCCTTCAACCAGTTGGCTAAAGTTCCTTCTGTCATAGTCGGGGATAATGCAGGCATTAAAATGGGTGTAGGCATGGGGTTTAAATAACTACTTGCCCGTGGTGTGGCAAGTATTTATCAAAATGATATGACAGATCGCGATATTGAAAAAACTTATACCAGAGATGAAACTATTAAAAAGCTGGAACGTTTGGTAGAATGCCTGAAAGAAAACAGGGCTTATGAAATTCAGGTGGCCGGTGAACGTATTTACATTCCGGCTGATGTGGAAATGAGCATTGAACACGAACGTGAAGATGGCGAAGAGGAGCTGGAATTTCAGTTTAAATGGCCTGTTAAATGAGTGGCGGAATCGGCCTTGTTATTGGTTTAGTAATCGGGATACTGGCTATTATGATCTTTAGCAAAGGCGGCAGTGGTGACCGTTATAGTGATAATGTGCCACCCAGCTCTAAACCACAAAACAGGTTTTTCAATAGTTTTAAGGATAACGAAACACAGAAAGTGTTTCAGCGCAATGATGCTGAATTGAAAAGTATTTTAGAGGCCATTGCCTCTGGCGACACTGTTACGCTTAATGATAAAACATTCAGCATTAGTGAAAATGCCACCTATAAAGTGGAGTATGAGCAGGAATCTCGGGGAGAGGAATTAGAGATTAAAATTCGCTGGTGATAAGCGGGGCTTTAAGGATACGCTCTTTATAAGCTACCTTCCCATAACGCCTATTTTCGGGGCATACACATTGCTTAACAGGTTTTTACAGCGGTAAAACCGTTCAACATTCGGGCGCAGGTATGAACCGCCTCTGACTTGTACTTTCTTCATATCTTCTTCAAAACTTCTTTGCCTGTCATCAGGGAAATCAGCACTGGCAATACTTATGCTATTAAACCCGGGAAACAGGCTTTCGCGCTGCCCGCGTCCGGGGGGATAGGAACGATGTGCGGCATCAAATATAGCCTTGGCTTGTTTAACCATTTGCAGCGTCTCTTTTGCTGTGTATTGACTAGAACTTTGTTGGGCGTTGAACACTTTTTCAGTAGCGGCGCAGGCTTTGTCTGCCCACTTGCTTCGCTCTGCCGGAATATCAATCGCACCGTTTCCTTTCAGCAGTTTAACCATAGCGGTGTTTTCTGTATGCCGCGCCAATTCAAGTATACTTTTACCCCGCACCACGGCATTTACATGTTGTTTTATAAATGACTTATTTTCATACCTGTTCAATACTTTTTGCACAGTCTGCATGTCATTATTTTCCACTAATACAGATAATAATGTTTTTCGTGATGTATCGAAGCCTGCTGCACCATATTTTTCAGATTTAATATTTTTATCAACCAGCCATTTTAAAACGGGCAAACGTTCTTGCCGCACAGCTTCTTTAATCCAGTGAGGATATAATCCGCCTTCTCGCCAGTATTCTGTTAGGCCGCCACTTTGATCACGAATTAGTTGCTGCAAACGATTTAGCACAGCGGCATCCGGTAGTGCGGGATCAGCCAAAGCCTCGAGCCCGCTTATTTTGATAAACTTTCCATCATTGCACCCTATTTTCAGGTCACAGACCATTCTGTGAATTTCATCAACTGTTGAGCTTGCCGCCGCCCGCGAAATTTTTCTGCATAGCGGATGCATAGGCGCCCGAATACCGCAGCTTTCGAAAGAATAAATTTGCCCGGTAACTTTTGGTGTTGTTAATAGCATTCTTGTAACAGCAAGATTTTCTGCCCGAATCGCATCAACCGCTAGTTCAGTAATGTAGGCAGTTGTCTTTTGCTCACTATCCATTTTTTGCAGATATTTACTCAAGATTACTGCTGTTTTGTTAGCCTCCAACGACATAAACAGCAGCGCACTTACGGCTTTTTCCTGCACTTGTTTGCCAAGGGAAGGGTTATCAGCAAAATATTGCATAAAATCAGCCGGGCGGCGGCGGTAAATGCGCCCGACATGCTGTGCCTGAAGTTGCAGAACATGGATAGGAAACCAGACCGGTGGATTATCAAGAATACGTTCTTTTCCTACATCCGTAAGATTATAGCCATCCAAACGATCAGCATATTTTTGCAAAATAAGCTGTAAATTCGGGAAAGCTTCAAGCTCACTACGTGGATAATAAAAAGGCGTTTCAGTGAAAGCTTTAATTACATTATCACATGTCTTTTGCTGTTCTTTTGCAACGCTGATGACAGGCTGTTCCACTGGATAAGCACGAGAATTAAGCGGATAACATCCGCTATAATATGCCTCAGGCTTGAATTCCGGCTGCAACATAAATCTGGCAATATTCAAACGGTTTCTACCATCCCTTGATGATTTTAATGTAACAATTAGCGGGCTTGGCGTTAAAGAATGCAAATTAAGACCATGCTTATAAACAACTGTGCGGATAAACGATTCCGGGTTTTCAACAGCAGGCGTCTGAAGTACCGCGTTTAAAATTTCATCAGGTTTGCTGAATGGATAACCTAAGATAAGCTCAATACTTTCCGGCAAAGCCTTCACTAAAGCCTCCAGATTTTCCGGCTTAATCAGATATGCTTCCAGCCATTTTGGTTGTTGTCTGAAAATTTCCAAGACGGCCTGCTGATCTTTTGTAAGTATAGCGTGTTGAAATATTTCGATATTAGAATTGCTTTTCGATGAGGCATACCATATGCCTAGTCCGACAAAGCAGATAAATAGCAGGGTAATTAATATAAAGCGCATGAGTGTTATAAGATATACTTAACCTTTGTAATATATTAGTTAAAATTGTTAAAATAATGATTACCACCAACTTATATAAAGAATCTGGCTTAACTATTTTAGATTACATATATTGATAGCGCATTCCAGAAATAACCTTTACCGAAACGGCGGGCTAAATAATAGGCCGCCGTTGGTGTAAAGCCGATTTAAGCCATTATTCGCTGTTTCACGCTCCAACCCCAAGGGAGTCAAATTACGTTCAAATATTTCACCATAATTCCCCACAGATTTAATAATCTGCACTGTCCAGTCATCCGGTAAACCAAGGCCGCTATTGGCGGCTTTATCGGAAAGAAATCGTTTAACA
Organism: uncultured Alphaproteobacteria bacterium; assembly: GCA_963706365.1. Taxonomy (GTDB): domain Bacteria; phylum Pseudomonadota; class Alphaproteobacteria; order JAJTHO01. Next base: position 235,370 of record OY970150.1, on the reverse strand, counting down.
ACCGGATTATCTGAACTTAACTTCTCTTCGATATTCTGACTGGTTATTTCCAGTTCTTCAGCCTCAATCAGTGCAAATAATGTCCAGCGGGCAATGTTAAACCATTCTTGGTCACCTTGGGCAATAGATGGCCCCAGGGGTTCTTTGGAAATTGTTTGTGGCAAAATATCATAACCGCCAGCATCCGTTGCATTGTTTTCCCGAATAACAGCCAGCATCATTACGTCTTCCGTATAGGCATCACAACGCCCAGCAAAAAACGCACTAACACTTTCTTGAAAACTTTCAAAAACCACGGCTTCAACTTTTTTACCGATTTTTCTAAAATAATCTGCAACATTTAATTCATTGGTCGTTCCACTTTGAATACAAATAGATGCGCCATCAAGTTCATTTATATTATTAAGTGAAAATTCCTTGGGAACCAGAAAGCCCTGCCCGCCATAAACCATGGCTCCTACAAAACTAATGCCCAGATTTGTATCGCGGGAAAGTGTCCAGGTGGTATTACGTGAAAGCACATCAATTTCACCCGATTGCAAAGCAGTAAATCGCTGTTGCGCTGATAAGGGAACAAAACGCACCTTTCTAGAATCGCCAAAAACAGCCGCGGCCAAGGCGCGACAATAATCCACATCCATACCGCGCCAGCTGCCTTTGCTATCTGGCAAGGAAAAACCCGCTAGCCCGGTTGTTACACCACAGGAAATTTCACCACGTTGTTTAACTTTATCTAAAACAACGCCGGAATGTGCGGATATCGCTAGAAAACTGCTTAAACATAGACTATATTGCGCGCACTTTATAATTGCAGGTGCACGCGTGAATATCGAAACAAAATTATGCCACATAGGACGTAACTCTAAGGCCTACGGGGGGATGGTCAACCCACCAATTATGCGCGGCTCGACCATTCTGTTTGATACGATGGACGAACTTCGTGCCGCCAGCAGCGAATGGTATAAGCGCCCTTCTTATGGCCGACACGGCAGTGACGTTACTTTTCAGTTTGAGCGAGAAATTGCTGCCCTGGAAGGCGGTTATGGCGGCATTGCGGTTTCCAGTGGCACCGCCGCTTTATCCAGCGCGCTATCGGCTTTTGTCAAAACTGGCGATCATATTCTCGTTATTGACAGCGTTTATCAACCCAGCCGCGCCTTCTGCGACAATCATTTAAGGCGTTTTGGTGTTGAAATTACTTATTACAGCGCAAACAGTGACTTATCCACGCTGATTCAACCCAACACAAAGGTAATCTATTGCGAAGCCCCTGGATCCCAAACCTTTGAAATGCAAGACATTCCCGCCATTGTTTCATTGGCTAGATCAAGAAATATTAAAGTGATCATGGATAACACCTGGGCAACTCCCTTATATTTCAAGGCCATAGAAAAAGGTGTCGATGTTTCTATTCATGCTGCCACAAAATATATTGTTGGCCATTCCGATGCCTTGCTTGGTATTTTGGTTGCCAACGAAGAAAGCTATTTGCCCCTTCGAAAAGAGGTTGCTTTGTATGGCCATCATGCAGCACCGGATGATATTTACCTGGCACAACGCGGTTTGCGCACCATGGCTATTCGGCTGCGCCAGCATCAAGAAAGCGCCATGAAGATTGCACAATGGTTACAAGAACAACCGCAGGTAAAAAGCGTGTTGTTCCCCGCCCTGCCCGATTTTGATGGCCATGACATCTGGAAAAGAGATTTTACCGGAGCAACCGGGCTGCTATCTTTTGAATTAAAAGAGCAGTACGGCGCTAAAGAAGCTGATAACTTTGTAAATGCCCTAAAACTATTTGGCATCGGTTTCAGCTGGGGAGGCTATGAAAGCCTGGCCATGAGCCTGAATATGGACGCCCTACGTTCCGCTAAAAAATGGCAGGGCGGGCAATTGGTGCGTCTGCACATTGGGCTGGAATGTGTGGAAGATTTGCAAGCGGATTTAGCTTGCAGTTTTAAAAAGTTACAAGCTTAAGAGCTTGCGTGGGTTTTGGCGCAAGCTCTAAGAATCTAATTCTCAAATATATTAGAGAAGTTCTCCAGAATATTATTCCCGCCAGATTTTGCGGAATGGCCGGAAGTTCTAACAATTTTCGCAGCCAGATGAGAAAACGGCAGGGATTGTATGATAATTAGACCAGGGCCCTCTACCTCTGCAACGAACAACCCCTCACCGCCAAATAATGCACTCTTGATACCGGAAACAGCCCGCACATCATAACTTACAGATGGCTGAAAAGCTACTAGACAGCCTGTATCAACAATTAGCCTTTCACCGGCTTTGAGTTCGCGCTGGATAATACTGCCACCTGCATGGGTGAAAACCATACCATTCCCCTCTAATTTTTGTAAAATGAAGCCTTCACCACCAAAAATACCAGCCATGATTTTGCGTTGAAAAGCAATACCAACCGAAACACCTTTGGCCGCGCATAAAAAAGCATCTTTCTGGCAAATCATTTCACCACCCAACATGGATAAATCCAGCGGAATAATTTTACCAGGGTAAGGGGCAGCAAACATCACATGTTTTTTCCCTGTTCCCATGTGTGTAAAAGCTGTCATAAACAGGCTTTCGCCCGTAATAACCCGCTTTCCGGCACCAACCAGATTATCCAGAATACCGCGCTTTCTGCCGTCTGGCCTTTCGCTGCCATCCCCAAAAATCGTATCCATCCGAATTTCAGGATCCATACACAGCATACTGCCCGCCTCGGCAATCACTGTTTCCTGCGGGTCAAGTTCTATTTCAATAAACTGGGTATCATCGCCAAAAATCTTATAGTCAATTTCATGGGCGTTCATAACTTTTGTTTGGGGTATTTGCATGGCTAAACCTTAAATTTTAAAAGTGAATTAATGTTTAAGTCAATACATTTTGGAATTTTTTTGGCATTGAGCCGGAAGGTTGCGACATCATTATGCATGACACTAAACGGTATCAAACCTATTCCCCCAATGTATAGAACCCATTTGACAATTAGATGCACGTTGCTTTTTGCGGTTATTGGCCTGCAAATTATATCTTAAAAGCATCACATAATTTATTATGATCAACCTTTAAGATATAATTTTCGGCTCAATACCCACTAAAAATCAATCGCACATTAATTGTCAAATGGGTTCTATATATAAAATTAATTTGCCCGTAATTCGCTTTTCATTCAGCGAAAATTCTTTATATTAAACTTATGCTTGACTCCTCCTCCGCGCCGGTAGCAAGCGAATTAACCAGCATTCGCCAACCGCATCATGTTAATAAGCCAGACAACCCTGTTCAGCGCCGAAAACCAAGCTGGATTCGGGTAAAGGCACCCACGTCCAAAGGCTATGAAGAAACACGCAAGCTAATGCGCGATCATAAGCTAAACACCGTTTGTGAAGAAGCTGCCTGCCCCAACATTGGGGAATGCTGGGCAAACAAACATGCAACCATGATGATTTTAGGCAGTGTTTGTACGCGCGCCTGCGCCTTTTGTAATGTAGCAACCGGAAAACCTGATACGCTAGACCCGTTTGAGCCTTATAACACAGCCGAAGCAGTGGCAAAATTGGGCTTGCGACATGTAGTAATAACTTCCGTTGATCGAGACGATCTGGAAGATGGTGGCGCCGGGCATTTTGCCGAAACCATTACAGCCATCCGCCAAAAAACACCAGAAACAACGATCGAAGTATTAACGCCAGACTTTTTGCGCAAGGAAAGCCACATTGATACCGTAATCAAAGCGCGCCCTGATGTTTATAATCATAACATGGAAACTGTTCCACGCCTGTATGCTAGTGTTCGCCCGGGGGCACGCTATTTTAATTCCTTGCGCTTGCTCGATAAAATTAAACAGGTTGATTCAAGTATTTTCACCAAGTCCGGCATTATGGTTGGTCTGGGTGAAGAAAAAGAGGAAGTTTACCAAGTTATGGATGACCTACGTTCTGCCAACGTTGATTTCCTCACGATAGGCCAATATTTGCAACCCACCGCCAAGCATTTACCAGTGGATCGTTTTGTAACGCCAGAAGAATTTAAGCAGTATGAAAAAATGGCTTACGGCAAAGGCTTTCTGATGGTTTCCAGTTCTCCGCTTACACGTTCAAGCTATCATGCAGATGAAGATTTTGCGCAATTGCGGGCAGCTCGGGAGCGGCAGTTAAAAGCTTAGTCATGCTTTTTTAACTATATGCTAAAAATTGAACATTCCCTAGGTGGTCAGCAATGGCATCTTAACCAGGCCGATTCTCGTAACGCCCTAGCCCTAGCGCAACGCTATAATGTACCGGAACTTATTGGGCAAATTTTGGATATCCGAGGCTTTACCCTGCATAATGCCGCCAATTTTTTAGAGCCCAAATTACGCGATTTAATGCCGGATCCTTTTCATTTAAAGGATATGGATAAAGCGGTTGATAGGCTTTCTGCCGCCATAAAAAATAATGAATCTATTGTGGTTTTTGGTGATTACGATGTGGACGGTGCCACCTCTACGGCCTTGCTGAAACGCTACTTTTCAATGCTGGGCGTTGATATTGGTTTCTATATCCCCGACCGCATGAAGGAAGGTTATGGCCCCAACGCCAATGCCATGCGGTTTCTAAAACAGCAAGGCGCCGATGTGGTGATTACAGTAGATTGCGGTATTGTAGCCTATGAGGCCTTACAAGCCGCCAAAGACGTTAATCTTGATGTTATTGTAATAGACCACCATGTTGGTGAGCCAGAATTGCCACCTGCTGTGGCGGTGGTAAACCCGAACCGATTTGATGAAAATTCAGAATTAGGGCATCTGGCTGCCGTTGGCGTTTGTTTCGTGGTGGCCGCCGCGCTGAACAAACATCTGGAACAGCAAGGCTATTTTAATAGCCGACCAAAGCCTGATTTGCGTATGTTGCTAGACATTGTGGCGTTGGGAACAGTTTGTGATGTAGTGCCGCTTAAAACGCTGAATCGTGCCTTTGTGGTGCAAGGGTTAAAGATTATGGCGCATCGTCGTAATGTCGGTCTAAAGGTTTTGGCAGATGTGGCGAAAGCTTATGAAACGCCAAATGCTTATCAGCTTGGTTTTTTGTTTGGCCCACGTATTAATGCCGGTGGCCGAATTGGTGAATCTGATTTAGGCACAAAGTTATTAACCTGTGATGATACCTTTATCGCACAGGAAATAGCCCTTAAATTAGATGGATATAACAAACAGCGTCAGGAAATTGAACAGGTTGTACTAGATGATGCAATGCAACAAGTAGAACGAAGCGTTGCTTCGTCTATTGCCATTGCCAGTGGCCACGCCAATGATGGCTGGCATGCCGGGGTTATTGGCATTGTTGCAGGACGTCTAAAAGACAGGTTTCACCGCCCCGCTTGCACGATTGCCATAGACGAGCAAGGCATGGCAAAAGGCTCTGGCCGTTCTGTTTCCGGCATTCATTTAGGAAACTTGGTCATCGCCGCCCGACAAGCTGGTATTATAACAGCCGGTGGCGGACATGGCATGGCTGCTGGTTTTTCTTTGCCAGCCGTTAATATAAACGATTTTCAAGCCTTTCTGGCTGAAAAAGTTAGTAACCTGGTGGAAGAACAAGACTTGAAACCTGTTTTGCGTTTAGATGGCTGTATAAAGCCGCAAAACATTAATATTCATCTGGCGCAAACCCTTGAACGGCTTGCCCCCTTTGGCGCAGGCAACCCACAACCGCGTTTTATGATTGAAAATGCCGTTATCACCTGGTCAGAAATTGTTGGCAATGGCCATGTGCGTTGCCAGTTACATAATGGCCGCGAAAAAGGCTATCTAAAAGCTATGGCTTTTCGCTGCGCCGACACAGAAGTTGGTCAAGCCTTGCTGGGCGCACGCAACAAGCCCGTACATTTAGCCGGAACAATAAAGGTCGATACCTGGGGTCGGGAACCTTCGGCGCAGGTGATGATTGAGGATGTTAGTTTATAGAACCCATTTGAAACGCCATATATAAATATTATTTGTTGATTTAATCACAAAAATACTATAGTATTTGATTTAATTTAAATTAATTAGGTTATTTTATGTATTTCTCTCTGATGGCTCGTTGCCAGAAGCTCTCTTTTACCATTGCATCAACGGCACTTTTAGCGGCTCTAACAATTTCTCCTGCCGCCAAAGCACAATCATTAGATGGAGAGTGCCTAACAAAAAATAGCAGCAACAAGCCCATTTGGGAATGCTACGAGATTTCTTTATCTTCTGCAAAAAGCAGCGTAACAATTAAACATTCCAGTGGTCAAAGTTTCACAACCCCAACCTTTGATAACGGTACCAAGTTTCGGTTTACCCCTAATAAATCTGGTACCTGGAGTTACGATGGCGGCACCATTGATATTTCCGGCAACCGCCCAAGTTATGCCAAAGGATTTGTAAGCAGCAGCAACGGCAAGTGGACGCGCACTGCCACGGGTGAAGCCTTTGTTCCACAATATGTTATGTATAAAAATTTGGGCAATCTTAGTAATTCAGAGATTGCCAACGACGTGAAAGAATTTGTTGATGAACACGGTTTTACCGGTATGCACGTTAGAGGCTATGGCGATTGGGGCAAAGATGAATTTTACGATAACCTGGAGCAGCTCATTATCAACACTTACCGTAAAGGCGGTGTTACCCACATTTGGTTTAACAATGACAGCAAAAGTACCTTCCTAAATAATGCTATCAGCAAAAACTATGACACAATTGCCGCACGATTAGCCCCTTTACCTGGCTGGACCATGAGCATTGGCTATGATGTGTTTGAATGGGGCACAAACTTGCCTGAAGCTAAAGCCTGGAAAAGCGAGATTCAAAAACGCTCGGGCTGGAAACCCGTGCTAGGTGCCCGCGGCTATAAAAATAAATTCTCAGAAACAATCCCAGGCATGGATTACACTAGCTGGGAATTTCATGTTAAAGATAAATCCTTTGACAAAATGTACAATCAATTTCGCGACCATGTTTCCAATAACAAAGGAAGAGCTGTTTTTTCAGAGGATCGTTTCCGTAAACGTGGCGGTAGCGGTGGATTTGGTGATAAAGATTGGAACAATATAGAAGACTTCCCGAGCGGTATGTGGGCCTCAGCAATGTCCGGTGGTGTTGCCGCAATCTGGGGACAGTGGAAAAGTGGTAAAGATGGGCATAGTGATCCATTCCCCCAACCATACAAAAACCAGATCAAAACCTATTCCAACTTTATGGATCGCTATTTTACAGTAGGCATGAAGCCTGATGATAGCATGACAAGCAAAGGGGTTTGCCTAAGAGATGGCAGCAAAATTGCTATTTGTTATGGCGAAAAAGGCTTTAGCGCTAGTGATGTTAATAAATCCTCTATTTCAAATGCAGCTGTTAGCTCTGTAAACACAGGCACGGGAACAGCAGTGGTTATAGCAAGCAATGGTTCTGTACCCAAGCCTGAAGTCGTTGATACGCCAGAACCATCAAAGCCAACACCTGTTACACCACCTAAAACAGAAACCCCTGCCCCAAAACCGGCACCAGCACCGTCACCAACTACAAACAATCCACCTGCTGTAGATAAAATAGTGACGTCATCTAGCCTACCTTTCGTTATGCAAGACAAAGGCGCACGTTCTCTTAATATTGGCCTGAACGCAACACCGATGGGCAGCGTAATGCTGAAAATGTCTGTTAGTGATGCAGATAATATGAACGAAGGTGAATTGCTTGTTAACGGCAAGAAGGCTGCAGATTTATTTAATGCCAAACAATACGGTAACGATGAAAAAGTAGATATCATTATCGAAACCCCTGCTTCTCTTTGGAAGAAGGGTGATAATGCAGTAACGTTTAAACATACCGATACACGTGGCTATATTTTACATGCAGTGTCTGCAATGGTTACAGACACAAAAATTGAAGCCCCGGAGCCCAAGAAGCCCGAGACACAGCCTACTGAACGGATTTCAGGAACTGCGTTTAAAGGATCTCTGGAACTAAAAAACAGAGCTACAAAATCCATTATAATGGTTTTACCAAGTGCCCCTAAAGAGCCTGTAACTTTAAATATGCTAATCAATGATGCCGATAATATGAACGAAGGCGAACTGCTTATTAACGGCAGAAAAGCCCTAACCTTGTTCAATGACAAGCGGTATGCGGATCTACGAGACTCAGAAGTAAATATTACAACCGCAGCTTTTTTATGGAAAAGTGGCGAAAACACTATCACTTTTAAACACCTAAATACCACTGGCTATACGATTAAAGAACTCGCTTTATCAACGGCAAGTAATGAGCCTATAGTTGTTGAAAACAGCGAACAAAGCCCAGAAAAATCTTCTGATGATTCTGCTTCAGGCTCAGCCATGCTAACGTTGGAAGGCATTGATTATAAAGGCGCCCCGGTGGTTTCGCTATCTGTAAATGATAAAGTGGTAGATCTTATTAGTGTTAAAAACGGTAAAGACGATTACAATAACTTTAACCTGAAATCTGGTGACGTACTAAAAGTTAAATATGTAAATGATTTATATGACGGCAGCTTTGATAAAGACAGAAATATTAATATTCAAGGGCTAAAAATGAATGGTAAATCTGTTGACCTTCGTAAAGGTAAAGCAAGCGGCTGTTCAGGGAATCGCATTAATAGCGCAACCTTTGTTTCATTAAAATGTAACGGTACATTTGAAATAAAACTGCCGTAACAGTATTTGAACCTTAATAAAAGCCGTTGTTCAGAATAATCTGTAACAACGGCTTTTTATAGTGATTCCAAAATAAAACCGTGAGGGGATGCGAGCGGCGCAAAATTTGGCTTATGTATGAAGAATACACTGCGCTACGGATTTATTTTGGAATCACTATATTTTTACCCAGCATAAAGCGGCTGCCACCAAGCCTGATTATTTAAATACCAATCAACAGTCTGCTCTATACCCTGCTCAAAGGTATGTCGGGGCGTCCAGCCTAGCTCTTTTTTTATTTTATTGGCATCAATGGCATAGCGAAAATCATGGCCAGGGCGATCTTTTACAAAGGAGATTAATTGATTGTGCTGCTCTTTTTCGGGGAACCGTTCATCCAGCAAACTACAGATTTTTTCGACAATGGTTAAATTATCCCGTTCTGCATTACCGCCAATATTATATTTTTCGCCTACCCGCCCTTTAGTAACGACCAACCATAAAGCTTCGGCATGGTCATCTACAAAAAGCCAGTCTCGAATATTTTTACCATTCCCATAAACAGGCAAAGGCTTGCCATGCAGGGCGTTTAAAATCATCAGCGGAATTAGTTTCTCCGGAAAATGGTAAAACCCGTAATTGTTGGAACAGTTGGTGATAACTACTGGCAGGCCATACGTTTCATGCCAGGCACGCACCAAATGGTCAGAACCGGCTTTACTAGCCGAATAAGGGGAATTTGGTTGATAGGGAGTTTCTTCGGTAAATAAACCGGTTTCGCCCAATGTTCCATACACTTCATCAGTTGAAATATGGTGAAATCGAAAAGCTTTTTGTTTTTCTGCTGGTAAATCAGCCCAGTACTGTCTGGCTGCTTCCAGCATATAATAGGTGCCCACAACATTGGTTTCTACAAACACACCGGCACCTTTGATAGAGCGATCAACATGGCTTTCTGCCGCCAGATGCATAACATAATCAGGCTGAAATTTAGCTAATAACTTTTTAATAGCATCCAGATTGGTAATGTCTGTTTTTGAAAAATGGTATTGGCCGCTGTCTTTAACCAGGTTTAAAGAAGCCTCATTACCCGCATAGGTTAACTTATCAACATTCAGCACAGTGGCACCCTGCTGTTTAATTAAATATCGTATCACTGCCGAGCCTATAAAGCCGGCGCCGCCTGTTACTAAAACTTTTGTCATATTAAATCTCTAATTCCATGGTGCAATACACATCTTACTATCAACTACTCACTTTATAATAATCATCGTATTTACCATAATATTGCGCAGTGTCACCATAGCCATACCGTGCATGTTTTTTAACATCCACTTGCGTAATAATGCCGGCAACCGGCACATCAATTAGGCTTTGCAAGCCTTTTAAGGCATGTTTCACTACAGAAGCAGAGGTTTTTTTATAACGTATAGCGTATAAAACCTGATCAGCCTGAGCAGCCAGTATTTTAGCATCAGAAACCGCCATAAGGGGCGGCGAATCAAAAATGATAAGATCATACCGTTGGCGCATCGCTGTAATAAAATTTGTCAGATTATTACTGTTCAACAATTGTTGCGGCGATTCTTCGCTACCGGCAGCAAAACAGTAATCAACGGCTGTTTTTTCATCATGATAGATGGATTCTTCCAAACCACATTTTCCGCTAAAATAATCGACAATCGTATTTTTCACTTCAACGCCGGCCATTTTTGCGATGGTTGGTCGGCGTAAATCTGCATCAACAATTAACACACGCTGCCCACTACTTGCGGCGATGTTCCCCAAAGACACACTGCAAAAACTTTTTCCTTCCCCCGGTACAGAGGATGTCATCAGTAAAACCTGCATTTTTTTATCCTGCTTTTTTCCCGGAAATGCAGGTGAGTAAGCACGCCCCGCAATGCCTCACTATAAGGAGATGTAGGGCTTTTTTTGATGTACTCAATAATTCCCATGGCGTCTTTGCCAGTAAGCTGCTTTTTAAGAGAAGGTAACATTGCTAGTGCCGGAATTTTCAATAATCGTCTCCACTTCACCAGTGGTGCGAAAACTGCTACTGAACAATTCTAAAATTAAGGCCAGCAGTAAGCCCAATATCGCTGCACCCATAGCCGACATAATTAACATTAATTTTACGACGCGGGTAACTGGCATATCGTGGTGGGTCTGCACGCTCAATTAACCGGGCATCGGCACGTTGCAAAATATCTTGTGATAAAGTTTCCTGATAACGTCCTAAAAATTCTTCATAAACCTTGCGGTTTACATCGGCTTCCTGCTCCAGTTGGCCGATTTTGATACGTGCGCTGGTTTGGCCTTTTACCTGCCCTTTAACACCGGCCAATTGTGCTGCGAATGGTATTTTCACGCGCCTGCGCCACTGAAACCTCACTTTGTCAGTCCGGCAATAATTCGATCCACTTCCTCGGAAATTTTTTGCGCTTAGATCTGCAATTTCCGCTTTTACATTTCGGCGTGACGGGTGCTTTTCGCCATAACGGCTGGCTAAATCGGCTTCTTCTCGCCGCAACTCGGTTTCCTGTTCGCGCAATCGCTGAATCAAGGGGGAAGATGTTACAGCGGTAACAGATGCTGCCCCCTTGCTGCGCACCATATCTTGTGCATTGCGCAAGCGAGCCTGCGGCCTGCGCCCGTTCCGTTTGCGCCATTACCAGTTCCGTATTTAGCGGCATTTAATTGCTGATCAGCAACACTATTACTACCTGATTCTACTAACCCAGTGCTTTGCCGTTCCTGCAAAATCGCAGCATCCGAATGCCCAACGGTTTCTTTAAGCGTTTTCAACTGCTGGCTTAACCAGTCATTGGCCTCCTTGGCCGCGTCATACTTTTGCTTCGCGCTGCTTTTTCAGATATGTTTCCGCCCAAACATTGACAATTTTAGCCGCTTTTTCGGATGACATTTGAAACAAATCTCAAAACAATTGCATAGGACTGGCCATCATTACGAGCATCAAAATTATTGCAATACCCGGTCTACAATTCGATTTTTCGGGTAATCTGCCGGCTGCTATGGCAATAAGTCTCAAAACCCAACCGTTCTTTAATATTTTCGAGAATTGTTTTATCCCCTGGCTGCAATCCTTTGGCCGCGCGCTGTTGTAGCCGCTTTTAAAGCACGGGTTAAATTCAGGGTCCTGATCTAGTTTTAGTTTATTTACCACCGAATAAGCCACATCTCTGGAACGCAACACCGCGATTTCACTACGCACCACACTACTATCAACCGTTAAGGCCGGAAACAACTTGATCAGCGCTTTCCAGTACTTTTGATTGCCGGGTTTCCAGTAACACGGTGGAAGCGCCCGATACTGGTTAGGAATTTGCAGAATCAAAAAGTAGCAATAGCTGTTAAAATTAGCGTTAACGCCCGCAATCATCGGCAAATTTGCCCAAATGAGCGCCGTTAGCAATCTTGAAGCGTAAGACCAGCACTCGCATCCTTACCAGTTTCTTGTACCATCAAAATTGTCGCGATAAGTTTGCTCGGAATACGTCCATAAAGTAGCAGAAACTATACCGTTTATTTTACCGTTGCCAATAGCCACCGTGTTGCACGCTGCCAACGGGTAATCGCTCGTTATATGGAATAGGCACAAAATGCGGGCTGCGACCAATGTGATTCCGGCTTCCACCACCACTTGCTGCGCTCGTATATTGTTTATAATCTTCATAATATTGATGCGGTTTGCTGCGTCTGCCAATGCTCTTAAACGTGCAGCCCGTTGTTTAATAACCAGGCTCATCGACTTGCGGCATTACGGCCGCAGGTGTTCCCTTGCGCGGCGAATAGGGAAAAACGTGTAAATAGGTGATATTACACTGCTTATATCAGACGCTAGAGAGTTTTCAAACATTGCCTCCGTTTCTGTCGGGAAACCGGCAATAATATCACAACCAAACACCACATCCGGCCGCACGGCGCGCGCCTTGGCGCAAAAATTAATAACATCCTGCCGCAAATGCCGCCGCTTCATACGCTTTAAAATCATATCATCGCCCGCCTGCAAACTGATATGCAGATGCGGCATCAAGCGCGGCTCGTTAGCCAGTAAATCAAACACTTCCGTCATCAATTTCCGCCGGATCAACGGAGGAAAGGCGCAGGCGTGGTAGTTCAGGCACATTGTTTAAAATACGCCGCAACATTTGCCCCAGCTTTGGCTTGCCGGGTAAATCCTGGCCGTAGCCGGTAATATCAACACCGGTAATGACCACTTCATTATGGCCATCGTTTACTAGTTTGCGAATACGATCTACCACCGCGCCAATGGGCAGACTACGGCTGTTGCCACGGCCATAAGGAATAATACAAAACGTGCAACGATGATCACAGCCCGTTTGAATTTCGACAAACGCACGCGCATGATTTTCGGATGCTACCCCCACCAAATGTGCTGGCCGTTTCTTCTAGTGGCGTTGCCGCCTCCTGCATAATATCAGAAATGACCAGGCGGCTTTCGCTATGAAAGCTATCAGCCAACAGTTTTTCCCGATTGCCAATAACCTGATCCACCTCCGGCATTTCGCTGATAAGCGCTCCGGGTTAATTTGTGAAGCACAGCCGGTTACGACAATTTTTGCCGTGGGATTTTCCCGCCGTGCCCGGCGAATAGTTTTTCGTGCAGTAGCGTTCCGCCTCGGCCGTAACGGCGCAGGTATTAATAATAATCGTATCTTGCTTATCTTTCGTCAAGGCCGTCCATCACCGCGCCCTCAAAGGCGTTTAATCGACAACCAAAATTAATGACTTTGCCATAACCTTGCCACTTACAATCATAATAAACCCCATCAAACACGCTTACTGCCTCGCCTGTCATTAAAATGGTTTCGCCCAATCTTCTATATTTCAACCATTATCACCAAACCGAACATAACTTTTTTCCGATCTACTTTCCCCAACTTAACAGGCAGCCGCCGCAATGGCGCAAGCCCCCGTACCACAAGCCATCGTTTGCCCTACTCCACGTTCCCAAACAATAGCCTGCACAGTTGTTCTGTCAATCACCTGCAACAAATTCAACATTTGTCTTTTGGGGAAACAATAGATTGCGCTCAATAAGCCCCTTCTTTTTCCAGGTTAATAGCCTCAAGATCATCAACAAAGAAAACGCAATGCGGGTTGCCTACATTCACTGCAACCGGATTACCTGATAAAGGCAGGCTCAAGGTATCAACATCCTTTGATAAGGGAATCTCCTGCCAATCAAACGATGGTTTTCCCATATCCACTTGATACTCTTGCAGAATTTTATCAATCCGCACAGCAGGCAAAACGCCCGCCTGTGTTTCAATAGTCACATTATCACGCTGTAATTCCTCGCATAATAACCGCGCCACACAGCGTGTCATATTACCACAGGCCCCCACTTCGCCGCCACTGGCATTATAAATTTCCATAAAAAGGTCGGCTTTTTCAGAAGGTTTTAAAATTGCCAACTGGTCGCACCCCACCCCAAAGCGGCGGTGCGCTATGCTTCTTCGCTGCGCATCAGACAAATCAACAGCCTCTTGACGTGCATCAATAATAACGAAATCATTGCCTAACGCCTGCATTTTATAAAAAGGTAATTTCATGATAATTATAGAATAATTATAATATCACCACTCCCGATAAATGAAACGCCCTTTTCATAAATAAGTTATTGCCTATAAAGCAGCATGCTTGATGTTCAAAACACCGCCATACCCGAAGTAAAAATTATCACGCCGCGTCGCTTTCAGGATGATCGTGGCTATTTTTATGAGAGTTATAATAAAGAACGTTTTGATAAAAAGGTGGCGCCTTTTAACTTCGTGCAAGATAACGTTTCTTTCTCGGCACAAAAAGGCACCATTCGTGGCCTGCATTTTCAGCACCCACCCTTTGCACAAGATAAACTGGTAAGTGTTATAAAAGGTAGCATCTGGGATGTGGCCGTAGATATTAGAAAAGACAGTGCAACCTATGGCCAATATGTTGGCGCTGAGCTTTCAGCGGAAACAGGGCAACAATTATTAGTTCCCGCTGGTTTTGCACATGGTTTTTGCACATTAGAGGCTGATACCATCGTGAGCTATAAAGTGACTAATTTTTACAGCGCAGGGCATGATGCCGGCATTATCTGGAATGATCCACATCTAGCCATTGACTGGCCTTTAGAGCATGCGCCAGTGCTGTCTGATAAGGATATGAATAACCCTCTTTTTAAACAATAAGTGCTTACCCCCTATCACCTGAAGCATGCGTCCGAGCTATAATAATTTTCGCACATTCCTGCTCAATCATTGCCACTTGAATTTCCTCAATTCCTTCAACCTTAAGGTAGTCTCTTATGCCAGCACCTTGATATGCGTTTTCGTAAACCTGAAGTGCCGCTGCCTGTAACGGATCTAAGCGCTCTTTTCTAGGCAAGGCAGCAGCACTTTCGCTTACATCAACGTCTAATCCTTGCGACCGCACATGCGTTCCCCTTACACGCGCATCAGTATTATGGTACGCATCTCTCAAAATATAGTTTAGCGTAGATTCAACTGTTTGCTTCGCCTGTTCCAAAATATCATCTGAATATGTCATTCTCAATATTATCTAGCAAAAACTTTGATGATAGAATAGAATGGCAACGACTGTTGTTGAAATAAAATCAACCTTGTCAGCGATATTAACATCGCCTATCACCACTAAATGCAAAAAATTGCCATAGAGGGGGGCGTACCCTTATCCGGAACCATTGCCATTAGTGGTGCGAAAAACGCGGCATTACCTCTTTTAACAGCCAGTCTGCTTTCTGACAAACCTTTAACCCTTAATAATGTGCCTGATCTAGCAGATATTCGCACCCTTGTTAAACTGTTAGAACAGCACGGCACCACAGTTGAACGCAACGAAAATCGCTATACCCTGCAAACTAAAACCATCACCTCGCCAATTGCCCCTTACGAGTTGGTACGAGCAAATGCGCGCTTCTATTTTGGTATTAGGGGCACTGGTGGCGCGTTGCGGTGAAGCAAAAGTTTCCTTACCCGGCGGTTGCGCCATTGGTTCGCGTCCGGTTGATTTGCATTTAAAAGGCCTTGAAACGTTAGGCGCTAAAATCAAACTGGAAGAAGGCTATATTATTGCAAAAGCACCGAAAGGCGGGCTGAAAGGTGCTGTTATCAACATGCCATTCATTTCTGTGGGTGCCACAGAAAATCTTATTATGGCGGCCTGCCTTGCAAAGGGCGAAACCGTTATTCAAAATGCTGCCAGAGAGCCGGAAGTCGTCGACCTTTGCCTCTGCCTAAACAGCATGGGCGCACGCATAGAACGCATCGGCACCGCCAGCTTACATATTCAGGGCGTTAGCCAGCTGGAAGCCGCCAATTATTCTGTTTTGCCTGACCGCATTGAAACCGGCACTTATATGGCCGCTGCCGCCATCACTAAAGGGCAGCTTAAATTAACCAATACCCGCCAAGATTTGCTACAATGCTTTACCGAGAAACTGCAAGAAGCTGGTATAGAAGTGGGCGGTACAAAGCATACCATTACCATTGATGCCAGCAACGGCCACATGCAGGGTGTTGATATTATGACCGAGCCACACCCGGCTTTCCCAACAGATTTACAGGCGCAGTTTATGGCGATGATGTGCCTGGCCAATGGCGCTTCGATGATTACCGAAACTATTTTTGAAAATCGCTTTATGCACGTGCCAGAACTATGCCGCATGGGGGCGGATATTACGATTCATAACCGTTCTGCCTTGGTACGCGGCAAGAAAAAATTGAAAGGCGCCCCGGTAATGGCTACTGATCTAAGGGCTTCTTCTTCTCTGATTCTAGCAGGCCTGGCCGCGCATGGTTCTACCACCATTGACCGCGTTTACCACCTTGACCGTGGATATGAGAAGCTGGAGGAAAAACTAACCGCTTGCGGTGCACGTATTCAACGGCTTTATGAGTAAACTTCTTGCCGTTATTTCCGCATTGCTGGTTATAGGCGGCGCTTATAGCTTTTATATTGCTGTTAGTAAGAATATTCCAAATCACCCATTGTTTTGGCAACAACTATCCCAGCAAGCCGCAGCAGAGTTAAGAACCCTACCTGAAACCCCTTTGCTTAACAGACCAGAAGTTCTGCAAAATATTGTAAAAAAACTAGAGATTTCCCTAGCAGAAAACCCGCACCAACCCTATGCATGGGTTAACTTGTCTGACGCGGAGCGTGCAATAGGCAAAGCCACACCAGCCCGGCAAATCACCCTGTGGCGCAATTCTCTAAAAAGCGGCTTTTTTGAAGAAGCGTTGCTGCATGGACGCACAAGAGTCGGGCTTATGTATTTCGATTATCTAGAAGAAGCGGATAAACAAGCCTTACAGCAACAGCTGCAACTAGCCTGGCAATATCAATGGTATATAACCAGCCTAACCTTACATCAATATGGCCACAAAGAACTGTTACTAACTGTTTTAAACGCATCAGATAAAAAGAAATTAACCACCACCCTGCAAAAACTTGATAAAAAGCAGGTCAATGAACCCTAACTGATGCGTTTTCTGCAAGATTTAAACATGTTGAGCTGTAAATAGTCTCAGCCGTATGAGCGTTCGTCATATCAGGAAGGTTGCTACAGAATTTATGCAGCAATTCAGGATCCTCAGAAAGTGCATATGCTGTAAAATTTCCTGAATTCCAAATTTTGATACAGCCGTCTACCCCAAAGTTTCTTGTGGCAGCCTCCTTAAACTCTTGCCGGGTTGCTTGCCGATCTTCCATTTTATCTTCCTTGGCATTAGAATCAGGATTCCGCAAAACTTCTTTTTCTTTTTGTCTATTCTGCTCATCAGAAAAATTGATGGCTTTATAGTCACCTTTCCAACACTCTCGCGCCCAATATTCAGTCATTTGATCAGCTTCCATTAGATGCTTTTCGCTAACAATCAACAAACCACCTTCACGCAGATTCTGTTTCATCCGAGCCATTTGAGCCTGCCTATCTTTAGGGTGTATAAATTGAAAAGCAACATGCCCTGTTACAAAATCAAACGGTTTGTCGCCCTTAAAGTTTTCAGACGCGGCAACAACGCGTGGATCTTCCCCCATAGGGCCATAAAGATCGTATGCCGTTAAAACAGTAGGGTAATGCCCAGGTAAGTATCGAACAAAATTTCCCTTAGCAAAAATTCTTGGATTTGATTCAAAATAACGTCTGGAGTCAATAATTCTTCCCTCGCCATATGTATAAGCGGCGACTGTAAAACTCGCACCAGGGACGTTTTCCTTATTTTGAAATACTCTCGCATTTGAAATTTCTGGTGTCATAGTAACGGTTTCTATATTTCCCCAGAAACACCTGAAACAGTTCGACCAAATCTACCGTCACTACCCCCTATAATCAAACCTCTTGCCCCTTCAGAAAAGGTTTGCACAAGTGCATGTGCGGTTCCTATCTGTAATTGATCGTAAAAAGGAACAGATGCACCTATATGCCTGCCAAAATGAGACATTTCTTCAAAATATCTTGCTCCAGTGGCGGCCACGTTTTCTGGCAAAGAATCTAATAATGCCGTCTGGAAGCCCGCATAATTAGCATTTGGCGCATAATCCTGCCCACCACTACTAACTTTTCCAAAAAAATCTTGCGAACGGATTCCTGCCTGATCTGAAATTTTCTTTCTCATTTTATCCTCAGCTATTTATAGAACGCATTTAACAATTAATGTGCGATTAATTGTCAAATGGGTTCTATAAAATAAAAGGCCATACAGTAAACTGCACAGCCCTTCAATTTTCTTCAAAAGTTTACGGTGTAAAAATAGTCTCGGTAAACCCTTCGGTTTGCGCAACAGATTCACGAGGCGGAGCAACGTTTAGAGATTTTAGCAAGCTACCTGTTACAGCAAGCAAACGATAGCCGGCGGCTTCCATGTTTAGTTGCGCGGTAATCATTTGGCCTCTAGTCACAAAGTATTCGTTTTGAGCGTCTAATAAATCAAGTAATGTTCTTTTGCTGATATCAAACTGCTTGCGGTAATCGCCAACGGTCTGGTCATTAGATTCTGCGGCCTGTGTTAAGTTTTTGAACTGGCGCACGGCTGATTCATAAGCATCCCAGGATTGACTGGCTTCCTCGCGAGCTATGCGTGAAACCGCATCAACGCGGTAACGGCTAGCTGTGTGACGCGCCTGTTGCTCAGAAACATTAGCGATGTTTGAACCACCATTGAGTAGGTTCCAACGCGCCCGTAGCATTAAACGATGCTGGCGGTCATAACCCTCAAGGCCGTCAATATCTTCGTTGTAGGCTGTTTCGCCTTCAAAATTAATGCTGGGGTAATAACGACTACGCGCCACATCAATGGCAGCCTCGGCCGCGTCAACATTATGACGCTCGACTTGTACAGAAGGGTTTTGCGTAACGGCCATTTCCACAGCCACGGCGCGGCTTTGCGGAATAGTACTTAATACAGAAGCAGGTGTTGTAACATTTTCTGGTGCCGTTCCAACGATACGCACGAAGGTGGCCACAGAATTCTGATAGTTTTGCACCTGCTGTGCCAAGGTTGATTTTACCTGCGCCAAACGGGCATTAATAAGGTTTAGATCGGTACGATCACTGGCACCGCCGTCGACACGTTTGCCGATGTCGCCAGAAATTTTTTCATGGTAAGCAAGGTTACTACGCGCCAGTTCAACCAGGTTTTGCTGGCGAATTACTTCTAGATAAGCAGTAGCAGCATCAAGGCCTAACAGTTCTGAAGTTTCATAAACTTGCAAGGCAGCGGCGCGCACGAGGGCTTTCTGACGCTCTACTTGGTTGCCGGTTTCAAAGCCATCAAAAAGGCGCTGTCTTAAAATGGCAGAACTTTCTTTACGTGTTAAACGTTCTGAATCTAGACCACGGGATCGGGTTTGCGGGCTGTTTGTCCACTCTTCGCCAATACCAGCCGCAGCATCCAGGCTTGGTAAATATTGACCACGCACTTCACGCAGTTCTTTGTCGCTAGCAACACGCAGGCTGGCCGCTTCGCCAATTAAAGGGTTGGTTGTAACAGCAGATTGCACCGCATCTTGAATTGTCATAGCCTGAGACTGGCTAGCAGCAATGGCGATGACAGAGATCACGGCCATCCGGTTTAATGGTTTGAAAAAATATTTCATGTCGCAAGGGTTCCTAAATTTAATAAAAGTATAGTTTTGAATATATATCATCATAGGTTGATTAAAAAATGATTAAAGTTACATTATAGCGTTTAAATAATAAAAACAAGAACTTTATGAATTGCGAAACCGCGCTGGGGCGTTTATGGATACATTATGTTAACCGTTGAACGCTTGCTAGCCGAAGATTTTAATCCCGAAGCCTTAACAGAAGAAGATATTACAGACACCGCCCCCAAAACTATTCCCACTTCCCTACGAACAACAAACAGAGCAAAGATGGCCGATAATAAAAGCAAACCGTGGAGTGTTAAAGGTATTAGCGACGAAGTGCGTAGCATTGCAAAAAAGCAGGCACGCAAGTCTAATTGCACAATGGGCGAATGGCTCACTAAAGCTATCCTACTAGCGGCTGGTCAGCCAGAGCAACTGGCCAATATTTCCGAAACACCACAGGAAAAAGCATCAGAAAAACCTATTGTAAAAGATGAACACCTTGCCAAAGTTGTTTTGCAACTGGCCGAGCGATTAAGTAGCCTAGAGAAGGATCACGTAGAATCGCAAGCGGTTATTAACAGCAAAATAGAGACCCTTCGCCGCTATGTTCTTAGTGATCAGCGTTAAAAGATTCATCTAAACGCTAGGTTGACGTGCTTATAGACAAGATTCAACTTTTCGCAGAAGGCACTGTGATGACATTAACAGCAACTATCGCTGCTTTTATCATTGCATTGCTTTTAGGTTTTGTTGGGGCAGCGTTTAGGCTATCGCATTATAAATTAGCACGCATTACCGCTAATATTTACATTTATTTATTCCGTGGCGTTCCAGAAATCATTACTGTTATGGCGCTGTTTTACGGCGGTAGTGTTTTCTTGGAATATTACGCACCACAACTAGTGCCCTCTGCATTTTTCGGTGGCGTATACGCCTTGGGTTTGGCCTATGGCGCATACGCCAGCGAGGTAATCCGTGCAGGCATTTTGGCTATTCCTTATGGTCAGATTGAAGCCGCACGAGCCATTGGCATGTCTAGAACCAAGCGCGTTATTCGTGTGGTGCTACCACTTGCCTTCAGGCACGCTATTCCAGGCCTAGGTAATTTATCACAGTCTCTATTAAAAGACACCTCCCTACTATCGGTGATTGCGGTGCCAGAACTGATGTGGCGCACCCAAATTACGATTAACGTCACTAAACGCCCCTTTGATTACTATTTAATTTGTGCCTTAATTTATATGGGGCTAACACTTATCATCATTACAACGATTAACATGCTTAGCAAAAACAATGATCGCATTCAGACGGGTCACTAAGCCATGATAGATATAGCTTTTTTTGGTGAAATAATAACGGAATACAGCAGTGATTTAATTTGCGGCGCTGGCTATACACTATTATTGAGCGGCATGGCGGGAATTAGTGGCTTTTTCCTTTCAGCTATTATTGCTCTTGCACGCTCCTCTTGGCGCCGCTTTCGTTCCTTACCAGCACAATTATATATCTTTTGCTTTCGAAGCACCCCCCTATTGGTGCAATTGTTTTTAGTATATCACGGCCTGGCACAGTTTGAAGCCATTCAGGATAGCTTTATATGGGAAAGATTTTTAAAAAATGCTTTTTGGTGCAGCTATGTTGTGCTGACCCTCAATACAGCGGCCTACATGGCGCAATTATTATATGGCGGCTTGTTAAGTATCCCGACAGGGGAGCTTGAAGCTTGTCGCGCCCTGGGGATGAGCCGCTTTAAACGGTTTTATCGCATCGCAGCCCCCCGCGCCTTCCGCATCGCATTGCCAAACTATAGTAACGAAGTTATCCTGCTTATTAAGGGCAGCGCATTAGCTAGTACCATTACCGTGACAGAGCTAACCTATGTCACCCGCACTTTGATTGGTGACACTTATAAATCTATAGAATTATACATAGTGGCAGGCCTACTTTATGTAATCATCAGCATGGTTGTCGCGGGTGCTTTCCAGATGCTAGAAACAAAACTAATGCCGTGGAAACGTCTAAGGCATGGCCGAAAAATTAGTAAGAGAGAGCAGTTTTACCGGGGTATTGGTGTTTAACTTTTTAAAACAACATATCCTGTGCCGGTTGCGGCACGGAAATGCCCAAGTGCTGATAAGCTTTTGCCGTTAATAACCTGCCACGTGGGGTACGTTGCACAAAGCCTAATTGCATCAAATAAGGCTCTACTACTTCTTCCAAGGTATCGCGCTGCTCAGATAGCGCAGCGGCCATTGTTTCAATGCCCGCTGGCCCCCCAGCATAGTTTTCCTGTAAGCAACGCAAATATTTGATGTCCATTTCATCCAAGCCTTGGTCATCCACTTGTAACCTTTGTAAGGCATTTTCTACATGCCTCAGCTTAATGGATTTATCCCCCGCCACATCAGCAAAATCACGCACACGTCGTAATAATCGCCCGGCAATACGAGGCGTGCCCCGGCTACGCGTTGCGACCTCTAAGGCCGCATCATTTTCTATATGGGTTCCTAATTTTGTTGCGCCGCGACAAACGATTTGTTGCAGCTCTTCTGGGCTATAAAAGTTTAATCGTAAGGGTATGCCAAAACGATCTCGCAGCGGATTCGTTAATAAACCGGAACGCGTTGTTGCCCCTACCAACGTAAAGGGCTGCACATCAATACGGATACTACGCGCAGCAGGCCCCTCCCCTATAATAAGATCCAGTTGAAAATCTTCCATAGCAGAATAAAGAATTTCTTCCACTTGCGGTGTTAGCCGATGAATTTCATCAATAAATAACACATCGCGTAATTGAAGATTTGTAATAATAGCCGCCAGATCCCCCGCTTTGGTCAGCATGGGGCCAGAGGTAGCGCGAAAGTTAACACCTAATTCTTTTGCCACAATTTGCGCCAGCGTCGTTTTACCCAGCCCCGGGGGGCCAAAAAACAGCGTGTGATCCATCACCTCTTCCCGCTGTCGTGCCGCCTCAATAAACACACGCAAGTTATCTTTTAACAAAGGCTGGCCAGTAAAATCGTCCAGAGATAATGGACGCAGCGAGGTGTTGGTTGTATCCTCAGTCAATTCTAATGTAGTGGTTAACGGTTCATGCATCTTGGTTTTATCTAAACATTATTTCCTGTAAATGCGAATAAAATCCTATTGTCTTTTTATGCGGTTTATGGCTAGTTCCCCCCTATGTCGAATGATAGCAACCAGCAAAACTATAAATCCTGGCCTTTTGTTGAGGCGCAGCGCCTATTAAAGAAACTGAATAATAAGGCGCCCGAGAAAGGCTTTGCGCTTTTTCAAACCGGCTATGGCCCCTCTGGTTTGCCACACATTGGCACCTTTGCCGAAGTTTTACGCACCACCATGGTGCGGAAAGCCTTTGAAGAACTATCAGATATTCCCACAAAACTGGTTGTTTTTTCTGATGATATGGATGGCTTGCGCAAGGTTCCTACGAATGTGCCGCAACAAGACATGCTGGAAAAATACCTCAACATGCCTTTAACATCTATCCCCGACCCCTTTGAAGAGCAAGACAGCTTTGGTGCGCATAACAATAATAAATTGAAAAAATTCCTAGACTCTTTTGATTTTGAATATGAATTTTGCAGCGCAACAGAAGCCTATCAATCAGGTCGCTTTGATGAAATTTTGCTGAAAATTTTACAAAACCATGAAAAAATCAAAAATGTTATTCTTCCAACGCTAGGGAAGGAACGTCGTGAAACCTATAGCCCCTTTTTACCTGTTTGCCCGGATAGTGGCAAGGTTTTACAAGCAAAAGTTATTGAAACAAAAAGGGATTCTATTGTTTACGAACACCCAGAGACAGGAAAAAACATTGAAACAAAAGTAACCGGTGGCGCCTGCAAATTACAGTGGAAAGCCGATTGGGCCATGCGTATGGCCGCGCAACAGGTTGATTATGAAATGTGTGGTAAAGACCTTATTGACAGCTTTAAACTATCCAGCAAAATTGTAAGAATTTTAGGCGAAAGCCCACCAGAGAATTTAACCTATGAAATGTTTTTAGGTAAAGACGGCGATAAAATTTCCAAATCAAAAGGTAACGGCTTATCTTTGGAAGAATGGTTAAGCTATGCACCTCAAGAAAGCTTGGCCTATTATCTTTACCAATCCCCCAAAAAACAAAAACGTTTATACTTTGACTCTATTCCCAAAGCGGTTGATGAGTATTTAAAGCATTTGAACAGCTACACAGGCGATAACAAAGATAGCCCATTGTGGCATATTCATCATGGTGATGCCCCCTACCAACCATTGCCAGTGGATTTCAGCTTACTGCTAAACTTAGCCGCCGTTTGTAACCCAGAAGATAAATCTGTTTTATGGGGGTTTATCAGTAAATATGCCCCTAAAGCAAACGCAGAAAACATGCCGCTTTTGGACAAATTGGCAGAGTATGCTGTTACTTATTACCGTGACAAAGTAGAGCCAACAAAGCAATACCGCAGTGCAACAGAAACGGAAAAAACAGCTATGCAAGACTTAGTGCATCGCTTTAAACGACTAGACAAAACAAGCAATGCGGAAATGATTCAGGAGGAGGTTTACACCGCCGGTATGGTTAATGGCTTTCAGGATAATTTACGCGACTGGTTCAAAGCCCTTTACGAGGTGCTATTAGGCCAGTCTGAAGGCCCTAGATTTGGTAGTTTTACGGCGCTTTATGGCTTGGACGAAACAATTAACTTAATTAGTAGTCGCCTGTAACCTATGCGCTTTTTTGTATTATTCTGTGTTGCCGCCCTCATTGCCGGGGCTATCTTCTATATTTTAGAAAAGGATCGTTTCCAGGTTAACGCCCTGCAAAGCACTACCACGAACAAGCCCATGCCAGCGTTTTCTACAGCGGGGCTAAACTACAAAGATTTAGAAGGTGAAAAGGCGGTTGTAAACTTTTTCGCCAGCTGGTGCGCCCCTTGTAAAATTGAGCATCCTTTACTAATCGAGCTAGCAGAACAAAATATTCCTGTTTACGGTATCGCCTTTCGCGATAAAATCGTCCCCTTGCAAAATTATCTAGAGACAAACGGCAACCCTTATAAAAAATATGGTAGCGATGCAAAAGGCATTGCCGGCATTGAATGGGGTTTAAAAGGTGTGCCTGAAACATTTGTTGTGAATGAAAGCGGTAATATTATTTGGCACGTAAGCGGTATTTTAACTGCCGAACATATCGCCGAAATTAAAAATATTTTTAATTGAGAACCAGTCACCTAAAACTTGTGATTTAGCTGACTGGTTCCGAATTAGCCTCTCTGTTTTGAGGTTCCTGTAGCAATTTTAAAATAATCAATTATAAAACCTGTCATGTCTATTTCCACTGAACAACAAGATGCCATTGCCCGACAACGTCAGCAAAACAACCAGACACGCCGCGCCACCGTTCCGGCTTTAGAAGAAATCCTTTACGACGCCCTGCCCGTTTTAGACAAAGGCTTTGTAAGAGTTGTCGACTATATGGGAAACGATAACGCCATTGTTCAGGCTGCCCGGGTTTCTTACGGCACCGGCACTAAAAAGGTGCAACAGGATAAAGGTTTAATTCGTTATTTAATGCGCCACTGGCACACCACACCGTTTGAAATGTGCGAAATAAAATATCATATTAAGCTGCCTATTTTCATCGCGAGACAATGGATTCGACACCGCACGGCAAATGTGAATGAATACTCAGCCCGCTATTCAGTTTTAGACAAAGAGTTTTATTTACCAGAACCACAACATATTGCAGCCCAATCGCAAAGCAATATGCAAGGCCGCGCCACAACCTTAAACGAACAGGAAAATGCCCGTGTTTTAGAGCTGTTACGGCAAGATGCGGAACAGTGCTATGATCATTACCAAGAAATGCTGAACGAAAATACAGCAGGCGAGCCTTTAGACCCAAACCGTACGGGGCTAGCCAGGGAATTAGCACGCATGAACCTGAACCTGAACTACTACACCCAATGGTACTGGAAAATAGACCTGCACAACCTGTTCCATTTTCTTCGTCTGCGCGCCGATAGCCACGCGCAATACGAAATTCGCGCCTATGCCGACACCATGTGTGACACCGTCAAACGCTGGGTGCCACTGGCCTATGATGCTTTTGAAGAGTATCGTTTAAATGCCGCCAATCTTTCCGCTACCATGGTGCAAACATTAAAACGGCAATTAGCCGGGGAAACCGTTACACAGGAAAATTCAGGCCTAAGCAAGCGAGAATGGTTAGAAATGCAAAGCATGTTTAGCTGAAGCCTATAGCGACTCCAAAAGAAGGGATCATAACATGAAAACAAAAGCGGCAATTGCCGTTGAGGCGGGCAAACCCCTTGAAATTGAAATGGTTGACCTGGAAGGCCCTAAAGACGGTGAAGTGCTGATCGAAATTATAGCAACCGGCGTTTGTCACACAGATTCCTATACACTTTCTGGTAAAGATCCTGAGGGTGCATTCCCAGCTATTTTAGGGCATGAAGGCGCCGGAATTGTCCGGGAAATTGGTAAGGGCGTATCATCTGTTAAAGAGGGTGACCACGTCATCGCGCTTTACACGCCCGAATGCCGTGAATGTGACTTTTGCCTAAATCCTAAGACAAATTTATGCCAAAAGATTCGAACCACTCAAGGCAAAGGTCTGATGCCTGATGGCACGTCGCGCTTCTCATTAAACGGTGAGCCTATTTTGCATTATATGGGCTGTTCCACTTTTTCCAACTTCACCGTACTGCCTGAAATTGCAGTGGCCAAAGTGCGCAATGATGCCCCTTTTGACAAAATTTGCTATATCGGTTGCGGCGTTACCACCGGCGTTGGTGCAGTGGTGTTTGACGCAAAAGTGGAGCCAGGCTCTACAGTGGCCGTGTTTGGTCTGGGCGGAATTGGCTTAAATGTCATTCAGGGTGCCAAAATGGTAGGTGCTTCACACATTATCGGCATTGATATTAACGATGATAGGCGAGATTGCCAAACAATTTGGCATGACTGATTTCATCAACCCGCATAATATAACCAATTGTCGAGACCATCGTTGAAATGACCAACGGTGGCGTTGACTACTCGTTTGAATGTATTGGTAAAACCGATGTCATGCGTCAGGCTCTGGAATGCTGCCATAAAGGTTGGGGAGAAAGCATTATTATTGGCGTGGCCGGTGCGGGCAAGGAAATTTCCACACGTCCGTTTCAATTAGTCACCGGGCGTGTTTGGCGCGGATCGGCTTTTGGTGGGGCGCGTGGCCGCACCGATGTACCTAAAATTGTTAATTGGTACATGAACGGTAAAATTGATATTGATAACTTAATCACCCACAAAATGCCACTAGAAGACATCAACAACGCCTTTGACCTAATGCATGCTGGTAAATCCATCCGCAGTGTTGTGGAATTTTAACATGCAGTGCGAAAAATCTCATCAATGCCATGGCGGTACCGTCAGCTATTATACGCATCAAAGTGATGCAACGCAAACGCCTATGCGTTTCACGCTTTTCTTGCCGCCACAGGTGGAACATAAACCAGTTTCTTACTTGTTATTTTTATCAGGCCTAAGCTGCACTGAAGATAATTTTACGACCAAAGCCAATGCCTACAAGAAAGCCAGTGAACTGGGCATGGCCATTCTAGTACCGGACACCTCCCCGCGTGGCAACAATGTGCCTGATGATGCTCAATATGATTTAGGCCAGGGCGCCTCATTTTATCTAGATGCCACTCAACAACCTTGGGCAAAACATTTCCAAATGGAAAGTTATATTATAAAAGAGCTACTGCCCCTAGTAGAGAAAAATCAGCCGCTTGACCCTGCCAAAAGATTTATCAGCGGCCATTCCATGGGCGGCCACGGTGCCTTAACGCTTTATTTCAAACACCCCAATTTATTTGCCTCCTGCACTGCCCTTTCTCCAATCATTGCGCCTTCCCAGGTGCCCTGGGGGCAAAAAGCATTCAAGGCCTATTTAGGCGATAATGAAAACGAATGGCACAAACACGACGCCAGTAAATTAGTAGCACAATTAAAAAATGCCAAGAAAAACAGAGCTATTTTAATTGACCAAGGCTCAAACGATCCGTTCCTTACAGAACAATTAAAACCAGACCTATTTGCAGAAGCCTGCCAAAAATCCGGACAAACCCTAGAATTGAGAAAACACCAAGGCTACGACCACAGCTATTTCTTTATACAAAGCTTTATTGAAGACCACCTAGAGTGGCATTTTAGAGAGCGTTTACAAAAAGATAGAGATTGATGAAATGTGGCATTTTCTGGATAAAAAAGACTAGATCTGGGTCATTAAGGCCGTTGATAGAGACGGTAGAAAACATTGTTACGGCAAAACGGCCATGCAGACCTTCCATAAAGCCAAACATTTAGCGTTGGAAAAGACCGTTTCTATCGCCGAACCATCAGACAGCACGATCAATCTGACACAGGCTGCCTTATATCTGCATGTCAGATTAAGTGTTGGTTTTTACATCAAACACAACAAGTGCATAGTTAGCTACATCTCAACAGTCTTGCCATCATTTAACGCATTTATTGCTGTCGTGTCTATTATTTGACAATATCCCCTACGCTCAAACCTATCTTTAAAGAGCTGAATATGATTGGCGGCTTGCAGAGGATTGTTTTCAATGAATTTATCTAGCAAGGTTCCGATGAAAGCCGTCTGTTTTTCGATGGTAGTTGTATCAGATTGCTGCACATACACTAATGAGTCTATTACTGATTTTTGCGGTTGCTGGGCTTGATACAACCCTTTCAATAAATCAAACTCTTTACAAAAAGCTAGGCCGTTATCGCCATTGAGCCAGTTTGCCATTTTTGCTATATGCTCAATACAAAAGCCAAGATCGAAATTATTAGGAGGAGAGTCGTCTAATTTTGGTAAAATATTTTCTGATAACCATTGCTTATCGTCTTCAGGCAGAAGCTGGTTCGTTCTGCAAAGGTCGTAAGCTATTTTATACATATATACCCAAGGGGAAGCTGTTGTAAACTCTTCCCTATGAAGACATTAGCGACTATTTTCATAAATGACGCTGAAAATTTAACGTCTAATGAAGAGCAGCTACTATCAGAACAGCTTCATGAAAATGGCTTTTTTGTTTTTACTTTAGAAAATTACGAAGTAGATAGATCAAAACCATTAAGCGTTAGCGATGCGACGCCTGCTGAAAAAGCAACAAAAGCTATTGGGGAACAAATTTTTGGCACAATGTTTCATGCCACGAGAAACTCTCCGAATGATACAGGGGTAAGCTGGGTTACAAACACGCCTAGTATTATGGATACTGTTTATGCAAACGCGACCAGAATACTATCAAAAAGTATGCGCATACCACCACATGTTGATGGCTATTACTTAACGCCTAAAAAGATTGTTGAGAATTTAGCCGGACGTGCATCCGAGAAAAGCCTTCAACAATTAGCAGAAAGATACAACCCTCAGCAAAAAGTCCCACTTTTAAACGGCCTAATTTTTACAAAAGGTAGACATGCTGAAAGAGGAGGGATAAATTTTCTAGTAAGCGGAACTTATTTGCAATCGGCAGTTCAGGAAAAATCAGAGACTGCGGCGCAAGATATAAGCACCCCAGGATTTTTTGAATATACAGATGATAATGCGACCTATGCTGCTTCTATTTTGTATGAGAAAAGTGAAACTGATAAAGTTACTGATTCAGAAACAGGCATTGTTTACTCTACAATGGGTGTTCAGGCTATTCGAGATTTACAAAGTTTTAGAACCGCGGCGCATACGATCAACGACCCGCAGCATCAGTTACGCTTCAAAACATCAACAGGGCAAGGTGTAGGAATCTGGCAGCCTGATTGGGTGCATGGCAGGACAGCGATTCCAAAAGCAGAGAGCGCATTAGAACAAGACCGCTTAGTTCTAAGAAGTTGGTTTTTAGGTGAAAAGTGTTTGGAGCAATAAGGCGTTTTAGTTTTCAAAGGTAGTAACACAATACCGCAGTGATTATCATATTATCCTAACCCATTGAAATATATGGTTGCGGGAGGTGGATTTGAACCACCGACCTTCAGGTTATGAGCCACACAGGCTGTGGTTTTAGCTATCTTAATATAAGTTAATTTACATATATAAAACATAATGTTATATGTGTATTAACTTAAATCTACTATAACTAAATTTAACGTATTTTACGCTAAAAGGTAGCAACAGGGTAGCAACGCATAAGGATAAGTAGCAACAGTGGCGACACAGAAAATTAATTTTACGAAGGCAGCAATTGAACGCATTAAACCGCCTGTTAAGCCTGAAGGTAAGAAAAGTACGGTTTATGATAAGTACTATGATCTAAAAGAAAAAGGCTTGGTACTAATGGCTACAAGCGGTGGTGCGAAAACGTTTTACTTATACAAAAAAGTACAAGGAAAACCCGAGCGTGTAAGGCTAGGCAGCTTCCCCGACATGAAAGTTGAACAAGCCAGAAAAGCTGCGGTAGCCAATCGTAATATTATCAATGAAGGTAAAAACCCTAATGTTGAGAAAAAGAAGATCAGGCAGGAAATCACTTTTGGCGAACTGTTCAACGACTACATGGAGAAATATAGCAAGAAAATGAAACGCTCATGGAAGTACGATGAGCGGGAGGTTAATAAATTTCTCTCTCATTGGTTTAGCCGTAAGGTTTCTAGTATTAGTAAGATTGAAATTCAGGAGCTGCACCAACGCATAGGAGAGCAAAGTGGTATCTATCAAGCTAACCGCATTCTTGAACGTATCAGAGCTATTTATAATAAGGGTATTGAGTGGGGGTTAGAAATTGCCAATCCCTCCATTGGTATCAAGAAGTTTAAAGAGCAATCGCGCGAGCGGTTCTTGCAAGCTGACGAATTACCAGCATTCTGGCAAGCGGTAGCAGAGGAAGAAAACGAAACGGCACGAGACTATGTGATTATCTCTCTATTGTCAGGTGCACGCAAAAGCAATGTTTTAGCGATGCGTTGGGAGCAGATAAACCTTGAGCGCATGATATGGACGATCCCTGTAACTAAGAACGGTGAAAGCCAAGAAGTGCCTATAACACCTGAAATGCTAGAAGTTTTAGAACCGCGACGACAAGGAAAATTTTATGGCTGGGTTTTTCCTAGTAAGAGTAGTGCTTCAGGCCACTTAGCCGATCCTAAAAAGGCATGGCGCAGAATATTAGAACACGCAACTTTGCTAATATGGCAGCGCAACAAAGAGATTGGTACTTTTATAAATAGCGTCCAAGTAAATATGCCTAGTGACTACACTCCTAACCAGTTATTTCACCAAGCTCTCAAACAGGCGGAACGGCAGAATATTATATTACCTACAGGTGTTACGGACGTTAGGTTGCACGATCTAAGACGTACTTTAGGAAGCTGGCAGGCCAATACAGGTGCAACAACGGCCATGATTGGTAAAAGTTTAGGCCATAAGAGCCAGCAAGCTACAGCTGTGTACGAACGGCTAAATATTGATCCTATAAGGGAGTCGGTGGAACGGGCTACAGAAGCGATGATGGCTGACAGAAGAGTTGATAATCATGCAATCTAAAAGTGCTTTACCGGATTGGAATTTCAAGAAAATAGAGTCTTTAGCGGTTTTGTTGGCTGTTACATATGCTAATGATTTATTAAACGAATACGCTAAGTTATATTATAAAGAGAACAAGTTCTGCCAAGAGTCTAAAGAGATTAAGGAAAAAATCTGTAGCCTCATTCGTAAGGAAATATCTGGGTTATTGCTGTTATGTGATCAAGCAAAAGTGTTTTCTTTAATTTTGCCATATGAGAATTACACCTCAAAGCATGCAGAGGCTGTCTCAATGCTTATAGAGAGGAATAGATCAACAGATGAAATTGCAAAAGATATTTTAAAGATCATAAAAGATGGAAAGTTAAAGAACTTTGGAGATCAATTAGAGCAATCGTATGACAATCTTCATCTAATTTATCTGAATAGTAGAGACTTTTTTAAGCTATTAGAATCTAAAGGACATAAATTTGACTGGCTTAGATACAGGGGGAGGGGTGCGCCTGTTAAAGAATCTGATGAAACTAAGTTAAGGCGAGCTAGCATGAAAAAATATCAAAAAAAGAAGCTAACGCCTCAACTATTTTATTCTTTAAAAAGGAAGCCAAGGTGGACTTTGGAAGAGTCGGTAGCTTATTCCTATGGTTTCGATGTGCATAAGGAAGACAATTTTATAAGTGAATTTGTTGCTTCAGATGAGAGAATGAAGGCTCTTTTAAGTACTATTTACGAAGCAATAGAAATAGGCGACTTCAAACTAATCAATAAATTAGACACACAGTGTGTCAAACCGGAAATTTTTTTGAAATGGCTAGAGTGTACTTGTGTAGGGTTACCTGTTTTCGAGCTCAACAATTATGAACCTAACCAGTTAAGATCGTTTAACTCTTTAAAAACCAACTATTCAACACCTAAAATACACTGGGCGGTTAAAGCAATGGAGCATTTTAAGGTGTCAGATCACAATCAACCTTCTACGCAAGCTATAAAAAACTGGATTATAGAAGAGTGTGGAAAATCCACGAAGAATAAAGTTACTGAAACTATGGCTCAAAAAATAGCTGAAATTATAAAGCTATGAAGCCCGAGAGCTAGAGTCACAATTGCCCAATCGTTGTTTATTATAAGTGCCTATTATTTATATATTTACAAGTGAGCTTCATATTTATCAGTTTGAAGCCCAGAATTTCTATTTTATCTCACGGTAAACCTAAGTATTTTAAGGTTAATCAAAAATAAAATGGTTTAATGACAATGGATGTAGAATCTAGGATTAAAAAAAGAGAGCTCTTTTCAAGACAGGAAGCAGCAGACTTCCTTGGTACAACGGTGGGCACTCTTGCCGTTTGGAAATCTACAGGTAGATATAATTTAAAAACGGTCAAAGTGGGTAGACTCGTGAAATATAGGTATAGCGACCTACTCGACTTTATAGAGAGAAATACGCAGTCATAATTAGAATAAACTTTAGCAACTGTAGCAACAATAGCTGCAGCTAACTTCCAAAAACAAATAATAAAAAGGAAAAAATAATGGTGTATAACCAAGTATGGGTAAGCTATGCCCAATTAAACGATAAGATATTGTTTTCTTTTGAAAGCTACCTTCAGAAATGGTTACCTGACGGAAAAAGGTCGGGCAGTGAATATATTGCTAAAAACCCTGCAAGAGCAGACCATAAGACGGGTTCTTTTCTTATAAATGTTCATAGTGGTAAGTGGGCTGACTTTGCTACTGATGATAGAGGTGGTGATCCTATTTCTCTATACGCTTATCTTTCAGGCTTAAAATACCGAGAGGCAGCTATTGAGTTGGAGGGGCTTAGTAAAAATACTTTTCACTTACACACTACTGCTAATGTCGCTAAAGCTGCTAATGTTAGTGAAAAAGATCATAACATTAAAACCAGACAGGATAAGTCTCTTAAAGCTAAATATATTGAAGATATTTTAAGGGGAGCGACTTCTATAGCTGCTTCAAAAGCCGAGCTGTATTTAAAGTGTCGAAAAATAAACTTATGCCAAATACCAGATTTACGCTTTTTGCAAAGTCATTACCATAAGCCATCAGGTCTCTATTTTCCTGTAATATTAGGTATTGTTCGTAAGTGGGGCGGTGCCGGTATTGCTGCAGTGCACCGCACATATTTATCAGCTAATGGAACAGAGAAGGCACCAGTAGAAAATGCTAAAATGATGTTAGGCAGCGTTCATGGTGGTGCAGTGCAGCTATCTCAACCAACTGATAGATTGGCCATAGGTGAAGGTATAGAAACCTGCCTAAGTGTATTACAGAAAACGGGTATTCCTACGTGGGCTGCATTATCCAGTGGTAATATCCCTAATATCAATTTGCCTCCACTACCTTTAGCGCAACAAATTACTATTGCGGCTGATAATGACGTTGCTGGCAGAAAAGCGGCTTATGAAGCAGCTGAAAAATGGTCAAGAGAAGGGCGGAGCGTTAGCATCGCATTACCGCCCCTTAACAAAGATTTCAACGATCTGTTAATGGAGAAAAATTGTGGATAACATAACAATTAATAGCACAATCGACAATGCTAAAACTTATGATTTAGAGCCACCTATTCCGCTCATTAAGGAGTTACCGCTGCCAAGCGTATTTCCCTATCAAGATTTACTAAAAATACCACGTAATGCTGTTATGGCATTAGAGAAAAAAACAATGGCACCTTGTGATATTCGCGGTCAATCTGTTCTATCTGTCATGGCTTTGGCAGCGCAAGGGCATATAGATATAATGCTACCATTAGGATCAGTTAAACCTGTTTCATTAATGCAAATTACAATTGCGGAAAGTGGCGCACGGAAAACTACTGTAGATAACCTTGCAATGAAAGCTGTTCTCGAAAAAGAAAGAGTTATGGCTCAAGGTTTTATAAAGAAGCGTGATAAGTGGAAAAATGAAAATGCTGTATATGAAAAGACCAGAAGCAGTATTTTAAAATCTATAGAAAAAGACTCAAAAGATAACAGCGTCTTTATGAACAGTGAAGCTGAAAGACTGGATAAAATAGGTAAGGCTCCACCAAAACCTTTAGATCCTACTGTAATATTTGAGGATATTACGACTGAAGGTGTTGCAAAATATTTTCAAGCGGGGCAACCAAGTATAGGCATTTTCTCTGACGAAGGTGGCAAAGTAATTGGCGGTTACTCTTTTAATAAGGAAAACCAAACAAAATCTATAGGAGATTGGTGCAAGTTATGGGATGGAAGCCCCATAAAAATTTTAAGGAGTAGCACTGGCTCTGTTGTAATATATGGCAAGAGAGCTTCTATTCACTGGATGATGCAGCCTGTGATTGCTAGGGAATTTCTGTGGAATAATTTATTCCAAGGACAAGGATTACTATCAAGGGCATTAATTAGTGCACCCGTATCAAGGATAGGAGAACGCTTTCAAGATGGTATTGATTGTTCGGCAGATGGTCTTTTGGAGGGCTTTCATGAAAGAATTTCAGAGTTGCTTGATATACCTTTGCCGCTAGGTGATAGCTACAACGACTTGCAGCCAAGAACAGTAGTATTTTCAGCGGATGCAGAAAGCGCATGGTGGGCATTTTATAATACAGTTGAGGCAAAGCTAGGTAAGGGCGGTGATTATCACGAAATTACAAATTTTACTAATAAATTAGCTGAGCAGGCAGCGCGTATTGCAGCTGTTTTTGCTTTTTTCGATAATCCTGACTGCAAAGAAATTACACTTAAATACCTAAATATCGGAATAATACTGGCTGAATATTATGGTGAGCAGATAAAATACTTACATGATAAAGGCTATTCACGCCCTGAGATTACTAAAGCAATAAAAATGCTTGAGTGGCTGCACGGTTCAAAATGGAAAGAACCTTTTATTTCTGTGCCGGATGCTATGCACTATGCGCCAAACTCTTTACGCGATAAGAGAATATGCGAGCAATGCTTTAAAATTTTAGAAGAGCACAATTGGATTCACCCCCTAAGCGAAGGGCGTAAAATTGGGAAACACAATAGACGTAAAGTTTGGAAAATTGTTGAACCTCAAGATAATGAAAGCGGGTTATAGTGGATTAAACAATTCCCAGAATAGTCATCAAACCAATCAGAAAAATATTAAGTAGTTTAGTGCTGAATTTTAACAACAAAAAGCCGCCGCATTTGCAGATATTATGTAGAATAACATTTCCCTATAACTATGCTTCATATCAAATGGCTCTAATCTTCTAAAGCTTAGCTTAAACATACGTTTTCGTAAAGTTAATCACAGTATTTGGTAGGAGTTTAAGACATAATCAGCCATAACAATAGCCTTTGCTTTGTTACCAACTAACAATTACCTTTTCAGCCTAATACTTGGGAGCCTGCTGGATAGATAGTTGTTTTCATTCTGTAAACTCATTTCATAGGATTCAACACATGGCACTAGATAAAACTACTGTCGATCAACTGGCAGCAAACTTGAACCAACGTGCATCTGACGCGCTTTCTGCTAATGATTTTACTGCATTGGCCGCAACCTTGAACGACGCCGCACAGCTTGACGCTGTTACGGCGCACCAGTCTTCGGACGATACGCAGCCAGAGCCAACTACAAAAAAATAGTACATTAAAAACTAAATAATAGAAAAAAGCCCAACTCCCGAGGGGCTTTTTTATGTCTAAGCATCTTCAAAATATAAAAGTTATCAAACCGACACCTTAAAGCTGTAGCGTAGTCATCGACAAAGCTATCCGTCACAAGCCCAATACCTGCTGCGGCAGCACCGTATAACCATAATATTTCGGCTATACCTATTATAAACCAGCTACTAGTGCATCTCGAATAGACGGAAATTAAATAATGAATCTTATTCGTATAAATTAAAGTTAATGTAATACATTAGTAATGTGCAATTATGGTGTAATTTCCACATTATTTCGGATAAAAACGGGCATATGGAAAATATAAATCCAGGCAAACATGGCAGACAAATAACAATTGATGAACACTGGTCTTTTAGATTGTCACTACTGGTAAATGCAGGGGCTATGGTTGCTGGTAAGATTAGTAAAACAAAAGTATGTTATCAAAGCGGTGGTGTGCACCGTGCTTTTTTTGCAGAAGTCAATTTAAGCCAGCCGGATGATGCATGGCTGTTTATCAAATTTGATGATGAGCACTATCCGCATGAGATAGCACTGGAATCGACACCGCAACCGTTCGGTGGTGTGCGATGGTGGATGCGTTGCCCTAGTACAGGCATACGATGCCATCGTATCTATTACAAAGATGGTTACTTTATGTCAGGCCGTTATATGCAGCTACCTTACCGTAGTCAGCAGCTAAGCAGCTTTGATCGTAAAATTACCCGTATGCACTCAATATTACAAAAACACGATATTAAAGCAGACGGCATATATCATGTTAAACCAAACGGGATGCACGATAAAACTTACTATAGAATAATAAACCAAGTAGAAGACCTACGCGAACAGGCTTGGCAAGTTAGAGCCAGCTAATATACACATTGATTAAATCAGATTGAGCAACAACAGTAAGATCACGATCACATTGGTAAATAAAACTAGATTAGCAGTAGAAGGGGTAAGCTTGAATAGTCCATCATTGGCCTGTTTACGGCTCTTAACCTCATCATGAGATAGATGTTGCTTAGAGAAAACCTTAACCGGTAGGTACTGGCCATTTTCAAACATCTGCCCGACAAGCTCAATTTCTACATAGTCATTATGTGAATAGGGGTAGAGTGGAACCCCTGTAGTTTTATCATATTCAGGGGGTTGCTCTAACGGTTTAGGTGGGGTTGGTTTATTACTCATTAGTGTATCCATTGAAACGTACTTTTTAAAGTTTATTTTTGATCGGAGGCTTTAGCGTTTTCCGCGTCGTACATTTCTTTTAACTCTTCTATTGAAGGGTAACTTTCAGTCTCGACACCACAGTTTTTATCAACGGCCAAGCTGGATAAATGCTGATAACGTTGCCGCAACGCATTATATTCCTGAGCCTCAGCACCTTTAAAATCCATAAAGAACCACGGCACCAACAAAAACCAGCCAGCAACACCTAAAACAACGTTTTGTGCCGTCTTATCGCGCTTTGGCAAAAGTATAGCCATTTCCCCTTTAATATTGGAAAGCTCATGCTCCAAAGCACGGCAGCTTTTCTTGCTATCGCTAAATTGGGATACCATAACCGGATTAGGGTCACGACCAGCGCATGAGGTGGTTATTAAAATACTTGAAATGGCTACCGTAGAAATAGCCTTGTTTAAAAATTGATACATAAAAAGTCCTTATTAGTCACAGTAAAACGTCACCAAAAAACTTCTGGTGACGGGGAGTTCGTAACTGCAATAGAACAGCGCAGCCCTTTTAGCTTACGCCTATGATATAAGGCTGCCTCCCCGACAAAGGGAAGGCAGTATCTTGTCACGGCCAGATACTTTTTAGCCGTCTATTGAGAGGTTACGAGCCCCAGAGCATGAAATTTGCATACTCGTACTGAGATACTATCAGATTGAGTCCACTTTAGCAACTTTAGCAATTGTAGCAGGTATGAAGGTTGTAAGTAGCTTTGTTTTAAGAATATATAATGGACAATGAAATACATTGACGATAGCGAGCTGACTGATAGCCGAGATGACCTTTTAGACCGAAAAGTGATTGCGGGAGAAATTGGTGAAATGATTATTGATCTTCCAAAAGAGAATTCATTTAGAATTGCGGTCAATGGTGATTGGGGGAGTGGTAAAAGTTCAACACTGAATTTTTTAAAGGAATACCTCGAAGAAAAAAATAAAACTACAGACTCAGAAATAATGGTGATTCGCTTTGACCCAATACCATATTGGAATAACGGCGAAGCGTTATTTGAAGGTTTAAGAGAAAACCTAAGGATTGGAAATAGGTTCACTAGACTTCTTTCACGCATAGGAAACTGGTTTATTTATGTAGGGAAGCTTTTTAAAAAAGTGTTTGGTTGGACAGACTATGCGCCAGAGACTAAAATCGTCGGCTCAATGTCAAAAGACGCCTATCGCGTGCTATCCAACTACCTGAAAAGCAGGAAATACTATGAAAAGAAATTAAAAAATTGTAAGCATAAACGAGTCATATTAATAGATGAGTTGGATCGAGCTGATCCTAAAGACATTCCTTTGCTACTAATTTCATTGAAAGAAATCTTCAATTTACCAAATGTAGTTTTTGTATTGAGTTATGATACCAAAGTAATATCCAGAGCGTTTAGACATCATCACCCTTCTTTTGGTGATGGCTTTATTGTTCAAGAAAAATTTATTGATTATAGCTATCCATTACCTAATCCTACGAGCATACAAATAGCTAAAGTGTTTATTAAGATGGTAAGCGATACTTATGGTAAGTACGACATTGCCTCATTTAACCAAGAGGTAAAGCCAGAAGATATTCAAAATATTCTTCCAAACAGCATTAGAGCACTAAAGCATATTGTAAAGATGATGCACCATCCTGTTAAAGCATGGCATCAGCGAGGTCTTTATATAATAATGGAATGGAAGATAATCGTATATCTAGTTGTACTAAAATACAAATCTGAACAGCTATTCAACGAGCTAAAAGCGTTTCCTTTTAGTAGAGCTGATTCCTCTCGTAACAAAGATATAAGTTTGCTGGTTCAGGAAATGGTAGACAATAATCAAAATGACTTTGAGAAAGATGATGTAAGTTTTCTAAACAAGCTTTTGTCTGACTATAGGCCTTTAGATACAATAATGCTCCAAAGTACATTTAGCTATTTTGAACCTATTTCTACAGTTGCTACTAAAAAAATAATTTCCCAAATTAACCAGAATAATGTGGATATTTTTGATAGATTATACAATGCTGAGAAACCCTCAGAGAGCGTCAAGAATCTTAGTAATTTTTTTAGTGATTTGTGTGGGGCAATTAGTAATACAAATAGCAATCTATATCTGCAGGCTTTAAAAGAAAACTATGCTGAATCTATATATAACATCTCAATTATAGTTGAATATTTAAATAAATTTCTTGCGAACAATACAGCCCTTATCCATGATACTTTTCGCTCAGAGCCCAACATTAATCAAATCAGTAGCGGTGCAATTAATGATATTTTAAAGGTATCTGTTTCAGAGTATGTTCCTGACACTATAAAAATTTCTTGCAAAGAGTTTTTAGTGAAGCTGTTTGACATTTTAGATGAAAATACAACGTCAAAAATTTATCACTTTTATAAAGATCATAAGCATTACTCAGATGAGGTAGAGAGGTTTGACTTGTTAAAAGAATTATTAAGTAAAACTCAACATGATCAAAGTAATGCAGAAGAAAATCATTTGGAAATGCTTATAAATGATCCGTCTTTTATATTATTCGGAAATCACATTTTTGCCGGCACAAGAAACGTATTAACTGATGATGAGTTTTTTAATAGTATTCAAAAATTCTTAGAGGAAAAATCTTGCAGCAATAGATTGAGTGAAAAATGTTTTTGGATTGTAACTTATGCTTCTAGCGATACCAATGATAGTCTTTATCATATGATAGATGAAGCAATAATGAAAAAACCATTTTTTATTAAGTCTATCTACGAATGTATTAATTCTGAGTATTTATCAGAATGGCATAGAAAAGATCTAGCCAAAACCAAAGAATATCTTAATAGGCACGAAGGCTTTAAATCAAACGGAATTGTTCTTAATTAGTCTTTTTTACCTTCAAAGGTAGCAACAGGGTAGCAACGCCCCAAAGGGGTAAAGTTCTTATTGTTAATAACCCATTGAAATCATTGGTTGCGGGAGGTGGATTTGAACCACCGACCTTCAGGTTATGAGCCTGACGAGCTACCGGACTGCTCCATCCCGCGTCAATTGAAGGTGTTTTATAGCGGGGTTAGGCCTTTCTTTCAAGAGGTAATTCCTTTAATACAGGTTTTATGGAAATATATATTTTGGTAGGTTTTTTATCTGCTGCTTTGGCTGCTTTGTTGATACATTTATATGAGAAAAATTCTTATCAAAAAAGTATTTTTGCATTGCAGCAAGTCAATCAATCATTAGAACAAGCACTAGAACATGAAAAGCAACTACATGCGGCGCAAATTAAAATTCTGGAAGAAGCTAAAGATCAATTAAGATTACAGTTTCAACAGCTTTCAGAAGAAGCATTGCAGCGCAATATGCAGCAACTATTGATCCTGTCTAAACAACAACAGGAAAAACAATACATAAGTGGGAATGCTGCACTGCAACAAAGACAAGTTGCTATTCAAGAAATGTTGAATCCTGTCAAAGATTTATTACAGCGCCTCGAACGAGAGGCAAAGAATTCGGGTGAAAAGCAAGCGCAAACCCATGGCCGATTAACGGAACAGGTTCAACAATTGGCCGCCTTACAAGTGAAGGTACAAGCCGAAACACAAAGCCTGGTAGATGCATTGAAACGTCCTGAAACGCGGGGGCGCTGGGGGGAAATTACCCTGAAACGCGTTTTAGAAGAATCAGGCATGATGGAAAATTGTGCTTTTTCAGAGCAAACCAGCATGCACCAGGATAACGGCAGTATGCTGCGCCCCGATGTGGTATTATCCCTACCCCATGGTCGCAAAGTGGCGATTGATTCTAAAACACCGCTGGATGCCTATATAAGTTTAATAGACCATCAAGACAATGAAGGCGAATTATTACGCCATGTACGACATATGAAAACGCACTTAAAACAACTGTCTTCTAAACAATACTGGGATTCCTTAAAAGATTCACCGGAATTTGTAATTATGTTTGTGCCGGTGGAAAGCGCCTTTGCACTGGCGGTAAAACAGGAGCCGTCTTTGTTGGAAGAAGGCTGGCGTAATAAAGTGGTTATTGCCACGCCATCTACCTTAATGGCCACTATTATGGCGGTTTCCTGGACATGGAAAGAACAGGCCATACAAGACGACATGGAGAACCTGAAAGAACTGGGGAAATCTTTATATGAACGCCTTAATACCTTTGCCGGTTACTTGGACAAAACCGGACGCGCCTTAAATACGGCGATGACAAGCTATAATCAGGCGGTTAGTTCTTTTGACACGCGGCTAATTCCGGCGGCACGCAAATTTTCTGATTTAAGTGGCAAGGAAATTCCCGCACTGAAACAGCAAGATACGGTTATAAAATTGCCAGCCGCATAGAACGCATTAAATTACATTCTATGACCTCTCCTATTCCCATCGCTGAAAACCCGCTGGAACTGTTTCAAGAATGGCTGGCTTTGGCCGAACAATCTGAAGCAAACGACCCGAATGCCATGAACCTGGCGACTGTAAATGCACAAGGCCAACCATCATCGAGAATGGTTTTGTTGAAAGGGCTTGAAATGGCAGGCCAGGGCGAATTCTACTTTTATACCAATAGAGGCAGTCATAAGGCCGCAGATATGGTTGATAATAGCTATGTTGCCTTAAATTTTCATTGGAAGAGTTTACGTAAACAGGTGCGTATTGAAGGGCGGGTTGAAAAACTGGATGACGCACAATCAGACAACTATTTTGCCAGCCGTTCCCGTCAAAGCCAATTGGGTGCCTGGGCATCTCAACAATCTTCTATTTTAGCAGAAAGATCCGTATTTGAAGCGGCCTACCAAAAAATAGAGCAACAATTTCAGGGGAAAGAAGTACCACGACCCGGTTTCTGGGGAGGCTATCGCGTTTTGCCCAACATGATAGAGTTTTGGCAGGATATGCCACATCGCCTACATGATCGTTTGGTTTACGAATGGAAACATAATGCATGGAGCACATTTCGGTTATATCCATAGATTATGAAAAAATATTCTGTCCTGATCCCTGAGCCGTTCAGCTTTGACACAAGTAATTATCACCAACTCAATATCCAGATTGAAGCAGATTTTTGGAATAACCCAGCAGAACTGCAGGCCGCCAGCAAAAATATTGATGCGCTGGTTGTGCGTAACCAGACAAAAGTTACAACAGAAATTATTGAAAATAGCAATATTAAAGCCATTGGCCGGCTGGGGATTGGCCTAGACAACATTGACCTTGCAGCAGCAAAAGCCAATAATATTCCCGTAGTTTATGCACCCGAAGCAAACACGCGGGCGGTGGCCGAATATTGTCTGGCGCAATGTTTTAACATGCTACGCATGTACCCGGGTAATTACCTTTCCACGGCGCAAGGCAGATGGGAGCGGTTCAATTTTATTGGTAAGGAGCTTAGCGCTCAAACAATAGGTATCATTGGTTTTGGCCGGAATGGCCGCTTATTTGCAAATATGCTGCATGGATTAGGGGCAAAGGTAATTGTCTATGTGCGCCGTCCTGAGACGGTGCCCGCCCCTTTCATTGCGTTGCCTTTTGAAGATGTTCTACAGCAAGCGGATATTATTTCTCTACACATTCCCGGTGGTGCTGCAACGAAGCATTTATTTAACAAAGAAGCTTTTGCTAAGATGAAGCAAGGTAGCTATTTTCTCAATGCGGCCAGGGGCTCTATTGTCGATGAACATGCTTTAGCAACAGCATTAAAGTCTGGCCATCTGGCCGGTGCAGCCTTGGATGTGCGTGAACATGAGCCCCCCGAAAATAATATTTTAACAGCATGTCCGAATCTACTATTAACCGCCCACATAGCAGGATTTTCCACAGAAGCAGAAAAAACGATTAATCAAGGCGTTTTAAACGATGTTTTAGCGGTTTTAGAAGGAAAACGGCCATATTTTCCAGCTTACTAAGTAAGAACCAGTTACCTAGGCATTATTGAGATAAGGGGGAAAAGCATAA
Organism: uncultured Alphaproteobacteria bacterium; assembly: GCA_963706365.1. Lineage (GTDB taxonomy): Bacteria > Pseudomonadota > Alphaproteobacteria > JAJTHO01. The sequence goes on along the minus strand of OY970150.1, from coordinate 192,250 downwards.
TTCCAGTCTTTTTGCCTCTAAATGATATTTTTACAAAAAATGATGGTTTATTTACTTGAGAAATATTGTTTCAACCCTAAATTAGGTCGATGAAAGCACGGTACATTATACTAGTTTTAGTTGTAATAGCAACCGTCTTTTATTTTGTTAACAGTAAATCTGAAAAACAACAGCCACAGGCAAATAGTCAGCCTCAGGCGATGCCTGTTACGATAGAAACTGTACAACCTGAACCGGTACAAATTTGGCAAACTTTTTCTGGCAGAATTACCGCGGTTGATTACGCTGAAATTCGCCCACAGGTAGGCGGCACCATCACTGAAATTCGCTTTAAAGACGGGCAGCAAGTAGAAAAAGGTAAAATATTATTTGTTATCGACCCGCGCCCTTACAAAGCAGCGGTTGCAGAAGCAAGAGCGGCTCTAGCTTCAGCACAAGATCAGGCAAGTCTGGCGCAGAAAACTTTCAAACGCACGCAAGGCTTGATTAAAACCGATTCTATTTCTCGCAAGGTTTATGACGAGCGTAATAATGCTGTAAAAACAAGCCAGGCTGCTGTTGCAAGCGCCCGCGCCACCCTCGAACAAGCCAATATTAATCTGGATTACGCTTATGTAAAGGCGCCCATCAGCGGTGTTGTTAGCCGGGCAGAAATTACAGAAGGCAACCTGGTACAAAGCAGCCCTAATGCGCCATTATTAACAACAATCGTTTCCGTCAACGGCGTTTATGCTGATTTTGATATTGACGAGCAAACCTATTTGCAACGCATTCGCGGCATTAAGGAAATCCCGACAATTCCAGTAGAATTACGACTAAACAGCGGCGATGAAGTTTATGAAGGATTTTTAAAAAGTATTGATAACCGTCTAAATGATACCACCGGCACCATTCGGGCACGGGCATTTTTTGAAAACAAAGAGTATTCCCTATTGCCCGGCATGTTTGCTGAGGTGCGCTTAACCAGCCCGGTAGAGGAAGAACATATTTTGGTGCCAGAACGGGCTATCAACACCAATCAGGATCGTAAATTTGTTTATGTAGTGGAAGATGGTAAGGCAATGCCGCGTCCGGTGACGCTGGGCAGTAGTCTTAAAGGCCACCGGGTTATTGCCTCTGGTTTAGAACCCGGCGATAAGGTCATTACTGAAGGGGTGATCCGTCTACGCCCAAACACGCCTGTAACAATTCAAACAGAAAATAAGGAATAATAATGAACAAGCTTTTTCAACCAACCCGTATGGGCAAAATATCTGTTGAGAACCGTGTGTTCATGGCTCCTCTAACCCGCAATCGCGCTGAAAGTAATGGTGTTCCTAAAAAAATGGCAGCCACTTATTACGGCCAGCGCGCTGAAGGTGGCTTACTTATTACCGAAGCCACGCAAATTAATGCGGCGGGTAAGGGTTATATTGATACCCCGGGCATTTATAATGCAGAACAGGTTAAAGGCTGGCAAACAATCACTCAGGCGGTGCATCAGGCAGGTGGCAAAATATTCCTGCAACTTTGGCATGTGGGGCGTATTTCTCATACCTCGCTGCAGCCCAATAATCAGGATCCTGTTGCGCCCTCTGCTATTCAAGCCGAGGCACAAACTTATGCAGCAGATGGTATGGTAGATGTGTCAAAACCACGCGCCTTAACGATTGCCGAGATTGCAGAAACAATAGAAGATTTTAAAAATGCCGCACAATGCGCTAAAAATGCCGGCTTTGATGGCGTGGAAATTCATGCAGCCAACGGTTATTTAATCAATCAATTTTTGAGCAGCAACAGTAATCAACGCGATGATGCCTATGGCGGTAGTGCTGAAAATCGTGTGCGTTTTCTAAAAGAGGTAACAGAGGCTGTACTAGACGTATGGGAGGCGGGTTCCGTTGGGGTACGCTTATCACCCACCGGCACATTTAACGATATGCACGATAATAACCCAAGGGAAACATTCAGCACAGCCATTCAGCTTTTGAATAATTACAGCCTGGCTTATATGCATTTTGTTGAGCGGTTCCCCGGTATGGAAACCAGTGAAGAAGACAACGCATTAATTAAGGAATTGCGGGCATTATGGAAAGGCTTCTATATTGCCAATGGTGACTATAACCGTGAGCATGCCATTGATGTCGTTGAAAGCGGTTACGCAGATGCTGTTGCTTTTGGCCGACCTTATATCGCCAACCCTGATTTAGTGGAACGCTTGCGGCAAAACGCATCACTGAATAAACCAGATGATTCCACTTTCTATGGTGGAGGCGAAGAAGGCTACATAGACTATCCGTTTCTGGAAGACAAAGCTGCCTGATGAACCTTTCTGGCTATTTTATTGATCGGCCAATTTTTGCCTCGGTTTTGTCTCTTATCATTATGATGATGGGAGCCATTGCGATTTTTCAATTGCCCATTGCTGAATATCCGGAAGTTTCTCCCCCCTCTGTAATCGTTAACGCCAGTTTTCCGGGCGCTAACCCCGCCACAATTGCCGAAACTGTCGCAACGCCATTAGAGGAGCAAATTAATGGCGTGGAAAATATGCTGTATATGAACTCGCTGGCTTCCAGTGATGGGAATTTAAGCTTAACCGTTACCTTTGCTATTGGCACCGATCCAGATCTTGCGCAACAACTGGTACAAAACCGCGTTTCCCAAGCCTTGCCCCGCCTGCCGGAAGTTACTCGACAGTTAGGTGTAACTGTTACCAAAAGCTCCCCTGACCTAACAATGGTGGTGCATCTGCTTTCACCAGATAACAGCTATGAAATGCTGTATTTGCGTAACTATGCAACGCTGGACGTAAAAGATGAACTGGCAAAAATTCAGGGTGTAGGGCAAGTGCGGCTCTTCGGTTCGGGTGATTATGCCATGCGTATTTGGCTAAATCCTGAAAAAGTGGCAGCGCGTAACTTAACGGCTAGCGAGGTTGTTGACTCCATCCGCGGCCAAAATATTCAGGTGGCCGCCGGTGTCATTGGTGGCCCGCCCTATGACGATGCCATTGCATTGCAGATGCCGGTTAACGTGCGCGGAAGGCTGGAAACACCAGAAGAATTTGCCAATATTATTATTAAACGCGATGAAGATGGTGTTGTAACCAAGTTAGGCGATGTCGCACGGGTTGAATTAGATGCCCAAACTTATGCCCTGCGTTCCCTGCTTAACAATCAGCAGGCTGTTGCAATTCCTATTTTTGCCTCGCCCGGTGCGAACGCGTTGCAAATTTCAACGGATGTGCGCGCCACCATGAAACGCCTGAAAAAGGCAATGCCAGAAGGGTTAGACTATTCAATAGTTTATGATCCCACTGTCTTTGTTAATGATTCTATAAAAGCGGTCATACACACCTTGCTAGAAGCCATTGCCCTGGTTGTTCTGGTGGTTATTATCTTCCTGCAGAACTGGCGGGCTGCCATTATTCCGTTATTAGCCGTGCCGGTATCCATTATAGGCACCTTTGCTATTTTATATGTTTTTGGTTTCTCCATCAATGTGCTGTCATTGTTTGGTCTGATTCTGGCAATCGGTATTGTGGTAGACGACGCCATTGTGGTGGTGGAAAACGTTGAACGCAATATTGACGAAGGTAAAAACCCGCGCGATGCCACTATCCAGGCTATGCGCGAGGTAACCGGCCCTATTATTGCCACCTCCTTAGTGCTTGCCGCTGTTTTTGTGCCTATTTCTTTTGTTAGCGGTCTTACCGGACAATTCTACAAGCAATTTGCCATGACCATTGCCATCGCAATGTTTATTTCTACATTCAATTCTCTAACACTTAGCCCCGCCCTAGCCGCCCTGTTATTAAAGCCGCGCGATGCCAAAAAAGATATTGTTATGCGCGGTATGGACAAAGTTTTCGGCTGGTTTTTTAACTTGTTTAACCGTGGCTTTGACAAAACACAGCACCGGTATACAAAATCTGTAAGCGTATTTGCCCGCCGCAAAGGCATGATGATGCTGGTTTTTGCTATTTTAGTCGGTGCAACAGTTTACAGTTTCAAACTGGTGCCTAGCGGTTTTGTACCCTCGCAGGATAAGGGCTATCTGGTAAGCTTTGCCCAGCTACCCGCCGGCGCCACTTTAGAGCGCACCGAAGAAGTGATTCGTGAAATGGCTGATATCGCGCTAAAACAGCCCGGCGTTGTTGGAGCCGTACAGTTTCCCGGTTTATCGATTAATGGTTTTGTTAATTCACCAAGTGCGGGGATCGTTTTTGTTCGGCTGGATAAATTCGAAAATCGTACTGAACCCGGGCTCTCTGGTTTTGCTATTCTAGACCAGTTACAGCAAAAATTTTCTGCTATAGATAAAGCCTATATTGCTATTTTTCCGCCACCTCCAGTACGTGGATTGGGTAATATTGGCGGCTTTAAGTTACAAATAGAAGACCGCGCAGACCAAGGTTATAAAGCGCTGGCTGATGCGGTAGAAGCTGTCACTGGCAAAGCTTACCAAGATCCTGCACTAGCAGGTGTTTTCTCCAGCTATAATATTAATGTGCCACAGTTATTTGCCGATGTAGATCGCGCAAAGGCACAACAGCTTGGCATCCCTATCAATGATATTTTCCGCACCATGCAGGTTTATTTAGGCTCTCTATATGTTAATGATTTTAATCAGTTTGGCCGCACCTACCAGGTTATCGCGCAAGCCGATAAGCAGTTTCGCAGCACACCTTCCGATATACTAAATTTAAAAACCCGTAATGTAGATGGGGAAATGATTCCACTAGGTTCCGTCCTAAACGTAGAGGAAACGTTTGGGCCAGAAACAGCAATGCGCTACAACGCCTATCGCTCCGCCGATTTAAATGGTAATGCAGCCCCCGGCTATTCCTCCGGTCAGGCACAGGCAGCGATCAGCAAAATTCTGGATGAAACCCTGCCGCAGGGGATGGATTTTGAATGGACAGAACTAACCTACCAGCAAATTTTAGCGGGTAACTCGGCTGTACTGGTTTTTCCCTTATGTTTATTACTGGTATTTTTAGTATTGGCCGCGCAATACGAAAGCTTAACGCTGCCGCTAGCGGTTATTTTAATTGTGCCCATGGCTATACTATCAGCTATTGTTGGTATTTATCTAACGGATGGGGATAACAATATTTTCACCCAAATTGCCTTGTTCGTATTAGCCGGGCTAGCCTCTAAAAACGCCATTCTAATCGTTGAATTCGCCCGCGAGTTAGAACATCAGGGCCGTAGCATTGTTGAAGCCGCCGTAGAATCTAGCCGCTTGCGTCTACGTCCTATTTTAATGACATCTATTGCCTTTATTATGGGCGTTCTACCGTTGGTTGTAAGCCACGGTGCTGGTTCTGAAATGCGCCAGGCTATTGGCGTTGCCGTGTTTTCCGGCATGATTGGCGTCACCTTTTTTGGCCTAGTTTTCACCCCTGTATTTTACGTATTACTACGCAAATTTGAAGTATGGATAACGTCAAAGCGGCAAAAGGAAGTACGATGAAAATAGCGCTTTTTGCCCTGCTGTTTTTAACCGCTTGCAGCAGCATAGAACATCCTGCAATTACCCACCCTGTCAATTGGGAAAGCAAGGCCATGCAAACAACGCCCGAAAGCTTGAAAAATTGGTGGAAACATTTTGATGATCCTGCTCTTGATTCGCTAATTGTGCAAACTCTTAACTATAGTCCTGATCGCCTTATTGCCGCCGCTCGTATTCAAGAAGCACGAGGCCTCTATCGAAGTACCCGCGCCAGCCTGTTCCCTCAGATAGACGGTTCCGGCCAGGTTTCTCGCGAGGAAACAGGCTTTCGTGGCATAGATAATTTCAAACAGGCTGGCTTTGATGCACGTTTTGAAATAGATATTTTTGGTAAAAACCGTAATGCCACCAAAGCCGCCAGCGCAACCCTGCAAGCTCTTACCGCCGAATATCATGATACATCCCTAAGCTTGGCAGCAGAAGTAGCACGCATTTACATAGAATATCGCGCTGCACAAAAGCAGCTAGCCATTGCAGAAAAAAATCTGGAAAGCCAGCAAAAGACCCTGCAATTAGTGCAAAACCAGTTTGAATTTGGCGAAGCTGCCAAGCTAGATGTGAGCCGCGCCAATACGTTGGTAGAAAACACAAAAGCTACCTTACCTGATTATCGCAATCAGTCAGATGTTGCGCGCCTGCAATTATCTGTTTTAACCGGCTTAATGCCAGATAATTTACAGGCGTTAATAGCAAAAGGCACTGGCATACCCAGCGCAGATATTAAGCCGTTTTTTCTGGCACCGGCCACTGTCTTGGAGAAACGGCCAGATGTGCAAGCCGCTCGCTTGATGTTTGAAGCCAGTCGTTTACAGGCAGATTCTGTTACCGCTGAGCTATTGCCTACCATTACGCTAAGTGGTTTTTATGGCATTGTGGACAACGCCTTTGTCACCGCAGATACCCTATGGAATGTTTTTCTAAGTGCTGCTGTTCCCCTAATTGACTTTGGCAGAATAGAAGGCCGTGTCGATGCTGCCCGCGCCGTAGAAGTGCAACGCTATCAACAATATCGCCGCACCATTTTAGCTGCTGTGGCAGAAGTGAATACAGCTTTATCAAACGTGGCCAACATTAACAAACAACGTTTGGCATTGGTAGCGGCACGCAATAGTGCTGACGATGCCCTTAAGCAATCTGACACCCTGTTCAAAGAAGGCGAAGTTTCGTTTCTAGATGTGCTGGATGCTCAACGCACATTAAACAACACAGATGCAGCCCTGGTTAATGCCCAAGCTTTACAAACCATACGCACGATTGGGCTTTATAAAGCATTGGGAGTGTATTAAGGTCATTTTATTATGCCTCAAAACAACACGTTTCCCTTTACCATTAAAGATTACATGGAGTATTGCCAAATTGGCATGGCCACATGGGAAACCTTGTTTTATCGCGGTTTGATGTTTCATAATGCCTTAGACGGTAAAACCTCTTTTTCCCAACCCGAATTTAACCGCATGTTCATGGAAAAAGTACAAGCCGGTATAGAAGGCAGTATGGCCGCCAGCATGGAATGGCAAAAATTTTGGCAGAAAGCCTTTTTCAGCGGCAACAATGTTTCCAACGAAGCACTAGAAAAACTAGGCCATTCTATGTTCAAAGCCGGAATGGCACCAGGATTTAAAACAGTGCAACAGAATGCGAAGCGGTTGCGGAATCAGAAGCAATAGAGATATTACAGCAAGAACCAGTCACCTAAAACCTGTGGTTTAGGTGACTGGTTGTAAATCTTAACGAGTATTCACAACATCAAGAGGGATTCCAGCTTGTGGAAATTGCGTCTGGTGCCGAATTAGTGACTGTTTAAATTCAGCAGACAACGGTGCAGCGGTAAACCTGATTTCATCAAAACTATCACAGGTTTCCGGTGTCGCATGTCCTAGCCTGATCTCACCATAAGGAAACCATTTAAAAGCTCTGCTTCGATCGTTCCAGTTCAGAAATCCACGCATATTGAACTCACGCATTTCCCTGTTTTTATCTTCCCCGATAGTCAATGACTCGCAATTATTGGGATGCGCACGGCCTTGAAATGCTTTCAGCTCCATGTGCGCGTGCGATTTGTGCTGATAGCCACCATCATTATTAACGTATACTTGCAACACGCATTGATAGTTTGGCAGGTATCCATATGCCGCCACGTGCTCTCGACCAACATTCCATGTTACAAGTTCTAAAGGTTGTTCTCCGATTTTAGCTTTCCACGTTCCTTGCAGCCCCGGTAGCCCACCGGTTCCACTTAAACGCGGAATATGTGTAGCATTTTTTCCAGCTCTCTCTAGGTCTGCAGTATAATCATTGTTTTCCATACAACTCAGTTTACCAGACGGTAGTGCTGCGCGCTTGGCTTGCTCCTGATCCAGTGTTTTAAGATAGCGTTGGTAAGACTCTCGTGTAAGTTTGCGAATTTCCTGATAATGTTGTTGTAAAGCAGATACTTCTTGTTGCTCTTTGTTATCAGCATTAGCAGCGCGAATCGCTGATTGCCCTAACTCAAATCGGAATACATTGTCATATATACGCTGCACTTCCGGCGTGTCGCATTTACCAGCAATACGCTTTTGCATAAACATTATCGGGCTAACTGTTGAACGCATAACTTCTTCTATCATTCCAGTTGGTATACGTTGCTCACGTAAATCATCCATAACACTACCGAACATATCAGATGCCAACTGCATTTCTGCACTATTTTCACGTTGCTTATAAGCAGGCCATAAACTTCTATCAACGCGAATAGTGCCGGTTTGCGTGTCACTTTCATACCATGAATGCGCATTGCCAGTCCATGTTGTTACCGTTGTAGTACGTTCTACATAATCATTTAATTTGTGGCCGCAAAAAGACGAATAACCACCAATAAAGTTGACAAAGAATGCATCATAGTGCTTATCTTTTTGCACCTTATCAAACTGGCCATCCTGAATATTAGTTATAATATCATCTTGCTTATTCGCAGAAATACTATCCGAACTGTATTTAACACATTCACGATCTTTATAGTTACTTCTTACACAGCCGCCGCATGTTGATCCGCCTAATTCTAAAAAACGTTCATAACTATTTGCCTTGGTATCCTTATTTGAATTCTGCAGGTAGACCAGCGCATAATAATCGCGCGTATAAAGCTCCCAGTCCTCATCTGTTAAAAGATCAGCATAATAAGCGTTTTGACACTTGCACCACTCTTTAGAAGCTTCGACGCTTTTTAGCTCAATGGCTTCCAAACAGGCCACCTCAATACTATTATCACGTTTTTTTTGTGCCTGTAGAGAGACGGGAATTAAAAGTATTAAAACTAAAAATATGGAATTCTTCAAAATTTTTTTATGCAGTGCGTGCATGGGCTTTTATTCCTTGTGCCATCAGGTGATATTCAAACTGTAGTACACATGCACACATTATAATAGAAATTTTTAAAACCAAGCTACAGTGCTTCTAAAATAAATCCGTGTGGAGGCGAGAGCAAGTAAATTTAGCGCAGTGTATTCTTCATACATAAGCGAAATTTTGCGCCGCTCGCAGCCCCTCACGGTTTTATTTTGGAATCACTATAGAATAAAATAGGCTTAAAATAGGGCGTTTCTGTTGCAAGGGACGCCCCGACCCCCAAAAATAGCTTAACTACTTAGACACGCGAGGCGTGGTTAGGCAGCCATTGCTAATTTAGGTGCATAGTTATCGTTTGCACTTAAAAAATTTGTCTGATAACGGCAGTACAATACCGAGTAACCACTAATATCTTTACTACGCACGTCGAGCCTGTTTCATCCCCATAATAATAATGGTGGAGATGTCGGGTACTGCCCCCGAGTCCGCAACGATTATTTCATACGCGGTTTATCACCATAGTTGTCGAAACAACAGTTGCAATATAGCAGAACAATCGCCTAAATACAATACTAAATGCCCCAGCATAGCGAAACAAGAATCTTGCCCTATACCCCCCAACAGGTTTTTGACCTGGTGGTAGACGTGGAACACTATAATGAGTTCTTGCCCTGGTGCCAGGCATCACGGGTTTATAACCAGCAAGAAGCAGAATTTACGGCGGATGTGGTTATCGGTTACAAGGTTATTCGTGAAAAATATACCTGCAAGGTGCATCACCATTCCCCTGACCGTATTAATGTAGAGTATTTAAGCGGCCCTTTTAAATATTTAAAAAATGATTGGGCTTTTTCCGCCGTTAAAGCCGGTTGCAAAGTTGACTTTTTTATCGATTATGAATTTCGTAATATCATCCTAAAAACAGTAGCTGGTGCAGTTTTTCAAGAGGTTGTGCACCGCATGATCAGTGCTTTTGAAAATGCTGCAATGCAACGCTATGGTAACGCCATAACAGTGCCCGATGCTGTTTAAATATTTTATATTGCTGCAATGGCGCAATCCAGTGCAATTGCTATTGCCTATCGTATTATTTATAAGCTTGACCTTGGTTATGGTCATGACCGATACAAACTTTCAGCCGCTGCTAGCCTTTGTTATAGCGATTTTCAGCACTGTGCCATTTTTATTTAATAATTGGCTAAAAAATGATTTCATTGCCCAATTGTGGCTTAATGGTATTTCTTTACAATTGATTGCCATTATGCAGTTTGCCTGCCATTGGCTATTTGTCAGCTTCCCGTTACTGCTACTCACGGCATTGTGGCAAGGTGAATGGTCGTTAAGTTTAGTTTTAACGACTTTTGGTTTGCATAGCTTAACCATTATTATTGCAGCACTGCTTTCCAGTACACAGTCTGCCAACGCATCAACATCCGGAATTGGAATGGTTTTGCTACTGCCTTTATCTGTGCCCCTTATTATTTTTGCCACAGAGGCCGCTACAACAAAGACAGCTTTTTTGTGGTTGTCGGCTTTAACGTTTATTTATCTGGCGGCGTTCCCCTGGTTGACGGGTGTTTTATTGCGCGAGGGCATTAAAAACTGATGTGGATGCCAGAAACCTTTCGCAGCCCTAAGAAGTTTAAGGCTTTTAGCGCGCGTTTACAGCCCTGGCTATTAATTATTTTTGCCATCTTATTTACTATCGGTGGCGTTTGGGGGCTACTTTTCACCCCGGCTGATTACCTCCAGGGGCATCTAGCCAAAATTATGTACGTACATGTTCCTGCCGCTTGGATGAGCCTGTTTTGCTATAGTTTACTCGCTATTTTCAGCGGCTGCTGGATTATCTGGCGGCACCCTTTATCCCAAATTTTGGCACGCAGCATTACCCCCGTCGGCATTTTGATGGGGATTATCTGCCTGGCTACCGGCAGCATCTGGGGCTACCCTACCTGGGGAACATGGTGGGTTTGGGATGCGCGCCTAACCTCTATGCTCGTATTAGTATTATTATTTATAGGCTATCAACTGGTTATCAAAAGTGTTGATATACCACAACAAGCCGTAACAGCCGCTTCATGGCTGGCGGTTATTGGTTTTGTTAACGTGCCGATTGTAAAATATTCCGTTGAGTGGTGGCATAGCTTGCATCAACCAGCCAGTATCAGCAGTTTGGAAAAACTACGTGACCCCGCCATTGATAATGCCCTGCTATGGCCACTGTTAATCATGGCCGTTGCTTACAGCAGTTACACGGCCTATTGCTTGCTGAAAAACGCTAATTATTACATCGAACATCGCTCAGCTACCCGTCAGGCAGCCAATGTCTAGCTATGTTATTACCTGCTGGCTTCTTGCAACCCTGTCCCTAGTAGGGTATTTATACTATATTTATCGACGATGAAACCACGCACTTTTCGACTTTACCTTGTATGCGGCAGCTTACTACTAATCAGCCTGGCAGCTTTCCTGATCTTAAAAGCTTCTGAGGAAGGTGTAATGTACTATAAAACCCCTACAGAACTGTTGGCAATGCCATTAGGTTCGTTGCAGGAAAAAACTATCAGACTAGGCGGATTGGTAGAGGTAGGCAGCTATCGCCGAGAAGAGCTACGCCATATTTTTCGTATTAGTGACGGCAAAAACAGTATTAATGCGATTTATACAGGTGTTCCCCCTGCCCTTTTTGCTGAAGGTCAGGGTGTTATTGCAGACGGCTATTATCGTGGTAGCGTTTTTCAAGCCGTTCGCATTTTAGCCAAGCATGACGAGAATTATAAGCCGCCTAAAATAAGCAATATACAATAGGCCGCGCCCCCCTAAAAACTAACTACGATAGTCGGCATTAATATCAATATAACCATGCGTTAAATCACATGTCCAGATCGTAGCCTCGGCATTACCCAAACCCAGATCAATATGAATATCAATTTCGGGTTGCTTTAGGTGTTGCGCGACGGGTTCTTCCTGATAGTCTGGTACAATTTCACCTTGTTGGGCAATCCAGTGTCCGCCAAAACTTACGCCAAGATTACGCCGTCGCACCGGCACACCCGATTTACCAACAGCCATGATAACCCTGCCCCAATTAGCATCTTCTCCTGCAATAGCCGTCTTCACCAGCGGGGAATTAGCCACAGAAAGCCCCACCTTACGCGCTTCACTTTTAGAAACAGCACCGGAAACTTTAACGGTAATAAATTTGCTAATACCTTCACCATCTTTGATAATTTGCTGTGCAAGATTTAAAACAACTTCTTTTAAACCGGCTTTAAAGATAGTTTTATCCGTCTGCACTTCATTTGTTGCAAATAGTAAGGCTGTATCACTGGTGGATGTATCGCCGTCTACAGTTATACAATTTAATGTTTCGTCCACTACCTCTTGCCAAAGGCTTTGCAAGACTTCTCGTGACAGCTTTGCATTGGTAAAAACATAGCATAGCATCGTGGCCATATTGGGCATAATCATACCGGAACCCTTGGCAATACCGTTTATAACAACACCATTTTCCAGTTGAATACTAGCACCTTTCGGATAGGTGTCCGTTGTCGCAATAGCCTGAGCCGCTTGCTGCCAATGTGTTTCATTCAACAATTTTGCCAATGCAGGAAGACGCTGGATCAGTTTTTCTGTTTTAAGCTTTTTACCAATAACGCCCGTAGAAGAATGCCAAACCTGGTTCATTTCACAACCAATGCATTCTGCCACACTTTCCATTAATTGCGAGACAGCGGCGCTGCCGTCTTTGCCCGTAAAAACGTTGGCATTACCGGCGTTAACATAAAGTGCCCTGGCCGGGATTTCTGCATCCCTTAGCAGCTTGCACCAGTCTACTGCAGCCGAACAGGTTGCAGAGGTTGTCATCACTGCCGCCACATTCACCGGTTTATCAAAGGTAACAAGCAAAGTATCTTCGCGTGTTTTATAGGTTTCGCCACTGGCAATTGTTGCCAACCGAACACCGTTTATCGTCTGCATCTCTGGAAACTGCGCTGGCGCAAAGGGAGAAATTTTCATAGCGTTATATTAAAACGTGTCCCTAAGGTAATACAACTTATATTTTTCATGCGGTTGCCCTGCACTATTCGCCGTAGCGTAACTCTCTATCCATAATACGGTTGCGCCCCCGTAAATAGGCAACAGCATTACTAGCCGTTAGATGATCAAAGTTTGCCCGAAACATGACAATATTTTCATCTGGTGTTCTGGGGTCATCCGTAAAATCACGATAGTAATCAATAGCCAAAGATATGCATTCGTTGTACCAGGCAAAACCCATGTTAAGATAACGCGTGGCATCGTTTTCCATATCGCGCGCAATGCGTCCAGAAAGAAGGTAATTGTCATACACAATAGTTGAAACCTCCCCAGACACTTCTTCTCTTTCACCCAACAATATGTTGGCCTGCTCATCTAAGCTAAGGTAATCTACCCGCCACTGGGTTATTGGATTAATGATATTCAAGGATAGCTCGTTACGCGCCAAAACCAGACTGTCTTTATCGACACGAAATCTATTTTGCAGGCTTAACTGCCTTGGCAGTGACACACTGATAGAACCAACGTAATCGGAAAAATGATCGACCAACCCACTACCCTGGCCATATTCATTGTTTTCATGAAACCGATAGCTTTGTCCGGCAAACGCATCAATACGACTATCAAAAAGGCCGTAGAAACCACCATTTAAACCATAATCAACCCGCGTACCACTGCTGATACGATCTTGCCCGGTGAATCGATTGGCCATAAAAATATTATGGTCATCAAACTCAAATACCTGCGCATCTTCATTTGGTATGCTGGTGCTTTGACCACTGTTAGGCGCCACAACCAACCCGGCAACAGGTTCCAGCAGCTGCTGAAATTTACCCGACTGCCTTACCAAGGGATGCTTATATAAAACACCAGCACTGGGTAAAATGCGGCTTTCATAGCCGTCTTTCGTGGCGTTATTAACCACAAAATCGTTATGCTGATAGAAATCGCTGTTCAAGCTTCCAAACCACGTTATTTCCCCGCCCTGCTGTGTCATATCATTACGTTCCCAGCGTCCACCAAACGATAGTCGATGACTGTCGGTTCCCTCTGAACGTGTCAAGGAAACAGCGCCTGCATCTATTAAAAAACGGCCGCCATAATAGTTTGGCGCTGTACTATAACTGTATTCCAGCTCTGGTAAAATAAACGGGGTTTCGCTGCTGTCATCATCAGCACGCAGCCCCTGAAAAGCATAAGTTCTAGCAGCAAAATACTGATTGGTGTCAAAGCGTTCTGCCACCAGGCCACTGGTTAAAATTTCACTGCCGAACAAGTTACCATTATGCAAATCAAACCGGCGCAGATAGTTTCGGTCGGATACTCTTTCCAAATCACCTAAAAGACGCCAGTTTTCCGATAAATCAAACCGTGCGCTTGCGTCAATATGACCTTCCGAATCTAACCCTTCATTGGCACTAACTCCTTCCAGCACACTCACATATCCGCCACTGCCAATTACGTCCACTTCTCCTGACGCAAAACGTTGTCGGTATTGCCCCCCCAGTAAACTACCCGCCTCAGAGGTAAAAACCGGCGTTAACGTCATATCGGCTGAGGGGGTTAAATCAATGTAATAAGGCGCTTCTATAACCAAACCACGATCCGATGAAGAAGAAAACACAGGCGGCAAAAAGCCTGATTTACGCTTTATACTGGGGTCGGCATGGTAAAAATACGGCAACCATAAGACGGGGGTTCCAGCAATTTCCAGTGTCGCATCTTTGTAATAAATACGTTGCTCGTCTTCTTTGTGGGTAATAGTTTCGGCGCGCAATGCCCACAAGGGATCCTCACCTTCACAGGCTTTACACGGTGTAAAACGCGCCTTTTGTAGCGTGTTGATATTACCTGCCGTACGCTCTGCTTCTTTTGCCGTGAATCGTGCCGTTTCATTTAAACGCAGCAGCACATTATTAATAAAACCATTTTTCAAATCGTCGGTTACCGCCACGCGATCTGCTTTTAAGGTTTGCCCTCCTTTTTCAACACCGCCATTTTCCAAAATGATTACCCCGCCTTCGGCCATCACTGTTTTACTAGGCTGATGATAGGTTATTTCATTGGCATAAAGGGTGCGATTGCCCTGCGTTACAACCACATTACCCACGGCACTAATTTTCTGTTCTTTCTCGTTATAAGAAACTTGGTCAGCGCTAAATTCTGCGGGCTGTTGTTCCGCCGCATATACCTCAACCGGCGAGCAAAATACTAAAGCGCATAATAAAGTGAACCGCATTAACCCTCACGCCGTAGCAGCCAGGCGCTACTGAATAAAATAATAATGATAGCAGGGGCATACACCGCTAAGAATACTGGCAATTTTCCCGACATGCCCATAGCCGTAATTATATTACGGGCAAAATACAATAAAAAGCCAACAAGCGTACCAGAAAAAATATTTAACCATATATTTTTTCGACTGTTTGCCCTTAAGGAAAACGCCGCCCCCAGCAATATCATTGCCACACACAGCACGGGAATGACAACAATCAAATGCCATTGCAACCGGTAACGAGAAGCTGAAAACCCCGCATCAAACTGTCGCTTAATAAAGCTTGGCAACCGCCAAAAAGGAATATTTTCCGGGTTCGCCGCTGCCTCCCTCAAAGCCGACAAAGCGACATCCGTTTCAATGCAGTAATTGTTTAATCTTTGTATTTGCAAACCACCAGCATCCCCTGCATTCGTAAGCTTGGTAACTTTTGGAAAACGCCAGCAGTTATTGCTTAAGTGTCCTTCTGCCGCATTAAACCTGGCCTGCAAGCGATTTTTATCGTTAAACTGCAAAATGGTTACATCCTGCAATATATTTTGTTTTGCGTCTGTGCTGCTAAAATTACTGGCCAGAATAATGGTTCTCATACCGCTTTTATTTTGCTGGCTCAAATGCAACGGGTTGCGATTCTGGCGAGTGCGCTCACCGATAATTCTTTCTTCTATATGCTCATATTGCCGCTGGCCATGAATGGCCATAGGCTGTAAAATAGTTGCCGCCATTAAACCCACTGTAAAGCTGGCGGTCAATAAGGGCATTAGTTGCTGCACCACTGATTGACCTGCTGCCCGCATAACAGTCAACTCCAGGCGTTGATAGAAAACTTTAAACGCGGCTAACAATATCAGAATAGGCAATATTTCTAGTAAAATAGCTGGTAATTTAAGCATGGCCATAGACAACACCTGCCACGTTGTTGCCTGTTTCTCAGCTGTACGCCGGAATAATTCTGTCACATCAATAAAATAGGTAATGATGACGACTGGTAATGTAATAATGGCCAGTGCTGAAAAATAGCGATGCAACAAATAGCGAAACAGCACGGGCATAGGGCTGTATAGCCGATGCATTTACCAAAAACAAATATTATGCCGGCAGCAACGCCTCTTTGCGGGGCAACTCTGCAACCTCTTTAACCTGATACAAACGTTCCGTATGCTGCCGCCTCAAATCCATCAAATAACTGACAATATAAACCCGAATGGCCGAGGTAAAACCGTTGCCTCTGGCATAGGATCCAATTTCAGTACAGATGTCATTAACCGTGCACCGTTCCAGCACCGCTATAGTTTCCAAGGCATGCCATAATGCTGGCTCCAGGCGAATGCTAGTCCGGTGCTGATCTATCTTGACATTTCTTTTCAATAACGGCCCTTCTTTTTCTTCATGACAGTTACCAGTTTGAACGTATGAAGGATAAAAAACTTGACGACTCATAATACCACCTATAGTTGCCAATTAACATTATATAAAACAATATACAACCCATGCGATAGTTTTCAATGTGGCAATTTTACAACTAATGCGTGTAGTTGCATTACGCATCCAGGCATGCTATAGGCCAAACATGAATTCTATCGACGTTATTACCATGCGTTACGCGCGTGCTTTATATTTAGCCGCAAAAGAACAAAATATTTTACCCATTATAACCACACAACTAAAAGCTCTAGACGAAGCTTTTGCAAAAAATCATCAACAAGATTCACTAGATATCACGATTATCCATAGCTTAGTGGAACATCTAAACAACAAAGTGCACCCCCTCCTGAAAAATACCTTTAGCATTTTGGAAAAAAATAATCGCCTATCGCTATTACCTGGCTTTTACACAGCCTGGCAGAAAATTAGCCATCATCCTGTGCGGGCAATCATCACCACTGCCGCCCCCCTCAATGATGTTGAAAAGCAAGATATTCAAAAGCTTATACATCAAAAAGCACAACAGCAATATAGCAACAAAGATATTAATCTATACCTGGAATTTAAAGTTAATGAAGCTGTTTTGTCAGGTGTCGCCATTCAGATTGACGGTACTTTAATTGATAATACCTGGCGGCACAAACTAGAACAGTTAAAACTGTCGTTGCAAGCCGCTGCATAAGCAGCTATACGAATTTCAATTTAAATAAGCACAAGAGTATTATGGAACTACGCGCCAGTGAAATTACTGCCATTTTAAAAGAGCAAATCAGCCAGTTTGATAGCGAAGGCAAAGCCGAAGAAATTGGCAAAGTGCTGTCTGTCGGGGATGGTATTGCCCGGGTTAGTGGCCTGGAAAAAATTCAAGCCGGTGAAATGGTGGCCTTCCCATCTGGTGCCGGTGGCCTGGCTATGAACCTGGAAGAAGACAACGTTGGTGTTGTTATTTTCGGGGAAGTGCGCGACATTAAAGAAGGCGACGTTGTACGTCGAACCAACCAAATTTTAAGCGTTCCTACCGGAAAAAGCTTGTTGGGTCGCGTGGTTGATGCCCTTGGAAACCCTATTGACGGCAGAGGTGAATTAACAGACACTGAACAACGCCTTGTGGAAACCAAAGCTCCCGGTATTATTGACCGTCAGTCTGTTTCCGAACCTGTGCAAACTGGTATTAAAGCCATTGATGCCTTGGTGCCCATTGGTCGCGGACAAAGAGAGTTAATTATCGGGGATCGCCAAACAGGTAAATCTGCCGTTGCTATTGACGCTATTTTGAATCAGCGCCGCACCAATGAAGCCGCAGGCGATGATGATTCAAAAAAACTATTTTGTATTTATGTTGTTATCGGCCAAAAGCGTTCTACCGTTGCACAGCTGGTTAAAACACTGGAAGATAATGGCGCAATGGAGTATTCCATTGTTGTAGCGGCCACAGCTTCCGACCCCGCACCCATGCAGTTTTTAGCGCCCTACACAGGTTGTGCCATAGGTGAATATTTCCGCGATAACGGCATGCACGGTCTAATTGTTTATGATGATCTTTCTAAACAAGCCGTTGCCTATCGCCAAATGAGTTTGTTGCTACGTCGTCCACCTGGCCGTGAAGCTTACCCGGGGGATGTTTTCTATCTACACAGTCGACTACTGGAACGCGCCGCGAAAATGAGTGACGAGCGTGGGGGTGGTTCTTTAACGGCACTGCCCATCGTTGAAACACAGGCTGGTGATGTTTCAGCTTATATTCCAACAAACGTTATTTCCATTACAGATGGCCAAATATTCCTGGAAACCAGCCTGTTCTATAAAGGCGTTCGCCCTGCTATTAATGTTGGTCTTTCTGTGTCTCGTGTGGGTTCCGCTGCACAGGTAAAAGCCATGAAGCAAGTAGCAGGATCTATTAAGCTAGAGCTTGCGCAATACCGTGAAATGGAAGCCTTCTCCCAGTTTGCTTCTGATCTTGATGCTGCAACACAAAATCTGTTGGCACGTGGCGAGCGCTTAACCGAGCTATTAAAACAACCGCAGTACAGCCCTCTTCTGATGGAAGAGCAGGTTTGCGTAATCTATGCCGGGGTTAAAGGCTATTTAGATGCCATCAAACCTGAAGACGTCACCCGTTTTGAAAAAGAACTACTAGAAAACCTGCGTACTTTGAATAAAGACTTGTTAAACAATATTCGCAGCGAGAAAAAACTAACTGATCCACTAGAGCAGAAACTCAAAGAAATCATTGAAAAGGTTAAAAAAGATTTTGAGTAGGGTATTCTATCAAAAAAGCCGTCCTCAGCAACTTTTTTAGTCGTTTACTTAGCAAATATAATTCTGTAAAAATGATAGACACTAAAAATGCCTAGCCTAAAAGACCTTCGAACACGTATTGATAGCGTTAAATCAACGCAAAAAATCACTTCTGCCATGAAAATGGTGGCGGCTGCAAAGCTTCGCCGCGCACAGGAACAAGCAGAAAATGCCCGCCCCTACGCAGACAGGCTAGAAAAAGTTCTGCAATCTTTGGCTGTTGATAGCGAACTAAAACACCCGTTGCTTTCCGGCACTGGCCGTAACGACATTCATCTCATCGTAATTATGACATCAGATCGTGGTCTTTGTGGCGGTTTTAACAGTAGTCTTATAAAACTGTTGCGCCATACTGTTGAGAAACTGGAAAGCCAAGGTAAAGAAACAAAAATTATTTGTATTGGCCAAAAAGGGCGTGACGCGATTCGGGCACGCTATGGCAAAAAGGTGGTACGTTTTGTGCGTGACATTGCAAAGCCTTCCTTAAATTACAAAAAAGCCTATGAAGTTTCTGAAATGGTGCAGGAAATGCTTAGCCATGAAGAATTTGATACGTGCAGTATTTTATACAGTCGCTTTCAATCGGCTATCGTGCAAACCCCTACATTAGAGCAGATTATTCCTCTAAATATTGTTTCAAACGATAACGAGCATAAAGAATCAGATGTACAATATATTTATGAACCATCTGAGTCAAAAATTGTAAAAACACTGCTGCCCAAAAACTTAAGCATTCAAATTTACAAAGCCATGCTTGAAAATGCCGCCAGCGAACATGGCGCCAGAATGACAGCCATGGATAACGCCACCCGCAATGCTGGCGACATGATCAAGGAAATTACTTTGCAATATAACCGTTCACGTCAGGCGCATATTACACGAGAACTTATTGAAATTATTTCCGGTGCGGAAGCCTTATAAATGCGCTTTTTATTCTTTTCTTTCCTTATTATTACCGCCTTACCTCTGCAGGCTAAACAACTTTCCACTAGCGCCATTCCAAATGATGCAGGCGCACAATCATCCGAACAACTGCCAAAAAATGTTATTGCAAGAGTAAATGGCTATAACATTACTGTTGATGAAGCCAACAATGCCCTGGAAAGCCTACCACCTATTGAGCGCAAATCAATGGGTAGCGAAAAAGCCATGCAACACGTATTGCAAAGCCTTATTGCCGATAAAACTGTGTTGTCCGCCGCCATTGAAAACAATGTTCAGGATAGCCCTATATACAAAGAAGCTTTAAAAAATGAAGAGGAGCGTCTTGCCCGACAACTTTTTGTTGAACAAGCCGTAGAAGATAAAATTAGCGACGAAGCCCTTAAAAAAGAATATGCTAAGCGTTATCCAGCTGACAAAGACTACAAAGAAGTAAAAGCCAAGCATATTTTGGTAGAAACACAAGATTCTGCCGCCAGTATCATTACAGAATTACAGGCCACCGATAATTTGGAAGCAACATTTACCAAAATTGCGAAGGAAAAATCTATTGGCCCCAGCGGTGCAAGTGGCGGTATCCTAGGATGGTTTGATAAAACCGCAATGGTTAAACCCTTTAGCGAAGTGGCCTTTCAGCTCAACAAGGGTGAAGTTTCAAAAGCACCAGTAAAAACCCGTTTTGGCTATCATGTTATTTACGTAACAGACACGCGTGACGGTAATCCGCCGCCTTTTACAAAAGTGGTCGATAAATTACGACAAGAAGTAGCACAAAAAGAAGTATACGAGCTGTTAAAAGAGCTACAATTGAAAGCTGATGTTGTTGTCAATGAGTCTGCTATCAAAAACCTAGCTCAATAGCTTTTTAAACCCATGAAGTTTATTGAAACGCTAAATGGTACAGTAAACAACCCTCCGCCCATCTGGATGATGCGTCAAGCAGGCCGTTACTTGCCGGAATATCGCGCAATTCGACAAGACGTTCAAAATTTTCTTGATTTATGCTATAACCCAACATTGGCTGCTGAGGTTACCCTACAACCCATTCGCCGCTTTGATATGGATGCGGCCATTTTATTTTCTGACATCCTGGTTATTCCGCATGCCTTGGGTCAAGAGGTAAGTTTTGTGCCTGGCAAAGGCCCGCAATTAAAGCCTTTTGATGACTTAAAATCTTTACAATACAACCCGAATATTCTTGCTCCGGTTTTGGAAACTGTCAAAAAAGTTCGGCAAGAACTGCGCAAGGACAAAGCGTTAATAGGGTTTGCAGGCAGCCCATGGACGATTGCCACCTATATGCTAGAAGGTCATTCACCTGCACCCTTTCAAAAAACTCTACACTGGCTCTATAAAAAACCAACAGATTTTTTTCATTTGCTAGATATTATTGTCGAAGCCACCATTGATTATCTTGCAGCACAAGTTGCAGCAGGCGCCAACGCCTTACAACTTTTCGACAGTTGGGCAGCGGCTGTACCTGACAGCTATTTTGAACAATGCGTTATAACCCCAACAAAAAAAATTGTTGATACCCTAAAAAACCGGTTTCCAAATGTTCCTATTATCGGTTTTCCAAAAGGCTGCGGCGAAAAAAACTTAGCTTATGCAGAAAAAACCGGCGTCAATGGCCTTAGTATCGACCAAAATACCAGCGCCGTATGGATTAAAAAGCATTTATCTGGGCAAGTTGTTATTCAAGGAAACCTTGACCCCATGCTGCTATTAAATGGTGGCAGCGCCTTAACCGAACGCGTTCAACAGCTTAAACAGTTGTTTGCTGACACCCCCTATATTTTTAATTTGGGGCATGGCATCATCAAAGAAACACCGCCTGAGCATGTGCAGGCGGTGGTTCATACCTTACGTAACAGCTAAATACTCAATTAAGATGCCAGTCCATCACGGATAGGTTGCAACATAGACGTTAATTCGCGTGACAAGGCAATACTTTTACGTCTATCTGCTGTATCCAAAGAATAAAGCATAAAACGTAGTAAACTATGTAAATTTTTCGCCACAACGCCGCTATCTGCATCAATAGTTTCTGTTAACTCGCGCAAAGTGGCACGTGCCACAGCCATAGAACCGGAACGAGCCGTTTCATTACGCACAGTGTAGTAAAAAGAAGCATCTTTCAGGCTTCTTAATAACGCATCCATTAATAACAAAGCATCGGCTGATTCAACTTCATCATACGCCAATTCTTTTCGAACGTTCATTGCGTTTGTTTGTTTCAGTTGTGGTTGCATGGTATATCCTTTAAAAATGTTCTTCGTAAAGTTTCTTGCAAGGAGCGTGCCAGTATTGCTTTTAAGCCGTTCTGCTGTATAAAATAGCCATGAGCGGCAATTCTTTTGGCCATAGTTTTAAATTTACCACCTACGGCGAAAGCCACGGCATTGCTATCGGTGCGGTGGTTGATGGCGTGCCCCCTAAAATAACCTTAACAGAAGCCGATATTCAACCATTCCTGGATAAAAGACGCCCTGGGCAGTCAAAATTTACCACACAGCGACAAGAAGCGGATCAGGTAAAAATCCTTTCTGGCACCTTTGAAGGCCAGACAACCGGTACCCCTATTGGCCTACAAATTGAAAATACGGATCAACGTTCACGAGATTATGGTGATGTTGCGGAAAAATTTCGCCCAGGGCATGCCGATTACACCTATCAGCAAAAATATGGCATTCGAGATTACCGCGGCGGCGGGCGATCTTCTGCCCGAGAAACCGCGATGCGTGTGGCGGTGGGTGCTATTGCCAGGAAAATTATTCCAAACGTTAATATTACAGGCGCACTGGTACAAATGGGCGATAATAAATTGCCCGATATTGGTTGGGATACAGCTGAAATTAACAAGAATCCCTTCTTTTGCCCCCATGCAAAAACAGCGGAACATTGGGCTGAATTACTTCAAAACGTACGTAAAAACGGCTCTTCACTGGGCGCTATCATCGAAGTACGCGCTAGTGGCGTTCCGGCAGGCTGGGGCGCCCCGGTTTACGATAAACTAGATGCCGATATCGCCAAGGCAATGATGAGCATTAATGCCGTTAAAGCCGTAGAAATAGGCGAAGGATTTCAGGCCGCTGCCTTGAGCGGGGAAGATAATGCCGATGAAATCACTAAAGATGGCTTTACAGCCAATCATGCCGGCGGCATTTTAGGAGGCATTTCTAGCGGTCAGGAAATAATTGTACGCTTTGCCGTAAAGCCAACCAGTTCCATTCTGGTGCCGCGTCGTACTGTCGATCTTGCTGGCAACGAAACTGACATAATTACAAAAGGCCGCCACGACCCGTGCGTAGGCATTCGCGCCGTACCAGTGGGAGAAGCGATGCTGGCGATTGTCTTGGCCGATCACTATTTGCGGCACCGTGCCCAATGTGGTTAAGTATAATTTAACTATAGCATTCTAGAATCGAGAAATGCGTTTTTCCTCTTTTATAACTTGCATAACAGCTATTGCACCGGCCTTGACGATGGCTGATATTACCATGAACTATGCACCACCGCAGGCCAGTAAATTTGTTGAAATTTCGCCCAACGATGAGGGAGAACTTGTCGGCACTGCTTCCGATGAAGCTATGGCCTATCGTGCGCTATTGCAAAAAGATTATGGGGGTGCCGTTAGTCAGTTTTACGCATTGGTGAAACAACGTGGCCAAGAACCCAATTTATTATATGGCTTGGCTTTAGCCTACCAAAAAAGCGGCAACAAGCCAGCTGCCATTAATGTATGGAACCATTTACTGGCGAACCCTAATTTAGATGCTGCTATGAAAGCCTATGCGCATTTGAATCTGGCAATTTTACAGCCTACAAACCCAACAACCCTACAAGATATTGCAAATAATACCGTACAAACAGCAGAAACAAGCGCCGTTTATGCAACGATGGGGCAGGTTTTATTAAATCAGGGCAATCAATCACAAGGCTTAAGGTCTTTAGAATTAGCCTATCAAAATGAACCACAAAACGTATTGTATGCCTACAATTTGGCAGTTGCTTACGATCAAGCAGGTGATAGTCAACGTGCCTTACCTCTTTATACAGCTGTGGCTGAAAGCCAAGGCGTTGCAACGAAATTATCTACTAATAGTTTAAACCTATTAAGGAAACGCATTGCCTATCTAAAACGCTAATCCTTTTGTGTTGCAGTGCAGCACTTTGCATACAATAGCATGGCTTGCATGCGCTCTTCATATATGGTGTCTTTCTTTAGCAGGGAAAGAATTTTATACAAAAATGCCCTTAATATAAAACCTATTGCCATAATAACCTTGAAAGCTATTAAGTAATATTGTCCCTTATTGCACTGCAGTATTTTGAATTTACTATCAAGCCATTTGGTTGAAACATAATTAGCATTCCTGTCTTCTTTCTGTGTTCCACCTTGTAAATGAAGCACTTGAATTTTAGGTAAATATACGAGTGTTAAACCTGCTTTCCGCATTCTTTCACCCCATTCCACATCTTCGGAATACATGAAAATATTTTCATCCAAACCGCCTACCTTATCAATAACAGATTTTCGTATCATCATACAGGCACCACATAACCAGTCAGGATAAATAGCCTCCTTATGGCGAACTTTACCATTTATATACAGCCCCTTTAGCGGCAGAATTTTTGATAGAAATAAGGCATGGTTAAAGGCGTGCAACAAGTTAAGAGCATAACCACCATCACCTATTTGATGAGAACCATCATTATTGATAAGTTGTGGAGCAACACCAGCAGCATTCGGAAAGTTATCTAAATAATCAACTAATATACTAAGTGTTTTTTTATCCGTTAGAAAAGCATCGGGATTAAGCAATAAAACATATTTTCCCATTGTGTGCTCAAAGGCTAGATTATTCCCCTTGGCAAAACCAAAATTAACAGGGCTTTTAATTAATTTCAGGGGTAACCTATGGCTTTGAATAATATCACAAGTATCATCTTCAGAATTATTATCTAAAATAATAACTTCATAATCTGTAAAATTACTTTTCTCTATATAATCTAAACATTCAGATATAATCTCGGCTGCGTTCCAGGTAACAATGACTATAGATAATTGTACTTTTCCAACCATAACACTTTATCGCACCGCAATATTATCTTGCCGCATTGCAGCCTTGGTTTCTTGAATCGTATGGATACCAAAATGGAATATTGATGCAGCCAATACAGCATTAGCATTACCTATTTTAATACCATCAACCATGTGTTGCAACGCACCAACGCCGCCAGAGGCTATAAGCGGAACAGCAATATTATCACTTACCGATTTTGTTAAGGCTAAATCAAAACCAGACTTTGTGCCATCTTTATCCATACTGGTTAAAAGGATTTCCCCGGCACCACGCATGGCCATGTCTTGTGCCCATTTTATGGCATTTATGCCTGTGGATCGACGCCCCCCATGGGTGAAAACCTCAAAATAATCGCCGTTGTATCGCGCATCAATAGCCACGACAATACATTGCTTGCCAAACTTATTAGCGGCCTCATTAACAACATCGGGATTATCAACAGCCGCCGTCATAAATGATACTTTATCAGCCCCTGCCTGAAGCAATACGCGCACATCTTCTACTGTTCGCACCCCGCCCCCCACTGTTAAAGGCATAAAACATTGCTCCGCAGTGCGGCTTACCACATCCAAAAGTGTACCACGTTTTTCATGAGATGCGGTTATATCCAGGAAACACAATTCATCCGCACCGTCTGCATCGTATTTTTTTGCTAATTCCACCGGGTCACCTGCATCAATCAGGTCAACAAAATTAACCCCTTTAACCGTACGCCCATCTTTGACATCAAGACAAGGAATAACACGCGCCTTAAGCATTATGAACTACAGGTACAATGGTTAGGGGCACCCCTAATGGATGCTTTGCATTACAGACTATTTCCTGAATAATTGGGTTATCCCCCTGCCCCGCCGCCAGAACAAGGTGAGAAATAGCTTCCTTTCCCAAAATTCCAGTTAAAAGATCAAGAGTTTTCCCTTCTTCAATATAGGTTGTAGGTCGCCTACTGGTCAAATTTTCAACAACTATTGCCCACTTGTTCATAGCCTCTATGGCAGCAGTACGACTTTCTTCACGCATAATATCTTCCACGCCTGCCCACTGTTGCATTTGAATAGGCTCAATAGGGTAAAGAAAAGCAACATCTGTTTGATGATTCTTTGCTTCTTTACTGGCATATTGAATAGCGGCCTCCAGTTCCTGACTGTTGTCAATAATACAAAGATATGTCATACTTTTTTCCCAAATAGTTTTGCTGCTAACCAGCCAAAAAACACAGCAATAGCCACAGCAATGATACCATACCACAGGCTATATCGCTGTGCAAAGAGTGCAACATCAGCACCAATACCATCCTTAAAAATTAATAAGGGTGTTGTTTGGGCAGAAACAATATTATTATTACGCGAAAGAAATGTTTCGATCATATAGCTACCCACCGGCACCGTTTGTGGGAACTCCACCGTTAAATAGAAAAGGCTGTGGCCATCACTACTGTTCAACAAATTAATGTCGCCTGTTTGCGTTTGGTAAGCGTTGTTTTCAAACATTTCGCGCCTTAAAACATTCTTCATTTGCACGATATCGTCGCCCTCTGCGTTTAATCGAATATTTTCGATACCAATCTGATTCCCGCTACGAAAAAAAGATGGTGTGTTTTGCTCAGGGTCAATCACACTAAACAAACGATAAAAAGCAGGAATACTTTCAAACCGGGCATTAGATTTATTCATCCAGATAAAGCCCTGCTTCTCTTTACGCCTTAAAACAATATTTTGCCTTGGTCCACGAATTTTAATAATCAGATTATCATTAATAGTTAAGGGGCGATCTATGCTGCCAAACATGGTTAAGGTGGCACCACGGAAATCTGTTTGGATACGAATAATATGCTCAGAAATTTCAGCCAATAATTCTTGGGCATTAATCGATTTTGCGCATAAAATTAAGCAAAACAGCCACAAAATACTTATCTTACGTAGCATGAATACGCTCCATACTATAAGGATTCTCTGGTGGAATGATCAGGCTATGCAGCATTTTTAAACACACCACCAGTGTAATAATTGCCAACAACATCCGTGCCACCGCAGGCTTTAACAGGCCACTAGAGCGCGCACCAAATTGTGCGCCGATAACACTGCCAAACAGCAAAATCATCGCCAGCAACACATCAACAGTCTGGTTTTGCGCCGCCTGCATTATTGTTACCAGGCCAGTAATAAACATTACCTGAAATAGTGAGGTGCCAGACACCATTTGTGCAGGCATTCCCAACAGGTAGATCATCGCTGGCACCATTAAAAAACCACCGCCCACCCCCATAATGGATACCAGTAACCCGACGATTAGGCCAATTAAAGCTGGCACAAGGGCACTGATGTATAATTTAGAACGTGGAAACCGCATTTTAAAAGGCAAAGCGCGTGTCAAGCGACCATGCCCACCGGCCTTTACCGGCATAACGATCCCCTTGCGCTGGCGATTCAATGTGCGTAAACTTTCCAACAGCATAAAAGTTGCGATACTGCCCAGAAAAAACACGTAACACAGGGCAATGGCCAAATCAATTTGTCCTAAATTCTGTAATATTGTAAAAATACCCACGCCACTAACGGCGCCAACTAAGCCACCGAGTAATAAAATTGTGCCCATTTTAATATCAACCAGTTGCTTTTTCCATTGCGCCAGAAAGCCGGAAAGACTGGAGGCAACGAGTTGGTTGGCTTGCGTTGCAACAGCCACCGGCGGTGGTACACCAATAAAAATTAACAGTGGCGTCATTAAAAAACCGCCCCCCACTCCAAACAAACCGGAAGCAAACCCCACCGCCGCCCCGAGGCCTAAAACAACAAATAAATTTAAGGGAATTTCCGCCACAGGAAAGTAAAGCGTCACATCAAAGATAGCTGCAAAGAACTCAACAATCATGCCCCATAAGTTTTCCATGTGATTTGTTTGTATGGGCGGAAAACAAGTTTAATGCAACGCTGGAATGAGGGATATAATGTTTTTGTATTTACTATCGTTGTTCCTGCCAATCTGATTATGTCTAAACCATCTTCATCCCTTCGCTACTAACCTGTACGCCGCCTGTTTCCCCAGCCATAATATCACTACCTAAGATCATTTCATTGTGCGCCGCACCAGAGGGTATCATAGGGTAACAGTTTTCTTTTTCGGAAACACATACATCTACTATAGTCGGTGCATTATTATTAATCATTTCGTCAATAACACTGTCCAGCTCATCCACCGTTTGCGCCCGTAATCCAACAGCACCAAATGCTTCGGCCAGCTTAACAAAATCAGGCAACGCCTCAGAATAGCTTTGCGAATAGCGGCTGCCGTGCAGTAGTTCCTGCCATTGTCGTACCATCCCCATCCATTTGTTATTGATAATAAACACTTTTACCGGCAACCGATATTGCACCAGCGTTGCCATTTCCTGAATATTCATCAAAATGCTGGCTTCCCCGGCAATATCAATCACCAGCGCATCAGGGTGTGCCACCTGTGTGCCCATGGCGGCTGGTAAACCATAGCCCATAGTGCCCAGCCCACCGCTGGTCATCCAGCGATTTGGTTTTTCAAAACCATAATATTGCGCCGCCCACATTTGATGCTGCCCCACTTCTGTGGAAATGTAACTATCGTGCTCAAACGTTTTTTCATAAAGCCGTTTGATGGCATGTTGCGGCTTAATCACTTGGTCATTTTGCTGAAAAGCCAGACAATCTTTACCGCGCCATTCCTCAATCTGCTGCCACCATTTATCAATGTTTTTAAACTTATAGCCGCGTTGCCGCCAACAGCTCAACAAGTCACGCAGAACTTCCTTAATATCGCCGACTACCCCCATGTCAACCAGTACGTTTTTGTTGATACTGGATGGGTCAATATCAACATGAATCTTTTTAGAATCTGGCGAGAAGGCATCTACTCGCCCGGTTACCCGGTCATCAAACCGAGCGCCCACACAAAACATTGTATCACAACCATGCATAGTTAAATTGGCTTCATAAGTTCCATGCATACCCAACATACCTAAAAAGTGCTTATCGGTTGCAGGCAAGGCGCCTAGCCCCATTAGCGTTAAGGTTGTTGGAATGCCTGTTTCCCTGACAAATTGCGTTAACAAAGCCGAGGCCTCAGGCCCTGAATTGATAATACCGCCACCACCATAAAGAACTGGTCGCTCTGATTTAGCCAACATTGCCGCCAACTCTTCAATTTTATCGGGCGACACTTTCGTTTTTGGCTGATAATGTGGCACTGGCACGGCTTTTTTCGGTACATAAGGCGTATCAGCAAATAATAAATCTTTAGGCATATCCACCAACACTGGCCCTGGGCGGCCAAATGTTGCAATATAAATGGATTCATGAATAATACTGGCGGTCTCCTTGGCGTCTCGAATCAGATAATTATGCTTTGTGCAGGGGCGCGTAATGCCTGTTGTATCGGCTTCCTGAAAAGCATCAGTGCCAATTAAATGGCTGGGCACCTGCCCTGTTAAACACAATATCGGCACACTATCCATTAACGCATCTGTTAATCCTGTAACCGCATTCGTTGCCCCCGGCCCGGAGGTAACCAGCAACACACCAATCTTACCCGTAGAACGCGCATACCCTTCCGCCGCATGCGCCGCGCCTTGTTCATGTCGCACTAGAATATGTTTAATAACATCTTGTTTGAACAAGGCATCATAAATAGGTAAAACCGCCCCACCCGGGTAGCCAAAAATTGTGTCTACACCATTATCAGCCAAAGCTTGCAGCACCACTTCTGCACCGTTTAGCTCAGCTTTGTTGAAAATGTTAGTTGGTTTAGTTTTAGTCGCCGTACTTGTCATTATCATATAGTACTAAAAAATATTTCTATTTTATGCAATGTTTTAGACAATGAATTCTATGCAGCTTCAAAAACAGAACCGTATCGCCTATTTTGGCATTGCCCCTTACAGCATGGCCATTGCCTTTGCTGACTGGTTGCAACACCGCGATAAACAGCATTACAGCAACAGCCGCTTGTTTTGCGTCAGCAAAAAATCTTACACAGAAAAACCATTTGCGCGGGTGGACGCAAAGCTACAGAATTTAGCCGTACATCCAGATTATCAACAATTTAAACGTCATGTTTTGAACCACGTGCAGGATGATGTGGATGATATGGTGCACCATGCAAGCTATATTATTAGCGGTGCAAACTCACAATCTTTGCAGCATTATCATGAAAAAGTGGCGGGGCGAGCCGTTATTTTTGATGTCGCCAAAAGTACCGTCTCCGATAACCAGGGGAACCCGACATTTCCTTATATTTTAAACCCTGATGCCGGTTATATTTGTGGTTGGAGCCAATATGAAGCCATCATGCAAGGCAATGGTTTTATGATTGATGTCGCCCATCAAAATATTGATCATGCAGTGCAGGTCGCCAGATTGTTATCAGGCAGCCATATTATCGTAACGCCCAGCATGTATCCCCTGCATGGGCAGATATATGGAACACTGAAGAATATTTTTGGCCTGGTTACCCCTTTAGTTCAGCAACATCATCAGCTGCTAGATGGCCATTTTGAGCATAAAATGATTGAAACACTGGAACGCATTACCGGAGACATGATTTTACGCTATCAGCTGTCAAATCCGGTTATTACAGAGCCACAAGGCACTAATAAAGCAGAGACAGCCTCACATTTCATTAATCATTTAAAAACTTATTATCGCCAAATGGAGGATACTTTTCAAAAGGTTTACCCTAGTGGCGCTCAATATCGCTATGCCTCAGGTATTAAAATGGTTTATGATGTAACCTTTACTGGCAATAATTGTCCTGATGTCGATGCGCGTAAAAGCTGTAGCGGCAATCCAAAAACGCGAAACTATAAAATTGGCGAAAGCATTGCAGCCCTACTTGGCGAGCAAGCTGCCCACCGTGTAACACTGGAACAATCCTTAAAACATTTTTGGCAGACCCATAACATTACAGATGGCTATATTCCTGAGGGCATTCATGCATTAAAAACAGTACCAGAAATTCTTAAAAGACATGGTATTCGCAAAGAAGATAGTCGATTACTAATTCTGATTTATGAATTATTGCTAGGTACTGACGAAAAAAAACAACAGGCATTTGATATTTTCACGACAAATCGCTTAGCTGAGTTTTTAAGAGCTTGCGCGGAACCCTAGGTATAAGCTGAAAGCCGTATTTTTTGCACAAAAATTCTTTTGAAAAAGGCATTTGTAGTGAAAAAGACGAAATTTAACTTGTGCGTGAGTTTTAGAGCAAGCTCTAAGTAAAATTGATCACATAAATAAACCTTAAAATATTTTACTTTACAGCTATGACACCTGAAGATGAGGCCGCTTTAGAGGCTTATATTACATTAGAAAGCAATACCGATCCTGAGAAAGAGTATCAAGCACTGCCACCCTTGGTGAAAGATCTAATTAGTGAATTAGATGATGTTGGTTCAGCAGGTGATGATTCGGATGGAACGACTAGTAGCGGCTGTGTTGTGTTGCTTGCCACGACTATACCAACTGCGGCGTTTTTTGCCTGGTCTGCCTATGAATGTTATAATAATTTCTGTAATGGGTAGTGCAAAACCCTTAAGTTCACTATAGTGCATTACAGCCTACGCTGGATAGTACTGATACTGTTTCGCAAACTGCATCCTTCATTAGTAAAACGACTATATTATTACCAGTACTAAATATGTACCCACATTTTCAATATGTGGGCGCAACTGCTGCATGGTAGAGAATGTAGAAACAATCTGCTGATTCGTTCTACATTCTATAATCATAAAACTAAGCGGCTTGTTCGTCTTTCGGTAACAAGGCTTTGATGCTTAGTTTAACACGGCCTTTATCGTCTATACCGATACATTTCACTTTAACTTCTTGTCCTTCAGACAATTCGTCAGTAACTTTGTTTACGCGGTAGTTGGCGATTTCAGAAACGTGTACTAAGCCGTCCTGACCTTTCATAAAGTTTACGAAGGCGCCAAATTCCATGATTTTTACAACTTTACCGGTGTAGGTTTTGCCTACTTCAGCTTCTTCTGTAATACCTTTAATCCAGTCAATCGCCTGAGTGATAGCGTCACCACTTACAGCCGCAACACGAATCGTGCCGTCCTCTTCAATGTCGATACGGGCACCAGTAGTTTCGCAAATCTCACGAATTACTTTTCCACCACTGCCGATAACATCACGGATTTTATCTTTGTTAATTTTAATTGTTTCAATGCGCGGGGCATTGGAGTTTACTTCTTGACGTGATTCCGTCAAGGCTTCTGCCATTTTGTCCAAAATATGTAAGCGTCCTTCCTTGGCTTGTTGCAAAGCCTGTTGCATGATTTCTGGTGTTATACTAGTGATTTTAATATCCATTTGCAAGGCTGTTACGCCTTCGGCTGTTCCCGTCACTTTAAAGTCCATGTCACCTAGGTGATCTTCATCGCCCAGAATGTCCGACAACACCGCGAAGTTATCATCTTCTTTAATTAAACCCATAGCAATACCAGCCACTGGTTTTTTAATAGGCACACCAGCGTCCATCATGGCCAAAGCACCACTACAAACAGTCGCCATAGAGGAAGAACCATTACTTTCGGTAATTTCAGAAACCAAACGGATTGTGTAAGGAAAATCTTCTTTGGTTGGCAGCATAGCATTTAAGGCACGCCAGGCTAATTTACCATGCCCGATTTCGCGCCGTCCTGGAGGTCCCATACGACCAGCCTCACCCACTGAATAAGGCGGGAAGTTGTAATGTAGCAAGAAACGCTCTTTATACTCACCGGCCAGGTTATCCATGATTTGCTCATCATCACTGGTGCCCAAGGTGGCCACACAAATAGCCTGAGTCTCGCCCCGTGTAAACAGGCAGGAACCATGAACCTTTGGCAAAATGTCAACTTCTGCAACAATGTTACGAATATCAGTAGTTTTACGACCATCTATGCGGCTTTTGGTTTCCAGCACATTGTTACGCACAATACTGCTTTCGAGATTTTTCAGCTCGGCAATAATTTTTGGCAGGTCTTCATCATCAGAAAAATGCTCTAGTACCGGCTTTTTTGCGGCGCTAAGCTTGGCTACACGCTCTTGCTTAACGGTTTCTTTATAAGCATCACGCAGGTTGCTTTCAGCCAATTTCTTGATTGTAGCAATTTTATCATCAGCCAAAGCATCTGGTTTAAAGTCCCAAGCATCCTTTGCGGCTGTTTCTGCCAAAGAAACGATTAGGTCAATAACTGGCTGATATTGCTCGTGGCCGAATTTAACAGCACCCAACATAATTTCTTCAGAAAGCTCACTTGCTTCTGATTCCACCATTAAAACGCCTTCTTGTGTTCCGGCAACTGTCAGGTTTAGGTCAGATTCTGCTTGTAAAGTCGGGTTCGGGTTTAGATAGTATTCACCGTCCACATAAGCAACCTTTGCGGCACCAATAGGCCCCTCAAAAGGCACACCAGACAATGTTAAAGCCGCACTGGCACCAACCAAAGCGGCAATATCAGAATCTAATGACTCATCATAAGCCAACACAGTACAAATAACCTGTGTTTCATTTTTAAAGCCTTTAGCAAACAAAGGACGAATGGGCCGGTCAATCAATCGTGAAACCAGCGTTTCTTTTTCAGAAGGTTTTGCCTCTCGTTTAAAGAAACCACCCGGAATTTTACCGGCTGCGTAGGTTCTTTCCTGATAATGAACCGTTAAAGGAAAGAAATCGAAACCAGGGTTTACCGATTTGGCGGAAACAGCGGTACATAACACAACCGTATCACCGTAGGTTACTAAAACAGCACCATCAGCCTGGCGAGCAATACGCCCTGTTTCAAGCGATAATGTTTTGCCGCCCCATTCCATTTCTTTTTTTTGTATATTAAACATATATATTCTTTCTTCTTAAACCTTCCAGGGCATGGCGAGCAGTAGCCGCCCAATATTTATCGTCTTAAACCAAGCTTTTTAATAATATTTTGGTAACGCTCTTCATCTTTTTTGCGAACGTAGTCTAATAAGCGGCGACGCTTACCAACCATTTTCAACAAACCGCGACGAGAGTGATTGTCTTTTTTATGTTCTTTTAAATGCTCAGTCAGGTTTTTAATTCTTTCAGAAAGAATAGAAACCTGCACTTCTACAGAGCCAGTGTTTGTTTCAGAACCGCCAAACTCATTAACGAGCTCAGCCTTGCGTTGAATTGTAATCGACATCGTAAATCCTTTAGTTAGAGGTTACATTTCACCTGGCACCAAGATGTCGTCCAGTGCAGGTAGCGTTTTATAAGAAATTTCTAAACGAAAGGCAATCAGTTTTACAAAGAAGGAAATACAGCAATCAGTTGGCTATTTTTACGCCCTATGCAGCCGCGTATACTTGGCGGTAACCGTTAGAATTTTAGGGTATGCCCGCGATAATAACATTAGTAAGTTTTGGCAACGCGAAGAAGCTATCAGCATCCCTAGCCCAGTAGA
Source organism: uncultured Alphaproteobacteria bacterium (assembly GCA_963706365.1). GTDB lineage: Bacteria > Pseudomonadota > Alphaproteobacteria > JAJTHO01. The sequence continues at coordinate 157,911 of OY970150.1, read as the reverse complement.
TTTCCAAATATGCAATTTAAGCATTGACTGAGCCTTTTGATGATAATCGTCAGCATCGGTATTTAAATAGCAATCAACAGCAAGCTTTGCTGTACAAAGCGCAATAGCCATTCCGCCACCGGCAAAGGAAGGGATAACAGCCATTTGATCGCCTAGGCGATAAAAATGCGGTGGCAACTCTTTATTATTATAGACATAGCCATAGGGAATGCCAAATATGGCAATCGGTTTATCCCAGCATGGTTGCGCCCCCTTGAGTATTTTAGCCAGATAGGGGGTTTGATTACATAAATCTTCTAACAAGAAATTCCATTTTTTATCAAAAGCCGCAAAACGTTTTTTTTCAACAACCAGACATAAATTTGCCTTGCTTTCGCCCACCATTTGAAACCCGGCATAGCCCCCTTTAAATAAAATAACGTCGGTATTTCCAACCTGTAACGAGGCATGATTAGGCGATAAATCATAGTGCATTTTAAAACCGATATAATCGTTTTTAGCGCCTTCTGCTCTTTGCCAGCCTCGAATATCATGTTTACCGGTTGCCAGAAAAAGATCTTTGACGCACACTTCAAATTTTTTGCCAGACACACACCAACTACCGGCTAATAACCGCATGTCAGTTATGGTTATGCCGCGCTTAACTACCGTGCCTTCTTTTATAGCCTTATCAATCAAGGCTTCGTCCAAAACATATCGTGGAAGGCTTTGCGCATAAAAAGATAAAGGCGCAGATACTATTTTACCGCCCTTAATCAGCCGCGTATTCTCAATTGTTACAACGTCCGGATCCTTTAAATCAATGCCCAGTTCTTGCAGATTTTCTACAGCCTCATGGCTTAGAAATTCTCCGCACACCTTATGATGCGCTGCTTTTTCTTTTTCTATCAAAACCACGGTTTTTCCTGCTTGGCGCAATCGGATGGCAGCAGAGGCACCTGCCAACCCTCCACCCACAATGGCCACATCATATCCCTTACTCATTAACTGTACATTCCACACAATAGCGAAAAGGGAAATGCCAGCGAATTTTGTAGCTATTTTTTTCAATACCCGCTTTATCCAGCAGTTTTAACCAATCGGAACGCGTAAAACTGCGGGCAACAGAGACGGCGGCATCGTGCTTAACAAAGCGATTAAACGGCAAAAAAGCTGTAATGGCTTTAATACCGTAGTACGCTATTCGATGCCGATGCAGGTCGTTTATAAACCACCCACGCGCCGCATTTTTATGCATCCACAAAATGAACGAAACAAGCTGTTCATCTGTTAAGTGATGCGTGAAAAGCGCGCTAATAATTAAATCAGGCTTGTTACTTAAATCAAGCTCAAACAGATTTTTGGTTATATACGAAAAGCTGGATTTTGGTGGTGCGTGCGTTTCGGCATATTCTTTGCTATAAGGGTTCATATCAATACCTGTCATCCTATAGCCGGGACGCAATCGCCAGATTTTGCGCATCATATCGCCACCGCCGCTTCCTATATCGAAAATAGTCAATGCTTTCTCACGGGGCAGCTGTTTCACCCATTGTAACGTTGGGCGGTAAGCAAGCGTACAGTGATTAATCAATTCTAGATGGCGCAAGCATTGGGCAAACTCCTCATAACTAACAGGCTCCGTGTCCATAAGCTCCGCTTGCTTGCTTCGTTTGGAAAAATCCGGCACCTACATACCCGCCGATTTGAACATCATGCTTTCCACTGCAACACCAGGGCCAAATGCCATGGTGCACCCTTGATCAACAGCCTGCCCTTCAAACATTTCTTTTAACACAAACATAATAGCGGCAGACGACATATTACCGTATTGCCTTAAAATATTTCGAGACACCTTTAGTGCATCTGGCGACAATTGGACGCCCGTTTCCACGGCATCTAGTATACTCCGCCCACCCGGGTGGATGGCCCAGTGGGTAATATCCATTTTGCTTTTACCCTTGATGATAGAAGGCAAGGCATTTGGCAAATTATCCGCAATGGTTTTAGGAACCGCACCAGATAACACCATATCAAACCCTTGATTCCCCACATCCCAGGTGATAAGATTTTGCGTATTGGGCAGTAAAGCTGTTGTAAAATTTTGTAACTCCAGCCCCTGCTCCTCTGCACTTATAATACTGGCAGCGCAACCATCTGCAAAAATTAGAAAAGACAGCAGCGACTCTAGTGTTTGCGGCTTTTGAAAATGCAATGTACAAAGCTCCAGATTAACAATTAAAACTTTTGCTGACTGATCGGATCGCACAATATGGCGCGCAACTTTCAATGCATTCATCGCCGCATAACAGCCCATAAACCCGATGGCAGTACGCTCGATAGCGGGATCTAAGCCATAATGCTCTATAATTTGTAAATCTATGCCCGGCGCATAAAAACCCTTGCAGGTTGTGGTAATAATATGCGTCACTTTAGGCAGCGAAAGCACATCCATCGCTTGCTTTACCAGCTTGAATGCATAATCCTTGTAAAGCTGCATCCGCGCCGCTGTATCAGGGAAATTATCAGCATCATAAAAGCCCAAGGCATCGAGATGGCCAGTATCTTTAGCCGGTTCTAAAAAAGAATACCGATGCTCAATTTGCGACCGCTCCACCATACGTTGAAATAGCTTGTGATTACGCTCATCTTCCAGCAACCCGGGCGCGTATTGCACAAATTTCTTATGCATATCATGGGGCGGAACGGCCGTTGCAAGCTGATTTATATAGGCCTTCATTTATTAAACATAGGGGGAATAAAGCCTAGAACAATGTCTCAAAGTTTTTGATGGCTTGTAGATGGCGGAGAGACAGGGATTCGAACCCTGGAAGGGCTTGCACCCTCGCTGGTTTTCAAGACCAGTGCTTTCAACCGCTCAGCCATCTCTCCGCAGCAGCATTCGGGTATAAGGGATTCGGCATAAAATTCAACAGAAAATAAGAGAATTTTCTAGACACTAAATTCATAAAAATATAAGGCAGCTTATGTTAGAATTTATGACAGGGGCAACCTTCATCGGCATGCTGGCCGGTGCGCTTACAACCATCTCTTTTGTTCCCCAGGTTATAAAAACTTTAAAAACAAAAGACACCAGCGGCATTTCCTTGGGCATGTACAGCCTGTTTAATATCGGTGTTTTGTTATGGGTATTGTATGGCGCTTTTATTGGCTCGCTGCCAATATTTTTATTTAATGGTGCAACGCTTGTTTTGTCTTTAATTATTTTAGCGCTAAAACTTAAACATCATTAGCGATAATCGGCATCATCCGCAAGATTTGCCGCCACAGCAGGCTCCCATCTGTCGCCATTGTCGATTAATTTTTGTTTGGAATAAAATAATTCTTCCCGGGTGCGTGTCGTAAATTCATAATTGGGTCCTTCTACAATGGCGTCCACCGGGCAAGCCTCCTGACAAAAACCACAATAGATACATTTGGTCATATCAATATCATAGCGCGTGGTGCGACGACTATTATTATCAATACCCTCTAAATGCAAAGAATCTTCCATACGAGGCGCGGCATCAATGGTAATGGCCTGTGCAGGGCAAATAGCTTCACAAAGTTTACAGGCAATGCAGCGCTCCTCACCGTTCGGATAACGGCGCAAAACATGCTCCCCACGAAAGCGTGGTGATAACGCATTTTTTTCATGCGGGTAATTTTGCGTTACTTTTGGCCGAAACATGTAACGCAAAGTCGTCAACATCCCGATAACAATTTCACCCAGCAACCAGGTGCGGGCGGTTCTTTTAAAACGGGTTTGCAGGCTGCTAGCAGAACTCATAGGCATTAAATAGACCGGATGCCAAAGGTTTGCAACTGTCGGAATAGTATTTTACAAGGATGATATGATGGAACCAGTCTTTCGCATTTCTGGCGATAATGCCTAAGCCTTTGAAGGTCAAGTCGTTTTCGATAAACCAAAAGTTCCTGGCCAAGGGTGGCTTACTTTTGGCGAATGTTGGCATAATAATCATCATGCGTTCCCAGAATCCGCCCGCATCGGCATCTATAGAACCCATTTGACAATTAATGTGCGATTGATTGTCAAATGGGTTCTATACTGCATGTAATGCCGATTTTAAAGTTTACGCATTAACCCATTTAACGCCTGCAAGTAGGCTTCCCCTGAGGCCACGACCACATCGGTATGCGCACCCTGGCCATGGCCTATATGGCCATTGTTTTCTAATCTTACAGTTACTTCGGCTTGCGCGTCGATCCCTTGGGTTACAGCATTTACTTGGTAAAGTTGCAAATGTGCTTCATGGGGATATAATGCGCGAATAGCCTGAAAAGTGGCATCTACAGGGCCATCGCCACGGCACATGGTCTGCTCTATCTTTCCGTCTATTTCCAGGGAAAGAGTGGCTTTTGCCCGACCGCCTGTTCCACATTCTATTGTTAAAGCTTCCAAACGAATGGTATCTTCAGCACTGCCGATCGTGGCATCAACTAACGCCGCAATATCCTCATCAAAAATCTGTTTTTTTCGATCAGCCAGACTTTTAAATTTTTTAAAGGTTTCGTCCAGCTCTTCAGTGGACAGATCATAGCCCATCTCCTCTAGCCTTGCCTTAAGGGCATGACGCCCTGAAAGTTTCCCCATGGTCAGACTGGATTTTGTTAAACCCACTGATTCCGGCGTCATAATTTCATAAGTGCCCGCATGTTTTAACATACCATCCTGATGAATGCCCGATTCATGGGCAAAGGCGTTGGCGCCAACAATGGCCTTATTGGGCTGTACGTTAAAACCGGTTATCGCTGAAACCAGTTTCGAAGCTTTCATGATTTTAGTCGTATCAATGGAATGTTGCAAATTAACCAACTCGCGGCGCGTATCAATGGCCATCACTACTTCTTCCAGTGCCGTATTACCAGCCCGCTCGCCTAAACCATTAATAGTACATTCAATTTGTCTAGCTCCATTTTTAACGGCTTCCAGCGAATTGGCAGTAGCTAGGCCTAGATCATTCTGGCCATGCGTTGAAAAAACAACCTTGTCGCTGTTTACCACATTTTCCTGTACCAGCTTAAATATATTGCCATATTCCCACGGCAGCGCATAGCCAACAGTATCCGGAATATTAATGGTTGTAGCACCCGCTTTTATCGCGGCATCAACGGATTGATATAAAAAATCCAGCTCAGTACGCGTTCCATCCTCGCAAGACCATTCTACATCATCGGTATAATTGCGTGCCAGACCAACACTTTCTTTAATTGCTTCCAGCACCTGCGCCTTATCCATTCGCAGTTTATGCTCGCGGTGCAAGGGGCTGGTAGAAATAAATGTATGAATACGCCCCCTGCCCTGTTTGCCTAGCTGCGGCTTAATAGAGCCCGCCGCACGCTCAATATCATATTTTTTAGCACGCGACAAACTGCATACCACAGCATTCTCTAGGCGTTCTGCAATATTAAGAATCGCCTCAAAATCCCCGTCAGAAGCCGCAGCAAAGCCCGCTTCGATAACATTCACACCCATGCTATCCAGCAACAAGGCAATGCGCAGTTTTTCAGCCTTGGTCATCGAAGCACCGGGTGATTGCTCCCCATCGCGCAATGTTGTATCGAAAATGATAACCTGATCCATATTTTCTTTATAAATGATAGAAAGCACGGCGTCAGTTAAAAATAAAAAGTATGTTGTGTCAGCAGATGAAAAACCTTTATAAACAACAGGTGAAAACCAAAACACCTTTGCTGGATCAACTAGACAACCTTGATGCCCTTCGGCAGTTTTCCCCTAAAGAATTACAAAATCTGGCCATAGAATTGCGTCAGGAAACCATTGAAAACGCCTCCAAAACTGGTGGGCATTTAGGGGCTGGGTTGGGCGTCACAGAGCTAACTATTGCACTGCACCATGTTTTCAACACACCTGATGATAAGATTATTTGGGATGTGGGGCATCAAGCATATCCGCATAAAATTTTAACCGGGCGGCGCAATCGCATGGGTACTATCCGCCAAAAAGACGGGCTTTCTGGCTTTACGAAACGCAGTGAAAGTGTGTTTGATTCATTTGGCGCCGGACATAGTTCCACGTCTATTTCAGCCGGCCTAGGCATGAAAACCGCTTTTGTAAAACAGGGAAAAAACAATCAGGTTATCGCGGTGATTGGTGATGGCGCCATGAGTGCGGGAATGGCGTTTGAGGCAATGAATAATGCCGCAAGCGTTAACCACAAAATGATTGTCATTTTAAATGATAACGAGATGTCTATTGCCCCGCCAGTGGGGGCAGTTAGCAAGCATTTATCCGGGTTATTATCCTCCAAACCCTACCGAAAATTTCGCGATGTAATGGATAAGCGGCTACCTAAAAAACTGCACGACATTGCAAAAGCGGCTGAAGAACATACACGCACCCTATTAACTGGCGGCAGCTTATTTGAAGCATTAGACTTTTACTATGTTGGCCCCATCGATGGGCATGATTTAGATACGCTGATACCTGTTCTGGAAAACATTCGAGATTCTGACAGCCCGAAACCTGTGCTGATTCATGCTGTCACACAAAAAGGTAAAGGCTATGCCCCGGCTGAGGCCTCTGCCGATAAGTTCCATGGCGTAAGCGCCTTTGACATCTCTACGGGCAATCAAAACAAAAAAAGTGGCGGCACACCAAGTTATACAAAAGTTTTTGCCGATACACTTATTCAGTTGGCTGGAACGGATAAAAACATTGTTGCCATTACCGCCGCCATGCCAGATGGAACAGGCCTTAAGCAGTTCGCTGAAAGATTTCCAAACCGTTGTTATGATGTCGGTATTGCAGAGCAACACGCCGTTACGTTTGCAGCAGGTATGGCTACGGAAGGCTTAAAACCCTTTTGCGCTATTTACTCTACTTTTTTACAGCGGGCATTTGATCAAGTTGTTCATGATGTCGCCATTCAGAAATTACCAGTGCGTTTTATGATAGATCGTGCTGGCCTGGTGGGGGCTGATGGTGCAACACATGCAGGCAGTTTCGATTTAGCCTATCTAGGTATTTTGCCATATTTCATTATTATGGCACCATCGGATGAGGCAGAGCTGGCACAAATGGTTGCCACCGCCGTCGCCATTAATGATGCCCCCAGCGCCGTACGCTATCCGCGCGGTAATGGCATAGGCATTCAGCTACCATCCAATCCAGAGCCACTACCCATTGGTAAAGGCCGCATTATTCAAAAAGGAGAAAAAGTTGCCTTATTAAGCCTCGGCACTTGCTTGCAAGCCTGTATAGAAGCGGCTGAAGGTATGAACATTACTATTGCCGATGCACGCTTTATGAAACCACTGGATACGGCATTAATCAAAGAACTGGTTGAGCAGCACGATACCCTGATAACTATTGAAGAAGGTAGTATAGGTGGCTTTGGCAGCCATGTTTTACAATATCTTACCGATAATGACTTACTGACCAACAAAAGATTCCGCAGCCTCACTTTGCCAGATCGTTTTCTAGATCATGGCACGCAAGAAGAGCAACTGATTGAGGCCGGGTTGGGTGTTAAAAGTATAAAAGAACTGATCTTGTTTTTCTTAACCTAAATTTAACCATAGCCATTCAATATTACACTCAGAATGGCTGATGATAACAACAACAATAATTGCCACAATAGTGGCATAGGCCAAGTCGAAGTGGAACAGTCTTTGGCGGCGGTGGAAAACTTGCTGAACAATCTTCAGGCAGGTGACACTGCTGCCACTGACTCCCTTGAACATGCCGTGCAAGAGGCATGTCATGTTATTAACCTGGCAACCAATAATAACCATATGCAGCTAGAGCGCGCTATTGTTTTAAAGGCCTTAAAAGCATTATTGGCCAGAATCGATACGATGCATGGCGACATGCAGGGGCAACTAAACGAGCTGCAAGGCCTGATGAGCAATACCAGCAGTTCCGCCAACGCAACCCGCGCCTATATCAAGGCTTCTACTAACAAACCAACGCTTTCCTAAAATGAATCAGTATTTAACCGTTGTACTTTCTTTGTGTTTTGTGGTCGGGTTAATTTACCTAACAGCCTGGATTTTGAAAAAAATTAATTTTGCACAATCCACAACCACAAAAAATGATTCGGTTCTGTTAAAAAAAACCACGCTACAAAAAGGCTATTACTTGTTGAGTTTTCAACAAGGTGAAACACAGCAGACACTTTTGCAAACCCCAACAGGTGTTTGCCTTTTAAATAATTCTGAAAATGCTAATCATGTATAACCTTGTTACATGGCTTAAAAATAAGCGTCATTCCTGCGAAGGCAGGAATCTATTCCGGCTAATCCTCCGCCTGTTCATAGTTCAGAACTATAAATGCACCCTCGCTCTGATTAAAAGCATTCAGGCATGGATTCCATCCTCCGATGGAATGACGAAGAATAGGTTTTTAGGACTTATACTATTATTAATACCCAACATATTACAAGCCCAAAGCATTAATATAGACTTAGCCGACGAAGTAGACGGCGAAACAACCGGGCGTATCATTCAGATGGTGGCACTGATTACAGTGCTAAGCCTCGCGCCAGCCATTTTAATGATGACAACCAGCTTCACACGTTTTGTGGTCGTTTTTTCCCTTTTAAGAAGCGCCATTGGCCTGCAACAATCCCCCCCCAACATGGTGGTAATTGGCTTGGCGTTGTTCATGACTTTTTTCGTTATGTCCCCTACTTTTGAAGAAGCCTATGAAACAGGTTTAAAACCAATGATAGAAGAAGAAATAACCGAAGAAGAAGCGTTTAAGAAGATTGCGTTACCGTTTCATAAATTTATGCGCGCCCATGTGCGGGAAAAAGATGTAGAACTGTTTATGAATGTTGGTAATCTGGATAAAGTAGACGTTGCTGAGCAAATACCCTACCGTGCGCTAATTCCCGCCTTCATTATCAGCGAACTTAAACGCGCCTTTGAAATAGGTTTTCTGATTTTTGTACCATTCATCGTTATTGATATGGTCGTTGCCAGTATTTTAATGAGCATGGGGATGATGATGCTGCCCCCCGTCATGGTCTCCCTCCCCTTCAAGATCATCTTTTTTGTAATGGTTGATGGGTGGTATATGTTGGCCGGGAGCTTGATAGAGAGTTTTGGGTGATTGAGGCTCTAAAAATCTTAACAGCCATCATCCTCGCCCCCAGTCCCTGCCCCCAAGTCCCTAACAACCTCTGGCCTACTCAACATCTCCTCAATCTTCTGCGCTTGATCAAAACTATCATCGACATAAAACTTGACCTTGGGTAGATATTTCATGCGCAAATCAGCTTTTGCCAATTCATGCTGAATATACGGCGTAATGCTTTTTAAGGCCTCTAGAACATCCTTTGTATTGCCGCCCCCCAAGGGCATAATAAACGCCTTTGCATGGCGCAGATCGGGGCTGACGGTTACCATTGTTACGGTTACCGGATGCTTGTGAAGCACAGCGTTATTAAAATCGCCTCGGCTTAAAATTTGTGAAAGTATATGCCGAATTTGCTCCCCCACTCGTAAGGTTCGCGCACTGCCACGGCTTTTTTCTTTAAAATTGCTTTTCATTAGATATTCCTTATTGCCACAGGCTTCTAACGTGGCTAACAAAGCAAAATATAACTTAATAAACAACAAGATTCAACCATGACCGATATTATTGACATTCACGCTAGAGAAATTTTAGACAGCCGCGGCAACCCCACTGTCGAAGTTGATATATTAACAGAATCCGGCGCCTTTGGCCGGGCAGCCGTGCCTAGCGGTGCTTCCACCGGTAGCCATGAAGCTATTGAATTGCGTGATGGCGATAACAATCGCTACCTGGGCAAAGGTGTTCACAAGGCCATTGAAGCTGTAAATGATGATATTGCTGATGCCCTGCTGGGCATGGACGTTACCGAACAAAATGAAATCGACCAAATATTGATTGACTTAGACGGTACACCGAACAAATCAAAATTGGGCGCCAATGCGATTTTAGGCGTTAGCTTAGCAGTAGCAAAAGCCGCTGCCGATGCTCTTGGCCAACCACTTTACCGCTATATTGGTGGTGTTTCCGCCAACACACTGCCTGTTCCCATGATGAACATCATCAACGGTGGCGAACATGCTGACAACCCCATTGATATTCAGGAATTCATGATTATGCCAGTGTCCGCCACCAGTATCGCCGAAGCCGTGCGTATGGGTGCAGAAACTTTCCATGCCCTGAAAAGCCTATTAAAAAAAGGAAAATATGGCACGAATGTTGGTGATGAAGGTGGCTTTGCCCCTGCTCTTTCCAGCACCACAGAGGCATTAGACATTATTATGGAAGCCATCGGCCAAGCCGGCTACAAAGCAGGCAAGGATATTTACCTGGCGCTAGATTCTGCCTCAACTGAATTTTACAGCAACAATATTTATAACCTGGCGGGCGAAGGAAAAAAATTGGATGCAACTGGTATGGTAGACTATTACGCCAACCTGGTTGACCAATACCCAATTATTTCCATTGAAGACGGCATGGCCGAAGATGATTGGGAAGGTTGGGGTATTTTAACCAGCCGTTTAGGAGACTCTGTGCAACTGGTCGGTGACGACTTGTTTGTAACAAATCCCAAGCGCCTGGCTAGCGGCATTGAAAAGGGCGTTGGAAACTCTATTCTGATAAAAGTAAACCAGATTGGCACCCTTACAGAAACTCTAGAGGCCATCAACATGGCACACCGCGCTGGTTACACGTCCGTTATCTCGCACCGTTCTGGTGAAACAGAAGATAACACCATTGCTGACCTAGCCGTTGCCACCAATGCCGGGCAAATCAAAACTGGATCCCTATCTCGTTCTGACCGCTTGGCGAAATACAATCAGCTTATTCGCATCGAAGAAGCGTTGGGCGATGTGGCAACTTATGCCGGCACCTCTATCTTGAAGGCTGGTAAGCCACGTGTAGCAGCCTTGGCAGCCTAGCTAGGCCTGCCACCGGAAAATTCAAAAAGCGAAGAAACCTAAAAAATAAACAAAATTCAAACCCCCATCATAAACCCGCGCACTACATCCCATAATTGCTGTTCCTGATGCAGAAAGCCATCGTGCCCTTTATCCGTTTCTATCTCTACAAAAGAAACACTGGCGGCTTTGGCGTTTAAGGCTTTAACGATGGTTTTATGCTCTATGGTGGGGAAAAGCCAATCCGTTGACAACGAAATGATACAATATCGCAGGCCTTCGGAAAAAACTTGTGCCAGTGGTTTATCAATGGCAAGGTCGAAATAATCAACGGCGCGGGTAATATAGAGATAACTATTGGCATCAAAGCGTTGCACAAAACTACTGCCTTGATAGCGTAAATAGCTTTCCACCTGAAAATCAGCATCAAAACTGTAACTCAGGGCGTTACCTGTTTGTAGGTTACGGCCAAATTTTTCGGCCAGCGCCTGTTCCGACATATAGGTTACATGCGCGGCCATACGTGCAACGGCTAGTCCGCGTTTTGGTTTGTTGCGTTTATCATAATAATCGCCGTCTTTCCAGGCAGGATCAGCCATAATAGCCTGCCTGCCTACTTCGTGGAACGCAATATTTTGCGCGGTATGACGATAAGAGCAGGCAATTGCCAAAACAGAATTTACTTTTTCGGGGTATTCCGCTGCCCATTGCAAAGCCTGCATTCCCCCCATGCTGGCGCCAACCACTGCCGATAGTTTTTCTATTCCCAGATGCTCTAGCAGGGCGGCTTGCGCGCGCACCATATCGTTAATAGTAATAGTAGGGAAAGATAAGCCATAAGGTTCATCAGTTCCAGGATTAACAGAGGCAGGCCCTGTGGTGCCATGACACCCCCCTAAAACATTACTGCAGATAACAAAGTGCTGGCGCGTGTCAATAGGCTTACCATCACCGACAACAGCATGCCACCAGCCTGGCTTTCCCGTATCAGGGTTGGTTTCCGCAACGTATTGATCGCCAGTCAAAGCATGACAGATTAAAACACCATTTGAGTTTAATTTATCTAACCGCCCATAAGTTTCATAGGCAATATCCACTTGCCGCAAAGTTTTACCACTATCCAGCGGTAATAAAGGAAGCTGAAAAACCGGCATAGCCTTTTATGGCATGAAACCAGCCAACGGCAACCCTGTTTCTATGTTATAGCCCTGCATCAGGTTCATATTTTGAATGGCTTGCCCCGATGCCCCTTTGATCAAATTATCAATCACAGATACCAGAATAATTTGCTGTGGCTGACGCCCCTGAAAGATATTTAATTGACACCGGTTACTCCCCCGCACCGCACGGGTATGTGGTGCATTACCCTCCGGCAACACCTGTACAAAAGGATGATTCTTATAGGCATTTACAAGATTTTCTCGCGCTACCTGGTAAGTAAAACCATCTTTTAATTGCGCATAGATGGTTGCCAGAATACCGCGATTCATCGGCATTAAATGCGGCGTAAAAGTAATACTCTGTTGCCCTCCCGCCAGTTGAATACCTTGCTGTATTTCAGGTGTATGGCGATGCGCTGCAATACCATAGGCACTAATACCTTCCTGCACTTCTGCCGCTAGCAAGTTTTCTTTCGCAGTGCGCCCCGCACCACTAACACCCGATTTTGCGTCGATAATAATATTATCCTCAAGAAAACCAACAATCGGCCAAAGGGGCAATAAGCTGGCCGTAGGATAGCAACCAGGGCAAGCCACCAGACGCGCCCTTGCTATTTCCTTAGAAAACCATTCTGTTAGGCCATACACAGCCCCGTCTTGCAACTCAGGTGCGGCATGGCTACCATACCATTCCTCATAAACCGCAATATCGTGCAACCGAAAATCAGCAGATAAATCGACTACTTTCACTGATTCCGGCAATTGTTTCACCACTTTATGGCTGTGCGCATGGGGTAAACAACAAAACACCACATCAATAGCAGAAAAATCAATATCGTCTATCTGCTGCAATATTGGTAATGATAAACCATGGAAGGACGGGAATAAATCCGCCATTTGTTTCCCGGCATGGCGATTGGCTGCCAGTGCTTTTATGTGAATATAGGGGTGCGATAAAGCCAAACGAACCAGTTCGGCACCGGTATAACCACTCGCCCCCAGAATGGCGATATTAGTAGTCATTATTTTTTACGAAACTGATCTAGGCTAACAACCTTGTTTTTATCTTCTTCTTTATTGATTTTTTTCTGCTCATCTGCCTTGCTTTTAGACTTCTTGGCATTCTTGCTTTTCTGAATTTCTTCGGTGGCTTCTTCCACCATTTCAGCCAGCGAAAGAATATCAGCGGGCTCCAGCTCTAGATCGTCCAAAATATCGGCATCAATTTCATCGTCAATCATATCGCCGCTTTGGAATTGCAGGCCGAATTTAACAGAAGGGTCAGCAAAACCGGTAATAGCATCAAAAGGCACAACCAGATCTTCCATATTGTTATTAAAGCTAAGAGACACGCTAAATTGACTGTCCGTCACCTTCAAATTATAAAATTGGAATTGTAAAACGATGGTCATCTCGCTTTCATATTTTTGCATCAGATAATCAGGGATTTTTACACCACTATCCCGAGTACGAAAAGTGATGTAGAAATGGTGATTATCGGGCAAGCCGTGCGCCTGCACTTCACGTAAAGCCGTTTTTACAACACCCTTCAGGGCGTTTTCCACCATTTTATCATATTGCAGCATCTCGATTGTCATTATACCATGATAGTCATTAATTTTTGGTGGCGAAAGGGGTTTTTATGGGAAAACCTTCTTTGGATAAAAATAACCACTTTCCCAATGCCCCAATGCCAGCAGCTGTTTTCGATACATTAGACGATACGTTTCTGAAGCCTCAGGAAAAGGGCTATCGCGCAGTAATAAAATTTTACGCCCCTGCATAATATCGCATTGCTGTTGCTGCGTAATACACTCCATCAAAGGCATTTGTTCAATAACACAATGCACAGGCTGCAGATCACTCCAGGAAATATTTTCCATTGCCACCATATGCTGTGGCTTGATGGCACCAATAGCTGTACGTCTAAGGCTAATAATATGCCCAAACGTTGCCAGCACTGTCGCCATATCCCTCGCCAGCGCCCTTACATAGGTTCCCTTGCCGCAAGTTACCCTAAAATCCGTTGTATTTTTTTCGTGCTTTAACACCTCAATACTTTCAACAGTAATTGGCTTTGGCTCTGGGGTAAAATGCACTTGCTGCCGCGCCAGTTTATAGGCACGTTGCCCATCTATTTTTATAGCCGAATAAATAGGCGGACTTTGCATAATACAGCCGGTAAAATCAGGCAACAATGCCTGTATTTGCTCTAGCCTGGGAATTAAATCACTCTGGTTTACAATTTCACCTTCGCTATCATCCGTATCGGTGCCCTGCCCCCATAATACGGTAAATTCATAAGTCTTTGTGGTGTCCACCATATAAGGCATCACCTTGGTGGCCTCGCCAATGCCAATGGGCAGCAAACCGCTGGCTAGCGGGTCTAGAGTGCCGGCAAAACCGATTTTAGTACCCCTGCCGCGCCGCGCCGGTTTAATATTGAATTGTTTCTTAATAAGGGAAAGCGCGTTGTTTGAGCTGATACCCGAAGGTTTATCCAGGAAAAGCCAGCCACTTGTTGATAAAGTCATGAAATTTTATAAATTGGTGATCCCTACGGGATTCGAACCCGTATTGCCGCCGTGAAAGGGCGGTGTCCTAACCATTAGACGAAGGGACCCTGAAAAATGGTTTTCACTGTTTACAAACAGTCTTAACGCTTTGCAAGCTTTTTTGCGGTATAAATCGTTATGCTCCATTTAACGCGCAAAAAAGGCGAAAGCATTATGATCGGCGACGACATTGAAATCGTTGTCACCGACATAAAAGGGAAATCCGTAAAAATCGGTATCATCTCCCCGGATACCACCAAAATTTTGCGCAAAGAACTGATGCAAAAGATTGAAGATGAAAATATGCAAGCGCAAGCGTCTTCGGGGTTGTTCAGTGCTTTTTTTAATAAGTCTGAACCATAGACTATTATGTGTGTTTTGGGCGCTATTCTAAAACATGATTAGTAATTAGGGTGCAGGGCTCTTTATTGAAAACTCTAGAGTATTCAGCTATAACAAAAACTCGCCACAACCTCAGGCAACCAACTGCAAAAACAAATCCTCTAAATCCGCATCATCAATAGACATATCGATAATAGAGTAACCGGCCTGCTCTACTTGTTTTACCAGCTGCATAACCGGTGTTTCACTGGGTTTAAAATCAAAGGTTATAATGTTATGGGCAATCTGAGGGTTATAGATCAACAAACTTGAATCTAAATCACTAATAGGCTCCGCCACCTTAACCATTAGCTTTTTTTGATCCAATTGCCCTAACAAATTACTTTTCGTGTCACTAACAATCAATTTTCCGTGGTTAATAATGTTAATATAATCACACAGGCTTTCTGCTTCTTCCAGATAATGCGTTGTGAGAATAATAGTTTTACCGCGCTGGTTTAGCAAACTAACCTGCCTCCAAAGTTGTTGCCTTAAATCAACATCAACCCCGGCGGTGGGCTCATCTAGCACCAGAATTTCAGGATCATGCACCATGGCCTTTGCCACCATCAGGCGGCGGCGCATACCACCGGAAAGCGTGCGCGCATAGGCATCCGCTTTATCTGCCAAGCCTAGCATCGTTAGAATTTCCATAGTACGGCGCTGCGCTTTTGGCACGCCATACAATCCAGCCTGCAATTCCATTGCTTCTCTGGGCGTAAAAAATGGATCAATGTTTAATTCTTGCGGCACAATACCAATAGATTTTTTGGCTTTTAAATGATTTTCATCAATATCAATGCCATCCACAAACATTTTACCACTGGTTTTAACAACCAGCCCGGCCATAATGTTGATCAGGGTAGATTTCCCTGCCCCATTTGTCCCCAGTAAGGCCGTTATAGAGCCCTTCGGGATTTTGAGACTAACATCATACAGTGCAGTTTTTGCCGCAGCCTTACCTTGTGATGCATAGGTTTTGGTAAGATTCTCAACCCTTAACGCATAGACATCATCAGACATTATTTATTAAGCTGCAACATAGATTCAATCTGGCGCTTGCGTTTCATGCCATCCTTAATCATACGGTTACCACGAATAATTTGGTCTTCGCCTTTTTCCATCATTTTTTTGGAATCTTTAAGCGTTTCCTGGCCACGTTTTACCATTGCCTGGCCATCTTCAATTTGCTCAACAGAATCTTTCCAGTCCTCCCCCAATTCGCGGGTTTCAGCAGAATGCTCAATCAACGCATCGCCAAAAGTTTCCGGTTCCCCAAAGCTGCCGCAGCCGGATAATAAAATAAAGGCGGCAATAAGTGTTACTATTTTCATGCTGATTTCAACCAATCTACAAGTTCGTGTTTCGGCAAGCCGCCCACTTTAATATCAACAGGCTGCCCATCCTTAAATAATATTAAGGTAGGAATGCTGCGCACCCGAAATTTTGTCGGCGTTTCAGGGTTTTCATCTATATTCATCTTAAAAACCTGCACTTCACTCACTTCATTAGCCGCCTCATCCAGCACCGGCGCCAAAGCCTTGCAAGGCCCACACCATTCTGCCCAGAAATCAACCACTACTGGTTGCTTGGCGTTTAAGACAGTTTCATCAAAATCTTCATCAGTGACAGTATTTACCATACCTTTTAGTTAGGCATAAAAAAAATTTGTTCAATACAAAAAAAGCTATTGACTCTTTTTTATAATGTGCCAATTAAGAATGGTGCACCGCATTAAAAATTTCGCGGCTGCAATAGAACCAACAAAATAACTTATAGGCATTTGTATGATTAAATGGGTACTCGTTCTCCATCTATTCAACATGGATACACCCTTGCAAAGTGAGCAAGTTTCCCTTGATATTCAAGGGAGAAAGAAATGCTACATGACTTGTCAGCAGTTACAGGAAGATAGCTTATACTCTTCTAAACCCATTGTGCATTGCAGCTGCAAACGCGCTAATGAATTTTATTCTAATATGGCATCTTCCAAGGTTGCGAATGCACAATACCCTACCAGTGGGTATTAATTTGTTTGCTTTCTCGGCATAACTGCCTTCATATATTACACTTATGAGACGCATAAAAATAATAAAGAACATCCATATTTATAACTTTATAGCAATCCTGGCATTTTATGCCGTTGGCACCTTTGCCGCTGAACCACTAAAAACTGTCGAGGAAGATAAAGTAGCGCTTACTGAAACGCACGCCATCTCTATTCACGGCGAGCCACGTTATTCGGCTGATTTCAAGCATTTCGATTTTGCCAACCCCAATGCCCCTAAAGGCGGCACTATTACCATTGGTGTAGTAGGCAGCTTTGATAGCCTGAACCCCTTTATCTTAAAAGGGCTGCCCGCCGATGGCATTTCTACAAATGTTGTGGAAAGCCTAACGACGCCTTCTTTAGAGGAGCCAGGGGTCGCCTACGGTGTTCTGGCGGAAAAAATAGTTTTCCCAGAAGACAGATCTTTTGTCGAATTTCACCTTCACCCAAAGGCAACCTTTCAAAACGGCACCCCGGTACTAGCCGAAGATATTATTTTTTCCTTTGAAACCCTTTTAAAGGAAGGCCACCCACATTATCGCGCCTATTATAAAGCAGTGGAAAAAGTGGAAAAAACTGGCGATCGAGCCGTCAAATTTCACATAGCCCCCGAATATGCGAGCCGAGAAATGCCGCTAATTTTGGGGGAGCTTCCTATATTATCCGCTGATTATTACCAAGAAAATACCTTCAATAAAACCACACTCAAACAACCTATGGGCAGCGGGCCCTACAAAGTTGCATCGGTTGATGTGGGCAATCGCTTAATATTAGAGCGCCGAGACGATTATTGGGGCAAGGATATGGCTGTAAATGCTGGTCGTTTCAACGCACAGAAACTGATACTGGACTATTATCGCGACGCTACTGTTGCGCTAGAGGCTTTTAAAGCCGGCTCTTTTGACTTTCGAGAAGAAAATATTGCACGCCAGTGGGCAACATCTTACGATTTCCCCGCTATCAAAGACGGCCGCGCCATTATAGAAGAAATTCCTCATAAAAATTCCAGCGGCATGCAGGGCTTTGTTTATAACCTGCGCAAGCCTTTATTTCAGGATATACGTGTGCGCGAGGCACTAATGCTAGCCTACGACTTTCAATATGCCAACAGCACGTTATTTTTTAATATGTACAACCGCACGGATAGTTATTTTGACAACTCTTCCTTGGCATCCTTCGGCATTCCAGAGGGCGCTGAACTAGCCGTGCTAAAACCTTATGTCGACCAACTGCCACCGGAGCTTTTCACCCACCCCTTTACATTGCCAGAACATAATGACCGTAAGGCAACCCGAAATTATTTGCGGCAGGCCAAAAAATTACTGGCCGAAGCTGGTTGGACTATTCAAGACGGTGTTTTAAAAAATGCAGCAGGCCAGCCGTTTGAATTCGAAATTTTACTGGTTATGCCAACCTTTGAACGTGTGGTTATCCCATACCTGCAAACGCTAGAAAAATTGGGCATCAAGGCCACCATGCGCACCGTAGACATCCCGCAATACAAGCAGCGCGTTGATAATTTTCAGTTCGATATGACAACCACGGTCATTCCACAATCCCAAAGCCCGGGCAACGAACAACGCGCCTACTGGCATAGTCAAACTGTCGATATTCCTGGAACTCGTAACCTTATGGGCATCAAAAGCCCTGTTGTTGATGCCTTGGTCGAAAAAATCATTGCCGCCCATACGCGTGAGGAGCTTGAAACAGCCACAAAAGCGCTGGATCGTGTATTGCTTTGGAATCATTATGTTATTCCACACTGGCACAGTCAATATTTTAGATTGGCCTACTGGTCTAAACTACAACGCCCTCAAAACACACCTATCTACAGCTATGCTTTCCCAGATTACTGGTGGGTTGAACCTAAAGAAGCACTTCAGTAGATTACATGGCAAATTTATAAGGCTTTTATACATTTACTAAGCCCTACACATGGCAAGATAATACTTACTCAAATAAAGTAAAATTATAAACCACATAGAAGGAAGTATAATGAGTAACGACTTAACCATTTTAGAACAAAATTACAGAGAAATCTTAAATTCTGTTGAAGGCTACAAAGAAGCGGCAGAGATTGCAGACAATAACACACTAAAAACCACCTTTCGGGCCAAACAAACGCAACGCGAGCATTTATTAAGCTTATTTGAAACACGCATACGTGATCTAGATTTAAATTACGATTTAAACAATACAACGACTATTGCTGCCGAAGCACATCAGGGATTTATGAAGCTCCGCGCCGCCGTAAGTAACGATAATAAAGCCGTTTTATCCGAACTAGAACGCGGAGAAAAACATTTAATTGATGAGCTGGAAGCCGCCACACAAAAAAATGTGCAGCCAGAAACATCCGCCCTCCTAAACCAGGCTTTAACTCAAACTCGTCAAGATTTAACAGACGTACAACAATTGCAAAATAGCGCTAATTTAGCAGCTTAAAACTTTAATATAGTGCTTACAAAATAAATCCGTGTGGAGGCGAGAGCAAGTAAAATTGAGCGCAGAGTATTCTTCATACATAAGCGAAATTTTGCGCCGCTCGAAGCCCATCACGGTTTTATTTTGGAAGCACTATAAAAAACAAGGCGGCCTATCTTAACCAAGATAGGCCGCCTTGCTGCAAAAATCTGAATCAATATTTATGCCGCAGCATCTTTATCACCGTCGTTACTGGCCTTTAAAACTTTTTCAGCTTCAAGAATAGCAGCTTCTTCGGCGCGTTCTTTTTCTGCTAGAGCATCAGCTTCCGCCTCTACTTTTGCCGCAATCACTTGCGCCTTAGCTTCATCTTCGGTTTTGGCAACGTTAACGGTTACATCAATCTGCACTTCAGCATGCAAAACGATACCCACGGTATAAATGCCCAAAAACTTGATGGGGTCAGGAATACGCACTTGATTTTTATCAATACTGTAACCAGCTTCTTTAATAGCGGCGGCAATATCACGTGTGGCAACAGAACCATAAAGCTGACCACTTTCACCAGCCTGGCGGATGATAATTACAGATAAATCTTTCATGGCTTTGGCCATAGACTGGGCAGTCTTTTGCTTTTCGTCGTTCCGCTTAACCAGCTCTGCTTTTTTCTCTTCAACAGCGGCTATATTGGCTGCTGTCGCACGAACAGCTTTATACTGTGGGATAAGGAAATTCCGAGCATAACCATTCCTTACTGTCGCAACTTCGCCCACGTCACCTAATTTTTCTACACGTTCTAATAAAACTACTTGCATGATACGAATCCTTATTGGTCGCTGTAAGGCATTAAGCCTAAAAAGCGCGCACGTTTGATAGCCGCGGCTAGTTTACGCTGATTTTCACTAGATACGTTACTGATTCTACGAGGCATAATTTTCCCACGCTCTGAAACATAACGTTGCAAAACTTTTACGTCTTTATAATCAATCGCTGGGGAGTTCTCACCAGAGAAAGGGCATGATTTGCTACGTTTGAAAAATAATCTTTTCGTAGGCATGCTGCCTGGCTTGTCATTTCTAATCATTATGCGGCCTCGTCTTCTTCTTGGTCATCGTCGTTATCGCGCTGTTTACCCAACATAACAGTTTGCCCTTCTGTGAAGGCATCTGTTGTGACAATTAAATGCCTTAGAACATCTTCATGGAGCCTTAATTTACGGTCAATTTCCGCAATAGCTGTAGGGTCAATCTCAGCTTCTTGATAAAGATAGTGGCCTTTACGGTTCTTGCGAATTTTATAAGCAAAATTACGCAATCCCCAATATTCGGTTTTCTCAATCAAGCCTTTGTTTTCTGTAATCAGCTCTTGCACTTCGGTGTGCAGCGCTTCGGCTTGTTGGCTAGACAGGTCTTGTCGGCCAATTACAGTAATTTCATATTTGTTCATTTATCATCATCCTTCATGGGTTAAGCTGGTCATTTTCACCAGCAAAGGCAATGGCTTTATACAGTAATGGTTGCATCATGCAAGGCTTTTTCCTATGAACCGTGCATGACATCAAATAAAACTGCGTTCGTATTCCCCGGGCAAGGCAGCCAGGCCATTACAATGGGCAAAACCTTAGCAGAGGCTTTCCCCATAGCCAAACAAACATTTCAGGAAGTTGATGATGCGTTAGAACAGCATTTATCGAAAATAATGTTTTCTGGCGACATTGATGAATTAACGCAAACAGAAAACGCCCAACCCGCCATTATGGCTGTTGGCATGGCTGTGGTTCGGGTTTTAGAACAGCAAACAAAAAAGCCGTTACAAGGCCGCTTTGTTGCAGGGCATTCCCTAGGCGAATACACTGCCTTATGCGCAGCCGGTACTTTTTCATTAAAGGATACCGCAAAACTATTGAAGACGCGCGGGCAAGCTATGCAAGCCGCTGTTCCGGCAGGAAATGGTGCAATGGCCGCACTTCTTGGCCTTTCTTTGGAACAGGTGGAGGCTATCACCGCCGCGAACGACTGCGTAATTGCTAACGATAATGCCCCCGGACAGATTGTTATCAGCGGGGCAAGTAAAACTGTAGAAGCAGGCATGCAAGACGCCAAGCAACAAGGCGCTAAGCGCAGCGTTTTGTTAAACGTTAGCGCCCCGTTTCATTCCCCCTTGATGCTACCAGCGGCTTTAGTGATGCAGGAGGCACTGAAATCCACCCTAATCAATATCCCTGCCCTTACCTTAATCGCCAATGTTACAGCCGCACCAACAAACGATACTACAAAAATAAAAGAATTATTGGTTCAGCAAGTAACCGGGCGGGTACGCTGGCGTGAATCCATCGAATTTATGGCAGAAAATGGCATTGAAACAGTGATAGAATGCGGGCATGGAAAAGTATTGTCTGGCCTGATAAAGCGTATCAACCGCGATCTAAAAACAATTAACTTGCAAGAGCCTGCAGATTTTGATGCATTAGTAGCTGCCACGGGGCTTTAATACTACACCAACTGTTTTAAATAAAATTCGCATATCTGTTAAAAGAGAGCTATTTTGCACGTATTCTACGTCCAGCCTTACACGCTCATCATAAGATATATCATTACGCCCACTTACTTGCCAAAGGCCTGTAAGACCCGGCCTAACAGCTGCATAGGTATCTGCATACTGGCCATATTTTTCCAGTTCAGGCTCCGTAACAGGGCGTGGGCCAACAAGCGACATATCGCCTTTTAAAATATTAAATAACTGAGGCAGTTCATCCAAGCTACTTTTGCGCAAAAACTTTCCTATCGGCGTAATACGCGGATCATTTTTAAGTTTTTGGCATTCCTGCCATTCTTTTTTCGATAACTGGCATTTTTTAAGATGCTCTTCCAATACAATATCTGGATTTACAACCATTGTGCGGAATTTATGGCACTGAAATTTTTGGTAATTTTTACCAACCCGCTGATGGCTGAAAAACAGACAGCCACCGTCTTTTTTTATCAGAAAATATAACAACGGAAGCAACAACAGGAACGGAATACATAGCACTAAAGCCAATACAACATCCAATAATCTTTTAAAAACCAAACTATAAAAGCCTGTGGCTTTCTTTTCAGCCCTGTACGCAATATCTTTAGACAACATCATTTTTTGCATGATTATACAAAGATACCGAATACTTGCATAGGTACTTTATTGAAAATTAAAAATAGCCCCTATTGTGGCGGCAAACCTATCGGGAGTAGAATTCGATAACCAGGTTTGGTTCCATGGTTACAGGGTATGGCACATCAGCCAAACCAGCACGACGAATAAACTTACAGGTAAAGGCACCGACATTAACTTCCAGGTATTCTGGCACAGAGCGCTCGTTACTTTGAACAGCCTGTAGCACTAAAGGCAAACTACGTGCTTTTTCTGAAAGTTCAACAACATCGCCATCTTTTACAGTATAAGAAGCAACATCAACCTTTATGCCGTTAACTTTTACATGGCCATGACTAACAAGTTGGCGAGCGCCAAAAATAGTTGGTGTAAAACAAGCACGGTAAACAACAGCATCTAAACGACGCTCTAGAAGTTCAATCAGGTTTTCACCTGTGTCCCCGCGACGACGCTCGGCCTCTTTAAAGACACGCTTGAATTGTTTTTCGGTAATACGACCGTAGTAACCTTTAAGCTTTTGCTTCGCCATTAACTGCGTTGCATAGTCCGATGGTTTTCCACGGCGCTGGCCATGCTGACCTGGGCCATAGGCACGTACATTAAATGGGCTTTTTGAACGACCCCAAAGGTTAACACCTAAACGGCGATCGATTTTATGTTTAGCCTGAATTACTTTTGACATAAATTTCCAACTGTTGAATTAGCTGACGCACAATAAATTATTAACCTTGAATGTCAACCCCTATCAAACCGGCCAGAAATATAAAATTGCCGGAATGGCTACGGTTATTATTAATACATCCAGCATCAGCCCCATACGCCAGTAATCACCGAACTTATAGCCGCCTGGCCCCATGACTAAAACATTAGACTGATGCCCTATTGGCGTTAGAAATGTGCTGGAACTAGCCACTGCAACAGCCATTAAAAAAGGATCTATATTCATATTAAAAGACAAAGCCAGCTGGCTAGCAATAGGCGCCATCAGCACAGCAGTTGCCGTATTATTAATAACATCTGACAGCAACATGGTAACAACCATTAATAACAGCATCAGGCACCACACGGGCAAGCCGCCACCTATCATACCGATACCATCAGCAACCAAAGATGCCCCGCCTGTATCTGTCAAGGCATTCCCCAACGGAATCATTGCCCCCAACAGCACAATAACCGGCCATTCGATAGAGTCATAAAGATCGCGCAACCCAATATATTTAAAAAGTACCATCAAGGTGACAGCGCACATAAAGGCAATTTGCGGCGCTAAAATACCACTAGCCGTAGCAACAATAGAGGCGATAAAAATAAGCAACGGCACAGGGGAACGCCTTAAACGTCGCCCGCTACCCTGCCCCGCAATGGGTAGACATCCCATACTTGTCATCGCCTCGTTCAGGTTATCCCGCTCGCCTTGTAACAATAAAATATCGCCCGCGCGCAACCGTGCTTTCCCTATGCGCTCTAAAAAGGCACGACCTTGGCGGGCAACGGCTATCAGGTTAATGCCGTATTGCGTATTAAGGCGCAACTTTCGAGCCGCTACATTTTCTAAACGAGAACCAGGCGTAATGACTGATTCCATAATTTCAATATCCAGTTCATACACTTCATCGGAATGAATGGTTTGCTGCCCGGTAACAACATCCAAATGGCATTTTTCGATGATATTTAAAATGGCGTGCGGGCTTCCCTCAAGCGTTAATACGTCACCACTGTGGATTATTTCAAAGGCAGGCGGGGTAATTTTACGATACTGCCCCCTTAAAAGGCTAACAACGGCAATATCACCCTTACCAGATGTTTCAATAATTCTGATAGGTTGCTCACATAGCTCTGAGCCTGCCGGTATACGTACCTCACACAGATAGTTATTGATCGCATAGGCTATATTGTTTTCATCACTTTTAGGGCGACGATTGGGGAGCAAGCGCCAGCCAATAAAACCGATATAAAGTGCACCAACCAACGCAACGATGCCGCCGACAGGTAAAAAATCGAACATTGAAAAGCTTTCGCCAGTTATATCCTTGCGATAACCAGCAATTACGATATTGGGCGGCGTACCAATCAAGGTGGCTAACCCACCCAGCAGAGAACCAAAAGACAACGGCATCAATAATTCAGAGGGTGAACGATTAATTTTCGCGGAATATTGTAGTGCTACGGGCAACATCAAGGCTAGTGCCCCCACGTTATTCATGAAAGCAGATAGCACACCCACTGTAACCGTAAGCGCCAGAACTTGTAACGTGGCATTCATGCGAAACCGAATCATAAAATCGCCCACGTAATCAATAATACCAGACAGTTTCAACGCTTCACTAATAATCAAAATGGCGATAACGGTTACAACCGCAGGATGCCCAAAACCATTAAACGCCTCTTCAGCCGGTATAACACTACCCAACACACCAAGCATCAAAACGCCTACAGCCACAACGTCATACCGAAACCTACCCCATATAAAGAGACCGATTGAAGCAGCTAACAAGCAAAATATATAGATTTGGTCAAAGCTCATAAGGTAAACCTTCTGTTGCCAAAATTGCTTCGACGCGCACCACATCTTCAGGAGAATCAATAGAGCCATGCTGTCTATTTTTATAGTCTACCGGAACTACTTTTATAGTCATACCACTAACCAAAGCCCTCAATTGCTCAAGTCCTTCCACCTCTTCAAGAACTGCTTTTGGCAGCGATATAAATTTCATCAAGGCATCATATCTGAAACCATAAAGACCAATATGTCTAAGGTATGGACATGCCTCTGGTCGCTTTCTTATATAGGGAATCATATTTTTAGAGAAATAAAGGGCGTAACCATTATGATCTGTTACAACCAGCGTACCACTGGCTGGTGTTACTTCTTTTTCTTTTTCTAATGTGGCCGCCATTTGCCAGTCTAATGGAACAGCAGGGGTTACAATATCAGTTTTTTGTGCGGCATCCGCACGCAACGCCTCGGCCATTGCGTGAATGACCCACGGCGGTGTCAGGATAGCATCGCCCTGAATATTCAAAACACCATCCGGCTTTTGCGGCAATTGCTTAATGGCCGCAGCAGAACGCTCTGTGCCGTTCGCACAGTCCGGCGACGTCATTAGAACCTGACCGCCAAAACCAGTTACATGTGTGGCAATTCGCTCATCATCCGTGGCAACATAAACTGCATCCAAGCCTTTAGCAACTTTTGTGGTGCGCCAAACATGCTCTATAAGAGACCGACCAGCCACTGCTGCTAAGGGCTTACCGGGAAAACGCTGAGATCCGTATCGAGCGGGTATAATAGCGACAATCTGCATCCTCGTCTTTCTAGACGTATGTGTTCTTAGTTGCTAGAAGTTAATCGTGTTTTTACTAAAACGCCCTTTAAAAAATAGCTTTAAAGCTAAACCATCCCGCAGTTTAAGACAGCGGCTGCAAATGCTGTTTGCCATCATGGCAGTTCTACCAACCGTAGTGCTGATGATTTTTGCCATATTATTTTATTACTTTGTCGTAGATGCCTGGTTTTCCAAACGTGTTGATACAGCGCTCAATGAATCGCTAGCCGTTGCGCAGGCCTACATTAATGAACATAAAAATATCATTCGCACCGATGCGCTTACGATGGCGCGTGATTTAAATCGACAGGCCAGCAGTCTTTCTCTTAACCCCAGTTTATTGATTCAGCAATTACAAGGGCAAGCCTTACTACGCTCTCTTTCAGGCGCACTACTCGTAGACAGCCTTGGTAATACTATTGCGTACGCTGGCTTTACTGATGTTTTTGAGAATAAGAAACTACCGGAGATTATCCAGAACACTACCGACGTACAGCTATTTAGTGATACAGATATTGTCTCAGCCCTAATACCTTTGGATAGATTTGTAGACACCTATCTGTTTATTAGCCGCCGCGTTGACCCACTAGCGATTCGCGCCTCACAACGTGCTACAGAAGCAACCGCTGAGTATAAACAGGCTGAATCCAACAGAAAATCGTTGCAATATTTTCTCTTTTTAACACTACTATTAGTAACACTTACACTTGTTATAACAGCATTATATGTGGCGAATAGACTCTCAAAAAGTATTACCAGACCTATTAGGCAACTTGTCTCTGCCAGCCGAGAAGTACGCAGCGGTAATCTGGAAGTAGTGACCCCCGTATACCATCGCAAAGACGAATTACGCACTTTAACAGTCGCTTTTAATCGTATGACTCGCCAACTCTATCGGCAGCGGCGCGATCTGTTAGCCGCCCACCAACAAGTCCAAGAAAGACGTGAATTTATAGAATCTGTCTTAGCAGGTATTTCTTCCGGTGTTGTAAGCCTATCAGGTGATGGCCAGATTAATATCCACAATAATGCCGCCAAAAAGGTAATACCCGGCAACAATATAAAATCCTTTATTCCAGATATTGATGCCTGGCTTAAAACTGCCGAACAGAAGGGTACTATTCAACATCAAATCAGTCATGATCAACGGAAATACTTGGTAAGACTTTCCGCCTATCCATATGGTTACATTCTAACTTTTGAAAATATAACGCAACTATTACAGGCGCAAAAAACAGCCGCCTGGGTTGATGTTGCTAAACGTTTAGCACACGAAATTAAAAACCCCCTTACCCCCATTCAGCTTTCCGCAGAGCGATTACAACGGAAATTTGGCAAACAGATTGTTGAAGAGTCCGCATTATTTGAAAGCTTAATTGACACCATCACCCGGCAAGTGGATGATTTAAAAAGGCTGCTCAATGAATTTTCCGCATTTGCCCGCATGCCACGCGCCAACCGCACCAAGATGGACTTAGTAAAATTATGCCAAGAGCTGGTCGTTGCTTACCCGGAAACAGATTTTTTCAGCGTTGAAACCTACGTTCCGTTTCAAGGAGACGCGGGATTGCTACGGCAAGCCTTGATCAACTTAATAAAAAACGCACAGGAAGCAGCGTCTACGCACATCATTTTATCGCTAATACGACAGGATGGTTTGATAAAAATTTCGTTGAAGGACAACGGGATAGGCATTACTAATCCTCAGCAAGCCGAAGAGTTAATGGAGCCGTACGTTACAACAAAACAAAAAGGCACTGGTTTGGGGCTTGCAATTGTTAAAAAAATTGTTGATGAACATGAGGGAGTGTTAAAAATGCAACCATTGACAACAACGGATGATGACCCATCAACGACAACCGGTACGGAAATAATTATCCAATTTACCGAGCAAAATAATAAAGAATAATAATATGCAGCATGATATTTTAATTGTTGACGATGAAGCCGATATACGCGAACAGCTTTGTGGTGTTCTGTCTGATGAAGGCTTTGCCACACACACAGCAGTAATGCAAATGAAACTCTGGCACAGCTATCTGCCCGCACGCCCGATCTAATTATTTTAGATATCTGGTTGCAAAATAGTCACTTGGATGGCTTAGAACTGTTGCAAGTTGTGAAACAAGATTATCCATATTTGCCAATCATTATGATTAGCGGGCACGGAACAATCAAAACAGCTGTGAAAGCTATGCAGCAAGGCGCTTTTGATTATTTAGAAAAGCCTTTTAAAACAGACAAGCTTTTACACGTTATTAAACTGGCTTTAGAGTCTACCAGATTACGGCGCGAAAATCAGGAATTGCGCATTCATCATCGTCATTGTGACATGATTGGTCAATCGGTTGGCATGCAAAGCCTGATGCAGCAAATTGAGCGCGCCGCCCCAACGAATAGCCGCGTGCTATTAACTGGCCAACCCGGCTGTGGCAAAGAAATGGCCGCCCGCACGATCCACCAAAAATCACAACGCAAAGACGGCCCTTTTGTTGTGGCCAACTGCGCCATGATGACCCCTGACCGACTAGAACTTGAGTTATTTGGCACAGAGCCAGGTTATTATAATACAGCGATGGCGCCTTCAGAAGCGGAGGCGAACCATGTAACTACTAATTTTGGAAAACAGCGAAAAATTGGCCTTTTCGAACTCGCTCATAAAGGTAGCCTGCTGTTGGACGAGGTGGCTGACATGCCCAAAGAAACCCAAGGCAAACTTGTACGCCTGCTACAAGAACAAAAATTCTCACGGCTAGGCAGTAGCAATCCCATTCAGGTAGACGTGCGGGTTATTTCAGCCAGCAATAAAGACCTGGAGCAAGAAATACGCAATGGGCGCCTGAGAGAAGATTTGTACTATCGCCTAAGAGTGGTTCCCATCCACGTTCCCCCGTTACAAGAGCGCCGCGATGATATTATTGCCTTGGTGCAATATTTTATGGAAAAAGCCAGTAAAGGCGCCGGTATTCCTATTAAGAGGCTTTCAACGGATGCGCTGGCCGCACTACAAGCTTATCATTGGCCAGGCAACATAAGGCAGCTGCAAAATGTTATGGAATGGTTGCTGATTATGGCGCCAGTCAATGGCAACGGTGACGAAGAAATTACCACTGATATGCTGCCACCCGAGATTTACAAAAATGCGCCAGTCGTACTAAAATCTGATAAATCTGATCAAATTATGAGCCTGCCCTTAAGAGAAGCACGCGAAACTTTTGAACGAGAATATTTAACAGCGCAAGTAACCCGCTTTAATGGTAATATTTCCAGAACAGCTAATTTTGTTGGCATGGAACGCTCTGCACTGCATCGTAAACTTAAAAATCTTGGCCTGCATCATCCCAGCCACAATAATGGCTCATTACAGGACACTCTATCAGGCTCAGAACCGCAAGCCAACCCTGCCACAAACGATCGAGATAAAGAGACTTCAAGCGAAAAAACGCTGGAGATGGCTTAAGGGCATCATGAAAAGGTTTGACTGCATAAAAGACAAAACAGACTTGTCATGTGAAACACATTCCTTTATGACAATGCTCACCAAAGCGCGATAGGTTTATCGCCAATTTAATACTGGGGTGTGGCCAAGCGGTAAGGCAACGGTTTTTGGTATCGTCATGCGCAGGTTCGAATCCTGCCACCCCAGCCATTATTTCTCTTTACCCGCTTCCTCAATCAACGTTTCAAACCCTTCATATTTATAGTGATGATCAAAAGTTACAATAACGCCATCCAGGAAGATTAAAGCATCACTATGGCTATCGCCCATATCAGCACTTGTTTTTGAACCCGTTCCGGTTTTGCCAGGAATATATAGATATAGTTTTGGTAGGGATGGGGGGAGTCGAACCCCCACGGGCATTAAGCCCAACGGATTTTAAGTCCGTTGCGTCTACCATTCCGCCACATCCCCATTTGTTGATCTATTGCTTAGACAGATAGAGGCTGTTTAGAAAAAGCGGCGGTTTAAGTCAATTGCTATTCGCTTTCATGCACTATTTTTATTGACACAATCCAACCACTTCTGCATATACAGTTCTACTATGGCGAAGAAAAACACTTCTATTCTTATTCGTTTGGTTTCAACTGCTGAAACTGGCTATTTTTACGTAACGAAAAAAAACCCGCGCACCATGACTGGTAAAATGGAAGTGCGTAAATACGATCCCAAGGTGCGTAAACACGTTACTTTCAAAGAAGCAAAAATTAAGTAGTCACTTTCTATATAGTGGACAGAAAGTTATTATCTTTACTTGTCTGCCCCCTAACACGGCATCCTCTAGAATACGATAAAAAAAATAATACGCTGATTAGTAAATCCGCTAAACTAGCTTATCCTATTAAAAATGGCATTCCTGTTTTACTGCCAGACCAAGCCGCCATATTGCAGGAAAATACTGAAACTGCTGAATGACCACACCTATTCTGTATAGCTTTTCGGCGTTGCCCTTATGCTATGCGCGCCAGGCTGGCCATTGCTGTTGGTGGCTTTACTGTTGAGATGCGCGAGATTTTGCTGCGCGATAAACCGCAAGATATGCTGGCCATTTCTCCCAAAGGCACCGTTCCCGTATTACAATTATCAAATGGACGCGTCCTCGATGAAAGCCTGGATATTATGCGTTATGTTCTTTCACTGAATGACCCTAAAGGCTGGCTTAAGGCCGATCAAACAATTACCAATGCGTTTATCCAACAAAACGATACCATTTTTAAACGGCATTTAAATCACTATAAATACCCAAATCGCTATGGGGATGTAGATGATGGTGGCGAGGAATCTTTTAGACAAGCCGCAATTATTCTAAACAACTTAAATAGCCAGCTTGAGAAACAACAAGGGTTGGCAGCCGATAAAAATACCTTGGCCGATTACGCTATTTTTCCTTTTATACGGCAATTTTCCCATACAAATTACGCACGTTTTCAAGCATTAGGCTTTAAGGCTCTAGAAAAATGGCTTGAAAAACATTTGGAAAGCGCATTATTTCAAACTGTAATGGAAAAACATGCGCCGTGGGCACCTTGACTATTATTGAACAAACTTTCTGAACTTTCAGAAATTATTGAAAGTTCTAAAATTCATGCTATATCAATCATATGAAGTTAACAGAACCTATTCAAACTTTTGTCGGCCACTTTGGTGAGATGGGCAGCCGGTGGGGTATCAATCGTACAGTAGGACAAATTTATGCCTTACTTTATATTTCAGAACAGCCACTGTGCGCCGATGACATTGGGGAAACATTGGGGTTTTCCCGCTCAAACGTCAGCATGGGTCTTAAAGAATTGGACAGTTGGCGGCTGATTCGCACAAAGCATTACCCAAAAGACCGCAAAGATTATTTTACCGTGCCAGAAGATATCTGGGAAATTGTTCGCACCCTAGTTGAAGAACGTAAAAAACGCGAAATAGACCCCACCCTCTCTATGCTACGTTCCGTTCTTTTGGAGCAAGATGACGATAGTTACCAACAAGCAAAAATGCAGGAAATGCATGATCTAATTGAAATGTTGACCAATTGGTATGCTGACATGGAAAAACTGGAAACAGAGCGCCTGGTTAATTTGCTGCAACTAGGCGCCAAAGTTTATCGCCTGTATGAAATGAAAGATAAATTACGGATTATTCCATCTAAAAAACGCGAGGCAACCAATGTCTGATACCTTAAATACCCTGGCGCTTTCTCGCGCACAGTTTGGCGCCAACATAACATTCCATATTTTATTCCCCACCATTACCATTGCACTGGGCTGGATTTTACTATTTTTCAAATTGCGCTTTAATAGAACGGGGCAAGAAAAATGGATGCAGGCCTATCGTTTTTATGTAAAAATTTTCGCGCTTTGCTTTGCGTTGGGCGTGGTTTCCGGCATCACCATGTCTTTCCAGTTTGGCACCAACTGGCCGGGGTTTATGGAAAAAGTCGGTAATATTGCCGGCCCCTTGTTGGCTTATGAAGTAATGACCGCCTTTTTCTTAGAAGCAACTTTTTTGGGAATTATGTTGTTTGGCTGGGGTAAAGTCTCAAACCGTGTTCACACACTTGCTACTTTTCTGGTTGCTTTTGGCACCACTTTATCAGCCTTCTGGATTTTGGTATTGAACAGCTGGCTGCATACACCAGCCGGTTTTGAAATACGCGATGGCGTGGCGCATGCCACCGATTGGTCTGCGATTATTTTCAATCCTTCCATGCCTTATCGTTTAACACATATGTTGCTAGCCTCTGGCCTTACAGCATCCTTCTTGATTGCTGGCCTTTCTGCCTTTCAATGGCGTCGTGGCGATCATCGCGAAGGGGTGCATGCCGCCATGAAAACCGGCTTATTATTGGCCGCAGTATTAATCCCCATACAAATATTCGTTGGAGATATGCACGGCCTGAATACCCTAAAATATCAACCGCAAAAGATTGCTGCTATGGAAGGAATATGGGAAACAGAACGAGGAGCAGGCTTGAGACTGTTTGCCATACCAGACGATGAAAATCGTCGCAACAACTATGAAATAGTAATACCAGGTGTTACCAGCCTAATTTTAACACACCATTGGGACGGAGAAGTAAAAGGCATCAATGAATTTGAGTATCATCCACCCGTACTACCTCTATTCTTTTCGTTCAGGATTATGGTAGGGACAGGTATAGCAATGCTACTTATATCATGGATTGGGAGTATTTATTTACTACGTAAAAAGCCATTAAATAAGTATTTTTTAGCAATACTTATAGGAATGACTTTCTCAGGATGGGTAGCAACAGTAGCCGGCTGGTATACGACTGAAATTGGCCGCCAGCCATGGCTAGTAACCGGCGTTTTAATGACCAAAGATGCGGTTTCAGAAGTAGGAGCAACCATGGTACTAACAACGCTTTTAGCTTACCTACTGGTTTACATAGTATTGCTTATTGCTTTTATTAGTACCTTGTATTACCTAGCCGCAAAAGCAGCAGTCGAGAGTCCTGATAAACGGCCGATAGGCGGTCGTCCAGGAGTAGCCTCAAGCCAACAGGTACTATCATCATGATTGAACCTTTACTTATTGAAACCGGTCACTGGTTAGCATTAGCTTTTGCTATAATGATGGGTCTAGCCATTTTACTTTACGTTATTTTGGATGGCTATGATTTGGGAGTTGGCATCCTCTTAAAATTTGCTGAAGACGATGAAAAAGATAAAATGATAGCTTCTATTGGCCCCTTCTGGGACGCCAATGAAACCTGGCTAGTGCTGGGCATTGGTATTCTTTTGGTGGCCTTTCCCATTGCCCACGGGGTTATTCTATCCACACTTTACTTGCCTACAGCCGTATTACTTCTTGCATTAATATTTCGTGGCGTATCATTTGATTTTCGCGCCAAGGTTCAGGCTAAACGCAAGCATTTATGGAACAAGTCATTTTTCTGCGGTTCTGTCGTCGCCGCCATGGCGCAGGGCTATATGCTGGGGCAATATATCATGGCTTTTCAAACAGGCTTCATTGCGCAACTTTTCAGTATACTAACTGCCCTCTGTATTGTGGCGGGCTATGCTTTCATTGGTGCCTGCTGGCTTATTATGAAAACAGAAGGCGATTTACAAAAAAAGGCTATAAAATGGGCACGCTTAAACTTGTGGTTAACGGCGGCGGGCATTGGTTTAGTTTCCCTAGCCAGCCCCTTGGTTGATCCACGTATTTTTGAAAAGTGGTTTTCCATACCTGAACTGTTCCTATTATTACCTATACCTATTATTACCATTAGTATTATGATTGCGCTTGAAATAGCCTTGCGCCGCATGCCTTTTAGAAAAGATCGTTTGTGCTGGCTGCCTTTCGCCTCAGCCATAACTATTTTTCTACTATGCTTCCAGGGTTTAGCCTATAGCTTTTACCCCTATATCATACCGGAAAAAATGACGATTTATGGTGCGGCCGCTGCGCCGGAATCTTTGTTTATTATTTTTGTAGGCGCCGTGGTCGTGCTGCCCTGTATTCTTGGTTACACAATTTTTGCTTATCGCATATTCTGGGGCAAGGTACAGGAATTACGTTATTACGATTGATGTTCTAGCAAGAATACAGCTTGCTCTGCCATCCAGTTGCTGAGCTTGCGCGGATACCATTGCGGCAGCGCCTGCCCACTATTGCTTAAAGAAATAAGCTTGCTTACCTTCAAACCTTGTTTTTGCACTAACTCCACAAAGTCTTTAATCGTACACAAATGAATATTGGGTGTGTCATACCATTGATAAGACAAAAAACTGTTTACCGGCATTTTACCGGTTTTCATCAATTGCCAACGCACCCGCCAGTAGGCAAAATTAGGGAAGGAAATAATCAGTCTTCCACTAATACGCGCCAGTTGCGCCAATACTTCATGGGGCGCACCGGTTGCCTGGATGGTTTGGCTTAGAATGACACAGTCGAAGGCATTATCGGGGTAATCAACCAAATCTCTGTCGGCATCACCCTGAATAACGGAAAGCCCCTTTGCCAGACATTGCTGCACCCCTTTCAGGCTAATTTCCAGGCCATGCCCACGCACCTGACGCGCCTCTGTTAAATAAACCAGTAAATCACCATTATTACAGCCTATTTCTAGTACTCTGCTACCAATCGGCACCATACGTGCAATAAGCTGCTGGTCTACCCTAATGGCAGGCAACCCCTTATTAATGGATTCAAAACTAGAATCTGTCATTGCCAAAACATATTATCTGCTGGCAATTTTACAAGTTTATTTAAAAAATTGGGTAGCGATTAAGCAGCAGCTTTACGTTCAGCCGCTAGTTTACGAGCAGGTACAAATTCCCGGCGCGGCTTTTTCTCAAAGGCAAAGTCTGGAGACGCCTTAAGAATTTGCTTTTTTAAGGCCACAGCTTCCTCTGTAAGCTTACGGTTAGATGTCGTTAGCAGAAAACGATCAAAACCACCGTTATGCTCAATGGTGCGAATAGCCTTGGTGCAAACACGTAATTTGAAGTTTTTACTTAGTGCATCACTATGAAAACTAACGTTTTGCAAGTTCGGCAAAAAACGCCGTCTGGTGCGGTTTTTTGCATGACTAACATTGTTTCCGGTTAAAATTCCTTTGCCGGTTAAAGCGCAGCGACGTGCCATAGTGTATACCTCTAATAAATCAGAAACTGCTTATAAAACAGGAAAGTCTTTTTGTCAAACAAGCAATAGCGGTACCAGCCCCTTTAAACAGCTGCTTACATAGATATTATCAGCGCTCTTTACCGTATCATAGGTAATGCCCATAATTTCCTGTGCATTTTTTTGCTGCATGATTTGCTGTCTCATAATTCCTGGTAAACAGCCCTCTTGCAGTGCAGGCGTCACCCACTGCCCTTTACTAACCAGGAACACATTCCCCATTACCGCAGAACATAAATGATCATTTAAATTAAACTGCAGTGCCTCACCCCACCCTTTTTGATGCGCATATGTTAAAGCTAGTAATTTTTCCAGATAATTACCTGTTTTATAACCTACTATAGGGCTGTGTTGATTAATTCGAATGTCACTAACGCCCGCTGTAAGTTCTATAGGTGGCTTATAGGGCTGATGATGGCAATATATTTGCACATCGTCTCGCCTAGTTACGGCGGGTATAACTGGCTCACAGCCCATGACACGTTGAACAGTGATCCGCAATCGATAACGTGTGTTGTTTATACAATTTTTTTCAAGATACGACTCTATAAAATCAGTAATCCAAACCTCGTTAAAGGGATATTTTAAGAATAGAGCTGTATTTTTTAATCGGTCTAGATGTTGCGGCCAGTATTCAATGACACCGTTTCGAACCAAGGCCGTAGTAAAGAAACTGTCGCCCAGTAAGCCACGCGGAAACAAACGAAATTATTTGCTAACAGAAATTCTCACATCCGCTAGTTTTGCATCCAGTTTCTGCAAAATTTCATCGGTAATATTCAGGCTATTCTCGTAAAATAAAACCTGTTCTTGTGGTAAAACCAACATAAGCTTGCGTGTCATGGCAATTTCCTTGATGATATCCCGAATATTAGTTTGTAAAGTTGTGTTTGCTTGTTGCAAGCCAATCTGGATATTCTGACGACGCTCACGCACCTTTTCCTGCATTTCAGCGACCTGTCTTTGGAACTCTTCACGTTTTTTACCGTAAGCTTCAGGCTCCAGAACAGTGCGTTGACGCACCAACTGACTTTCAGCGCTTTTTAGCTTTTCTTCTTCTGCTTGCAGTGTTTTACGAAAGTCTTCATCCAGTCTTTTCGCCTGTTGTGCAATAGATTTACCAGCCTTAGATTCTTTGGCCAGCCTAATGATTTGCACCACACCTACCGTGCGTTGAATGGTTTCGATGGCCTGTGCAGAGGCGTGCATTGGCACCATTGCCAAGGTGAATGCCGCAATAACAAGAAAGGTAAAAAACTTCATAGCTAACCTATAAACAATTAAAACCGTGTGCCAAAGGAAAATCTGAAAAATTCTCGCACATCATATTCTTCATCAACCACTGCTTGCGCAAAGTCTATTCTTACTGGCCCAAAAGGTGAACGCCAGGCCAGGCCAGCCCCGGCGGAAACACGAATGCTACCGCTATCCCGCACCTCTGATCCGCTATCTTCAGAATCAGTCAATGTCCCCGCGTCCACAAAGGCACGCCCAGTTAAGCCTAATGACTCAGGTAAACCTAATGGAAAACGCAGCTCTCCCTTTGTCGTAAAGAACAGGTTCCCACCCAGGGAATCTGTGGTGGTGATATCTCTTGGCCCGATACCCCCTATTTCAAAGCCACGCAAGCTGTTACCACCAACAAAAAAGCGGTCATTAATGCGCACTTCATCGTCATTTAAGCTGAAAATATGCCCAACGTCACTTTCCAGACCAATCACCCATTCTTCTTTATACAAAGGGTAAAACACACCGGTGCCAATACGGTTGCGCAAAAATTTTACATCACCACCCAAGCCAGCAACATCGTTATTAATACGCACATAATAGCCATTAGTTGGCTCAAATCGGTTGTCGCGATAATCAAATAGTAATTCATGGCCAACAGAAGATGTGATAGCTCTTCCCTCTTGATCTTTAATAAAACGAGAGGCATTTTGATCCACATCAGTAATTTCGACATCTCTTAACGTATAATTCCAGCTTTGACGCAAATTATTGTTAATACGATACCCCATACGTAGGCCGCCCCCCAATCGCTCTTCATCAAAAGAACTTTCCCGTTGTAAATCTAGTTTTGTACGGAATAAATCAACCCCGGCAGATAAATTTCGACCCAGAAAATATGGTTCTGTAAAACTGAAATCAATGTCTGTACGGCGCGATGATAATACAGTTGCCAGTTCTACTTGCTGCCCTTTCCCCAAAAAGTTACTTTCTCTCAGAC
This sequence comes from uncultured Alphaproteobacteria bacterium, assembly GCA_963706365.1. Taxonomy (GTDB): domain Bacteria; phylum Pseudomonadota; class Alphaproteobacteria; order JAJTHO01. The sequence goes on along the minus strand of OY970150.1, from coordinate 120,614 downwards.
GAACATCACCTAGCAGCGATTCATTAGTAGAGAACCCTGCACCGAAAGAAAGCTCCCCCGTGGACTGTTCTTTCACTTCCACCAGAATAGTGGCTTGGTCGGGCGATGTACCAGGGTCTACGTCTACCTTTACATCTTCAAAAAATCCAAGGTTGCGAATACGACGCTCAGCATCCCGCAATTTATCAGCATTAAAAGCGTCACCCTCAGCAAGCTGGAATTCACGACGAATCACTTCGTCCAAGGTGCGGGTATTACCGGAAATATCGATACGCTCGATAAAGATCTTTGGCCCCTCGCCAATGTTAAAGGTAATATCAATGGTCTGATTATTAGTATTTTTGTTGAATGCAGGTTTGATTTTAACAAAAGGATAGCCAAGATTTCCTAAATAACGGGTCATTTCCTCTATGGTGCTTTCCACTTGCGTGAAATCGTAGTACTTACCTTTTTCTACTTCGATAAGCGGTTCGACATTTTCCTTACTCACATTTCTAAGGGCAATTTTTGTGTCAACATTTTCAACTTTATAGCGCTTGCCTTCGTTTAAAACAAAACGAATATCGAAAGAAGATTTGTCAGGTGCAAGCTCTACAATGGTGTTAGTCACTTCAAAATCAGCAAATCCGTTTTCCAGGTAGTGCCGGCGTAACAACTCTTTATCATACTCTATACGCTCTGCATCATAGGTATCATCGGCAGTTAACAAGCGATACCAGGCAGATTCTTTCGTGGAGATAACGGAGCGCAAGGTATTGTCGGCGGAATATTTATTGTTAACAAAGCTAACTCGACGAATATCGGTTCTTTCCCCCTCTGAAATTTCAAATACTAGGTCAACCCGATTTTGCGGTAATTCAATAAGTTTGGGGTCAACAACAGCAGCATAGCGCCCTGTACGACGATAAAGTGTTTGCAGTCGCTCAACATCGGCACTTACCTTTGCACGGCTATACACCGTGCGTGGACGGAGCTGCACCTCTGAACGAAGGGTATCTTCTTTCAGTTTAGCATTCCCCTCAAAAGCCACGCGGTTGATGACCGGGTTTTCAGAAATATACACAGCAACAACACCATTTTCCTGCCGCAATTTAACATCAGAAAACAGGCCGGTGCCATATAGATTTTTCAAACTGCGATCCAGAGCAGCCTGGGTAATTTCCTCGCCTTCCTTAATTAAAACATAGGAGCGAATGGTTGTGGTATCTATACGCTGGTTACCTTCAATGCGTACACCCCGTAATGGCTCGGCATTAATTACACTTGCCACAAATAAAAGTGTAATAACCAGAGTATAAAGAATTTTTGAAATCATATTATTTTTCTTATTATATTTTTATTACCTGCTGAGAGTTACGCCTGCAAACAAAAAAAGCACTGCCTCAGCAATGCTTTTTAAGATATTTATACTTAACAACAGATTAACGTTTAGAGAACTGGAAGCTTCTTCTAGCTTTGGCTTTACCATATTTCTTACGCTCAACCACTCGACTATCGCGTGTCATAAAACCTTCTTTTTTAAGAGCAGGCCGATAGCCAGGGTCGTAATTAACAAGTGCCTGACTAATGCCATGCCTTACAGCACCAGCCTGACCAGATAAACCGCCGCCTTTAACAGTGCAGTGTACATCAAACTGGTTTTTACAGTTTGAAATACCGAATGGTTGATTCACTACCATCCAGAGAACCGGACGAGCAAAGTATTCCTGCCCCTCTTTGCCATTTACAATGATTTTACCAGAACCAGGCTTAATCCAAACACGAGCAACAGCATCTTTTCTTTTTCCTGTAGCATAAGAGCGGCCTAAATCATCACGAATAGGCTTGCGCTCTATTGGTTGGTTATCCTGCTGCGGCAGGTAGCTTTTTACAGGCTTCTTCGTGTCGTTCGATGGTGCATCCTGGTTATCTAATGCAGCAGAAATATCAATACCCATAAGTTTTCCTTACTAACCCTCGTTAAGAGCGTTTTTTCACTTTGTTGTTTTGTTGTGCTAAATCAAGTTTTTGCGGTTTTTGCGCCTCATGCGGGTGATTTTCACCGCCATATACATACAGGTTCCGTGAATATTGCTCTCTGGCCAAAGGGCTTTCTTTTGGCAACATACGGCGCACTGCATTTTGAATTAAACGTTCCGGATATTTTCCGTCACGCAACTGCCCCCATGTGCGTTCCTTGATACCCCCTGGGTAGCCGGTGTGCCAATGGAATTTATTACCTAATTTATTACCAGTTACAGCCACTTTATCGGCATTTATAACAATAATTTTATCACCGCAATCGGTGTGGGGGGTGAATTGAGGCTTGTGCTTACCGCGAATCATCTTCGCAACTTGCGATGCCATACGACCTAAAATAAGATCTGTGGCATCTATAATAAACCAATTTTGCTCTACTTCACCGGGCTTTGCTGAATACGTTTTCACGCCTGTAATACCTTCATTTTTACTGAAAGGTGTTTATAGCGGCCTCAGCTTCGGTGTCAACTTATAATTCCACTAGGAAGAGCGGCCAAAAGCTTCTTCAAACTGGCGAAACTGCACCACTAGATATTTTAAATATTCCTGCCCTAACTTCTCCCAGATCGTTTGGTCTTTCCACCAGTTTTGGCCATAAACCTTTGTCACGCTAACAGGGGTTGGCAAAATAACGGTTTCTGGCAGCAGGCTTCGAAACTCCAGCAAGCTACGGCGCATGTGGTAACTGCTGGTCACCAGGCGCATAGTTCTAATATTATTTTCTTCCGCCCATTTTGCGGTTTCCAGCGCATTGGTGCGTGTATCCTGAGACTTATCTGTTCTGATACAACAGTCCATTTCTTTCGCACTAATCTTATGGCTTTGCTGCAATTGCGTGTCAGAAACATTACTATTTACACCAGAAATATAAACCATACGCGCCGCATCTTCACGCAATAGCGTTAGCCCCTCTTCAATACGGCCATTGCCACCAGTTAAAACAACCACTGCATCAACTTTTTCAGTTGTGCTTGTTTTTGGCACATCGAAAATAAACCAAAGGAATCCGCCAATAAAAATCAGCACGGAAACAACAATAATAGTAAATAAAAAACGCAGCATATAAAAAAATCCTTAACTATCCTAATAGTAATTTTACTGCATTTTGCAAATCGGTGCAAACGCTAACACCTTGTAATTCCGAGGGTAGTGATTTTGCGGTGACACTACCTTTGCCAGTTTCAACCAATAATGGCCGACAATTAGCGGCTTGCGCGGCTTGTAAATCCCTCAACGCGTCACCAATAAAAACACTTTCAGTGGCATCTATATCAAAGTACTGCATCGCTTCCAGCAACATTCCAGGTGCCGGTTTACGGCGGGGGCTATCAGTATTATCGGGACAATGTAACCACAAATCTATATGGGCATTTTGGGTAGCAAGGCAATCATCAATCGCCCGATGAATTGCAGCCAGCTGATCTTCTGATATAATGCCTTTTCCAATGCAGGATTGGTTTGTTGCAACGGCTACCTTGATATTATTTTGGTTTAACCGCGCAACAGCTTTGGCAGAACCTTCCAACATTTCTAATTCTGATAGATTTTTTACATAGTCCGTGCGGTCTTTATTTAAAACACCGTCTCGGTCTAGAACAACCAGCTTTACCACGCCTATATTTTGGAGACAATTAAGGTCGCGTTCGTTCCACCAAAACCAAAAGAATTAGACATAGCATGATTCAATGTCTTTTCCTGTGCCGTATGCGGCACAAAATTTAAATCGCAGCCTTCTGACGGGTTATCAAGATTCAGTGTTGGCGGCAAAACACCGTTATTTCAGGGCAAGAATGGTAAAAATAGCCTCAACAGCGCCCGCAGCTCCTAACAAATGACCAATAGAAGATTTCGTAGAGGAAATAGCCAGATTTTCAGGTTTTTCACCGAACAAACGCTTGGCGGCCTTAATTTCAATCACATCACCTAAAGGCGTACTAGTACCATGCGCATTGATATAACCAATATCTTCAGGGTTAAGCCCTGCCCGCCTTAAAGCCATTTTCATACAACGATAAGCCCCGTCACCATCCTGAGCAGGTGCGGTAATATGATAAGCATCGCCCGACAAGCCATAGCCAGTGACTTCGGCATAAATTGTAGCCCCACGTGCCTTGGCATGCTCGTATTCTTCCAGCACAACAATGCCAGCCCCCTCCCCCATTACAAAACCATCGCGGTCTTTGTCCCAAGGGCGGGAAGCTTTCTCTGGTGTATCGTTAAAATTGGTGGAAAGTGCCTTAATAGCCGCAAAACCAGCCAATCCTAATGGAAACAGCGTTGATTCCGCCCCGCCAGCAACCATCACATCCGCATCACCATATTGTAATCAATCGAGACGCATCGCCAATGGCATGACAGCCGGTAGAACAGGCCGTTACAACCGAATGATTGGGCCCTTTAAAGCCGTATTTAATAGAAACATTACCACTTATTTCATTAATCAGCGCTGCCGGAATAAAAAACGGACTAACCCGTCGTGCGCCTTTTTCATGCAGCATAATAGAATTATCATAAATGGTTTGCAAACCGCCGATACCGGCACCAATCATAACACCAGTGCGGCATTGCTGTTCTTCATCTTGCGGCTTCCAGCCTGCATCTTCAATGGCTTCTTGCGCCGCTGCAATACCAAGAGAATAAAGTTATCAACCCGCTTGCGCTCTTTGGGCGTCATATAATCATCGGGATTAAAAATATCTGGCTGATACAAAATTTGCCCACCCACTTTTACAGGCAAATCCCTCGGTATCAAGGCCTTGCAGTGTTTTTAAACCAGATTGGCCGTTGATAAGCTTTTCCCATGTTGGATTAACCCCATTGGCCAAGGGGGTTGTTAACCCCATGCCCGGTTACAACAACACGACGCATAGCGGAAGACATTTTTTAGGAGTTTGCTTCGATGTAGTCGATTGCGTCCTGCACAGTTAGAATGTTTTCCGCAGCGTGATCTGGAATTTCAATGCCAAATTCTTCTTCAAAGGCCATAACCAATTCAACCGTATCCAGGCTATCAGCGCCCAGATCATCAATAAAACTGGCCTGGTTTGTTACCTTTGCTTCGTCAACGCCTAGATGTTCAATAACAATTTTTTTTACGCGTTCTGCAACGTCACTCATGATACACTCTTTGTATGATTTTTGTTTGATTATGCCATTACCATAGCGATTTTGGGTTGGCTAGGGGTTTTTGCAGTTTCTTTTATTTAGGCGGCCTTAACAATGCCCAGGAAAGACTCTGCTTTTAGACTGGCGCCGCCCACAAGAGCCCCATTAACGTTCTCTATGGATAGAATTTCTTTTGCGTTATCAGGCTTAACAGAACCACCATATAATAAAGGCGTTTCCTTACTTGTCAGGCTTCTTAAATGGTTGTGTGCTTCGTTAATATCCTCAATAGAGGCTACTTTTCCTGTACCGATAGCCCAAACGGGTTCGTAGGCGACAATAACCTTGCTGGCAACATCTTGCGGCAAGCTTTCTTTAATTTGTTGCGTTAAAATATCCAGTGTTACGCCCTGCTCGCGTTGTTCCAACGTTTCACCAATACATATAATAGGCGTTAAACCGGCTTTTAAAGCAGCAGCAGCCTTTTGTTGTACTAGTTTGCTGCTCTCATTATGATTAGTGCGGCGTTCAGAATGCCCAACAATAACATACTGGCAGCCAGCATCTTTTAGCATGTGTGCACTAATTTCCCCGGTATGCGCACCGCTTTCATGGGCGGAGCAATCTTGCCCACTAATCTTTAAACCAGTTTCTTTTGCAGTATGAATAGCTGTAAAGGGCGGAGAAACAATAACGGTTGCATTGTCTGCCTTATGGGCGGCAACGTCTTTTGCCAGGGCTTTGCCCTCAGCAATTGTGCAATTTAGTTTCCAATTTCCGGCAATAATAGGTTTCATAGATCTGTTCACTTGATTCGTTAAATTTTTGGCTTTATCAGTCTATAACGATGCTGCAAGATATCCGCAATAAAACAAAAACAATACTCGTTCAGATTCTTTTGGGCTTAATAGCTCTAAGTTTTGTCGGTTGGGGAATCGCTGACTATACCCGCGGTGGTTCAGCCGGGCAATATGCAGTACAAGTAGGCAAGCGCGGTATTCCAAGTGAACAAATTGAAAATGCAGTGCGCCAGCAACAACAGGAACTGCGTAACGTTATTGGCAGCACGGTAGACGAACCTGTTTTTAAACAGGAAATTACCCGCAACGTGGTGGAACAATTGATTAATCGTGCCTTATATGTGCAGGGCGCCCATGATCTTGGCCTGGAAATCAGCCCTGATCTACAGCGTAAAATGCTGTTAAACGAAAAAGCCTTTCAACAAAATGGCACTTTTGACCGGGCACAGTTTGACTATATCTTGCAAAGTGCTGGGCTAACAGAAGAACGCTATTTAAAAGAACTGTCCGAAGGTTTGCAGGTTAATATGATAGCTAAAACTGTCGAAAAATCTTTGCCTCCCGTAGATTACTTAACGGAATTACTACTTAAGAGACAAAAAGAGACACGAAAACTTTCTATTTATAAGGCAGCTTTGCCAGATGTTGATACGCCCGATGATAAAACGTTGGTAAAATATTTTAGACAGAATAAAGAAGATTTCCTGCGTCCGCCGGTAATGGACATCGCGATCCTAGACTTACATCCCGGCAAGCTGGCCGACAATATTAATATTCAGGAAGATGCTATCCAACAGCGCTATGCTGAAATAGAAAAAGATCTGGGGGAGCCTGAGCGCCGTACCGTTAAACTATTGCTAACAGACACAGAAGAAGATGCGAAACTGATTTACAGCAGCGAAAATACCTTTGAAGAGCTGGTAGCCGCCCGGGAAAATCGGCGTCTATCGAATGTTACCGATGTAACGATTGACAGCTTCCCTGGTGAAGCCCTGGGCGAAGCTATTTTTGCCACGGTTAAAGACAAGAAAACCGCGCCCGTAAAAAGCCCCCTTGGCTGGCATGTGGCTATTGTAACCGGTATTAAACCCGCCAAGAAGGTTAGCTTTGAAGAAGCACAGAAAGATATTAAAGATCGCCTGGCACTAGAGCAAGCCTATGAACAGATGACAGTTGCCGTAGAAGAACTGTTTGATAATGAAATGTCGCTGTTTACATTGCCAGACAGCCGCTTTTTGCAGCAGCCTATCAAAATTATAAAAGGCAAGAATTTTACAGAGATTGGCAACGAAGAACTGTTCCAGAAAAATTCAGAGCTTTCCAGCACGCTAAAAGAAGCAATGAACGCGCCGAAATCCTTGCAACGTGCCAATCTAAATAACGACAGCCTTGTTATTTTGCAGGTTACAGACCAGCGCCCTGCCCCCATACCGGCACTAGATTCCATTAAAGAAGAAGTTATCGCCGCCTATAAATTAGAGCAAGCCAAGGAAAAAGCACAGGATCTCCGCATTAAATCTGTTAGTCTGGTCAAAAAAGGCAAATCGCCTAAAAACTTTACATTAAAAAAGACAGACTATTTAAAAAATGATCAACTGCAAGACTCCGCTGGTATTTTAGCAGGGCAAGTGCAACAGGGACGTCAAGGCGAAGTGTTTGAAGCCGTTACCGGCAAAGGCATTACCATTATAAAAATTATAGACGTAAAACGCCCCGAAAGCATTAAGGCCGATACACAACAATATAAGGAAACCCAATCAGAAATTCGGCAATCCGTTGTGGCAGATATGTTAAATGCCCTAAGCAACGCCTATCGGCAAGAGCATGAGGTTCGGGTTAATCTGGAAGGGCTTTAGGAGACTTTAGGCATTGTTGCGATGAGGGAAAAGATAGATTTTCATGGATTTTTGTTCCCAAAATAGGCTTTTCATCCATATCTCAACAACGCCTAAAACAAGTCGTCAATTTCATCCTGCGACAGCCCCGCCCCATCGGCACCGGGGCCAGATAGTAATTCATCATAGGCGATAGCAGGCTCAAAGCTTTTCACTTTCACAGTGTCATCCAATTCCGCATCAATGTTATTTAAATCATGACGCATTTGACTGATATGTTGAACAATAATATCGTGGAAGGTGCATTGCTCTAGAATAACCTGACGCAGTTGCTTAATAACTTCTATGGCAGATTGTGTGGTTGGTTTGTCGCTCAACACTGCTTTGTTAGAAGCCTTTAAAAGCGATTCCACACTATTACCAGCTGTTGCACCAATGCTGGTTAGTTCTTCATCAATATTGTTTAGTAATTTGGCGATAGAAACAGGCATACATAATTCCTTCAAATGGGCAGCGGCTATATAATACCTAGCGTTGCATTAATTTTGGTCTGAAGTGTTTTCAGCGGGAATGGCTTAACAATATAATTATTTACGCCAGCCTTTTTTGCCAGAACAATATTTTCTGTTTTCTTTTCGGCGGTTACCAGAATAAAAGGAATCTTTTTCAGGGGCCCTTCCGTAGCACGTACTTTTTTCAACAGTTGGATGCCCGTTACCGGCTCCATGTTCCAATCGCATAATACAAGATCATAAGGCGCTTTATTTAGCTTCTCCCAGGCCGTAACGCCATCATAGCATTCCTGAATATCTTGAAAGCCGATACTTCTTAGCAGGCTGACAATCACCTGTACCATGGTTTTTTGGTCGTCAATGACCAGGGTTTTTATTTTAGCATACTGTGACATGTTATTGGACGCTCATATTTTCGTAATCTTTTTACACCATAATCAAAATTCGTTGCTGACTGGTTAATAAAATCAATTGAGGAAAAATTATGATCCAAACTTATAAATTACCTGCCGAAAACGAAAGTGGGCAGGACATCTTTGAAAAAGTATCCAATATGGATACAAATGAGTCTATCAGCATCGATGCCAGCGGTGTAGAGCGCATTAAGACCCCTGCCCTACAGGTATTATTATCTTTAGAAAAAACACTGGTCGCCAATGGGCAATCTTTATCAGTTTCTCCGAGGTCAGAATATTTTAATAAATTCTGCGGTATTCTCGGTGCGACACAACTTTTATCCGCATCCGAATAAATACACACAGGAGTATATAATGAAAAAAGCACTGGTTATCGACGATTCCACCACCATGCGCCGTCTGGTTAGCAATATCCTTAAAGAACAAGCCGGCTTTGAAGTAATTGACGCCGAAGATGGGCAAATCGCCTTGGATAAACTTAAAGGCGGTTTAAGCGTGCAGTTTATCTGCTCTGATTACAACATGCCCAACCTTGATGGCGCAGGCTTTATTGCCGGTGCTCGTCAAATTCCCGCCTATCAGAAAACGCCTATTTTGGTGATTACCACCAATGATCAGGCTCGTGATGCCGTAAAAGCAGCGGGTGCCACGGGCTGGATTAAGAAACCTTTTTCCCCTGATGTGCTATTAGAAGCTGTTAAACGCCTGAATGCCTAGAACTATAATAAAAGGATTTTACCATGGAAGAGCTGCATCAACTATTTGCTGAAGAATTTGACGAACAACTGCAAATTATGGAGCAAAAATTACTGGAATTAGATTCCAGTGAAACGGTTATTGATGATTTAAACGCTATTTTCCGTGGTGCGCATTCTATTAAAGGTAGTGGTGGCGCCTTGGGCTTCATGACACTGTATAATTTTACCCATGTTATGGAAACCCTAATGGATGACATGCGCGCAGAAAAAGTTGTTCCCACAGAAGCCAATATTGATGCCCTGTTAAAAGCAGTGGATATTTTAAAGGTGATGCAAGAACATATTCAGGTGGGCACAGAAATGCCGGAAGATATGGGCGAAGAAGTGATGCAAACATTGAATCAGTATACAGCAGAGGCCATGGCCGCTGGTGGTACCCCTGCAGACGATGTAATTGAAGAAACAACTAATGATAACAGCCAGCCAACCTGGATTATTGATTTTAAGCCTGGAAAACATTTTTTTGAGTCCCTTCAGGAACCTGCCGTTCTTATTAACGAGCTATCAAGCTTAGGCGAAGATGCCATCATTAATCTGGATACAAATAAACTGCCTTTATTAAAAGACTTAGACCCAAGTGAATGCCATTTATCCTGGAATATTGAAATGGGCAGTGACATGCCACTAGATATGCTAGAAGAAGTTTTTGAGTTGATTGACGATGAAAGCAGCGCAACAATTATTCAGAAAAAAGTAGAAGCACCAGTCGAAAAACCAGCCATTCAGACAACTGTTGATGAAAGCGGTTTCTTTGAGATTACTGAAACACCAAAAGCAAAATCATCGCCTCCTAAAACAGAAAAATCAAAGCCAAAAACAGCGGTCACTAAGCAGGCCGCAACCTCTATTCGCGTTGATGTCAGCAAGGTTGACCGTATGGTCAATATGATTGGTGAACTGGTTATTACGCAAAGTATGTTGTATTCGCAGTTGCAGCATATCCCTACTGATGAGTATCCCCAGTTAACCCGTGGTATGCAGGAATTGGCCAGGCATACCCGAGAATTACAGGAATCTGTCATGGCCATGCGAATGCAACCTGTGAAATCTATTTTCACCCGCATTCCGCGTTTAGTGCGCGACCTTTCCATACAGCTGGAAAAAAAGATTGAGCTGGTTACTAGCGGTGAATCCACCGAAATTGATAAAACAATTATCGAGCAACTGTCTGATCCTCTAACACACATGATCAGGAATTCCGCAGATCATGGCTTAGAAACAACAGCAGAGCGTATTAAAGCTGGAAAACCCGAGGTTGGTAAAATTTACTTATCTGCCGATAATTCCGGCGGTAAAATTGTTATTGAAATTGAGGATGATGGCGCAGGTATTGACCGTGACAGAGTGCATCGTAAAGCAATAGAAAAAGGCATTGTGGCCGTGGAAGATGCCCTTACAGATGAAGAAATAGACCAGCTAGTGTTTGCCCCCGGCTTTTCGACAGCAGAATCGGTTTCCACTGTTTCCGGCCGCGGTGTTGGCATGGATGTTGTAAATAAAAACATTCAAGATTTAGGCGGCAATGTAAGCATCAAAAACCGCCCAGGTGAAGGTGTAACATTTACGCTTTCCCTGCCATTAACCCTGGCCATTCTAGACGGTATGATCGTGCAAAGTGGTGAAGAAAAATATATTTTGCCTGTTAATAATATTATTGAAACAATTAAACCCTCTAAAGAGGCGATTAATTCCGTTGCTGACACCTGTGCGGTTATCAATATTCGTAGTGAAATATTACCGTTAATCAATTTAGCCGAACTATTTAATATTCCTGGCGCAAAGGAAAATATTGAAGATAGCCTGGTTGTGGTTGTGGATGCTGGCCGCAACAGTTTTGGATTAATTGTTGATCAATTATTAGGGCAACAGCAGATTGTTATTAAATCTCTTGAAGAAAATGCGGATCCTGTACCCGGTATAAGTGGCGCAACCATTTTGGGGGATGGTGAAGTTTCCTTAATTATTGATGTACAAGGCATCTGGAGAATCAGTGATACTGTAAACAATAAAACACGCAATATTGCATCGCAACAAAAAACAGATATAAAATTGGTGGCTTAAATGACGGCATTAAATATAGATTTCGAAGAACTTACAGATGAAGAAAAAGAAGAACATCTTCGACACACACATCAGTATCTAACATTCATTTTAGGGGGCGAAGAATATGGTATTAGCATTTTGGATATTAATGAAATTCGCGAACAGGCAACCCTAACGCGCTTACCTAATCAACCGGCTTTCAACGCAGGGGTTATAAACTTGCGGGGTAGCATTATTCCGGTTTTCAGTTTAAAAAATAAATATACTATCACAACAGCAAGCAAGGCAACAACCAGCTCTGTTATTATTGTCGTAAACGTTAATAATCGCCGTATTGGTATAGAGGCCGATGCTGTTTCAGACATCAAAGAAATTCACGACGACAGCATTAAAAGCGCCCCAACTACGGCATGCAGCATTGATGGTCGCTGCATTACAGGTTTAGTTTCTGATAACAATAAAATTGTCATTCTATTAAATACTGAAAATTTATTAGAAGATTTAACGAACAAAATTTAATGGCTAATTCAAATTTCAATTATTCTCCCAGAAGCTTGGGTAGCCCTACAGGAGGCATGAACCAAGCACCTGTGTCGAGTGAAGTTAAATACATTGCTATGGGGCAATTTTATGCCAGTAAACAGCCTAAGGAAATTCGCACGGTTTTAGGCTCTTGTATCGCTGTTTGTGCCTATGATCCTGTTTTAAAAATTGGTGGAATGAACCACTTTTTAACCCCGGGTGATATGATGCTGCATGATGCCACGGCACAATATGGCGTATTTGCCATGGAATTTTTGATCAATGAACTGATCATTATGGGTAGTTTAAAAACCAATCTTGAACTAAAAATCTTTGGCGGTGCAACTATGATGCGATGCAATATAAATATCGGAGAGCTTAATATAGACTTTGTGAAACAATATTGTGTTGATGAAAAACTTAGAATTGTAGGCGAGAGTATGGGAGGCACCCACGCCAGAAAAATTTGCTTTTTAACCCATACTGGCGAAGTGCGGCAAATGAAAGTACTGCGCCAAGAAGATAGTATCAAGAAAGATGAAAAGCAATATGTTGCATCGCATACAAAGCAACCAGTTAAACCACGCGGACGTGGCAACATGGAAATGTTTTAGAGCTTACGTAAATTTTAGTGTAAGCTTTAGAAAGCTATATCAATTTTAAAACTTGTTGCGTTAGTCTTCTGGCCCAATTCCCCTGCTGTTCCATATCAGCCAAAACTGCATCATGTGCCTCTGGCTTGCGTCTTTTAAACTTAACCGTGGATAATGCTTCTTTAAATTGCTGTTGGCCAATGTTCTCCAAAGCTTCGTCCGAAAAATCTACACCGCGTAAAAAAGCATAAAGCGCTTTTAGTCTGTCTTGTTCCGAATGCAGTGGTTTTGCCTGGATAGCAGAATCAGCAGATGTTTGCACAGCAAAAAAGGACCTTAAAAGATCTGTAGTTTTTGCATTTTCAGCAAAGTGTGATGCGTTTTCAAACGACATAGTTCAAGAAGCTTAGCAAATATTCCTTAATATCTGCTTAAGAATTCAGTTGACCATTGCATTTTAAATCTGTAACAAACCCCCATACGAGAAATAAATCATTGCTTTCAATAAGATAGTGCCCCTATCGGGAATTTGTTAAGCAACTTTATAAGTAAACCAACCGCTTAACAGATACCAATAGAAAGTATTACCATGGATTTTAACACCCTTAATTTGCCCGAATGCCTTGTTCAAAGTACCCAACGTATGGGCTTCGACAAACCAACTCCTATTCAGGCTGCCGCCATTCCCCCTGCCCTAGAAGGTAAAGATATTGTTGGCACAGCCAGCACCGGAACCGGTAAAACCGCCGCTTTCGTTATTCCGGCCATTGCCTATTTAATTGCCAACGAAAAAAAATCAGCATTGATTTTAACCCCAACCCGTGAACTAGCTAAACAGGTTTTAGAGCACGCCAAGGAATTACTAGGTAACGCCAAACTGCCAATCAAAACTTCGTTTTTAATTGGTGGCGAGCCTATGCAGAAACAGCTGCAACAGCTTAAACAAAATCCACGTTTAATTGTTGGCACACCAGGTCGTATCAACGACCACCTGGAGCGAGGCAGCTTAAAATTAGGTAAAACCGGCTATTTGGTTTTAGACGAAACAGACCGTATGCTAGATATGGGTTTTGGCGTACAAATCGATCGCATCCTGCCTCATCTGGAAAAACCACGCCAAACTTTATTGTTTTCGGCCACCTTGCCAAAAGCTATTTTAAAGCTAGCTGATAAATACCTAACCAACCCGGTGCGTGTTGAAATGGCTGGCATTAACAAGATTGCTGATACCATTACTCAAGACGTAAAACATGTTGACGGCCACGAAAAGTATGCGGCCCTGATGCAAGAAATTGAAACCAGAGAAGGTAGTATCATTGTTTTTGCCCGCACGAAATTTAGTGCCGAGAAAATGGCGAAAAAGCTAAGTGACGAAGGCGTTAAGGCCGACAGCCTGCATGGCGGACTGAAGCAAAGCCGACGTACCAAGGTTATGTTACGCTTTCGTGAGCAGAAGTTTCGTGTACTCGTTGCAACTGATGTGGCTGCCCGTGGGCTGGATGTTCCGCACATTCAGCACGTTATTAACTATGACCTGCCACAAGCTGCCGAAGATTATATCCACCGTATGGGTCGAACAGGTCGGAACGGTGCCACTGGCCACGCCCTTTCTTTCGTTAGCCGAGACGAAAAAGGTAAATGGCATGCCATTCAACGCTTCCTAGACCCTAGTGTAAAACAGGAAAGCTTTAAAGATAGCAAGCCAAAGTCTTCTCGCGGTAAACCAAAGTTTAACGGCAGCAACCGCCCGGCACGCAACGGCGACACGGCACGCAAAAAGCCAACCAGCCGCAGGTTCAAAGAATCGGCTTAACCCCTGCCTAAAAATCCCGGCCTTTGTGTCGGGATTTTTTTATACGGACTACATTGTATTTCTTCATCTTATCCGATTGAAATTTAGCGAGCAGGCTAATTCGGCTGCGCGCAAAGGGTGCTCATAAAGACAGCCTGATTCTTGCAGATAATCTGGCTTTATAACTGGTGGATCCAGTCTTTCGTTATCTCGATAGGACCGCCAAGTTCGATTGAAATTGGTAATTGCTTCCAAGTTATTCTCATCAGGTACCAGCTCAATAGCTGTGGAAGCAACTTTTTGTAGAATACGATATGTTTTTGGATCCCTAATTTCTATTTCGGCAGAGCCGTTACTGGAACGCTGCGCACTCAATGTATGTACGAACCCAGAGTCCGATTGGAAAGTAGGCACCTGTGAGCGCTCACCATTATGATAGATGTTAAGTCGATCGAAACTTACTGGCAGACTTAAAACATGGTTTGGTACAGACATGGACATTTCATTATCTCCCTCCACTGCATACTTTTCCCATGCTGTAAAGCTAGCAGCACACAAAATATGACGCTTTATATGTTCGGGAAAGTAGTCATACCGAGTACTCTTACGACTTTGTGAACGCTCTTGATAAAGCTCCAGATCGGCAAAAAATCCAATGGCTTGACTACTTATTTTTGCCATCCTTGCATCTTCTGCAATCACACATAAGGCTTCTTCGTGCATACCTTGATTATCGATAACAACAGATAAGCCTCGATCCATCGCATCTTTACCTAAACGCTGATAAAAATATAATAAAAACTCTTCTAATCCTGATTCAACATAAGCATACCGCTCAAAATCCTTTAAACTAAGTTTTTCTTCATTAACTACCTGCAGTCCATTATAAATTTCTGGAATCAGTCCTCCAATGGATCTATTCGATAAAAAAACTGTATTTTGATCTGTATGCTGGCATAACTGCCCCTCGCTACGTCTCTGATGTTGAATCCATGTACTTTTACCAACTGCGGATCCACCAAGAATACAAGTTAACGTTGGACTACTCGACGATTTTTTTTCTTCTAAAACCTTTCTAGCAATCTCTTGATATAGCTCTTCAAGTTTGTCAGTAGGTAAAAATTGTCCATTCGAAAATTGAAAATAAGTATTAATTAGTTCTTTCATAATTATGTAATAAGGTACAAAAAACAAAAATTTATATCAATACTTATGGGACTTTCAAAACTTTTCGAGATTGACACACCAAATGCAGAGACGGCAGCACAACTTAAGCTGCCGATCAGCAGCTATTATACTATTTTCAATCCAAATTATACAATGGGTTTCCCCCCTACAGAATCAGCTTTTATTGCAGAATCTACAGGAAGGAAACTTGGAAGCATTATTGTTTATCAGCCGGAACGAGAGGCCTTGCACCATACCATGGCCTATACATCTCTCGTATCTCGTTATCTTAATGATCAACAACTTGCAGAAGTTATCGATGCTTTACAGGAAGATTATGTATTGCCTGCCATTTCCGAAACGGCGATTGCTTTGCGTAATGTTTGGAAGGCATTATCTCAGGACATCAATACTGACCATCCAGAAGAAGCTGCTCAGGCAGTGGAAAAATATTACAATAATCCTTTGCACATGCAACTTAAAGAAGAAGTACAAAATCAAATTACTACAGCAATCGAAGATGGCTTACTAAAGCCATTATCATTTTCTAACTCTTCCCAAGCCCTTGTTTTAAGTGCCGCATCAGGTAGTGGAAAAACAACTTTATCTCGTATTAAAACCAAAGAGATGCTAAATGAATCTGGTCAGGAATTAGATGATTTTTGTTTAATTTATAGAGATCGCTTTACGCCTGTATTACTTGGAAACATGAAAACTTTATCAGCTGAAACAGGGGAAGCATTTGCATGGTTAGCCTTTGAAGAAGCAGGGCAAGTTATGGCTTGTACTCAAGACGCATTACAAGATTTAGCACAAACAGGTATAGGGATACCAAACCTTGTATTTGAACGCGCAACAGATATTTCAAAAGTTGTAAGAAATCTCCAAGAAGCGGGACCTCATACCCATTGTTGCTTTATCTATGTTCCTACTGTTTCTGCCATGCTGCGTGCTAATAAACGAGCATACATGGAAATGGGGGACACTCAAATTACAGGACGTTTTGATGTCACAGCCAATGCGAAAAACCTTGACGTTAAGGGAGATTATCATAAGCTCATTCCTACTGATGCTATGCTAAAAATGCATAAAACAGTAAGTAGTGATTTCAGAAAATTATTATTATCAGGACCACAGGCTGTTACATTTGAAATTTTTGACAATACTGTCTCGCATGGAAAGCCACCTACGATAATTGCCAGTGGTAATTTAGCTACTGGAATGCTCCAAATAAAGGATGTAAGACGCTTTGCCTTATTTATGCAAAAACAATCGCTGAATTTAAATGCAACTCACCCCAAGGAGCTATATGAACAACCAATTTCAATTGACGGTATACCAGAAGCTCTGAAGAAGCTATCTATCGTAGAATTTTTATCCAATAAAAATGATGTTGTCTGTCGCTACACAATAGATAGTGGCCTGGAGATCATCGACCACGAAAAGCTATCTAGCATGAGATGCGATAAACTAGCAGATGCTATAATTCAGTCATTAGATAACGAAAAAGATTATCCAGATTCTAAGATTTTAAGTTCTTTTGATTTTCTTATCGAACAAGAAAGCCCTACTAAATAGCAACGCCTGAATTTGCTTATATTTATTTAAGTATTGAAATAGGGAAAATGGTGGGCGATGAGAGGGTCGAACTCCCGACATCCTCGGTGTAAACGAGGCGCTCTACCACTGAGCTAATCGCCCTGATATAGGGATTTTGTTTTTAGCCACCCAAACTTTAGATGGCAAGGAAATTATCACGTATTTTGTGCAACTACCCCAATAAAAATATCCGCATACTTTAACGCCTTCTTTTCCCCTACCCCGGAAATGGTGGCAAATTGTTTGCGGGTAATGGGTTTTGTAGACACAATGCTATATAACGTTTTATCATGGAAAATAACATACGGCGGCACGTTCTGGGCTTTGGAAAGCTCCAACCGTTTGGCCTTCAAGGCATTAAACAATTGTTCATCCTGGCTTGTTTCAAATGTTACAGCCGGTTTCTTTTCTTTGCTTAACGCCTCTTTCGTTGCGCGCGCTTTTTGCTTGCGCATTAAAATGGTTTGCTTTTCTTTTAGAAAAATCTTTCCACTGTTGGTTAGCTTTAAAACATTATATTGATTAGCATCGGCATAAAGAAGCCCCTGTGCCAGCAACAGCCGGAAAATACCTTGCCATTCCGTCTTATTAAATTCCTTACCGATCCCGAAGGTAGATAACTTGTCGTGGTTATGTTCTATAATGCGATCATTAATTTTACCCATTAAAATTTCGATCAGATACCCCGCCCCAAAATTTTTACCAGTGGTAGACACCCGATAAACGCAAGATAAGGCCTTTTGCACGGCAATTGTGGCATCAAATGTTTCCGGTGGCTCATTGCAAGTATCGCAATTGCCGCAGGGGGTAGATGCATCACCAAAATATGCCAGTAAGGGTACACGGCGGCAACTGGCTGTTTCGCAAATACTAAGCAAATAATTCAGCTTTTTTTGTTCAATCTGCTTTTGCAGGTCAGAACTGTTACCGTTTTGAATCCAGTTATTTTGCTGCACCACATCTTGCATGCCATAGGCCATCCAGGCATTAGAGGGCATGCCGTCACGCCCGGCTCGGCCAGTCTCCTGATAATAGGCTTCGATATTTTTCGGTAAGTCCATATGTGCCACAAACCGCACATCCGGTTTATCAATGCCCATACCAAAGGCAATGGTTGCCACCATGATGGTGGCATCTTCCCTTAAAAATTGTGATTGATTCAGCGCGCGCACCTCACTCCCCAAACCAGCATGGTATGGCAGCGCATTAAAGCCGCTTTCCTTCAAAAATTCAGCGGTTTCATCAACTTTTTTACGCGAAATACAATAAACAATTCCGGCATCACCCTGATGACTTTTTAGAAAATCCAACAGTTGTTTTTTAGGCTGCTGTTTTTCAACAATGCTGTAATGAATGTTCGGGCGGTCAAATTTGGCGATGAACGTATCATCGGCGTTAAAATGTAACCGCTGAACAATATCATTGCGCGTTGGCTGGTCTGCTGTGGCGGTTAAAGCAATACGGGGAATGTACGGAAACTGAGAAACCAAGGCATCCAATTTTGTATATTCCGGCCTGAAATCATGCCCCCATTGCGAAACACAGTGTGCCTCGTCTATGGCAAATAGTGCTATGTTTATTTCTGCCAGTATTGCCAAAAAGTCAGGCATTAACAGGCGCTCGGGCGCCACATAAACCAGCTTTATACGACCACCACGCATCTGTTGAATCGTATCAGAAATCTGATACGCATCCATGCTGGAATTAACAGCGCCAGCCTTTACGCCCAATTGCTTTAAGGCATCTACTTGATCCTGCATTAAGGCAATTAGCGGTGAAACAACAATGGCCACCCCTTCCCTGCACAAGGCAGGAATTTGATAACAAAGTGATTTACCGCCCCCGGTTGGCATTAGGACAAAGGCATTTTGACCGGCTATTAACCGGTCAATAATTTTTTCCTGGTCGCCTCGAAAATTATCGTATCCAAAAACTTTTTTTAAGGTTGTAAGTGCCTGACTATTCACCAGCATCTGCTTCTGATTGTTCTATTATCTTTTCTTTTTTCCAGCGTGATTGCACTGTTTTATCAGGTGGCGCTGGCCAGCCTTCGCGCTGTTCGCCAGGCACACCGTCACGTTCTTCTGTTTGATCATGGAATAAATGCACCTGTGTTTCGTAAGGCATATCAATTTGCGCCTCATCCAGGGCTTGTTTCAACACCAAAATGACAGCTGATTGATTTTTCACCACATCACTACGCTGGCTGTCTGTCCACCAACGCACCCGGATGGTTACCCAACTGGCCGATAAATCCCAGGCAAATGCTTCTGGCTCAGGATCTTTTTCTATATTATCGATGGTGGCCAGCGTCTTTTTAATAATGTCACAGGCTTCTTGAATATTATCGCCATAGCCTATGCCAATATCATATTGAGAGCGCCGCTTGGGGTAAGCCGTTTTAACCAGAACGGCATTCGTATAAATATCACTATTAGGAATAACGGCCTTTTGCCCATCATAGGTTTTGATGATCGTGGCGCGTGTTTCAATTTGCTCCACTGTTCCCTCGTAACCATTAATTTCTACTTGATCCCCCAGATCAAACGGCTGTCTTAGCAAGATTAATAGTCCTGCCAGCCAGTTTTGCAAAATATCCTTAAAAGCAAAACCAATAGCCACGGAACTAACACCCAGCCCAGCAATTAAATCTCCAATATGTAAGGTAGGAACAATAATAGTGGCTGCCAGCAAACTGCCTAAAACGGTAATGGCCGCTTTTAGAAATCCCCCTAATATCTCGCCTAGATTTTCGCGGCTTTTTCTGCGGGCACTAGATAATACCAGTCGTTTTGCCAGTCGCCCCAGTAAGTAAAAAATAAAAAAGACAACCAGCGCGACAACAAAATTAGGCAGCAGTTTAATACTCATATCCAGCCAGCTATCCAGCTTTTCCAAAGCCAGCGAAGGGTTTAAATCAATCTGGTTTTCTATATCGGGCTTATTCATCGGTGTTATCTAGCATTAAAATCAATACGCGGGTCAATAACAACATACATCAAATCGCTGATCAGGTTTAAAATTAACCCCATTAAAGTGAAAATAAACAGCGTTCCAAACACAACCGGATAATCTCTGTTTAATATGGATTCATAGCCTAACAGCCCCAGGCCATCGAGTGAGAAAATAATTTCAATTAACATCGAGCCCGTAAAAAGAATACCGATTAATTCTGCCGGTAAACCCGCCACAATAATCAGCATCGCATTCCGAAAAATATGGCCGTAAAGCACTTTTTGTTCCCCTGCCCCTTTTGCCCGCGCCGTTAAAACATATTGGCGGCCTATTTCCTCTAGAAAAGAGTTTTTAGTTAACATGGTTAATTTCGCAAAACCGCTAATAACCAATGCCGTTATGGGTAGAGCCAAGTGCCAAAAATAATCTTTTATTTTACCAATATTGGAAAGCTGTTCAAAATTATCAGAAGTTAACCCCTTTAAGGGGAAAATTTGCCAATAACTGCCGCCTGCAAACAAGACGATTAATAAAATCGCAAACAAAAATCCTGGAATTGCATAACCAATAATGATTGCGGCACTGCTATAAACATCAAAGCGAGTGCCGTGTCGAGTGGCTTTCATAATGCCTAGTGGAATGGAAATTAAATAGATTAACAACGTACTCCATAACCCAAGAGAAATGGATACAGGCAGTTTTTCAGCAATAAGTGATAGCACAGACTGATCGCGGTAAAAACTTTCGCCAAAATCGAAGGTAGCATAGCTTTTCAGCATTTCCCAAAAACGCTGTAGCGGCGGTTTATCAAAACCATACAGCGCCGTAATTTCTGCTACTAATTCGGGATCCATCCCCTGGTTTTTGTCTAGTAATGCGGTGCTGTTACTGCTTGCCGCCTCTAAACCGCCCGCCCCTGTTATCCGGCTGGCCGCACCGCCATGCACGTTAGATAATTGTGCCAAGGTTCTCTCAACCGGTCCACCTGGCGCGGCCTGCACGATAATAAAGTTTAATATCAGTATGCCCAGTAAGGTTGGAACGATTAACAATAAGCGCTTTAGAATATAAGCTTGCATAGCAATACCTTTATTATCGTCTTATTCCGAAAGCATCCAACATCATTTAGGATAACGTTGTACAAATTCATTATAAATAGGTTCTGATAACCGTTTCCATGGGGGTTGGCGTAATACCTAAATCCGCTAGTTTTTTACACCGGCTATTATCAGTAATGATATTATCTGTTTTAAGCAATTCAACCTGATCCCGCGTTAAAATAGGCTTGGGTAATTGTTCCCAGAAAAACGCTTTAAATTTGGCCAACGACATTGGTATGGGGATAAGAAGCCGTTTGCGGTTAGTGTAGTCCAACATAATTTCCAGCATTCTTTTAAAGCTGTACACCCTGTTACCAGCCAATTCGTATACGCCGCATTTGTTTTGCTCCGCGCCTTTAACAATCGCTTCGGCAACATCACCCACGTAAACGGGTTGAAATTTTGTTTTGCCGCCCCCCACTAATGGCAGAGCCGGGCTATATTTTGCCAGGCCGTTAAACAGGCTAAAAAAGCCATCGCCTTCGCCAAAAATAATACTGGGGCGAATGATCATGGCATCGGGTAAAATATTCAATACCGCCTGTTCACCCGCCAGCTTGCTTTGGGCATATTTGCTTTTCTTGGCATGATCCACCCCCAAAGCCGACATTTGCACAAAATGTTTTACGCCATTTTCCTTGGCTAGTTGCGCCAGATGTTGGGGCAGCTCGGTATGCACCTTTTTAAAACCATTTTTTTTCTTCTGATACAAAATACCAATCAAATTAATAACAACGTCTATATCTTTAAATAAGGGCGCTAGTGTTTCAGGTTTTTTAGTGTTCACTTCCTTGCAAACAATTTGCCCCACATTACCAAATGGCTGCAAATGAGCCCCTGCTTGTCTATTTCTGGTGGCCACAACAACCTGATGATCATGGTGCGCCAGTTTTTCCACCACTGTTGTACCTACAAAGCCCGTGCCGCCGAATATAAGAATTCTCATAGTTTTTGTTATAGAATGTTTGAAATAGGCCGCAAACATTATTGTGGCGTGTGATTAGAATATCCTTTACATGTATCGCATATGCGGCTGTGGCGGAATGGTAGACGCGCAGCGTTGAGGTCGCTGTGGGCTTAATCGCCCGTGGAAGTTCGACTCTTCTCAGCCGCACCATTTTTTAAAGATGCATACTATTTAAGGCTGGATAACCTTCCTATTTTCATCCGCAAGCCCTACCAGCAAATAATCATTATTGCTATCAAAGCGAAAAACTCCGTATTTTGCTGCTTGATAAGCTTCTGCATGCCCTTCTTGGAACATGAAACTGTCGGGCTGAATGCTGATGCCATATTTTGCTTTAAAAGGGATACGTTTTTCGTTGAGTTTTAACCTTTCCCCGGTATAAAACCTTGCAAAACGAGCCACCTTATTTTCATCGATACTTATAACCATCTCCCCGCGCATTTGCTTGGAAGGTAACTGGTTAATCGGGGCAGATCTTGCCACTTCATAATCAAGCCGCATATAATCGCCTTGCATTAAAGAGCGCGGGTCAACCGGTGCCAATTCAAGTAATACGGTTTCTCCATTACGTTTAATTTGTTCTTTTTGGTAAACACCGTAGTTTAAAAAACCCAAAACCAATATTAATAAAGCAATCGTTATTATACGCATGTTGCACCATCCCAACCTTTTTTCATCATAAGAAATCTTCCCATCAAGATTAGTGCCCCACTCCCCGCGAGAACGATAGATTTTGTTAACAGGCTTGTATCCAGATTATAGTAATAGGCACTGATAGAAACCGTTAAGAACCCGATACCTGCAACAGTTATCAAGCGTAAATGCCGCGCATACCCTAGTATCATTAAGCCAAGGCCTAATAGGATAGCCGGAGTGGTGAACACACCCAGCACCGCTATGCCTATACTAGCTAATAATAAGGGAGGACGCTGTAATACTCTGAAATTTCCAGCAATATTTCCTATTAATGCAACCAGGCCAGCCACCAAAATTACCTTGACCAAAACAGCATCAATAACGATACTCTTGGTTTCAGGCCGGATATCAGCTGTAAAGAAGTAGATTAAAACACACAGAGCAAAAACAGCCGCATAAAATATGTCTTTATACTTTTCCTGCAAGCGTTCTTTGAAAGATAATAAAGCTACCAACACACTGACAAATACAAAAAATACGTTTAGTAAAACAGAAGCAATCATAGGATTTCCATCAAAATAAAATCCGTTTAACAGGTCAAAGGGGAACGCCACAAACGTTGCGAATACAGACAGGGAGCGTTCAAAAAATGACTTACTTAAAGGATATGTAACAACCGTTATGGCCAGGAAACTTATTGTAGTTGCCATATCAAATTCTGCTAGATCCATTCCACCAGATACGAATAAGCCTTTCCCCAATATCAAGGAAGCCAGGGAGCATTGCAGAAAAAATGTTTGTTGCAGGGGCGGCGCATTGCTTACCGCCCTTTGCAGAAATAAACCAATCGCTATCAAAGCAAGCCCCGCCAGAACATAGGAAATATAATGCTCGTGGTCAATTATGCCTAGTGCCATCACCAGCAGCCCTAAAGCCAAGCAAGTAATGGATGTTCCAATAGCAATGACCGCCTGCAGATACCACGGCATCGTGTTTTCCTGTAAATCTGCCGCCGTTAATTTGAAAGTGTTACTAGTAACATAACCCTTTTGTTGCAAGCTGACTAATAGGTCATAGCCGGAGCGGTTGTTTGTATTATTAAACATGGGATACCTCGTTATTAGCAACCAGTTGTCTTAGGTATTTTATCAATGCGGTAAATAATACCAAGGTTGTGACCAATAAAACAAATGGCAGAGTTATCTCGTTAGAAGCATGTCGAAGAGCTTTGAGCAGGCTCAACTCAGTAAGCAAAATAGCAGAAATCAGAACAATAGTAAGTGCACGAATATCCAGCATTTTATGTCGGTAAACCAGAAATAACCCCATATGCCCCAGCAAGCCTATCATTCCATATAATTGCAGCGAACTACTAGCAAGGGTACGCCCACTTTCAATTATCCATAAAGCGGATGACATGAACAAACTGGCCACGATGATTAGAACAGGTATTATGCGTGTCCAGTTATCCTGTAACCATTCGCAACCCCTTTGAACGGCAAAGTGTTCACGAACCAATAGCACCAGACTATTGAACAAAGCCATATAGCAAGGCAGCGCCATGTCTCTTAAGTGCGTGACATGCATTACTTGCTGCCAAAATAACACAAGCACTATATTGCTAATAATCAGCCAAAAAAGCCACTGCAGTTTAAATTGTGAAATAATTGTCCAACCTGAAATTAGCACTGCCCAGGTTATAAACAGCAAGTAAGAATCAGCCCCCATCTGATATATTTGGCCGTATACCGCCAGAAAAACCCCCACCAAAACACTGGCTGAAAGCATTAAAAGTTGCCGACCTAAAAGCCGTATTTCACCGAAACTACTAGTCAGAACACAAGCTATAATGGCCAGTTCTATAGCACCTAGTTTTATGAAAGGTGGAATGCTTTGCCAATTGAAAGCAAAAAAGCAAATAATACCGGCCAATAGCAAAGCTGTGCCAACCAGCGCAAGGAATCGGGCGACCCATAATCCCCAATGATTAGGATACAATGTATTCAACGCATAGTTTCGGCCATCGTTATCAATTAAGCCACGCTGGTATAGCTGTTCAACGAAGTGGCGGTCAGCAGGTAATTCTTTTAAATATGTCATAATTCTATTGAAAGTTTACTTAGGCTACCATATAATTCAACAGTGTTCAATAATATATTATACATTGTTAAATAAATGGCTAGACGTAGTGATCATACCCGGGAAGAATTAAAAGAATTGGCGATAAATGCCGGACATAAATTGATTGCAGAGAAAGGCTTTTCAAATTTTAGCGCCCGAAAAATGGCCCAAGAAATTGGCTATACGGTTGGCACACTTTACAATATTTTTGGCGATTATGATGATATTATCTTAAATATTAATGCCAAAACACTGGATCAGTTAACCTTGTTCATTCTGCAGGAATTGCACCAGTGCAGAAAAAAAGAAGATCAACTAACCTGCATTGCCCTGGCCTATTTAGAATTCGCCAAACAACATCGTCTAAGCTGGCTAGCGTTGTTCGAACACATTCTACCCAACGAAAAATCTTTACCAGAATGGTATGCCAATAAAATCAGCACTATTTTCAACATCATTGAAAGAACACTTACCGACACCGCCGGCAATACAGTGAACTCCAAAGCCCTATCCCGAACACTATGGGCGAGCATTCATGGCATCTGTATACTAGGCATTTCCGGAAAACTGCAGGTTACAGAAACGCCGGTTTCCATGGAAGATATGATTTCATTACTGATACAACAGTTTAGTGAGACCAGTCTTGCATTTGGTTAAGGCGCGATAGTGTTCGGCTAAATTCAAAGGATAACAGGTTGTCGTTACACAAATGATTGATGGCAACAGCGGCGGTACAGGCTAACTTGGTTTTCGCTTCGTAAAGCACGTCAATCAATAACATAAAGCGCTTGGCTTCATCC
Source organism: uncultured Alphaproteobacteria bacterium (assembly GCA_963706365.1). Lineage (GTDB taxonomy): Bacteria > Pseudomonadota > Alphaproteobacteria > JAJTHO01. The sequence goes on along the minus strand of OY970150.1, from coordinate 94,874 downwards.
CGGTTAGATGCTGTAAAACGCGGGATGTTATTGATAAATATATATTGATAATTTTTACTAAGCGCCAAATAATCTATCACCCCTAGATTTACAGCGCATAGTTTTGCAAATTCAAACCAGGCTACGTCATTACAAGCACGGGGTATATAAACAGCCCGCCCCTTCACTGTAATACTATCATCCTCTCCTTCTTCGCCATTAGTAAGCGACAAGTAGAGAGAATTTAACTGTTCTTGGTGCTCTTTGTTGGCTGGGTAAAGATAATGGGGATAATCTTTCGTGGCTTTACGATAGTCCGTTTCACTATCCAGCACCAGCACATCTAGATGTTGCCGAAGGTAGTTAATAAACGGTATAAAATTTTCGCGCTGTAAGCCGTCTTTATAAAGTTCTTCTGGTTTAAAATTGCTAGTCGCCACTACCACCACCCCAGATTCTATCAAGCAAGTAAAAAACTCTTTCAAAATCATGGCATAGGTAATGTCATTTACTACAAATTCATCAAAGCAAAGCACGTGTACTTGCTGAGCAATATCAGCGGCAATAATTTTTAACGGCTCTTCTGTTGATTTTTGGCGCAGTACATGCAGCCTATCCAGCACCTCTAACATAAACTCGTGGAAATGCACGCGGCGCTTATAAGCGGTTTCCAGCGTGTTAAAGAATAGATCCATTAACATGGATTTTCCGCGCCCTGGCCTGCCAACCAGATAGAGACCTTGCGGTGTTTTTTGTCGCTCTTTGGTCAAACCAAATAACTTTGCCCGCCAGCCAGACTGGCCGTCTTGCGGCTTATAATTTGTCAAGGCATCACGCAATTGCGTTAGTGTTTCAGCCGCATGATGTTGAATGGGGTCATGACGCAATACCCCAGCTTCCACCTGACGATTATATTCGATTAAAGGGGTAGTATGGCTCAACGACATAGATTATGCCTTAGATTTATATGATTGAATATTTAATATTTTGGTAAACAATAGACAATATCTGAAACTTACTTTCCATCTCTTTCAAGCATTTCTCTCAACGCCGCAGCGCTTTCATCCACAACTTCAGTACCGCTATTACCTGCGCCTTCAGCACCAGGACGGTTTTCCTCTACAGCTTTAGCTTTAGAATAATCCAAGTCTGATTCCACTTCTTAGCTGTCAGAACCAGTATCAGTTTTCTTTTTTTTGGGTGCCATAATCTAATACCTATAATGCTCTGGCTTCAAACCTTTTTCACGATCAATGCCCAAATATTCCTCTTGCTCATTGGTTAGCTCTGTTAAGTGAATACCCAGCCGCGGCAGATGTAAGGCGGCTACTTTCTCATCTAACACTTTTGGCAACATATAAACCTTATTTTCATATTGTCCGCTGTTTTTCCACAGCTCAATCTGCGCAATTGTCTGGTTTGTAAAAGAGGCACTCATCACAAAACTTGGGTGGCCAGTGGCGCAACCTAGATTTACTAACCGGCCTTTTGCTAAAAGAATCAAGCGGTTACCGGAAGGCAAAATAATTTCGTCAACTTGCGGCTTCACTTCCTGCCATTCGTATTGTTCCAGGCTGGCCACATCAATTTCGTTATCAAAATGACCAATATTACACACGATGGCGCGGTCTTTCATTTGAATCAGCTGCTCGTGGGTGATGACATTCAGACAGCCGGTTGCCGTTACAAAAATATCAGCGTTTTGAACAACCTTTTCTAAAGTCGTTACTTCATACCCTTCTACAGCTGCTTGCAGCGCACAAATAGGGTCAATTTCTGTAACGATTACCCGCGCACCAAGCCCGCGCAAGGAAGCAGCAGAGCCTTTCCCCACATCACCATAACCGCAAACAACCGCCACTTTTCCAGCGATCATTACATCAGTGGCACGCTTAATGCCGTCTACCAAACTTTCACGGCAACCATACAAATTATCAAATTTTGACTTGGTTACAGAATCGTTCACGTTAATGGCTGGGCATTTTAATTTGCCCTTACGCGCCATTTCATACAACCGGTGCACACCTGTGGTTGTTTCTTCTGATAAACCTTTAATGTCTGGCAATAATTCCGCATATTTTTCATGAATAATCGCCGTCAAATCACCCCCATCATCTAAAATCAGATTAGGCTTCCAGGCATTATCGCCTGTAATAGTTTGCTCAATGCACCATTCGTATTCTTCATCTGTTTCCCCTTTCCAGGCAAAAACAGGAATGCCTGCCGCTGCGATAGCCGCCGCTGCATGATCTTGTGTTGAGAAGATATTACAGCTGCTCCAGCGTACTGTTGCACCCAAATCCACCAGTGTTTCAATCAGCACCGCGGTTTGCACCGTCATATGCAAACACCCGACAATCCGTGCGCCCTGCAGTGGCAGCTGACCCTTGTATTCTTCCCGCAAAGCCATCAATCCCGGCATTTCACTTTCAGCAATAGCAATTTCCCGCCGGCCAAATTCCGCCAAAGAAATATCGGCAACTTTGTAATCAGTAAATTCTTGAGTTTTTAATGCTTGCATGTGTTTGTTATAGGATCATTGCTTTGAAAAAACAGTTAAATATTCTCTTTTAAGATGATTCCAAATATACTTAAAAAGCGGATATAGGTTTCGATCCCGCTAAAAACAAAAGAAATATTGCTTTAAGAAATCTATCTTTTCCCTCTTATCTCAACAACGCCTAGTCTATTAATTTTTTGTTTTTCAAGTTTCCTTCATCCGCGCAATTGTCCCCGTCGTACTAAACCCCTCTACTACTGGCGATAAATACACTTCCCCTCCCGCTTTCATAACTTCTGGCGCGCCCACAACCTGCTCCACCGTATAATCTGCCCCTTTTACTAACACATCAGGCATTACTGCCTTAATTAAATCAATGGGGGTGTCTTCGCCAAAGGGGATGACCATATCAACCATTTCCAGTGCGGCAAGGATGGTGGCGCGGGCTTCGGTGTTGTTAATGGGGCGGGATTCGCCTTTAAGTCTTTTGATGGAAGAATCCGTATTCAAACCAACAACCAAACGATCACAGCGGCTGCGGGCATCCGCCAGATAAGTGATATGCCCCGTATGCAAAATATCAAAACAACCATTGGTGAACCCGACCTTAAAGCCGCTATTGCGCCATTGCTCTACGGCTTCAACGGCAGTAGAAAGCTCCACTACTTTTTGCTGGAATTTATTATTCTGTCGCCGGGCAGCACGGCGAATTTCTGAAGGCAAGGCAACCGCTGTGCCCAGTTTCCCAACAACAATACCGGCGGCCAGATTAGCCAATTGCGCCGCGGCTAACAAATCTGCCCCTGCCGCCACACAGGCCGCCAATGTGGCAATAACGGTATCCCCTGCCCCCGACACATCATAAACTTCCAGCGCCTGGGTGGGCACATGTTTGGCGGTATCTTTTGTAACAACAGACATCCCCTTTTCACTGCGCGTGGCAATGATGCCTTTTAGGTTATGTTTATGCAACAAGCTACGCACTGCCGCGGTTACCTCTGCATCGGTTTCCACTGGCATATTGCTGGCTTCTGCCAGTTCTTTTTTATTCGGCGTAATATAATCTGCCCCGGCATAATGACTATAGTCTATATCTTTTGGATCCACGAAAACCGGGATATTTTGCTCTTTAGCCAGTGCAATTAAATCCTGACACAGTGCCGTTGGTAAACTGCCCTTGCCATAGTCTGACAACAACAGTGCCCCTGCCCCTTCCATGGCAGTTACTACAGTTTGCAACAGCTGATGGCACAGTTTTTCATTAATAGTACGGGTATCTTCCGTATCCAGACGTAAAACCTGTTGCTTACCGGCAATATGCCGCACTTTTACCGGCGTGGGGCAATCATCATGCAAAATAACATGCTCAATCTGATTGGCTGTAAGCATCGCTTCGATAGTTGCAGCAGTTTGATCATGCCCTGCAACCGTAATCAGAACCGGCATCGCCTGAATAGCCTTTAGGTTGCGCGCCACATTACCCACGCCGCCCAAGGTGCGCTGCTCTTCCCGAAATTTTAAAACCGGTACAGGCGCCTCTGGAGAGATCCGCGTGATATCGCCGTAAATAAAGCGATCCAGCATGATATCGCCGACACAAACGACTTTGATGTTTTTTAATTTTTCTAACAGGTCGATCATAATTTTTCATAGATACTATTAGATGTTCACAAACAGTCATAGGTTTTTATCCATGACAATGTTAAAATATGAAATGCTGAGAAGCTTACGGAAGCTTTTTAAAGACAGTATTTTTCCGTTAGTATTTTTCTTTCCTATCAAAATACTGCAACCCAACAGTATTTCCTGGTGAAAAGGCAACAGCGAGAAACCATGCAGTCCTTGTATAAAAAATTACAAGATGCTATGAAAAATACCGAAAGTGACAAAGCAACCATCAAATTCACCGTTAAATGATTCTTTACTAAAAGATGAAAAAGAATTTGACGTTCCTAAACAGGAAGTTGAATTTTTACCACAATTTACGGCGCATTGTCACTTAACCATTAATACATTGGTGGCTCTATTGCCATTAAAATAATTGCAGACATTCTAAATAAAGATAAAACAGTCGATCATGCCACAAATAACCCTTCCCGATAATTCGCAAAAACAATTTGATGCCCCTGTCTCACCCTATCAGGTGGCGGAAAGTATTAGTAAGTCTTTGGCGAAAAATACCCTGTTTGCCATAGTTGATGGCGTGGAATGGGACGCGGGGCGGGAAATTGCCAACGACGCCACTATTGAGCTGGTAACGAAAGATGATGAACGCTCTCTGGAACTGATTCGACATGATGCCGCACATGTAATGGCGCAGGCGGTAAAAGAACTTTACCCAGATGTGCAGGTAACCATTGGCCCCGCCATTAAAGATGGTTTTTACTACGATTTTTATCGTGAGCAACCATTCACACCAGAAGATTTACCCAAAATTGAAAAACGCATGCGGGAAATTGTTAAACGCAATGAAACCATCACCCGCCATGTTTGGAATCGTGACGAAGCAATCCAGTTTTTCCGCGGGCAAGGCGAAGAATTTAAAGCCGAACTCATTGAAGATTTGCCTGCCGATGAAACGATTACCGTTTATAAACAAGGTGTTTTTCAAGATTTATGCCGCGGGCCGCATTTACCTAGCACAGGTAAATTAGGCACGGCTTTTAAGCTAACTAAAATCGCGGGCAGTTATTGGCGCGGTGATTCTGATAAAGCACAGTTACAGCGTATTTACGGCACCGCCTGGGCATCGCAAGAACAACTGGATGCCTACCTGCATCGTTTGGAAGAAGCCGAGAAGCGCGACCACCGCAAGCTGGGGCGTGAAATGGATCTTTATCATTTTCAGCCCGAAGCCGCCGGTTCCATTTTCTGGCATGAAAAAGGCTATATTATTTATCGCGCCTTGGAGAATTATATCCGTCAGCAACTGGAGCAGCAGGACTATAAAGAAGTTAAAACCCCGCAACTAATTGATAATCGCCTGTGGGAACAATCTGGCCACTGGGGAAAATTCCGCGAAAACATGTTTGTGGTGCCCGATGAAGTACCTAGCACAGAAGACGACAAACCCATTTTTAGCGGCAATTTTAGCCGCCTAATGGCGATAAAGCCCATGAACTGCCCGGCGCATGTGCAAATTTTCAAGCAAGGCACCAAAAGCTATCGCGACCTGCCCTTGCGTATGGCCGAATTTGGCTGTTGTCACCGCAATGAGCCGCAAGGCGCCCTGCATGGACTAATGCGCGTGCGGCAAATGACACAAGATGATGCGCATATTTTTTGTACCGAAGATCAAATTATTACAGAAAGCACCAAATTTTGTGAATTACTGCTGAAGGTCTATAAGGATTTAGGTTTTGAGCAAGTGGATGTGAAACTGGCTTTACGCCCCCAACAACGTGCAGGTTCTGACGAAACGTGGGATAAGGCAGAAAATGGTTTAAGACAGGCTTTAATTGCGGCGAATTTAGAATTTACCGAAGAGCCGGAAGAAGGTGCCTTTTATGGCCCTAAGCTTGAGTTTCACCTAACCGATGCAATCGGTAGAACCTGGCAGTGTGGCACGCTGCAACTAGATTTTGTTTTACCGGAACGCCTAGACGCAAATTATATCGATGAAAACGGCGAGCGCCAGCGTCCCGTCATGTTGCACCGCGCCATACTGGGATCTATGGAGCGTTTTATTGGCATTCTTATCGAAAACTATGCTGGTAATCTGCCTTTATGGCTGGCACCTGTTCAGGCTGTCGTAGCGACTATTACTAACAGCGTAGACGACCATGCCACCAAAGTTTACAACCAATTAAAAGATGCTGGCTTGCGTGTCGAACTGGATTTAAGATCAGAGAAGATCGGCTATAAGGTGCGTGAACATTCCACCAAAAAAGTGCCTTATATTTTGGCCATTGGCGCACAAGAAGCCGAAAACAACACTGTTGCCGTGCGGCGGCTAGGCACACAGGGGCAGCAGGTTGAAGACTTTGGAATATTACTAAATAACTTGAAAACAGCAGCGAAAATAGATAAGGAATAACTATGAAGTTTAGCCTTGTCCTATTATCCGCTTTCCTAATAACCGGCTGTATGCAGACCACTCAACAGGCCGCAAAACAGAATAATGCTAATCTGAGCTACAGTGATCAATGCATTACAGAACAAGAAGTTGTCGAGGCTCAAAAAGCCTGGGGCGAGGGCATTGTAAAAATTGGTCAGGTTTATTCCTATGGCGGTAATTACACTAAAACGGCCGCCGATCATATCAATAAATTTTATGCTTACGATTTAAGCCTTGTCCTGTTCAAGCCAACGCTGGCTTCTGTTGATCAGTTTAGAGCTTCTTTCGATGGTGCCCTGTCCTATTTCGTAGGCGGCAACCCCTCCTATCAAGAAGACAAGGGTTTTGCTATTAAGCCATGGTCAAAAGTACGTTGGGAAAATGCTGGTATTACCAATAATACATGCCGCATGGCCGTTGCTATGGGGAACTATTACTTTACACCTAAAAATGGTGGCGATGAAGTTAAGGTGGAATATACTATTGGCTATGTTAAAGATAGCAACCAAGATTTACGCATGGTTGTTCATAAATCGTCAATTCCCTATCAAAAGTAAAACCGTAATTGACTATTCATTAGCAAGCCCCTACTAATAGCAAATTAATTTTGAGGCCGGATGGCAGAATGGTCATGCAGAGGACTGCAAATCCTTGTATCCCGGTTCGATTCCGGGTTCGGCCTCCAACTCTTTTTTAAATCAGCACAATGAAGCACCTTACAGAAAAACTATTGCAGGAATACATTACTTCTGAAAAATCCTACGCGCGCGGTGTTGGGTATTTTCAAGAAGGTGTGGTGATTCTGGATCGTTTCGACGAGAAATCTGCCCAAGGGCGTGTGGCGGGCACACAGGTTTACAGGGTCGCACTGAACACTATCAAAACGAATGAATTATCTGGCGATTGCAGCTGTCCCGCTTTTCAAGATTATGGCCCCTGCAAACATTTGGCCGCTTTGGGGCTTGTTGCCCTTGCAATGCTAGAAAACGGTTATGCCCCCAGCGAAGAATGTGTGGAACGAATCGAACGACAAGAAAAGTTTCGCGAAACACTGGCTTCGATGGATAAAACAGAGTTGATTGATCTAATCTTGCAGCATTTGGGAGATGATGAATATCTGTATTGGGATTTATGCGAAGCAGATGACGTTTATGAATTGTAGTTCAAGCAAGAAATCATTATAATTTTGCAACACTTTTCAACAACTTACCAAATAATTTTACCATTCATCACATAACATCTTGCAAAAATAATAAACCTTACAATAGTGCTATGGTGCTTCCAAAATAAATCCGTGTGAAGGCAGAGGAAGTAAAATTGAGCGCACTGTATTCTTTATACATAAGCGAAATTTTGCGCCGCTCGCAGCCCCTCACGGTTTTATTTTGGCAGCACTATATATTTTAATCTTAAATAAGGAACTTTTTATGTGCTCCAATAAAACTTTATCCATTTTAGCGGCCTTTGCCGTTTTATGGTCAACCACATTGTTTCCAACCATGGCGCAAGCCAAATTAGTTGAAACAGAAGAATTATTAGCCGTTGTAGAACAAACCGATGATCGACAAACCGTAGATGCCTTTTTACAACGCACTGAAATTGAACAGCAATTTAAGGCGTGGGGCATTCCATCAAACGAGATTAACCAACGAGTGGCATCTTTGACCGATCAGGAAATTGCTAAACTGGCACGCGATATTGAAGACCTTCCTGCCGGGCAAGGTGTGGGCAGTGTCGTTGGTGCCGTTGTACTTGTCTTTCTAGTGCTGTTAGCGACAGACATTCTTGGCTTCACAAAAATCTTTCCCTTCACACGCTCCGTACGGTGAAACCTCTCCTTATGATAGGTAGCCTACTGTTTATCAGCGGCTGCCTTTCATCTTCCTCTGTTCCGTTTATTCCTATTCAACAGGCTGTGCTTATTGATGGCGTTCCCATTATCAAACAACAGGACAAGCAGTGTGCTGCTGCTGCATTGGCAATGGGGCTGCAATCGCAGCAAATTCATATTACGGAATCAGTATTACGTGATTGGGTATTCACCCCAGGCCGAGATGGCGCCCTGCCCCCCGATTTAAGCACGGCTGTTCGTCGCGCCGGTGGCTTATCATGGCCGGTGAAATCTTACGATAGCCTGTATAACAGCATTCAAAACAAAAGACCTGTTGTTGTATTGGTTAACTTAGGCCTAAACTGGTGGCCAAAATGGCATTACGGTACTGTGGTGGGTGTTGATCCTATAAAGGAAACGATTCGCATGCATGCAGGACTAAATCGCCCGGAAGTTTGGGAAATACAGGATTTTTTAAAACGCTGGCAACCCTTAAAAGACAGCGTTCCCTGGGCTATTTCCATTACCCCTGCCGCTGTTATACCAGAAGATGTTACGGCAACAGAAGCACTCAGAGCTGCTGTTGGACTAGAGAAAGCAGCAATGCTGGAACCTGCCAGCAGAACATATGAAACCATTGTAAAACGTTGGCCGGAAAATTGTATTGCTTACATTGGAAAAGGCAATACCGCCTACAAACGGCAACAATTTCCACAAGCCCAAGAAGCCTGGCAGAAAGCAAGCACATTTTCAGACTGTAAGCAGGCCGCAATACAAAACCTTGAAACCCTTTGATACAGTGCTTCCAAAATAAATCTGTGTGGTGGCGAGAGTAAGTAAAATTGAGCGTAGTGTATTCTTCATACATAAGCGAAATTTTGCGCCGCTCGCAGCCCCTCACGGTTTTATTTTGGAAGCACTATAGCACCAACAATATTACGCACCTGCCGCAATATTGTACACTATATCACAGCATAATTATGCATTCCTTACTAAGCTATTTATAGTGTTAACCAATGAGAAATACCCCCCTGTTGACGCGGAATCTACCGCTGTAAAGGGGGGAAGCTTGACACTTAAAGACACCCCAAAACATACAGACTTCACTAAAAATACTTTAGAGAAAACTACCTATACTTTGCACACTGTTCCACCAGTTGATGACGAAGATGATGCTCGTTTTCAGGCACTTATTGAAGAAAAAGAAATCGAAATTGAGCAACGTGAAAAAGCTGTTGGTTTTAGGGGTAATTTTTTAAACCTACTGGATCATGGCGGGGTGCTGACTAAAAAGCAGGGTATTACGGGTTTTGGCTCTGGCTTAGTATCTTTCATTCAAAGCATTTTACTATCCACCCTGTTCGGCTACTTATTAGCAGCTTCCGGGCTTTTTGCTGGTGCCAAAACATTATTAGATTCATTTTTGGGCGAACTACAACCCGCTGTAGACCCCTTGAATGAATATGTAGATGAATTTTTCGAGGCCGCTGAAAACCGTGGTATCTCTCGTGAAGAATTGATTGACCGCCTAAAAGAAAAAGCGGTTATTCACAAGCTAACCACGCGGGTACAAAAATATGCCATCATGAGCCTGTTTGGACGCGGCGGTGGATCTGTTGGCCTGACACTGTTAAGTGGTATGATTGCCCTAAGTTCCGTCAGCCATATTCCAAGTATGCTAGCGGCGGCAACAAATACCCTGTTTATTGGCAAGCAAGCCCTGGATATTGTGCGCGACGAAATTGTTACTTACCGTTTTATGCATCACCCAGAAATTATTCAAAGCCGCGTAGAAATGCTGGTAGACTACCACATGGATCACACCACAAAAGCAGAAAAACGCCTAATGCAAGCTGCTGCTGTGGAAATTACGCATGATCGAGAAAAGATTGGTGGCGCAGCCGTAGAAGGCTTTATGAATGTTATTATGAAAGCACTGGATGGCCGCGAAAGTGACCAGCAGCGCGTGAACTTACTGTTCACCACTTTAGCCGATATCCTGGAAGCCCCACCCCCCATCAAGCCGGAGCCAACCCAGCGCGCCGACGATATGATGAAACGTTTTGCCAAAAATGTTTTTCAACAGCAGGTTCGCTCTAGTTTGAGTTAGCGCTAGTCATCTTGTAAAAAAGCCGCTAATTAAAGGCAGACATGGCACTTTTCACCATTATTCTGCTAGCAATTATTCAGGGCATTACCGAGTTTTTACCGATTAGCTCTAGTGGTCATCTGGCCTTATTCCCCCATATTGCTGGCGAATCTGACCAAGGGCAATTGATAGATATTGCAGCCCATGTTGGCACACTGTTTGCGGTTTTACTCTATTTCCAGCGCGATGTTTTGGGTATTGCCAAAGATGTCTTAACCTATCCTAAGAATGGGCGCACAGCACACACAGATTTATTTAAACTATTAATCATCGCCAGTATTCCGGTTATTATTGCCGGGTTTATTTTAAACGCGCTGGATTATCAGGATAGCGTGCGAAACCCCATCGTCATTGGCTGGACAACCCTTATTTTCGGGATTGTTCTTTACATTGCCGATGCCAAAAACCCGACAACCAAACAAGTAATGGATACGGGCATTAAAGGTAGCCTGTTTATTGGCTTATCACAAATACTGGCGCTTGTTCCCGGAGTTAGTCGCTCGGGCATTACAATGACAGCCGCTCGATTTCTTAGTATAGAACGACAAGACGCCGCACGTTTCTCCATGCTGCTTTCAATACCTGCTATTTTGGGCTCAGCCGTTTTGGGCATTGCCAGCCAGGATAGTGCTATTATTCCCTGGCACGATATTATATTAGTGGCTGCACTTTCCTTTATTGCCGCTTTAATTGCGATTAAATTTTTGATGCAGTGGTTGGCCAAGGCCACCTTTACACCGTTTGCAGTTTATCGGGTTATTCTGGGTATTGTTTTACTGGTATGGGCGTATTCATGACAAAACCGGTTATTGTAGGGCTATCTGGCTATACCGTTACGCCAGAAGAAGAAGCGTTATTTAAGGAACATCAACCAGCCGGCTTTATTCTGTTTTTACGTAATTGCAAAACCGCGACACAGGTTAAAAGCTTAACAACGCATTTACAGCAGATTACCCATAATCCCAACATTCCTGTTTTAATTGATCAAGAAGGTGGCCGAGTACAACGCCTGCCCTGGCGTGATGACCCTAGTGCGGCTTGTTTTGTTAAAAGCAATGATGCAAATGCCTGTTACAACAACGCCATAACGATGGCCTCGGCGTTAAAGGAGTTGGGTATTAATGTTAATTGTACACCCGTATTGGATCTAACTGTTGATGGCGCTGACCCCATTATAGGAGATCGTGTTTTCGGGCATTGCACAGACAGTATCGAATTCATGGCAAAAACGGTTATTGACGGGCATTTAGAGGCAAAAGTACTCCCGGTCATCAAACATATTCCCGGACATGGCCGCGCAACAGTAGACAGCCACAAGGCCTTGCCCATTGTTGACACCCCTTTGCAAGAACTCAAGGAAACAGATTTCAAACCATTTAAACGGCTGGCAAAAAATTCGCCTTTAGGCATGACAGCCCACATTGTTTATACAGCCATAGACAGTAAAAACCCTGCGACCTTCTCTAAAACAGTGATTGAGGATATTATCCGCGATTATATGGGTTTTGAAGGTCTGTTGATGAGCGATGATCTTAATATGCATGCCTTGTCTGGCACTATGGCCGAACGCGCCCAAAAATGCTTGGAAGCTGGTTGTGATTTGGCGTTGCATTGTAGCGGTGATTATAACGAAATGGCCGAAATTTTTGCCGCAATTTCGCCACAAATTGACCCTTTTGAGCGGTTAAGCACCTATTGGTAATGCTTTTTTTATCCTTTACTGCTTAAAAAAGAGGTATGACACAAAAGCAAACAGTTACAGTTATCAAAGGTGATGGGGTTGGCCCGGAAGTGGTTGACGCCGCCTTAAAAGTTTTAAAAGCGGCGGACGTGCCCTTAAATTTTGAAGAATGCGTAGCCGGTCGCAAAGCCTTTGAAGCAGGCATCACTACTGGTGTTCCCCAAGAAACCCTAGATTCTATCAGCCGCAATAAATTGGTTCTTAAGGGCCCCTTGGAAACCCCCATCGGGCATGGCGGAAAAAGTGCTAACGTTACGATTCGCAAATTGTTTGATATGTTTGGCAACATCCGCCCTATCAAAGAAATTCCCGCCATTCAGACACCTTTTTCAGGCCGCGGCATCAACATGGTAGTGGTGCGTGAAAACGTTGAAGATCTTTATGCCGGCATCGAATACATGCAAACCCCTGATGTGGCTCAAACATTAAAATTAATCAGCCGCCAGGGCTGCGAACGTATCGTTCGCCTGGCTTTTGAAATTGCTGCTGCCGAAAACCGCCCTTCTGTGCATTGTGTGCACAAGGCCAATATCATGAAAATGTCAGAAGGCATGTTAAAACGTGTCTTTGAAGAAATTTCGTCAGACTACCCAAACATTGAAGCCAAACAAGTTATTGTTGATAATGCAGCGCACCAGCTTGTAATTAATCCAGAGCAATTTGATGTTTTAGTATGCACAAATATGAATGGTGATATTTTAAGTGACCAAGCAGCTGGTTTGGTTGGCGGACTAGGAATTGCTGCAAGTGCGAACATTGGTCATATGGCCTGTATGTTTGAATCTGTTCATGGCTCTGCCCCTGATATTGCAGGCCAGGGTAAAGCAAATCCACTAGCGTTTATTAATGCGACAATACTGTTATTAAAGCATTTAGGACTATCAGACAAAGCTAATCTTATCGAAAGTGCCCTGCATAAAACTTTAGCCGAAGACAAGAAAACTGGTGACTTGAAGCCAAAGAGCTCTCCCCTATCTACGGGTGCTTTTGCAGATGCCGTAATTGACAACCTAGGTAAAATGGCAGTCACCAAAGAACAAAATGCGCAAACAAAAGCAGTAAAATTATCCAATAAAATTTCTAAGCCTACTCAGGCAACTAAAGAAATAGTAGGTGTGGATATTTTTGTAGATTACGAAAAATCATTAACAGACCTAGCCGCTATTTGCTGCACCGCAACAAAGAATACAGGATTAATTTTTAAGAATATTTCCAGTCGTGGGGCTGTTGTTTACCCTAGTAAAGGTGGCAGTATTGAAGCAGGAAACTTTTTATGTTGTCGTTTTATGGCAGAAAGTGTTTTGCAAAATGCCCATATCACCAATTTGCTCAATAACTTTAAGGTAGAGTGGTCGCAGATAGAAAAACTTTATTTGTTTGATGGCGAACGTGCCTTTTCCCTGGCACAGGGGGAATCCAGCGATTCTTTAGAAAGTGCAGCAGCATAAACTGAGAACGTTTCAGGCAAAATTCACTTTACAATAACATGGTATCCGTCCTAAGTAACTGTCAATTTTACTAACTTGACGTAAACTTATGACAAAAGAAACAACTACGCTAACTCGTGCCAACCTGGCCGAATCTGTACAACAAGAATTAGGGCTCTCTCGCAGTGATTCCAACAAACTGGTGGAAGATGTACTGGAAACAGTTATTTGTGCTCTGGAAGAAGGCCAGGATGTTAAAATCGCTACTTTTGGCACCTTTTCATTACGCGATAAAAAAGCACGCGTTGGACGCAACCCCAAATCAGGTGTAGAAGTGACCATCACACCGCGCCGGGTTATTTCTTTTAAGGCTTCCAACCTTTTGAAAAACAAAATTTTACAAGCCGCTTAGTTTTTAAATGCCTAACGCCGCTGCCCTAGAATCTTTTAATAAACCTGTTGTAAGTATGTCTAAATTACAAAAATCGGAAAATGCCTATCGCACTATAAGCGAAGTAGCCAACAGCCTAGACCTACCAACCCACGTTTTACGGTTTTGGGAAACAAAATTTTCGCAAATCAGCCCAATGAAGCGCAGTGGTGGCCGCCGCTATTATAAACCAGAAGACATCGATGTTATCGCCCGCATTCAGGATCTGCTTCATAATAAGGGCTACACCATTAAAGGTGTACAGCAACTACTTCTAGAAGAAAAAAGGAGCCAAAATATTGCAGCAAATAGCAATAATCTGTACACAATTTTAACCGATGCACAGCAAATTTTGCAACAAACCAAGTCTGCTTTGCAAGAATCGCGCCACAAAATAGTTAAAAATTCGTAAAGAATACTTGAAAAAAAGCGCTAAATAATTTACATTTTAGTTAAATATGCTTTCTAATATGTTAAAAAAATCATTAATACTGGTCATGTTTGCGGCGCTTCCCGTTGCCGCAACTGTTCCCGATGATATTTTAACATCTCAATCTCCTCTTCCCGCTGTTAACAATTATAACGAGCCGCTTGTTGTTCAGGGTGATGGATATAGCGCCACGATTACTGTTGGTTCCCTAGCATCCAAAACGCCCCCTAGCGCAACAAACAGCGCCACAGAATTTTTTAATAACGACACAAACTTTATTTCGCTTATCGCCCTGATGTTTATCATTATTGCGATTCAGGGTATTATGCTATTTACGATTAATAGAAACCTTAAGGCTACGCGTCGAATGGTGCGCAGCATTTCTGTTAGCAGCGCTATGAATACAGTGCAAAATTTAAAACAACGCCGGCAAAATTTATCGGCTATCGATCATTCAACACCGTCTTTATCGGAATCAAACACCCCCATCGAAACACCTTTTTTTCAAAAAACACCCGAGCAACGCACGGCTCAAAATTTAGGCGCTGTTGTTAGTGGCCTTTGTCATAAAGAACCACAACATCGTTTAAATTGCATTCGTGAATTGGGGAAAATAGGCCGTAGCATGCCTGAAGCATCCAGCCGTATTACCTCCATCTTAAAAGCCTATGTTATCACCTTAATTAGTGAGCAATCTTTAAAAGAAACAACCAGCAAGGAAGTAATCCTCGCCCTGCGCATCTTATCGGGCTTGAACACAGAAAATATTGTTGATTTTTCTGGGCATAACTTTTCCGGCATTGGTTTAGAAGGCTTAACCTTGCAAAACATGGATTTTCAAAACTGTCTTTTTAATAACGTCCACTTTAATAACGTGCAGTTTATGAACTGTAAATTTTCTGGTGCAATGTTCACCGATGCAAGCCTTAAAAATATTAAGTTAGCTGGCTGTGATATTGCAGAACAGGAAATGCTGCATGCAACAGATGGCTTGCCCGTTACACCCTGCAATGCAAGAACTTATAGAACAGACCATAATCGTGACATTAACACAGCCCTAGACATGAATAGTCAGCTTGGCAGTTTCGCGAATGACGAGCAAAGGCGTGCTCAGGCAATTGATGCTTTTAAGCGAACTGGTTTCAGCATTAGCAATAGCCTAGATAAATCTAAATTGCATTAGGCATCAGGATACCAGCTTGTATCTAATGCATAGTAACGATCTATAAAATCGCAACGCTTGCCTAATTCTTCTGGGTCATGAAGGGTGATCGCTTTTCTCTCATAATCAATCCAGCCATCTTTCTGTAGCCTTTTAAGCATTCTATTGACATACACAGGGGTAATACCCAAAGCATCAGCTATAATTTCCTGCGAAATGGGAAAATCAAAAGTGTTTGAAATGTTTTTGCAGGTAATATTTAAACGTGTCCACACCTGCAATAAAAGCATAGCAACCCTGTTTTCACCAGACATTCTACCCACCGCCTTTAAACGATCCAGTAATACTACATTGTCTTGCATCCCCATGGAAAATAATAAGGCCGTAAGGCGCGGAGCTCCTTTAAGCAACTCTTTCATCCCACTTTTAGGAAATGGGCATAAGGTGCATGGCGTTAAACTCATTAAACCATAAGGGCTTTCAACAAAGGGGATAGACATAGTACCAATTACGTCACCTGGGTGATAAATGTGCAAAACAAGCCTCCCTCCATCTTGCATATAAGCGAAACTCATGAGCCACCCCTCACGCACCACCATAATTTCATTCAGCTCTTTATTTTGCTGATAGATAATTTTATTTTTCGCATAGTCCCGGCTATCTTTTTCCAGTTTTAATAAAGTATCTTTCTCTGACTGTGTCAGTTTTAAATAATATGAAAATTTTTCTACTAAGCAGCTCATGCAGCCACTCTAAAGCACTGTTTGTCAAAAAGTCGTATGAAACCTAGGCTCCTATATCATAAAAATGTCATTTTTATCTTATGCGATTTCGCCTTATACCTCTTGTATGAGTCAGGATTTCGATGATATCGCCACCAACCATACCGCAAATACTTGCTTTAATACTATTCTGGCCCGCCGTAACTTTTTAAAAGCCTCAGCATTGGGCAGTTTAGCTTTCGTTACCGGTTGCAAAAGCCAGTTCTTTAGCAAAGAAGCTTCTTATGAAGCTATTAAACCTGTGCAAATTTTATTAGCCTGGGGAGACGCTTTGCACCCTAACATGGAGGTTTTTGACCCCGTTGCACTAACTGCAGATCAACAAATGCAGCGTTTTGGCTACAACTGCGATTTTACGGCCTATTTTCCTATCAGTAAAAGTCGTGGCCTGATTTGTGTAAATCACGAATTTCCGGATCGTCATTTAATGCACCCTTCTAATAAAAATCGCGCTATTGCGGCCGCCGTAGAAATGGCTTCTGTTGGCTTATCAGTTGTAGAAATTGAACAGGTTAATGACCAATGGCAGCCAGTATTAAACAGTAAATATAATCGTCGGTTATCATGCCATAACAGTTTTTACGAATTTTCTGGCGCGGCAGCGGGGCATCAACGCTTGCAAACTGGCGGCGACACCAATGGCACGCATGTTACCGGTATGGCTGGTAATTGCGCGGGTGGCGTAACCCCTTGGGGAACACTACTAACCTGTGAAGAAAATTTTGATTTCCTGTTTGTGGGCGATTACCCGATCAACGAGCAGCGCAATTATAAACGTTATAACGTGGCACATGTTAAGTCTAATGACTGGGGGCGTCATGATGATCGCTTTAATCTGCAGATAAACCCTAATGAAGCCAATAAATATGGCTGGGTTGTAGAGGTTGACCCTTTTAAGCCTGAAGGCACCCCCATTAAACATACCGCACTTGGCCGTTTTAAACACGAAGCCGCTTGTTGTGTTGAGGCATCCGATGGCCGGGTTGTGGTTTATTCCGGCGATGATCAACATTTTGAATACTTTTATCGGTACGTTTCCAATAGACCTTGGCGCGAAAGTATTGAACAGGGTAAAAGCCCTTTGGCAGACGGTGTTCTTTATATTGCTAAATTTCTTGCGGATGGCACGATAGACTGGCGGCCACTTATCCACGGACGGCACGGCCTAACCGCAGAAAATGGGTTCTATAGCCAGGCTGATATTTATATTGAAACACGGCTTGCCGCTGATTTAGCTGGTGCAACACCAATGGATAGGCCGGAAGGCATTACATTAAACCCTAAGAATGGCCAAGTTTACTTTGCTTGCACCAAAAACCAAAAGCGCACAAAAGTTAATGCCGCAAACCCGCGCCCAGACAATGCATTTGGGCATATTATAACGATTACATCGAAAGATCATGCAGCCCCTAAAGGCAACTGGGAAATGTTCGTATTAGGGGATGATCGACGTATTAATATAGCCGCCCTACCCTGCCCTGATAATATTATGGCCGCCCCTAATGGCGATCTGTATGTTACAACGGATGGCGCAGAAGATGCCATTAATATCCCTGAAGGATTGTATAAGATGAAAGAGAAACAGGCCATACGACTTTATGCTGCGCCGCAAGGTGCGGAAATAACAGGGCCGAGTTTTACACCTAATAATAAATATTGTTTTTTTGCAGTGCAGCATCCCGCACAAGGCTCAAAGTTTGATAACCCAACACACAGGTGGCCAGATGAAAAATCTACTTTACCACCCCGGCCAAGTGTTGTTGTTATGAAAATTTAATTTGAGATAAATTGGTTATTATTGTATATTAACTAAGTGAAATTAATAGATTTTTTTACGCGATACTCTAAAGAAAATACTCAAGCAGAACTTATTCAAAGATTACGCGATCAATTACGTGAAAATTTGAAGCAACATCCCTCAGATAATAAAAAAACAGAGAAGCAAGAAATAGCGACTGTAGAAAGGCACAAAGCGAAAGTTACCGATAAAGAGGCCGACAGGCTAGTAGCAAAAGCAGGCAACAAGGCTCGTGGAACCCATGCAGTCTCTGGTAAAAACGAGAGCCATACCTCATTACAGGCCGCCAAATTAAGTGCGGATAAAGTTCAACGCTATCAATTAGCAGCCATTGCCAGAAAAATTAATGATGGCAAGGAGCCTGTTTCACACGGCACCACAGCCAATGAAGTTTTAAGAGAAAACAGCAGTGTTAAAGAAAAAGCATTTGAAGGCACAGCAGATGGCCGCATTTTAGATCAAGCCAAGGAAGAGCAAGAGCTTTCACAAGCACGCCAAGCGCTAAAACAAAATATTTTTGAAGCCAAAACAATTGACGTTGAAAGTTATATTGCCAAACATGAGGCGGTTCATAATGTTGAATTCAGTGAAATAGAAAAAATTATAATATTACAAAAACTTGCGGAAGAAGCGATGTTGGAAGACGCAAGCCAGGTTACACAACAGAATATTGAATACATGCAGCAGCTAGAGGAAGCACGGCAAAAGCTTGAAGAAGATGAAAATAGCCTTCATCGTGGGCTTAGACGCCTCTAATCTATTCGTTTGAAAACTGGCGTTGGTGTATTAATTTGATGGTTTGCCGGTAAAGACGAAGCGGTAACACTCTTATCATCAGCATTTAACTGCTGTAAAATCTCTGCTGTAACCTGCGGCATAAAGGGCTGCAAATATAGTGTTACACGATAAATTGATTCCACTAATATTGAAAGTACTGTTTTCATCCGTTCATAATCAGTTTTCTTTAGTGTCCAGGGAGCCTGCGCATCCACATAGCGGTTTGCATTACTAATATGTAGGCCAATTAGTTCTAGTACTTTATGAAAAGCCTGCTGCTCCATTAATTCGTCAATTTCCGCTGTTAATTGATGAATAGGATCGATAAAATCATGGTCGTCTTGTGTTTGCGGCTGACTATCGGCTAAACAGCTATCCATATTTTTTGCAACCATAGACAGCACACGCTGACACAAGTTGCCATAATCATTCGCCAAATTACTATTAATACGTAGTTTTATGGCCTCTCTAGAAAAATCACCATCATTACCAAAGGGAATTTCACGCATCAGGAAATAACGCACGGGGTCAAGGCCGTAGTGCTCTATCAATTCGTAAGGGTCGATCACATTCCCTAAGGATTTTGATATTTTCCGGCCTTCGTTTGTCCACCAGCCATGCGCAAAAATGCGTTGTGGCAAGGGCATTTCCGCGGCCATTAAGAAAGCTGGCCAATAAACAGCGTGGAACCGCAAAATATCTTTGCCAACAATATGCACACTGGCTGGCCAGAATTTTTGCATTTCCTGTGTATCTTCCGGATAACCTAAAACTGTCAGATAGTTGCTTAACGCCTCTATCCACACATACATTACATGATTTTCATTACCTGGCACCTTAATGCCCCAATCAAAACTGGTGCGTGAAATAGATAAATCTTCTAATCCACCCTTTATAAAACCCAAAACTTCATTTTTACGGCTTTCTGGCGCAATAAAGTCAGGGTTTTGTTCAATATAGTCGATTAGGGGCTGCTGATAGGCAGACAAGCGGAAGAAATAGCTAGGCTCTTCCAGCCATTCAACAGGATGGCCGCTGGGTGCCTTACCGTCCACTATTTCGTTTTCAGAAAAATATTGTTCATCTTTTACAGAATACCACCCGGCATACTTTCCTTCATAAATTGCCCCATTTTCTTCTAGTTTTTTCCAGAAATCCTGAGCACAAATATGATGGCGCGGTTCTGTGGTGCGAATAAAATCATCGTTGCTGATGTTCAGTGCCTTGGCCAGTTCGCGAAATCGTTGCGATACTTCATTTGTAAATTCTTGCGGCGACTTTTCAGCCTTCTCTGCGGATTGTTGTACCTTTTGTCCATGCTCGTCTGTGCCTGTTAGGAAAAATGTTTCCCGCCCCATTAAACGTTGCCAGCGCGCCCAAACATCACAAGCAATGGTTGTATACGCATGACCAATGTGCGGCTTATCGTTAACATAGTAAATAGGGGTGGTAATATACTTAGACATTTTAAAAACTTTTTTGGGCATAATATAGCAAACGAACGAAAAATAAGAAGAATTAGTTCACATATTGCAAACACTATTGCCTGTCTTATGATGAACGCCTAATATAATGTAAAACAAGTTTGTTAGCGGAGAATACAACATGGCTAGTTTCGGCTATATTATTGATAAAATAAAGCAATCCCCTTTTACCAATGCCCCTTATGAACATATTTATATTGATAACTTATTTTCTGATGAGCACTTTCAGCAAATCACTCAGGCGCCGCAAATTAACATTAAAGATGTAACCGATGACGAAGCCCTTTTTCAGCAATTGTTTGATAACGGCTATAAAATTATTACTTTTCCCGGCTGCGTTACGGATAAAGACAAATATATTGCCAGCAGAAGGCAACCTAACCACCACGATAAGGAACGACACTCTGCGTGCCTAACTTCGGGCATCACCCTGCGTCTGGCTACGCCTGAACATAGTATTCTAGCAGAGTTAAAAGAATTTCTAGAGGGGCAAGAATTTAACACGGCTGTGGCAGAAAAATTTGGCCTGGATTTTAGTAATTGCACCGCTGACACAGGCATTCAGAAATACCTAGATGGCTACGAGATTAGCCCCCACCCCGATGTGCGTCGAAAAGCCACGACTTTTATGGTGAACATTAACCCGCATGATAATTCAGAACAATTGATTCACCACACACACTATATGACCTTTAAAGAAGATTATAAGTATGTAAAAGATTATTGGGCACAACACGACGATGTTGAACGCGCCTGGGTGCCATGGGAATGGTGCGAAACGCAAAGCATACAAACTAAAAATAACTCTATGGTCTTATTTGCCCCCAGTAATGATAGTGTTCATGCCGTAAAAGCGGACTACAACCACCTGGCAAGCCAACGAACGCAACTTTACGGCAATCAATGGTTCAAAGATACCAAACCACTAAAGAAATTAGAGTGGGAAGAGCTCGGCGCTAAGAAGTTTACGGCTAAAAAAGATAAAAATTTGAAAACTGCTATTAGTGGTTTTATGCCGAAACCTGTTAAGAAGATTTTAAAAAAAGCGATTAAAAAAGATAGTGATTTGATGCTGGAACGGGATTTTTAGGTATACAGTGCTTCCAAAATAAACGGCAGCTAGACTTACCTCCACCCATGTAGTTCTGGCTGAAATGCTGGAAACTCAAATGAAGCGTGCGTTTAGGTAGGGCGCATTTAAAATACTGCAGCATGAAACCAGAGATGGTAATAATTTTACAGTCAAACCTTACGATCAGTTAAAGCATCTTGAGCAATAAAACCCCACCGATTAAGGCCACAAAAGCTAGGGTAGTGACTAGGGCAAATCGCTCTTCTATAAATTTGCGTATGGGGGCACCGTATTTCCATAACAGAATTGCTTCTAAATAGAAACGCATACCGCGCCCTACTATAGAGGCAATCAGGAACTGGATAATAGGCATTTCAAAGCCGCCGCTGGCAATGGTGATTACCTTATAAGGAATAGGCGTTAAACCTGCACCAAAAACAATCCACCAGCCATAGTTATTGTAGTGATCTTTAAAAGCTTCAAAAGCATGTTGTTTGCCATAAAAGTTTAAAACTGGCTCGCCGATAACATCAAACAGAAAGTAACCAAGTGCATAACCGGCAATCCCCCCCAGGACAGAACCCACCGTGCAAAGCGTTGCATAGTAAAACGCTTTATCCCGGTTATTTAGAATCATCGGCAGCAGTAAAACATCTGGCGGAATAGGGAAAAAAGAACTTTCCGTAAACGCCAAAATAAACAAAACCATCGGTGCGTGGCGGTGGCCAGCAACATTAAGGGTTTGATTATAAAGGCGTTTCAGCATGGGTTACTACTACAAGAATGCGGGCAATTAAGCGCCAATTCCTGGTTTAGCCCGCAAGCTGTTGCTTCACTTCAGCAGCAAAGTCACTTTCTTCTTTTTCAATACCATCACCTAGGCCATAACGCACAAAATCAACCAGTTTAATGTCTTGCCCTAGCTCCTTAGCCGCGCCAGCAATCACATTTTTAATTTGTGTTTCGTTATCCATGATGAAAGTTTGCTCTAATAGCACAGCTTCTTCATAAAATTTACGAATACGGCCTTCGACCATTTTTTCAATAATGTTATCAGGCTTGCCGCTGTTTTTGGCTTGCTCAGAAAAAATATCGCGCTCACGCTGTACAACTGCTTCATCTAAGGAATCAATGTTCAATGATTGAGGATTGGTTGCAGCAATGTGCATGGCTAGTTTTTTACCAAGCTCTTGTAAATCTGCTTCACTAGCGGCAGATTCCAAAGCAACCAGCACGCCAATTTTACCCATATTAGGCGCCACGGCATTATGAATGTAAGAAGTTACAACGCCCTGCCCCACTGTAAAGCTGCTTACACGTCGCAAACTCATGTTTTCACCAATGGTTGCAATTTGGCGCGTCAGTTCTTCTTCAACGTTGTGATTCACGTTCGGATAAGCCGCTTGTTTTACCACATCAATATCATTTGCGGTTTGCTGCAACGCAACCTGACTAACGCCAATAACGAACTTTTGAAATTGCTCATTTTTGGAAACAAAATCTGTCTCAGAGTTTACCTCGATAATAGTACCAATGTTCTTATTTGTTGCGACAGCCACTAAACCTTCTGCCGCTACTCGGCCAGATTTTTTTGCCGCTGCCGCAAGGCCTTTTGTGCGCAGCCAGTCTACTGCTGCTTCAAAATCGCCATTACTTTCGTTCAAAGCTTTTTTACAGTCCATCATTCCTGCGCCTGTTTTCTCGCGCAAGTCTTTCACATCTTTAGCTGAAATTGCCATGCTATGATCCTTTATTCGTTATTTTGCCGCAGCAACTTTTTTCTGTACTTCTTCAACTGTTTCATCGATTTGCTCAGCAATTGGCGCTGTTGCAAGATCAGGGTTCACATTTTCGCTATGTGCCTCAGTTCTTTCGGCAGGCACTTGCTCATTAATTGGGTTTTCTAATGTACCAATATCAACGCCACTGGCTTTTACTTCTTGTTGGATACCGTCTAAAACAGCAGCAGCAAACAGTTCACAGTATAATTCAATAGACCGTGTCGCATCATCGTTGCCAGGCACAGGGTAATCAACGCCAGCAGGGTTAGAGTTGCTATCCAAAATACCAACTACCGGAATACCTAGCTTTGTCGCTTCTTTGACAGCAATTTCTTCCTGGTTCACATCAATCACGATCATGATATCAGGGATACCAGCCATATCGCGAATACCACCCAAAGCTAGTTCAAGTTTGTCATGGCGGCGCGTTAAGGATAGACGTTCTTTTTTCGTAATACTATCGCCATGCTCTTCCAGGTGCTTTTCCAGCTCTTTAAGAGAATTAATGGAATTAGAAATAGTATTCCAATTGGTTAGCATCCCACCCAACCAGCGGTGGTTGACATAGTATTGCCCACATTTCTGTGCACATTCTTTTACCTTGTCAGCGGCCTGACGTTTGGTACCAACAAAAAGAACCCGGCCACCATTGGCAGCCACCTTTTGCACTTGCACCAATGCCTGGTGAAATAAAGGCACTGTTTGTTGCAAATCAAGGATATGAATACCGGCGCGTACCCCGAAAATATAGGGTTCCATGCGCGGATTCCAGCGGCGTGTAGTGTGTCCAAAGTGTACACCAGCGTTAATAAGCTGGCGCATTGTAAAGTGTGGCAATGCCATAATCGTATAGTTTCCTCAGTTAGTCCTCTGCAGGGTTCACAGCATTGCTGCACTGAAGGGTTTTCCTGCATGCGGGTTAAAGTTTGGCGCTTTATAGTGCTTTATGCTATAAATTGCAAGCCGTTAATCACGGTCGTTATTGTCTTCGCTCATTTGCATAAGCTGTGATTGGCGTAACCGGCGATTGGGTAATTGCTTCTTCATTTGCAATTTTTTCAATGCCTCTTCCTTGCGGCGATCTTTTTTGGGCTTTTGTTCCCCAACCTCGCCCTGAACCTTTTCATCTATCGCAAATTCAAAACCATAGCTGGGCATATCTGTTGTACTGTTTTCTTCCATATCATCATTGCTGTCCTCCTTTAAAATCTGGTTGGTCAGCCATTCAATTTCCGCTTCCATCTTGCGGCGACGAACATTGGCTATTTTAGCATCTAAAATTACATCGCCGGTTAATTCTGATGGAACAGGGCCATAGCGCTCTAATAACTCTATGCGCAACTGCTCGAATTTACAGCCAATTTTGTCTCCAGCAGCATATTTCAAGGTTTCGGTGGCAAGCTCCCCCACGCCCTCAATTGTTTCTTTTTTCACGACTGTACAATAGCTTAAATTTATGCAAAAAGATAGTATAGCCTCATTATGAATATTTCTATTATCGGAGCAAGTGGCGGCATTGGCAGTGCCCTAGCGAAACAATACAAAGACAACGGCCACCAGGTTAACTGTTTCAGCCGTTCAGGAAGCGATCATTTCATTGATTTCGATCAGCCCGAGAGCATTGCAGAAGCAGCCGAAAAATTAACCCAGCCACAGGATATTATTTTGGTAACAACCGGCCTCCTGCATAATGCTGAAATTATGCCAGAAAAGTCTTTAAAAGAACTGGATACCAACACGATGCAACGGTTGTTTTATATCAACACCATTGCCCCTGCCTTATGTGCCAAGCATTTTATTCCGAAGCTTCACACCGATAAAAAAGCAATTTTTGGCGCCATTTCCGCCAGGGTTGGGAGTATTAGTGACAACCAAATTGGCGGGTGGTACAGCTATCGTGCTTCAAAAGCCGCTTTAAACATGCTGTTGAAAAATACGGCTATAGAAACAGCGCGGCGTTATAAACAAATGATTATTATGGGCTTACATCCCGGAACAGTGGATAGTGATTTATCAAAACCTTTTCAAAGCTATGTACAGCCGGGCAAATTGTTTACGCCTGAGCAATCAGCGACCTACCTAATCGATATTCTGGAATCCGCGACTCCTGAGTATAGCGGCAAAGTTTACGATTGGGCAGGTAAGGAAGTAGTATCTTAGAGCTTACGCGGAAACCCACGTATAAGTTGAAAGAAGTATTTTTCTGCGAAAATTTCATTGTGAAAGGGCGGAATAGCCGGCTATTTCGCATCTTTTTCAAAGGAATTTGCAGCGAAAAAGACGAAATTCAAATTGTGCGTGGGTTTTGGTGTAAGCTCTTAAAAGCCTGTCCGTAATAATTACTGGAATTTTTTCTATTTAATGCTATACTTTACAAGTGCTTAGTTATGATCCCCCTCCTAACCATCAATTCACTGAAGCACTTTTAAAACATCCAGGATTTGAAATAACAAACCCCGGTATTATGGGGGAAGTACTTTCAGATGCGCTCAATGCCGCAGAATCGGCAGCATTACAGGATCAAATTTTCTATTCTTATTATATTCAGCCTGATAGTGGGCTTTCCTTAGAACAAGAAGCTCAATTTGACCAGCAGGCAGAAGTCTTGTCACCCTCAAGAAGGCGTGTTTATGAAAAAATGAAACACCACCCACTTGAAGATCTTATCCATAAAGATTTATTTTTAAGTGAGCAGGAAACAAGCCCCTTAGTTAATGTTGCTATTTCAAAGCCGCTTTCACAAGGAACTAATATAGGAGAAATACGTTTTACAAACACTGAAACGTCCGAAAACGCTATTATTACATTACAATTCCATTTGCAATCTGACCCCGATGCACACGCTCAGTTTCAAAATGAATTCAACGAGATAGCAACTCATTTAAGGTTTTTGGCGGATCAAAACCCTGCTTTTCTGAATTGGCTAATTCATCGCAGTCAAGATTCTGAGGACAAGCGTATTTTAACCATTGATATTGGCAAGGAAGCGTATCGATCATTCGATTATGATTCATTAAGCGATCAAGAAAGAATTTCACAATCGGTGGACGCAGAAACGCAGCTTATCCCACGGACAGCTAGGGAAAACTAGAGCCCATGTTAACAGAGATCGATTGTCATCAATAGTATTTAATACATTCGACAATGATGGCAATCCAGCGCTGGGAGAAACAAACACCACAAGAGTGGTTATGCATGAATTTTTTCACCTAGGCTTCTCCAAGAACTCTCAGGCAGTTGCAGAAATTCTGGGCGCCTATGCCACAGAAGAAGGTACTGAAGTAAACATTGATTTAAGACGGTTGGTTGACGAAATCATTGCTACGAAATTTGAAGTGGCGACTTCTAATTACACTTCTGTACACCTGTCATCGTACTATGAACAAACCCTTCCTGATAACCAGGCTCGCCCTGATTCATTGGCTAGATTTGCCTATAATAGCCTATTTTTTGATTTTGAAGACATGACCTATTTAAGGCAATATGCGCAGCGAGAGGATGAATCACAGCGCCTAGACGCAGCGCGTATGGCTATTCTAGGGAAACGCCCTGTATCAAATGGTGAAATTGAAGAGTATCTTAAGTTATATACGGAGAATCATGAAACTATCTTGGGAATTGAGACCGCACTTGAAACAGCAGAAGGCGATTCTAGAGGCGAACTTCTTTCTGAAATATTGGGGCATACACTATTACAACAACAATATACTGAATTTCTCACCGAGAATAAAACAGCTGTGATCAACTACATGCAATCGCTGTCTTTTGAAAACCCCACAGTTTACAACGAATATCTAGAGGCTATTTCCACCATTGAGGAATTTGAACAAGTTTTAAATCCTAACATTCCCCAATCCGGTATCATTCCCACTTCGGATGGAGAATTATTTGCTTATACTTTATCGTCAGGCTCTTCCAGATAGCTATAGTTTTCCAAAATAAATCCGTGTGGAGGCGAGAGCAAGTAAAATTGAGCCAGTGTATTCTTCATACATAAGCGAAATTTTGCGCCGCTCGCAGCCCCTCACGGCTTTATTTTGGAATCACTATATAATTAGGAAACCTAACGCACACTATTCAGCGCAATTTGCTGGCGGAAGAAGCTGTCGATACTTTCTACCATACCGCTGGCTAGTTTATTGCGATAGCTGGCTTGGTTCATTTTCCACTCTTCTTTTTCATTAGAAAGATAACCCATTTCCAAAAGAATTGATGGGGTATCAACACCTTTTAGCACAGCAAAGCCGGCAAAGCGGTGGGCATGGTTTTTAACGTTAATACGATTACCCAATGAAGAAATGGCCATGTTGGCATATTTAGCAGAAAGGTTCATGGTTTCGCGCTGTACCAAGTCTATTAAAATACTAGAAACTTCACTGTTTTCAAATTTTAAGTCAACACCACCAATTAAGTCTGATTTATTTTCGCGGGAGGCTAATAAGGCCGATTCTGCATCTGATGCCGTTTCTGATAGGGTATACACCGTTGCACCACTCACATGTTTACTGGCTTTTGGCAGTGAATCGGCATGCACCGAAATAAATAGATCCGCTTTGTGTTTGCGGGCAATATCAACCCGCTGACGCAACGGGATAAAACGATCGTCATTACGAGTTAGGACGGCACGATAGCGGCCAGTTGCATTAATAGCCTGCTGCAATTCTTGAGACATGCGCAGCACGAGTTTTTTCTCATAGGTGCCCCCCACCCCAACGGCACCAGAATCTTTACCCCCATGCCCAGGGTCAATGACGATCACAGGCTTGTGTAGTGCAATAGCCTGTCGATTAGCAATTTTGTGCAATTCATCAGGGGGGATAGGCACAGAGGCTGTTGTGGTTGTCACAGCTTTTTCCAGCAAAGCCTCATATTGTGGCTCATCTTGCTTTAAAGGGGCACCCACAGTTTCAAAATCAAAAACTAGCCGCCCATGTTTGTTACTGTCATTTGCAGGCAAGAAGAAGTGCCTGTTTAATTTTAAGGGCGCTTTACTGTGCAAAGCAATACGATGCACATCATCATTTAATTTGTAATGGCTGGCTTTTTCCAGGGCACCCTTTACAGGTTCTAGAACGGCTTTAGGAGCAGAGGCCTTTACATCAACATTTAAACCAGCTCCCCCTTCTAGCGGGGAAATTTTCTGCATGGGGTTGTCTGTTACCTCCAGCACCATGCGGGTTTTTCCTTCTTGCGTGCCAAAGCGAATTTGATGAATTTCAGCCGCTTTTAAAGGCAGCGCAAAAACAATGGCAAATAAGGTTACAGGAAACGAAACGTAGTTTAAAAGTGCTAGGGGCATATGATTCTTATTATATAAAAACTTTGTTAAGAAATGTTTTGTAACGCTGTTTGCATTTTGATGCAATATATCATGACAGCACAGGTAATTCTATATATTAACGAACAGATATGTCATTAAACAGACTTGAAAACGCTTTTCCAGCCAACAAAACAGCCCTAATCCCTTTTATAATGGCCGGTTATCCGGACAAGAAAACATCTTTGGAAATTTTATGCAGTCTGCCTGAGGCCGGCGCTGATATTATTGAACTAGGCATGCCCTTTTCTGACCCTGTTGCTGATGGAGAAACGATTCAGCAAGCTGGCCTAAAGGCTTTGGAACAAGGCATTAAACTAGCAGATATTTTGGAGATGGTGCGTGAATTTCGTAAAAAAGACACTAAAACCTCTATTGTTTTAATGGGCTATATTAACCCTGTTTATCGCTATGGCGCGGAACGCTTTATGAAAGATGCCGGAACAGCCGGCGTTGATGGCATGATTCTGGTAGATTTACCCATTGAAGAAGAGAAAGAATTTGCAGAACCAGCCAAAGAAAACAACATTCAACTCATTCATCTTATTTCCCCGGTAACCCCTAAAGAACGTATTGCCTATGTTAGTAAGCATAGTGGCGGATTTCTGTATTACGTTTCGTTAACGGGTATCACAGGCAGCCAGGCAGCCGATACAGCCGACATTGAACAAGCCGTTAAAGGTATTCACACACATACAGATTTACCTGTGGGTGTCGGGTTTGGTATTAGCACCCCTGAACAAGCGGCAAAACTTAAAGGCAAGGCCAA
This sequence comes from uncultured Alphaproteobacteria bacterium, assembly GCA_963706365.1. Taxonomy (GTDB): domain Bacteria; phylum Pseudomonadota; class Alphaproteobacteria; order JAJTHO01. Next base: position 65,388 of record OY970150.1, on the reverse strand, counting down.
TGCGGTTATTATTGGCTCTGCTATCATTAAAAAAATGGATAACGATAAACCGGTTGAAACGGTAAAAGAATTTGTAAAATCAATCAAGGCAGCCTTAACAGAATGATGGCGCGCAACCATATCCCCTTTTCTGCGGGATGCTGGTGCCTTTATGCCATTACAACACAACTTCCTTTAGAAGCCGAAGGTATAATGGCCGCCATGATTGGCGGTATTTTGCCAGATATTGACCACCCTAAAAGCACCGTTGGTCGCAAGCTCCCTTGCATCAGCATTCCCATCAGTGCCATTTTTGGGCATCGAGGCATTACACACAGTCTACTAATGACAATTGCTATACTGTTTATACTTTATGTTGCAACGCACTTTTCTGCGTATGAGCACTATAAGCCCTTGGTTGCCCCTTTATGCCTTGGCTATCTATCACATATTTTCGGTGATATGATGACACCTTCTGGCGTGCCGCTATTCTGGCCTTATAAACGCAATTTCTCCCTGGGGTTATTTCGTACAAATTCCTGGCAAGAAGATACGGTTGTTTGGTTGTTTGGGCTAGGGGTCTTAGGTTGGGCTTCCTATACCGCCTCTATAACAATTTCAGGAATATTTTGACACAGCGTTTAAAATTTGCTGATGAATTTTTTCTTTTGACTGCCGTGCATCAATTACGATAATGCGTTTATCATTTGCGGCCATTTCAAGAAACCCTTCACGTAATTTTTGATGAAATGACAGGCTTTTATCCTCAAAATGGTCAGGAATATTAGACGTGCGCTGCAATCCTTTGGCAGGGTCAATATCCAGAAAAAAAGTTATATCAGGGTATAAACTATTTGTTGCAAGTGCGTTGAACTGTTCCACGAGTCCTTTTTCAAGGCCACCAGCGTAGCATTGATAAGCAACAGTAGAATGGATAAAACGATCACAAATTATTGTTTTACCTTCTGCTAATGCGGGCTGAATTACTTCATAAACATGCATTTGACGCGCCGCACTGATTAAGCAAAGCTCTGAAAAAGCCTGCCAATTATAATCAGATAACAGTATTTTTCTTACGGATTCTGCTGCATTGCAACCACCAGGTTCTCTAGTTAAAAAAACCTTGAAACCTTTTTGTTGCAATGCATCATTCAGCAATTTAGCCTGCGTACTTTTACCAGCACCTTCCCCACCTTCAAACGTTATAAACATTGTATTTTTAGTAATAATCGCCAGTTAAAAGGAAATGGAATTTACGTTTGGCACCTGTCCAAAATCCTACTTTGGGAATAGATTGTTTGGCCAATAGCGGATACTTTTTGTTATCGACCAAAATAGCCCCAATAGCCTGATTTTTTTTAATGGGTGCTTTTACCGGCGTTTCAATCTGTGCGACAGCCTTTAACTGTTTTAGCTGACTTATATTTTGTAATTGCACCACATTTACGCCGGAAAATAAATCTAGTGAATTTTGCTCCCCTAGCCATACTGGAACCGTTGTAATGGTTTTTCCAGCAGGAGCAAAAGAAACCTGTTTAAAGTTATTGAACCCCCAATTCATAATCCGCACGGATTCGTCTGTGCGTTGTTGGTTAGTCTTTAAACCACCTAAAACCATTATCAGGCGCCTATCGCCACGCTGTGCTGATCCAATCAACCCATAGCCCGCCGCCTCGGTATAGCCTGTTTTAACGCCATCAGCCCCCTCTAAAAGCTTAAGCAGAGGATTGCGATTTCGCTGTGTAATGTTGGCATAGGTAAATTGCGGTTGTTGAAACAATTTATAATAGCGAGGAAAATCCTTAACCAACCGCTGGGTAAGAATGAGTAAATCTTCTGCTGTCGTATAATGATTATCATCTGGCCAGCCATTAGGGTTAACAAAATGGCTATTCTTCATGCCTATCTCTTTGGCCATGCGGTTCATACGCGCCGCAAACGCCTCCTCGCTGCCGTCAATACCTTCTGCCAATACGATGGCCGCATCATTACCGGATTGTATAATAAGGCCTTTTAAAAGGTCACCAACCGTTACGTATTTATCTACCAATAAAAACATTTTAGAGCCGCCTTTACGCCAAGCTTTCTCTGAAATCTTAAAGGCTTGATCCAACGCGATTGTTTTTTTCTTTAACAAGTCAAAGACAACATAGGCCGTTAACGTTTTGGTCATAGATGCCGGGTACATTCGCCCATCAATATTTTTTGACAGCAGCATTTTGCCCGTCTGCACATCATAAAGCAAGGCATGCTCTGCCGGGGTATCAATCTCACTTTGCGCCTGCCCTATGGTTGCCCAGCAACATAACAGCAGTAATAAAAAAATATTCAATATTCTTGATTTAAGAATCATAGCTACAGGAAAAAGTACAATGATAGAAACAATAAGGGAACAGCGTTGCGGAGTTATTCAACAACAACACGCGCGTCGGCGGCGCCACTGTTTAAAGCACGCGTAACCATTGTTTCCGCATCATTAACATTGGCCACTGGCCCCATACGAACCCGATAGAATTGCTGTCCATCAACCGTTGTATTGGCAACAAAGGCATTTTGTCCACTATTTTGCAACTGGCTTACTAACTGTTGTGCAGATTGCGGATTAGAGAAGGCGCCTGCCTGCACAAATATTTGCCCATTAGCCAAAGGTGCCGCTGTCTGCATAGAAGGAGTATATGTATTATTGCTATAAGAAGATTGGTCGCCATACACCGGAGACTGTGTAAAACCGCTTTCATAGTTGCTGCTTGCGTTGCCTCCGGTTGGCGCAGGCGTAAAGTTACCACTACCGTAAACATTACTGCTGCCATTGGCTACAACACCTGTTGGTACTGTGCCGGATAAAGGCACTGTTTGCTCGTTGTTTGCAAAAGATGTTGCCTGCGGCACGCCAGAGGCACTTTGAAAAGAGTTATTACCAGCGGCTTGCAAAGGCTGCACCTGCACGGCATTTGACGGCTGTGGTGTAAATTCCTGTGTAGCGGCCTGTGTAAAACCAGGTTGATTGTAATTGTTTGCATAACCTGCGTCGCCAGCTGCTGTGGCAATCTGATTAATATTGCGCAGCTGATCAGGCCGCGCGCCAGCTTGCAAGGCAGCAATCTGGCTTTCTTGCGGTAAGTATTCCAGCTTCACACGTGTTAGCCCCTTGGCATCGAAACCAAGCACCTGCGCCGCACGGTAGGATACATCAATTAACCGATCCCCCACAAAGGGGCCTCGATCATTAACACGTACATTAACTGTGCGACCATTATCCAAATTCGTTACCTTTAAAATACTCGGCAATGGCAGGGTTTTGTGTGCTGCCGTCAGTTTATATTGATCAAAAATTTCGCCATTCGCGGTTGGCAAACCATGAAAGCCGTGGCCATACCATGAAGACACGCCACTTTCGGCATAACGATCAACAGGCGCAGGGGTGTACCATTTACCGTCCACCTTATAAGGCTTGCCGATCTTGTAATAGTTTTTAACACCAGGCTCCTTCATTCCGTGCAATTGGTTTCCGGCGGCGTCATAGCCATCTGGTTCCTTTTTCAAATAGGAACACCCGCTAACCACTGAAACACTTAGAATGCTAAGAAGTACTTTTTTCATTATTATTTCCTTACGCTGTCTGCCCTCAGACTATCAGCAATAGACGACACTGACAAAGCAAAATAATCTGAGTTATTCCATTTTTTAATAACGTGATAATTCTTATAAACCAAGTAAGTTTTATCGCTTCTTTTGGGGCGTATCAAAGTTGCCATACGTTGCAGATTTGGCAATGCTTTACCGTCTGCTGTTAAGACACCGCGTGCTGACCACTGCAGCAATGCTTTTTCTGTGCCGTGCTCTATATCGGCTGGCACATTGCTAACCTCCCTGCCCCATGTTTCAGCATCGTTCCAGCCTGATTGACTTAAATAATTGGCAGCACTGGCAAAAACATCATCAACCGTTCCCCAAATATCCTTGCGCCCATCGCCGTTAAAATCTTGTGCATAGGCCAAAAAGCTGGAAGGCATAAATTGGCACTGCCCCATGGCACCCGCCCATGACCCTAAAAAGCGATCATTAGTTATATGCCCTTCATTTAAAATTTTAAGGGCGTTCATCAGCTCATCCGTAAAAAACTTTTCTCGTCTACCATCATAAGCAAGCGTCGCAAGGGATCGTAGCACAGAAAAATCGCCCATTCGGCGGCCAAAGTCTGATTCAACAGCCCACAGCGCCACAATAAAGCGCGGCTGCACGCCATACTTTTTACCAACCTGTTTTAACAATTCTTCATGCTGAAGATAACGTTGCTTTGCGGTATTGAGCCGACTTTGCGGTGCAACACGCTGTAAATAAGTTTCAAATCTTATTGTGGCATGCAATTGATTGCGGTCTAGCTTAATTATTTTGGGGTTAGGTGAATCAACCTCTTTTAACGGCGTAGCATCAATACCCTGCCGGCTGGCTTTCTCTATAAATTGCTTTTTCCAGGTATTGAATTTTTCATTATCATCTGTTTGTTGCGCCATTACCGGCAGCCCGACCAAACTTAACAACACGCATAATTGACGAACATTTTTTAACATCATGACTGCAGGCGTAGCATACCAAAAACACGTCAGGCAATGAGTTTATTTATGCTCAGACGCTTGTTACAAAATAAATAATTGTTGCACCGATAATGGCCAACAGCAAACCACTGCTACGCAACATAACCGGCGTCATTTCGTGTATACTGGATAAAAACTTTTTCATTGCCTGCGGAAAAAGCGCGTAAACAGCTCCCTCTAGCAATAAAACCAATCCTAAAGCGTTTAAAAAATATTGCATATATATATTTCAATCTAGGCCGTTTGAAGTGCAAGAACAGGCCTTAATACATTTTTCTCTATAAACAGGTTTAATTTTATTAAGGCTTGCATACGCACTGATAATCTTTAAATATCAACTTGTGTGCTGGTTTGATCGCCTTTTGATACTATTTTGCGCGCTGGGGTTTTGGACGCTGCTGGCGTACTATTTTTCTGTTTCACGCCCGGCGCAATCTCAAGATTTTTACTATGAAGTACAAGAAGCCATTAATGAATGCGCTATTTTTGGGCGCGTCCAGCAAGACCGCTTTGGCGCCCACCGGATGGAAGCCAAGATTGATTGCGGCCCCAGCTGGGTTCGGGAAGGCGGCAGTTAATGAGTTTACTAAAACGATGCAGCATGATTTTTTTAGGCGTAACAGTTTGGGGGCTTCTAATGGCTGAGCTGTTTTATGTCACCGAGGCTCGCTCTCGCACACCTTTAATCAATAATATTAAACGCGCTATGAACGATTGTATTGTTCGGGGTCGATTGGCCGTTGAAGGTGATAGCAATGCCTTGACATTCAATTCTCGCATTCTTTGCTCAGATTCCTCTGTACAAGCCGAGGCCAGTGGCACGCTTCCCAATGGTAGATCTAGTGGGAATAATAACAATAACAGCAACCAATAGAAAATTTATTGCTGTTCCATTAAACACAAATAAAATTAATTAAGAGGCTATTTCATGACATTTCAACTTCCTGACCTTCCCTATTCCAAAACAGCTTTACAGCCGCATATTTCTTCGAACACGCTGGATTATCACCACGGCAAGCACCACAAAAAATATGTAGACACCCTGAATAGCCTGATTGAAGGGACAGATCTAGCTTCTAAAAATCTGGAGGAAATCATTAAACAAACAGCGAATGATAACAGCAAAGCCAGCATTTTTAATAACGCCGCCCAGGTTTGGAACCATACTTTCTATTGGAATTGCCTAAGCCCCAACGGCGGTGGTAAACCAACTGGAAAACTGCTGGCCGCTATTGAAGAAAATTTTGATAGCTATGCCGATTTTGCAAAGAAATTCAAAGAAGCCGCTGGCAGTCAGTTTGGTAGTGGTTGGGCATGGCTGGTAAAAGATGGCGACAAACTGGAAGTTGTCAAAACCCCTAACGCCGAAAACCCCATCACAAAAGGTAAAATACCTTTATTAACCTGCGATGTTTGGGAACATGCCTATTACCTTGATTACCAAAATGCGCGACCTGATTATGTCAATACATTCCTGGAAGAGCTTGTTAACTGGGAATTTGTAGCGGAAAACTTTGAATCGGCTTAGGCAGTCATCGCGCCGGCTTTCATTATAAAAGCACTATATAAAGTTAACAGCTTTACGCAAGATCATAATATAAGTTAACTTTTTGTTAACAAATTAAATGTATTTTTAATTATGCATTTATTTATATTGTTTTTTATATTAATGGTTTCTATGCCGGCTTATAGTGCTAATAATACTATAATAGGTGACAGCATAGCGCCGGTCGAATGGCCAGTGCCACAAGATAATAAATTAATAGTTACTCATATTTATGATAACAAATTTTTAGATACAATAGTAATCGCACCAAATGGTAATGATGCAAATGCCTGTACAGACAAAGCGCCCTGCAAAACCCTAGAAAGAGTAGCAAGTATGGCTAAAAAGCAGGGTACAGTTATCCGCATGAAAGCCGGTACTTATATTTTAAGCAAGCCTATCCATATACAACCTGGCGTTAGCCTTATTGGCGCCGGGCGCGATAAAACAATTATTAAACCAGGTTCTACCTTTAAAACAGGCTATAAACGTATGATAAGTGTAGCTTATACAGATAAAAAAGGCGTTGTGCGTGGCAATCAAACTTTTGAAGATTTTAAGATTCTTGGCAATTATGATGCCGCCACAGGCCTTTCAATCGGCAACGAAAATACACGTGTTAACAATATTCATATTGAAAATATGAAACAAAATGGTCTGAAAATAGGTGGTAAAAATATAGAAGTTGCAAACTCTGTATTTATTAATAATTCTGGCAAAGACAATATTGGCGATTATCAGCATCCCGCTGGGAATATTGTTTTATATACAACCAACGGTGTTTTTGTACACCATAACGTTATTCGTGAAAATGCAGGTATTGGCATTAAAGGCGTGCATAACCACAAACGTGGCATTAGAATTTATAACAATGATATTGAAACAAGCCACAACGTAAGTCATCATAATATCAGTATAGAATTATGGCAATTAGTGGGGGACAACCACGTTTATAACAATAAACTAACTTCCTGGGTTTCTTTTGTAAAACAAAATGTTAGCTATGTTGTTCCTGGTTGGAATAATTTGAAATTTTATAACAACACCATAAAAGCTATTCCTGGAAAAACCAATGTGTCTTCTGCTGTAGAAATCTCAATGGCAGGGGTAGACATGTATAACAACCATATTTCTGGTTTTAAGCATCGAGCCTTCTGGATGGAAGGCTGGAAAGATCCTTCAACACAAAATATTAGAATTTGGGGCAACAAACTAGTAGATTGCGGCTCAGTTGGTATGTTTGGCAATAGTAATAGAGCCATCAAGAATATAAGTATCTTTAATAATACAGCCGTTAACTGTGGTGGTATTAACATCAATAAATACGCTGAAAATGTAGCCGTATTCAACAATTTACTCCTTAATGCAGGTGGCAGTCCCATACGTGCTACAGGGGACTCACGAAAGACCCCCATAAAACTTTCTATGAAAAACAATATTGTCTATAACGAAGGTAATATTATTAGCAGTATAGATAAAACTGTATTTACCATGGAAGATCCAAAGCTAGATCAAAATCTAGCGCCCAAGGCAGGCAGCCCCGTGATAGATAAAGGCATACAAATTCCATCAAATTTAGGATGGAGAAGTCAGGATATTGCTTTTTCCTATGAAGGCAAAGCCCCTGATATTGGTGCAGTAGAATTTAAGCAGCCTCCTGCCCCACAGCAAGATGGCCATGATATTACTTTAAAAGTTCAGGGCACATCTTATATGGGAAAACCTCGGCTTACTGTAATCGTAGACAACAGAAAAATGAAAACAGTTTTAATTGATGCAGTAAAAGGTAGTCCAAAATCTCAAATTGTAAAACTTAACAATGTTAGAAATAATGCGAAAATAAAGCTGTTATTCGATAATGATCGTTATGTAAAAGGCAGTGGTGATAGAAATATGTATATTCAGGAAATTACTGTTAATAATAAAATTTTCCCCCTAAAAACAGTGAACGTCGTTGGCAGAAAACCTTGCAACAGATTGAATAGCGATCATATTCAGTTAAACTGTAATGGGTATGTTGAGTTTTATGCTAAAAGCCCTGCGCTGCCCGCGAACACTCATAAAGTAGAAGCTATGGTTTTCGGTTCAGAATTTCAAGGCAGCCCAAGATTGAAGGTGATAATTAATAACAAGGTTTACAAAACTTACGTTTTGCAAAAAAGTAAACAACTGCTGTCTGTTATTATTCCCAAAAATGCCAAAGCATCGCTATTGTTTGATAATGATCGTTATCAAAAAGGTGTAGGTGACCGTAATATATATGTAGAAAACCTGACTATAAATGGTGAAAAGCAAAAACGCGTTAAATTAACGGGTCAAAAAGATAGTATTTCTACTAACCAGGTTATTAGCTTGAATCGAAATGGAAGTATCGTTTTGGATTTGTAGTATAGTGCTTCCAAAATAAAACCGTGAGGGGCTGCGAACGGCGCAAAATTTCGCTTATGTATGACGGGCTATTTCGCATCTTTTTTAAAGGGATTTACAGCGAAAAAGACGAAATTCAACTTATGTGTGGGTTCTATAGCAATATGTGATCTTGATAATGTATAGGAGGTTATATATATTTCAATGACAGTATGCGCCCCTCTTTTGCAGATTTTAAAAATACAATAACCATAGCTGTTCTTCGTGGCGGCTGGTCTTCCGAAAGAGAAATATCGCTAAAAAGTGGTGCAGGCATCATTCAAGCACTGGAAAATTGCGGTTTTACGGTTATTGATGTTATTGTTGAACGTGACTTATCTAAACTATTGCAGCAATTAACCCCCAAACCGGATATTGCCTACAATACTTTACATGGCATTGGCGGGGAAGATGGCGTTATGCAGGGTGTGCTGGAAATGCTGGATATTAAACAGGTGCAATCGGGCATAACAGCTTCTGCTATTGCCATAGACAAAGCGTTAACGAGACGTCTGTTTCAGCAAGTTAATTTACCCATGCCAAAAGGTGTATTAACAACCCAAAAATCCTTGCTGGAAAACCCACCAATCCCCCTGCCCTATGTGGCAAAGCGCCCTAAGGAAGGTTCCAGTGTTGGGGTTTATATTATCAAAGAAGGCAAGCCAGATATTCAGCCCGATGATTCCCCTATTCTAGTAGAAGAATTTATTGAAGGGCGCGAATTTTCCATACCTGTTTTACATGACCAAGCCCTTCCTATTGTTGAAATTATGGCACAAGATGGCCTTTATGATTTTTACGCCAAATATGATGATACGAGCCCGACAAAGTATCAAACACCGGCAAATTTACCTCAAGATATTACACAAAAAATGCAAGGCTATGCTGTACAGGCACATCAATGTTTAGGCTGTAAAGGCTTGACACGCACAGATTTTATGCTGGATCATCAGGATAATATTTATCTTCTAGAGATAAATACGCACCCTGGTATGACAAGCCATTCTCTGGCGCCCCTATCAGCGAAAGCCGCTGGAATGTCTTTTGAAGATCTTGTGGAAAAAATTGTTAATAATTAGCACGCAAATTATAGTGCTTCCATAAGAGCAGCAGGTATTCTATTAGAGCCTACGCGGAAATTCAACTTATATGTACGTTTCCGCGTAAGCTCTTAATGACGCAATTAAGTCTTACTAAGCAGCAACATTTTGAGCATGGAACTGATTAACAATCTCCTTTGCCAATTTTTCTTGCGTCTTGTCATTTGCCTGGATGGCAACAAGAACCTCATTACGGTTCAATACAGCATCTTCGTGTACTTTGGCTTCATGCTCAGGTACCCCTGCACCAATAAGAGCACCGATTAAACCACCGGCTGTACCACCAGCACCAGCACCAGCCAGCGCGGCAACCATTGGACCGGCTGCTACGATAGCACCACCCGGCACAACAATGGCACCCACGGTGGCAAGCCCGGCAAGTAATGCACCGGCAATTGCGCCCATGGATCCACCGAAAGTAGCACCTTCAGCGGCTTTATTACCTTCATGAATTTCAAAAGGTTTTCCATCTGCTGTTCCAGTGGAAAGCACACTGATTTGGGAATCTAGAAAGCCACGACTTTCAAGTGCAGCAATCGCATTAGAGGCTTCTGCATATGTGGAGAAAGTAGCACTTACAACATGTTTCATTTTTTGTTTCCTTTATTGTTAGAAACTGTACTTAAGCAACAAAAAAATCTTTTTTCCATATGGTTATGGTGCAATGCTGCACTCTAATTTATTTACCAAAAAACATCTTTGCTCCGCTTTGAATAAAGCAAGTATTGGCACCACCCTGAACACCATCCAGTACATTTTTTGGCATCCGCTTCATATCCTGCAAGCCAGTTACATCATCCATTAATCGGAAATCCTGAAAACTCATCCGTTGTTTCATTTGATTGGCCATGCAATTGCAATAATCGGTTTTCAGTTCATTACTGATGGGAATGGGGGTTTTGATAGGTTGATTTACACAGCCTTGCATATAAAGCTGGTTAAAATTTCTAGGATATGTCGCGGCATAGCCCCCGACACTGGAACCCTGATTATACGGTGGCTGCACTTGCTGTTGTTGCTGATACTGCTGCTGTGGCTGGTATTGTTCATACTGAGGGGCAGCCTGTTGCTGCTGTTGCGGTGTGATTGGTTGTGCACCATATTGCTGCATGTATTCTTCATAGCTTTGCGCACTAGCAGAGGACGCAAAAAGAAGCCCGGAAAATATTACACCCAATAACGCGTACAATTTTCGTAAAAAATTCATCAATTGCAGTATACAAAGTATTTGTTGTTCGGTCAAATCAAGGTTACATAAAGGCGCTATGGGTCTTATTTTATCAGGCGTACAGCCAACCGGCGATTTACATTTAGGTAATTATCTGGGCGCAATCCGCCACTGGGTTAGTATGCAAGATCAGCATGAATGCCTGTTTTGCATTGTTGATTTACACGCCCTTACCGTGCCGCAACAGCCAGAAGTTTTGCGCGAAAATATTTTAAAAACCGCTGCCGCCTATATCGCTAGTGGCATCGACCCTGAAAAAGCGGCGATTTACCCGCAAAGCCGTGTTTCCGGCCATGCAGAATTGGCCTGGATTCTGAATTGCCACACCCCACTAGGTTGGCTAAACCGCATGACACAGTTTAAAGATAAAGCCGGCAAGAAAAAGGATCAGGCCAATCTGGGTCTGTATGCCTATCCCGTTCTAATGGCTGCTGATATTTTATTATATCAAGCCACCCATGTGCCCGTTGGGGAAGATCAAAAACAACACCTGGAACTTGCCCGAGACATTGCCGGCGCCTTTAACCGGTATTACGAACAAGATATGTTCATAATACCGGAGCCGCTTATTCAAAAAGAAGGCGCCCGCATCATGAGTTTGCGCGACGGCACCAAAAAAATGAGTAAGTCAGATCCTTCTGATTATAGCCGCATCACTTTTGCCGATGATGCCGACACCATCGCCCTGAAAATTCGCAAAGCCAAGACAGACCCCCTGCCCTTGCCGGAAAGCCTAACAGACCTGGAAGACCGGCCAGAGGCGAAAAACCTGTTAACATTGCTGGCGCTTGTTCGTAATATTTCACTGGAACAAGCTGTTAAAGAAAATGCCGGGCAGCCTTTTGCCGGGTTTAAAGATAAATTGGCGGAGGCATTAGTGGGGCATTTGGCGCCTATAACGGTTGAATATAACCGCTTAATGCAGGAACAAAATTATTTGAAAGAGATTTTGAACAAAGGATCATCCACTGCCAATTCGATAGCGAATGATACCCTATGCGCCGTTAAACAGCTGGTTGGCATTGCTTAAAACGGCGAATTATTCTAAAACCCTCTTATGTCCCCCCTGATGCAACGTCGCTTACGTGCTTTTAAACAAAATAGACGGGGGCGTTTTTCTTTATGGCTGTTTTTAATTCTTTTTTTTATCAGCTTGTTTTCTAATTTTATTGCCAACGATAAACCTTTACTGGTGCGTTACGATGGTAATTATTACACGCCCATTTTTAATGAATATCCTGAAACAACTTTTGGTGGGGACTTCGAAACCGAGGCCGATTATCGGGATGAATTTGTGCAGGAATTGATTCAGGAAAAAGAAGGTAAAGTGTGGTGGCCGCTTATTCCCTATTCCTATGATACTATTGATTATGAGCTTGGCCAGGCCGCCCCTTCCCCACCAGACAGCCGGCATTGGCTAGGCACTGACGACAGCGCGCGCGACGTTCTGGCACGGGTTTTATACGGTTTTCGTATTTCTATTTTATTCGGTTTAATTCTTACTGTTTTCAGCACCATTATTGGTGTCACTGCCGGTGCCATACAAGGCTATTTTGGTGGAAAAACTGATCTTATTTTTCAACGATTTATGGAAATATGGTCAAGTTTACCTATGCTCTATTTACTAATAATTATGGCCAGTATTGTTACGCCTAATTTCTGGTGGTTGCTGGGTATCATGTTATTATTCAGCTGGATGTCTTTGGTGGGTGTGGTGCGTGCCGAATTTTTAAAGGTACGAAACTATGATTATGTACGTGCAGCCAAGGCGCTAGGCGTTCGTAATAGCGTTATTATGTGGCGGCATATGCTGCCTAACGCCACAGTGGCGGCGTTAACCTTTTTACCCTTTGTTTTAAATGGTGCTATCGTAACCCTTACTAGCCTGGATTTTCTGGGCTTTGGCTTACCTGCTGGCTCCCCTTCCCTGGGCGAGCTTGTCTCGCAGGGGAAAACCAACTTGCAAGCTCCCTGGTTAGGTATTACCGCGTTTACTGTTTTAGCTGTTTTATTGAGTCTACTAATTTTTATTGGTGAAGCAGTGCGGGATGCGTTTGACCCTAAGACAACTGTTTAACCCAGGGCAACCGCATGAAAGAAATAATCATACTAGGGATTTTGGGGCTTAAACGGCAAGAACCATTCATGTAGCATAGCACGCCCCCTATATTTCAATCAATACCATAACTATTCCGTAACTTTTACCCCTTATGCTGTATCAGAAAACCAACATGCAGGATGATCCGGAGTTATGTCTGAACAGCAAACAAAAAATAGCACAGCGAAAACGCCTGTAAAAAGTGAGCAAACCACTACGCCAAGCAACCCTTATTTATTTTATGCGGTTGGTGTTTTAGGCATTAGTGGCATACTGACCATAAGTGGCGTCATTACAGACTATAACTATATTGTTACAACTATAGGGCTGTTAGGTAGTATTGCCTTGCTTTGGCAAGGGCACAAGGCACAACAAAACAGGCTACAAGAAATTGCCCTTATTGCGCACGAAGCCATTAAAAAAACCAATCGCTTGCAACAAGATGCAGAAGAAGAAATAGCCATGCTGAAAGCAACGGCTGTAGCAGTCGTGCCGCAAAATGAGATAGATAAAGCTATTGAAGAAGAAATTTCTGATATTTTGTCTGCTGCTGCCGGAGGTGATTTTGGAAAATCTATTATAATTCAGGGCAAAACCGGCTTTGCGCTGTCTTTGGCAGAAGGCATTAACCAGCTGTGTGATGTATCGCAAAAAAGCCTGGATGAAGTGCGTCGTTGTTTAGATGCCTTGGCAAGCGGCGACTTGTCGGTTTCTATGCAAGGCACTTATATGGGTGTTTTTGGTGATATTCAGCAGGCATTGAACGGCACCACCGATAAACTACAAAGCTTAATCAGCAGTATTAAGGATAGTAGTAGCACCGTTAGCCTTTCTTCCCAAGAAATTGCCAGTGGCACGAACGACCTGGCAAAACGTACAGAACTTCAAGCGGCCACTATTCAGGAAACAGCCAGTAGTAGCCGTAATATTACCGATATTGTGCAAAAAAACGCTAAAAATGCCAGTGATGCGCGTGAATTAGCGCACAAAGCTTCGCACCAGGCAACAAAGGGTTCAGAAGTGGTGCACAAGGCCGTAAAAGCCATGCAGGGCATTAGTCAATCTTCACAAAAAGTTGTGGAAATTATTGGGTTAATTGACGATATTGCCTTTCAAACAAATTTGCTGGCACTAAACGCCGCTGTTGAAGCTGCACGTGCGGGAGAAGCCGGTAAAGGTTTTGCCGTGGTGGCTTCAGAAGTACGTGCATTGGCCGGTCGATCTGCTGATGCCTCTAAAGAAATCAAGCAGTTAATTCAAAATAGTGTGGAACAGGTTAAATCGGGCTCTGCCCTGGTTCATAACTCTGGTGAAGCATTAGAAGCCATTGAAGTATCCGTGCAGGAAGTTAGTAACCTGATTGCTGAAATTGCAAAATCCAGTGAACGACAAACCAAAGATATCAATGAAATTGATAAAGCCATTAATGAACTGGATGATAGTACCCAACAAAATGCGGCCATGGTGGAAGAAAACACAGCAGCGGCACAAAATATGGCTGATGAAGCGAGACGTTTACAGGATGTCATCGAACAATTTAAATCCGGTAACATTTCAGCGGCCAGAACATCAATGACAGCGATAAAATCTGAGGCCGCCAAACAAAACTTTGTTGAAGAAAAATCTGTTCCGGCAAAGCAGGTTGTTAACGGCTCTGCCCCTACTTCAAGCAATACAACACCAAAGTCTATTGACGATGGCGGCTGGGAAATTTTCTAAGGATATTCATTATGAGCAAGCAATACCTCGTGTTTAACCTTAATAAGGAATTGTATGGAATTTCCATACAGTCGGTAAAAGAAATCCGTGCATGGGAGAAGCCGCGCCAGCTTTATGGCACGCCACCTTATGTGTTTGGTATAATAAATTTACGCCGGGTAAGTGTGCCAATTATAGACTTACAAGCCTATTTAGGCGGCAGTGCCACCCAAGACCTGGAAAAATGTGTTGTGATGATTTTGAACTTGCAAGATCAACTGATTGGCATGGTGGTTGATGATGTTTCCGATATTATGAATATTGATGAAGAGCAAATCAGTTGTTCCAAAAATAATGCCATGAACCAGCAGTTCTTGAAAGGCACCTATAACGACGATGAAAAAACGATTTTGCTGTTTAGTGATGAACGCCTGTTCCGCGAATATATCGTCAATCAGCAGAATACTGATTTAGCCGATACCGCCGTCAGCTAATATATGTCCTTTCCCTCCCCCGCAGAAAAACAGGATGTTTTATCAGACCAGCAATTTTTCTTCATTATTGATCTGGTAAAAAGTACCAGCGGCATTCAGCTAGACCCCAAGCAAAAACGAGAATTGGTTTCCAACCGTTTAATGCGCCGGCTTCGGAAGTTAAACCTTAATACTTATCAGCAATATATTGATTTTTTAAAATCTTCTCCTGGCGAGTTAACAGCATTTACGAATGCCATCACAACAAACCATACGTTCTTTTTTCGCGAAGAACATCATTTTGAACATTTGGCGGAATACCTTAAAATACGTCTGCGCCGTCATAATACGGATCAGCCTTTTCGCCTGTGGTGTTCAGCTGCTTCATCAGGTGAGGAACCCTACAGCATCAGTATGATTATGCAAGAGTCTATACCCAACCTAAACAAGCTAGATTGCAAATTGTTGGCCACCGATATTGATACCGATATTCTGGAAAAGGCTCGTGCCGGAATCTATGCTGAAAAAGTTTTAGAAAGCATCCCCACCCCCTTGCATCAATATGTCGAACAACGGGGCGAATTTATTCATGTTAAGCCAAAATTGAAGGAGTCTGTCTTTTTTAAGCAATTAAACCTGTTGAAAGACTGGCCGATTAGAGCCCAATACCAGATTGTATTTTGTCGCAACGTTATGATCTATTTTGATAAGCCGACCAAGGAACGCCTGGTCAATCGCTTTGCTGACCAATTGGAAACTGATGGCGTGTTGTATGTGGGGCATTCTGAAAATGTTTTGCACCTTAGTGATAGATTTGAATTGATTGGTAAAACCATATACCGAAAAGTGAAATAAGTATGACGTTGCCATCCGCCGCCTCTATGATTGCTATTGGTGCTTCGACCGGTGGCATTGAAGCCTTACAGGTGTTGATGCCTTATCTAAAATCACCAATGCCGCCAATCTTAATTGTGCAGCATATACAGCCTAATTTCGCCGCCAAGATGATTGCACGATTAAGCCAACACACGGAACTTGATGTTATAACAGCGCCACACAAAAGTTTTTTAAAAAACGATACCATCTATGTTTCCCCCGGCGGAAAGCATGTTATCGTTAACACACAAAAGCAGGTAGAGCTGGATGATTCTGCCCCCGTATTAAAACACAAACCATCCGTAGACACGATGATGCAATCAGTTGCAGAATCTATTGGCCGCAGCGCCATTGGCATTGTGCTAACGGGCATGGGGAATGATGGCTATATGGGTATTTTAGCCATGAAACAGGTAGGTTGTTATACCGTAGGGCAAGACGAAGAAAGTTGCGTGGTTTATGGCATGCCAAGAGCAGCCAAAGCAGCGGGGGGCATATCGAAAGAGTTGCCTTTAAAAGAGATTGGCCAGTGGTTAAAAGGTGTTGAGCCGCTGTAGAACTTTTACAGCTTGCGAAACCGTATAGTGCTTTCATCGCAGGGTACAATCCATTCCGCTGAAATCGAAGTCGTTACAAGGCCTAATAAGACTGCTTCAAGGTCGCGTTTTTCATGCGATAGAAGACATTGTATTCATCTTTTTCCAACAAATTTAACGTGCCCTCTATGGCAATGGGTTTCCAGGTAAATGTAATGGGAGATTGTGCCACAACCTCAACAACCTGATTATTATTAACATGGTAATGAAAGCCACAGCTGGGGGGATAAGGACCAAACAAAAATTTTGACTGTTCTTCGGCAGGGTCAAGTGGAAACATATAGCCCATTAACCTTACTGTCTTTCCATTCAATGCGCGCATTGCAGGGGTAAATTGGGGTTCCAGGGTGTACATAACCATTTTGGAATCCGTAGGGTCTGGTTGCTGGCGTTCAATTTCTTTAACAGCCGCAAATACATCCCATGAAACAGCGCCGTCTTTTGCCTGAATAGCCTCAAAATCGCCATATCCACTGCCATCATCCAGATTCAGATCGGCGTCATTCGCAACACTGGCGCGACTAAAGCCATCCTGCTGTGTTAACGATTTTTTTGGCGCAACCAAAACATCGTAAAGCAACCATGTGGCAAAACAAACGGTAAATACCGCCATACCAATATGCCATATTTTTTTTGAACGCCTCATCACAGTTTTAATAACACGCGAGCAATAGATAGGCGATAGACTTTCCACACTGGTAACAGGCAAGCCAGCAAACACAGTAAAATGATCCCTGTTACTATTAAGGCTATCGGCAAAGACAGTAAAGCGCCGGCAGATAATGTTACCAGGGGTAATCCGATAAACCCGGCAAAGGCAGGCAGGGCAATCATGGCGGTTAATATACCTAGTAAAATGCCCAATAGGCCAATGCTGCAACCTTCTGCCAGCATTAAGCCAGCGATTTTAATACGTGGCCAGCCTAGTACCCGCAACATGGCCAAGTCAGGCAGCCTGGTAGAAAGACTGGTATAAAGCACAATAAATAAACTTAAAAGTGCAGAGGCAATCACCGCGAAACTAAGCGTGCGCAAACCGTCTAACCCGCCCCCTAACATGGCGTACAGGCGGGTAATTTCTGTGGCAGGGTGTGCCGCCATTAAAGGCGTATTGGCATTAATCCAGCGTGGCAAACCAATAACCGCGCGGGGATTTTTTACTTTTATTAACAACGCGGTTATTTCTGTCGCAGCCTGCTGCCCTTCTTCAGCATGGATTTGATGCACGCTTTCTACAGGTGTTAAAATTAGCCGATCTTGTACGGTGCTCGTTTTCGGCAAGATGCCGATAACATTATAAGGCAAACTATCATGATGATGGCCATCGCCCATCAGCCCATGACTGCCAACAAAACGATTGCCAATACTAAGGCCTGTTTTTTTCGCTACTTCGTGACCGATAATGGTTTGTAACGGCTTTAGGGGTAGTACATTTTGCATATGGATACCCAAAGCCCAATCCCTAATACCCACGTCTGTGCCAACAATACGAAAGCCCTGATAGTTATCCCCTAACGCTAATGGAACGCAGGCCGCAATATCACGATGTCGGCACAGGCGTTCAGCATCACTAATGTTTATATTACCGGTGGGCATATCGGCATGGTAAAGGCTGGAAAGCACCAGTTGTAATGGGCTACCCTTGGCACCCACTACCAAATCAACCCCCGCAGCGTCTTGCATGAACTGGTTTTTCAAGGCAGCTTCACTGGAAAATAACAGCAAAATAGTTGCCACGCCCAAGGCCATTAACAGCACCGTCAGGCTGTAGGGTAGCCAGCGGGCAGTTAGGAAGGTACGTAGTAATGCGCTAAATTTCATAAACATACTTCGTGCTGAAAATACGGTTTCAACCGGGCATCATGGGTGGCTACCAACAATGTTGTGCCACACTGTGCTGCTGTTTCCAGCAACAATGTTGCTACGGCCTCGGTATTAGCATCGTCCAACGCCGCCGTGGGTTCATCTGCCAGTAAAATTTGTGGCTGGGCAATTAATGCCCGCGCAATCGCCACTCGTTGTGCCTGTCCATGGCTAAGCTGGTGGGGTTTTCGGTGCATAAGTGCAGCAATGCCAAGAGAGTTACTGATAGGCATTAGGGTGTTTCTATTTTCCTTGGCTCCCAACAAAATATTCTGCTTTGCCGTTAAATCGGGCAATAAATGCAAAGTTTGGAACACAATACCAATGTGCGCGGCACGAAATGCATCGCGCTTGGATTCTGGCAATGCATACAGATTTTGACCATTGATTGTTACGCTTCCCGAAGTGGGAGAAAGTAACCCCGCTAAACATAGTAATAAGCTGGTTTTACCCGTGCCAGAAGCACCCAATAAAAGTGTGTGCTGGCGATCCTCTAAAACCATGTCGCCCAGGGGAATAGTATGATGACCATATTGAATGGTAAGAGATTTACTATGAAGCAGCATTTGAACTAAAGCCTAAACGCCTAATTAAGGCAAGTCGTCAAATCTTTTGCAAGGTTTTGTAACATAGCAGCATATAACCCTGCCCCCGCTTTAATGTCTGCACCAATTGGGTCAAGCGTACCGCTTTTAACTGTGGTGCCTTCAATAACCGTATTAATCAATTTATCATCAAATTGCGGTTCACGGAATACACAAACAGCTTGGCTATCGGTTAGTTTTTGGCGTATCGCCTTAATGCGTTTGGCACTCACTTTCTGTTCTGGTTCTAGGGTGATACTGCCCACAGCGGTTAAGCCATAGCGGCGTTCCAGATATTGATAAGCATCGTGAAAAACAATAAATGGCTTACTTTTTAAAGGGAACAGAGTAACGGCAAGCTGTGCATCCAGTGCTGTTAGGCTGGCAATTTGTGCCTTGGCATTCTTTTTATAAATGCTGCGGTGTTCCGGATATACTTTACCTAGTTCTTTGGCAATGGCCTTTGTTAAAACAATGGCATTTTGCGGGTCTAACCACAGGTGCCTATCACTGTGCGATTCATCATGTTCCATGGGCTCATGCGCATGTTCATGATGGCTAAGGTCTTCCTGTGTGGCATGTGTATGGGCGCTGTGCACATGCGCTTCCCAAACGCCGCCAGCACGATGATCCAGAACTGTTACACCACCTGCCTGTGCCAGCTTAACAGCACGCACATGACCTGGTAAATCGTGCAATACTTTGGCTAAAAAAGATTCAAAATGCGGATCAATTAGGAATACCAGATTGGCCTCATTCAGTAATTTCCGTTGTGAGGGTTTTAAAGCATAGCCATGTGGTGAGGTAATACCATCAACCAACAAGGCCGGCTCACCTGTATCGCCCATAACACCGGCCACAAGCGAATGAACGGGTTTAATAGTGGCTACTATTTGTGGCATCGAAGCCTGAGCCTTAGACATCAGCGAAAATAATAACGCAACAGCAAACAAAAGGTACTTCATACCTAAAGCCTATTGCCGAAAGCCAACCCCCTTGTCAATAATAATACGTTATACTATAACACTGATATGCTTCCCGCCGCCATTCAATCTTACTGCCAAACAACCCCTGTTGATTTGACTGCTATTCGGACAACTTTGCTTGATTATTTATGGCAAAGCCGCAAACCTGCAAAAGCCTACGATATGATTGATGTACTGCGGGAAAAAGGTATTGGCGCCCCTAAGCCGGCCACTGTGTACCGCACGCTAGATTATCTGGCCGGTTTTGGGCTGGTACACAAAGTACATTCCTTAAACGCCTATATTCCCTGCCACCACCCTGGCAAACATCAAAGCTGTCAGCTGTTAATTTGTGATGCATGCGAATCGGCACAAGAATTTTGTGATGCGGAACTTAGGGAAATAATACCCGCAAAAGTAAAAGCCATGGGTTTTGCGCCAAGAAGCAGCATTGTTGAAGTTTACGGCAATTGCGCCGCTTGCCAAAAGGCCTAGAGCATGCTTACAGCCAAAAATATTAAGCTCAGTCACCAGGGGAAATCTATCTTACAAGACATTTCTTTGGATATAGTTAAGGGAGATTTTATCAGTTTAATCGGCCCAAATGGCGCCGGGAAAACAACACTTTTGAAAATTTTACTGGGTGTTGAAAAACCCGATAGCGGTACTATCAACCGCCAGCCTAGCCTGAAAATCGGCTATATGCCGCAAAAGCTGGTGGTAGAACCACTGTTTCCTATCACCGTACAGCGTTTTTTAACATTGGCCACAAAGGCACAAACACCTCAAAAAGATCCTCAAATGCCTAATGCCCAATCCTTAATGCCTTTGGCTGAGGAGTTGGGCATTATCCCCATCC
The DNA here is from genome assembly GCA_963706365.1 of uncultured Alphaproteobacteria bacterium. Classification (GTDB taxonomy): domain Bacteria; phylum Pseudomonadota; class Alphaproteobacteria; order JAJTHO01. The sequence goes on along the minus strand of OY970150.1, from coordinate 44,522 downwards.
TAAACAAACCACTCAGTGGCCTTTCCGGCGGAGAATTACAACGTGTGTTATTGGCACGCGCCCTACTCGGCAACCCTGAAATCCTGATGTTGGATGAGCCGGTGCAAAACCTGGATGTACATGGGCAATTACATTTTTACGAGTTATTGGAAAATTTGTATCAGGCACGCGGCCTTACCATCGTAATGGTCAGCCATGATTTGCATATGGTGATGCGCGCCACGCGCAAGGTTATTTGCCTATTCGGCCACATTTGTTGTGAAGGGGCACCGGAAACCGTGAGTCAGCACCCTAAATTTATTGAACTATTTGGCCAAGATATGAGCAAAATGTTGAAAGTTTATCAACACGATCACCATCATGAACATGAGCCTGTTTTAACCAACAATTAGCGTGCGCCAAGATACATTATGTTTACCCTAGACCTTTTTATACTTCGCGCTCTTATAGCCGGCTTTATTCTTGCCATAGCAGCCGCGCCTTTAGGATGCTTTGTCGTATGGAAACGCATGGCCTATTTTGGTGATGCATTATCCCATTCTGCCTTATTGGGTATTGCATTAGGATTAGCGGTTAATATACCGCTGCAATTAGGTATTATGGCCATTTGCGCCCTGTTTGCCTTTGCTATTTATTTCCTGCAACAGCGCAAAACCATTTCCAATGACACCTTATTAGGCATCCTGGCACATTCCATGTTGGCTTATGGCCTAATAGGCATGTCTTTGATGCCAGGCGTTAAAATTGACCTGCATAGCGTACTATTTGGTGATATATTAAGCGTTAAACAAACGGATTTATACTGGATAGCAGGCGGCGCCACATTGGTATTAGGCATTTTGGCTTTTAACTGGCAAAAATTGCTACTCTCAACACTGAGTGAAGCTTTAGCCAAAGCCGAAGGGCTGAAAACTGGCCAATTGCAAGGCCTGCTATTACTATGTCTTACCTTAATTGTAGCACTGGCTATTCAGGTAGTAGGAATTTTACTGGTAACCAGCATGTTAATTATTCCTGCTGCCACAGCTCGTATTTTCGCCCGCAGCCCGGAGGCCATGGCCTGTATTGCCGCGCTGGTTGGTATAACCGCCGTGGGGGGCGGGCTTTATGCATCTTTAATAATAGATATTCCCACTGGCCCCAGCATTGTTGCAACATTGGCCACCTTGTTTTTCTCCATAGCATTAATAGGCAGCTCACGAAAATTATAAAAACAGTTTCCGCGTAGATTATTATCTGTAATTACCCCTTACCTAATTTTAAACAATCTGTCATAAACTATGGCTGTGGATAAAAAACGTGGCCTGATGCTAGTGCTTTCTTCCCCTTCCGGGGCAGGAAAAACAACAATTTCCAAACAGTTATTAGCGCAGCGCGATAACCTTCATCTTTCGCTTTCTGCCACCACACGCGCCGTGCGTCCTGGCGAAATTGATGGTAAAGATTACAGCTTCTTAACAGAAGACGCGTTCAAAAAGCTTGTTGCTGATAAAGCCTTGTTAGAATATGCCTATGTCTTTCAGCATTATTACGGCACCCCTCGTGCCCCCGTTGAGAAGGCCTTGGCCATGGGGCATGATGTTTTATTTGATATGGATTGGCAAGGCGCACAGCAATTAAAATTAAATGCCCGACGCGATTTGGTGAGTGTTTTTATTCTTCCCCCTTCTATGGCGGAATTACACCGCCGTTTGATTAAACGAAATCAGGATAGCATGGATACGATTGATTTTCGTATGCAGCGTGCCTTGGCAGAAATCAGCCACTGGGGTGAATACGATTATGTAATCGTTAATCATAACGTAGAGGATAGCGTTGCCAATATCGACGCTATTTTACGAGCAGAAAAGCTGCGCCGTAACAGACAACCGGAAATGACCGATATTGTTCGGGAACTTCATCTTGAAGCAGAACATCAACAAAAATAATATAGTACTTCAAGAAAAAACATTTAAATCAATTATATAAATATATTTCCTCTTCCTCCACCAAAAGGTCTTTTACTTTTTTACTAAGACGAATATTTTCTTCAATTAATTGATCATAGAGACACTTTAATCCCTTGGTCTTTTTACTGTATCTTTGCAAATTACTAAGTAACCATACACGTTCTTCTTCTGATATAACATTAACAACTTCACCACAATTCATTAGATAACTGCGAATAGCTGTGGCAAAAAACTCTGGCCAGTCTTTATGGTTTTCAACACTGGCGGTGTCCATATCAATACGAAACAGCAGTTCTGCTTCGCGACGGGAAATACCTATCCCCCCATCACTGCCAGCGCCAAAAATTGTACGCCGAAGTAAAATAATATCCTCTGCATCCACACTCCCCTCAATACGATTCGCATCAATAAAATTAGAATCGGTGCTATGCATAACCGATTGATGCACTTCTTCTAAAATAGCATCTTGTAATTCATCTGATGCCCCTTCAAATTTACGATTAATCAACATTAGCAACCGTAATTCCGTTGCCTCATCAACTTTGCCGTCTTCTTTAATGCGTTTAATAAGCTCTACATGGTCCTGTGTTTTGATATAACTGGCATAATAGTGGAATAATCCTGTGACAAAAGCATCCTGCCAGTAAGCTGGTGCACCGCCATGCTGCAGCATTTCATTTAGCTTAAAAATACAATCTACATTGCTGTCAGACGGATCATCCAGCAAATTTTGGAATACATGCGTTGTTTGCTCTTCGCTAATGGTGCCCTGATCCATCGCCACTTGTAAAATTTTTCGACTGGCAACAGATACTCTTTTCGGGGAAGATGTTGTAACTGCACTGATTAAATCCTGCTCTAGCAAGTTAATATGCTTATATAATAAAAAGGCCGGAATCAGGCCTTTTCTTACGGCGGAAATAGATAGGGTTAGATGCTCTGTGTCGTGTTTTTGTTCTTGGCTTGCCACTGAAAGATTAAACCCGATAATGCCAAGCGGCATTATTTGTTTTTTTAAATCTATAGGAAGAAGCCTCTCCTTGTTATCAGAAACATTTTTATAATGGCCGTCATGCGGATCGGTTAATCGACTTAAACAATCGATTAAATCATCGCGGCTGCCGTAAAAAGAGATTGTTTCTGCTATCATAATCTAGTATTTTATTAAACTATCATATATTTGCTCAAAAATCACTAGAATTGTGATATAAATCACTTTTAAATCAGTTGTCCTGTAGCATTGCATAAAAGATTGCGATTAAAATACCGGTAAATGCCAGCGCCAAGCCATAGACAGCCGCTTGCTCTAAACGTTCATCACTGGCCAACTGGTAGGTTTGCACGGCCAGTGTGTTTAAATAACCTGGTCGCAAAATAAGCATAATAGGCAATTCTTTAATGACTTCTAACATGCCAAGAGCCGCGCTACCTAATAATGCGGTTCTTAAATGCGGTATTTCTATTTTACGTATGGAACGCATAGCCCCTGCCCCCAATGTACGCGCTGATTCCATCATTACGGGTGGTAATTGTTGTTGTGCTTTGATGACAATACGCCAGCAAGGCGCGGCGAAATGAATGGCACAGGCATATAGCACAATAACAATACCACTAGATAGCCGGCTGGAAGTGAGTAACACACCAAGCGTTACCGCCGGCAGGATATGCAACATACTGACAAGCGCATAAAATATTTTTTGTATATTGCCATGCTGCTGTTTAACAGCGTACGTATAATACAGACCCAGTGCCACAATAATAACAGCCGCGATAACACCGATCATTAAACTGTAAAGCCAAGGCTGCCATACATTTAAAACGGCATCACTTTCCGCCAGATATTTAAAGGCATTTACAGACAATAAACCAACCGGCAGAATTAACCCTAATAAAACAGGCAGTATTAAAAGAACAGTTATGCCGTATCCTTTCCAGCCAACTTGCTGTCGTGTGATTTTCACATGTAGGTTAAGGGTGGGATGGCTTTTCTTTAAAATGGCCGTTAGCCACACCAGAACAATTACCCCTGCCAATAAAAGCAGCGAAATAGCCATTGCTGTCCATAGGCTGTTGAGGCTTACCCAGGCTCGATAAATACCCGTTGCAAATGTTGGAATCCCCAGATAATCAACGGTTCCAAAATCTGTCAAAACTTCGGCCACTACCGCCAAGCAGCCAGCCAGTGTTGCTGGAAAAACAACAGAAAAGATAATAGAAGATGATTTTTTCCCTAGTGTCTTTGCGGCATCAACGATGGTTTGGTCTATCAAACTAACAACAGCGAGGGTTGTTAAGTAAGTGTAAGGATACAAGCATATCGAAAACAACAGGATGGCGCCATACTGGCTGTAAAACAGGTTGGTAACCTCTTGCGGCATTGGTAATAACGCATAGGCATAAGTGACGAGATAAGTGGGCAACCCCAATGGTGCCAATAATAAAATTTTTAAAGTTTTTCGGCCAGGAAATTCATATAGACCCACAAGCACCCCACTCGCGCCCCCTATAATAAATGTACCGATAAAGCTTCCTGCACCAATAACAACAGCGTTATAGGCATATTCCGTTAAAACATACTGCCTTATATGCGGCCATATACTATGGACATCAGCCAATTGCGGGTTTGCTAGCAAAACAGCAAACAACACAAGAGGCAGCAGGAATAAAACAGCTAATAAGACGAGCGCTAGCTTATTTATTGAATGCATATAAATGTAGCTTACACCATTGCTGCCATTCCGGCTCAAATACCGAAATCTTAGATTGAGCCTGTATTTTCATAGGGCGTACTTAAGACTCCCGCACACGATCAGAGTGACGATTTTTTGATGAGTCACCCTTTAAAACGGGATATCATCATCCAAATCAATGGCAGGGGCGTTGTTGTCCATACTGCCCAGGCTTGCGCTGGGGTCAGGGCCGTTGAAGCTGTTATTATTATTCGATGGGTAATTGCTGTTACCACCACCAGAACCACGGCTGTCTAGCAAAGCTAACTCACCGCGGAATCGTTGCAAAACAATTTCAGTCGTATATTTTTCAATGCCCTGATTGTCTGTCCATTTTCGTGTTTGCAGCTGGCCTTCTATATAAAGCTTAGTGCCGCGGCTTACAAATCTTTCAATAACACTCACTAAATGATCGTTGAAAACAACAACACGGTGCCACTCGGTTTTCTCTTTTCGTTCACCAGAGCCTTTATCTTTCCAGCTTTCGCTGGTGGCAATGCTTAGGTTCGCCAGTTTGTCACCATTCTGCATGCTACGAATTTCCGGGTCATTTCCAACATTACCGATTAAAATTACTTTATTAATGGAACCAGCCATAATCTTTTCCTAATTTATATTATACAATATTTAAGCTTCTAAGGCGTCTTATCGGCTTCTGCAATGCTGCATTTTAACAATGATATATCATATTGCCCATGATCAATAGCAGAGATTGCCGGACTAGAGGCAAACATCCATCCACTGAATAAAAATTGTGGCTTGTTGTAGCGCATGTCATCAACCTCTACAAACGCGGCGGTTTCTTCTGCTTCAAATGCCTCTGATTTATAACAGGTACGTGCCATAATTTGCAGGCTTTTCCACAAAACCGGTCGATTAGGGTGCAAAACCAGTGTTTCGCTTGTTGCCGTTAGTTTATTCAGTGCACGCACATAAATTTCCAGCCCTTTATTAGGGAGTTGCTGTAAGCTAGCTGCCTGCACAGTAGTGGCCTGCAAGCTAATAAACGAAGTGAGCAATACGAATAGAATTAAACGCATAACGGTGTTTATGGCTGCTTCTAAGCCGAGAAACAAGATTAAAGAAACAGCAACCTTGTTAAGCATCCCATCTGAACGCTATAGAAAGTTATGCTTCGCAATTTTCTACAGTTTTTAAATAGTAATAAAAAGAATGATTTCCAGACTTCAACATTAAGACCTTCTAACGAAAAACTAAGGGATTATACCCGGTATTTATTAGATAAAATCCCCTTCCCTGCCTGGATTCGTAGTGATGAAGATTTAACTTTGTCTTATTGTAATACGGCTTATGCGGCTGCGCTGGAAACATCGCCGCAAGATGCCATTGAAGGCAACCTTAGTTTGCATGATCAAGATATTTTGTTAGCCAGAAGAGCCCTGGAAAGCGGCAATATTCAAAATGAAACCCACACCCTTGTTTTACAGGGGAAACGCAAGTTGATGGAACTGACTGAAATTCCCGTTGTTAATACGCATGCGGTAGTTGGATATGCCATTGACCATAGCCCCATTGAATTATTGCAACAGGAATTGGATCGTCATAATGCGGCGCATTTTAATATTCTGGGTTACTTAAATAATGCTATTGCCATTTATGACACCCAGAAATATCTGCAATTTTATAATAAAGCTTTTCTAAAACTTTGGCGTTTAAACCAGGATTTTTTAGACAAAGAGCCCCGCTTTGATGAAGTGTTAGAAGAGCTGCGAACCCACAGACGCATTCCTGAGCAAGCCGATTTTCCAGGTTATAAACGCGATATGATGTTGCAATTTCAAACATTATTAACGCCAAAACAGGAGATTGTGCATTTGCCTGATGAACGCATTATTCGCCAATCTATTTTACCACATCCCTTAGGCGGCTTAATGTTTATCTATGAAAACATCACTGATAACATTGCCCTGCAGAGACAAAACACTGTTTTAACAGATACTTTTGAGGCAAGTCTTAACTGTATTCATCACCCCATTCTAATTATAAATGCCGATCGCCAGCTAACTTTTGCGAATCAGGCAAGTATAGACTGGGCAGGCATTAATTTAAAAGACCCTGCTAACCTAAAGAAATCTTTCTATAAAGTTCTGGAAAGCTTACCAAAGGATAAACAGCCGAATGATAAAGAAAAGCTTATTAAAACATTATCTGCCCGTGAAGATATTACAGATACTTATAATAAGAAATTTAACTATAAGATTGAACGCATTCCTTATGGAAATAATCTTTTACAACTGGTTGCATCGTAAAAATTAGCAATCTTTTAAAGTGGCAATTACCGGATAATGATCAGATCCAGTGGCAGGTAGTTTCTTTAGGGATTGCGTACAAAAGGTTGTCAAAATATGGTCTAGCGGAATCGCCAGTAGCGTTGGCAACCTACTAGACCAGGTTAATGGCAGGTGAAATAATGATTCTGTTGTTGAAAGCCCTGCTTCCTTTAAAAACGATTGAAACACGGGGCGCCAGGCAGCTGTATTCATGTCTCCTGCAAAAATCACCTGTTCATCTTTTAGTGCAGAGTAAAAGTATTTTTCCATATACTTCAGCTGTCTATTTCTATGAATTAAACGCTCTTGTGTACGAGGGGAATGCAAATGCGTACCTAAAAAATGTATCGGATTACCTTGCCAATTAATTTTTACATGCAACAAAGGCAAGTGTTGGTTCAGTTTTCCTAACCGAACAGGTTTAAAAGGGTATTTTGTTAACATGATTGGCGAATCCAACACACTACGCTGTGGCGGAACATGAATATAGTATTCTTTTTCAAAGGCTTCTATTATTTCCTTTCTGTAACGCTTGTGTACTTCTTGCAGCCAAACAATATCAGGGTTTTGCTGCTTAATAAGATTAATAACTGCCAATTGGTCGGCATTTTTGTGCCAAATATTAAAACTTAAAACTTTAATAGTTTCATTTTTAAAGCTGTTATTTTCAATTATTTTGTTTTCTTCACTTCGTTGTAGGGCAAAGCCAATCCACAACAAATTCATTGCCAAAATTGCAATAATAAACAAAGCCCCCTTAAACCGTTTAAAGATAAAAAACAAAACGCCCGTTACAGCATAGGCCATACAAAGCTGTAACCGATATTGCCCTAAATAATCAGCCAGTAAAACATCTGCACTTATTAGGGGCCATAAACTGCCAATTAAAAAGCATGTTATAATAAAGCTAACAATCATAATATACTAAATCCAACTAGTAGTTTGCATTTTATTTAAAACCATTGTATTATAATTGCAGAATCATCCATATTGTGATTTGAAACAATTATGGTGTAAACAGTTCATATGACATCTATTGCAAGCCTTTTATTAGATACACAAGCGGTTAATATCAGACCACAACAGCCATTTACCCTTACTTCCGGCAAACAAAGCCCTGTTTACGTTGATTGCCGTCGTTTAATTGGCTTTGTGGAAGAACGTAACACTATTATTGATCAGATGGTCGCCAAGATTAAAGACCTTGATATTGATATTATTGCCGGTGGTGAAACAGCCGGTATCCCCTATGCGGCGCTGCTGGCAGCAAAGCTAAACAAACCAATGGTATATATTCGTAAAAAACCAAAAGGATTTGGTAAAAATAGCCAGATAGAAGGCTATTTTGAAGCGGGTAAAAACGTGTTGCTGGTCGAGGACTTGGCAATGGATGGTGGCAGCAAGCAAGTATTTATTGATGCGTTGCGAAAAGCTGATTTAACCGTTGCGCACTGTATTGTTGTGTTTCATTACGGTTTTGCCGAGGAAACCATGCAGGCCATGCAAGTAAAGTTACACGCCTTGGCCACCTGGGATGATATTTTGCAAGAAGCCGAACAACGCAATGTGCCGCAACTTGATGTGGTGCGACAATTTTTAAATGGCTTCAAACAATCCAGGGCGGCCAATGGTTAATAAAATGAAGTTATCTCAATTATTTGTATTTTTAACGCTTTTGCTGATTAGCTCAACCAGCTATGCCAATAAAATACAATATATTGACTTGCCCCTTGGTTTGGCCGTTGGCACCACTGAAAAAAATTTATTTCCCCACCCCCTCTTAGAAACTCCTAATTTTAGCACTGGTCTGGTGCTACGCCCTCTTACAGCCTTTGATGAAAATCGTCGTATTGTTTGTAAGTTGTGCAAAGATTTACCCAAGATTGTTGACGAAAACAGTGTTCGTATTACCTTGGAAAAAGATATTTTTTGGGGTGATGGCACCCCTGTTACAACCAATGATATTGTTTTTACCTGGCAAGCGGGTCTTACGCAAAATATCGAAAAATTTCAGCAAATCAAAGACATTGAAGTAAAAGACAGCCGGGTGGCAACCATTATCTGGCAAAAACCGCCTTTTAATCCTCAGGATTTTAGCTTTTTTTGGCTTATTGCTGCCCATGTAGAAAGCCTGGCATTAAAAGAGCCCGCCCTTTATAGGGATAAAACACGCTATCGGCTGAATAAACTTGATGCCGGTTTATACAATGGCCCCTATATGCCAGACCGCATTGAAGATGATTATATTAACTTTAAACGCAACCCAGCCTGGAATGGTGCTTACCCCAAAATTGATAGTATTACGGTCAATAAACTACCTGATACAAACGCCTTGGCAGAAACCTTTATTAAAAAGGAAACCCTGGCTTTTGAAGAATACGATATTGAGGAAAATTACCAACGGCGCAAACGAAATCGCTATATTCCAATGCCCCCTGAAAAACCTATTCTTCTAGGCACTGCCCTTGTTTTGCCTGGTGAAATTCCCACCCAAACCATGTTGAATAACGATAGTATTTTTGAAGTTCTCAAAAACCCCGCCATCGAGGCAAATTTGGTTTATCTTGAGGCCGACAAGGATTTACCTGCGCCTTTAAAATTGTCATTACTTCAGGCTATTGATTTTGAAAAGTTACTATCCCTTGGCTTAAAAGATACGTTTACAATTGCAGATCATATTTTTCCGAACCAGGAAAAACCTGCTTTGCCAAAAAATTTATCTGGAAAAAGCATTGAAGAACTTATGCAACAAGCAGGCTTTACCAAAAAAGATGACTTCTGGCAAAAAAATGATAAGCCCGTCATTATTGGTTTTTCACTGGAACGCGCCCTGCCCTGGCGCAATCTGGCGCAACAATTTATTAAAAACGATTGGCAGGATGCGGGTTTTAAGGTTGATGTTATTACAGACGATAAAGATTTACCTGCTAGCAGTAAATCTGCCAATGTTGACTATAATCTAGAATTACGCACCTACAGCATCCCGTTGGACATCAACCCCAAAAGCTTTGTTAATGCCGAAAACCGCGTTATTCCTCTATTATTTGAACCCACTATCTACGGAACGTCTACTCGCTTGAAAAATGTTACTATCACGGCCAGCCCTATCAGCCTGTCTGTGGAAGACTGGATAGCGGAACGTCCTTCCCGGTTTGAGTAGGCTAATAAACCATTTCCCCCACTGCCCGAACCTCTTTCACCTCTGGAACATAATGCTTCATCATATTTTCAATGCCGCCTTTCAACGTAACGGCAGAACTAGGGCAGCCCGAGCAAGCGCCCTGCATTTGTAAAAATAAAACTCCATCTTCAAACTTTTCAAACACAATATCGCCACCATCTTGCGCCACCGCTGGGCGAATGCGCGTGGTTAGCAACTCTTTAATCTGAATAACGATTTCGTCATCATTGTCGCTAATTTCATTTTTGTCTGTACGATCGTCAATCACCGACAGACCAGAAACATAATGTTCCATAATCGCACTCAGGCATAATGCCTTTAAATAATCCCACTTGGCTTTTTCTGATTTTGTAACGGCAATAAAGTCTGCCCCCAGAAAAATCCCCTCTACCCCTTCAATATCAAACAGCCGCAAGGCTAGGGGTGAACTCTTTGCCTCCTCTGGAGAAAAGAAATTTGCACTGCCTGATTCCAGCACAGGCTGCCCGGGTAAAAATTTCAGGGTTGCAGGGTTTGGTGTATCTTCGGTTTGTATAAACATATCTCTAATATAGGCATTAGAAACACTTGGTAAAAGCTATAAATCTTGCACCAGTTTATGAAACGCCTATATACCTTGCATGGATAAAGACCTTTATCAAATTTTAGGCGTAGACAGAAACGTCGATGAGAAAACGTTAAAAGCCGCTTATCGTAAACTGGCGGTAAAACACCACCCGGATAAAAACCAAGGCAATGCCAAGGCAGAACAGAAATTCAAGGAAATTTCTTTTGCTTATGACACACTAAAAGATCCGCAAAAACGGGCAGCGTATGATCGCTATGGTATGGAAGGTTTGCAGGGTGGCGGTGGCCGTCAACAGGCTGGTGGCTTTGGCGATGCATTTTCCAGTGTTTTTGAAGAAGTCTTTGGCGGTGGCTTTGGTGGCTTCGCGCAACAATCACGCCAGCCTGACCGCGGCAGCGATTTGCGTTACGACATGGAAGTAACGCTGGAAGAAGCGTTTCATGGCAAAACAGCCACCATTAAACTGCCTACCCAGGTGGACTGTGAGAACTGTGAAGGCAGCGGGCAAACCAGTGATAGTGAAATTGTGAATTGTAAAACCTGTGGCGGTATGGGGCGTGTTCGCATGCAGCAGGGCTTCTTTTCCGTAGAACGCCCCTGCCCCGATTGTGGCGGTGCCGGGCAATCTATTCAAAACCCTTGTAGTGATTGTCGAGGCCAGGGAAGACGCCCTGAAACCAGAACACTGGAAATATCTATTCCTGCCGGGGTGGATGATGGAACACGTTTGCGTTTACCCAACGAAGGCGAAGCCGGTTTGCGCGGTAGCGGTAACGGAGACTTGTACATTTTCGTTTTTGTTAAACCACATAAGCTGTTTCAACGAGAAGATACCAGTTTACTCTGTGCGGTGCCTATCGGCATGACAGACGCAGCCTTAGGCGGCGAAATAGAAGTGCCCGGCATTGGTGGGAATCGTTTAAAAATCAGCATTCCCGAAGGAACCCAAAATGGCCAACGGGTACGCTTAAAAGGCCATGGCATGCCCAAAATTCGCAACGGGCAGCGTGGCGATTTATATGTTGATTTTCAAGTGGAAGTGCCAGTTAACCTGAATAAAAAGCAAAAGCAGCTTTTAACCCAGTTTGCTGCATCGCTGGGCGGCAAGCAAGCCGCGCACCACAGCCCAAAATCAGATGGGTTTTTCAGCAAGGTAAAGGATTTATGGACAGATTTAACCGAATAATTTACTTGTACAGCGCTGATATAGGCGATACAACGGTGCACACTCTTAAGTGCACCCGTAGCTCAGCTGGATAGAGTACTTGACTACGAATCAAGGGGTCGGGCGTTCGAATCGCTCCGGGTGCACCATTTTGGAAGCACTATAGAATCCATTTCAAAAAATGGCATTACCTCCAGTCATGTTCCGCAAAAAGTTTGGTATACACGTTCTTGCGGCATGGGCGGCTGTGTGTAGTGGCTATCATCTGGTTGATCATCATAAGGATTCTGCAACGCAGCGTACAATTTTTCAAACGGTTGCAAATCACTGGCATACGCAGCATCTAACGCTTGTTCTACCCTATGATTGCGCGGCATAACCGCGGGGTTGCTCTGGCGCATGATCTCTAACCTTTCCTTAGGTGGCGTTTCTTCCTGTGCCAGGCGTTTCAGCCAGCGTTGCTGCCAATCTACGGATATAGGGTAAGAGGTGTCATCGCACAGAGCATTATATAAGGAACGAAAAGTATTCGTATAATCCAGACTGTGCTGCTGCATCTCTTGCAATAATGAACCAATAAGATCAGCATCTCCCTCTTTTTTACTGCATAGTCCCAACTTGCGGCGCATTCCTGCTTGCCAGGCAGTTTCAAATACACCGGCAAATTGATGCAGTGTGGCCTGGGTAACTTTTAAGGCCTTATCCTGATCAACATCAACAAGCGGCAACAGGCATTCTGCCAGCTTGTTTAAATTCCACTGAGCCATGCTTGGCTGGTTAGCGTATGCATAGCGACCATAACGATCAATAGAGCTAAAAACGGTTTGTGGATCGTAAATATCCATAAAAGCGCAGGGGCCATAATCAATGGTTTCACCACTGATACTGGTATTATCAGTATTCATCACTCCGTGGATAAACCCGACACACAACCACTTGGCCATTAAATTTGCCTGCCGAGTTATTACGCCATACAGAAATTCTAGTGGTGTTTTAGCATCGGGATAATGGCGGTCTCTAGCGTATTCATACAGTATGTTAACAGCATCCCAATCGCCTTGAGCCGCAAAATACTGAAACGTGCCAATTCTAATATGGCTGCTGGCAACCCGGGTTAGAATAGCGCCTGGCAGTGGCGTTTCTCTTAATACTATTTCTCCTGTCGTAACAACAGCCAAGCTGCGCGTGGTGGGAATACCTAGAGCATGCATTGATTCACCCATCAGATACTCTCTTAAGACTGGCCCCAAAGCGGCTCTGCCATCCCCCCCACGAGAAAAAGCTGTTTGGCCGGAACCTTTAAGCTGGATATCATAGCGCTGGGCATTCGTGTCGATCACTTCTCCCAGCAGCAATGCTCTGCCGTCGCCCAACTGTGGCACAAAATTTCCAAATTGGTGCCCGGCATAGGCTTGCGCCAAGGGCTCTGAGCCAGCTAATATCTCGTTTCCTGAAAAAAATTCGGCTAAATTATTATCTGGCTTAAATCTTAATTGATTTGCCAGCCCCTCGTTAAACAATAATAGTTCTGGCTGTTTAACAGGTGTGGGGAGTTGCCGAGCATAAAAACGTTCCGGCAAGCGCGCATAGGTATTATTGAAAGGAAAACTCATTATCAGGCTGTTTTATCGCTTGCATGCTTTTTTAAATCTTCGATGGAAACATACGCTAACACTTTCGCATGGCAAGCCGATAAAATTACTGGCGGTGCAACGCCTGCTTCTAATGCCTCTTGCCAACGCAAAGCGCAAAGACACCAGCGATTCCCTGGCTTAAGGCCGGGAAAATTGAATGCTGGTTGCGGGGTTGAAAGGTCATTACCGTGGCTTTTTGTGAAATCAAGAAACGCCTGTGTAATTTCTGCACAAATTACATGCCGGCCATGATCATGATGGTCTGTACGACAAAAGCCATCACGGAAAAAACCGGTTTTTGGTTCATGACAACAAGGCTCCAGTTCAGTGCCTAAAATATTCTTTGCCTGCTTCTCCATCTTGCCTAACTTTCTTATGTTACTGCAAAGCTACCTTCTGCTATATTAATACAAAGAATATATCGTTGAATGCCTTGTTCGGCAATAGGCGGAAAACGTTACAGCTTCTCCAATACCTTATCCGGAAACCCAAAATATTTTTGGCTGCCATTTTCATTGAGTAATAGACAATTGTCGGCGGCTGTCAGTAATGATTTTTCGTTGGTTGTATAAATAACTGTTTTTGGCAGGAATTGGTCAGCCTCTATCAAGTCACTATTAAAAAATGCAGTGAATAATTTTCCAAAATCTGTAGCACAGCCTAACAGGGGCTCGTCAATGATAACAAGATTTTGCTGGCAATTTCCCAGGCCAATGCATAAGCGCAGCAGTTCTTGTATACCATTGGGTAGTGTGGCTAAAAATTCGCTGGAAAGCTTCTTGTTAATATCGCCAATCCAAGGCATTATCTGGAAATATTCTGCAATTTTTTCAATAGTTTGAAGCGTTATGGCACCATTGTAAAATTGTATATTTTCTGCAAACGTACTGTCAAAAAAATATAGTTTCAGAGGAATATATTTGATGGCCTTACGATAATAAAAATTATTAAACTGGCGAATATTACGACTGTCGCATAACACACTACCTTGATAGTGTTCATTGATACCGGCAATAATATTAAGCAACGTTGTCTTCCCACACCCGCTAGAGCCGGTTATGGCCACATGCTGGCCAGGTTCTATTTTACAATTCAATTGCGTTAAGCCAGCCGAGGCGCCAGGATAACGGTGTGTAAGATCTTTTAAAACAAGGTGCCCTTTAACTTCTTTTATCGGAGTGCTTTTCTCTAACCGTTCACGATTGTCCTCTAAAGACATTAATGTATTAATATGCTTACTGGCACTTTGAAACGACTGAAATTTTGCAATGGCACTATAAATATGCATCGTTGGCGTTAAAACTTTCCATATTAAAATAATAATCGCCAACATGGAGCCGGGATTTCCCTGCCCGTGCATCGTTAGAAAAACTGCAGCAACAATACTGGTAGCACCAATTACTTGAACAAGCATCTGAGTGGCATGTCCGATCTTCGTATTAATTGATGCGACTGCCCCCGCATCCGTAATATTTTGTGCCTGTGCTGCCCTAAAACGTGCCTGTATAACCTCCATAATGGGCAGCCCCTGAATGGAAGGCAGGTTTATCAATAAATCATGCCATTGGCGTTGCACATGTTTATGCGCCTGGCTACTTTCTGCGCCTACTTTTTTAGAAAGGAATCGGGCATAATAACAGAAAGCGACTATGCCTAAAACGCCAATAAGCACTACAATGGCGACGGTTCCTGCAATGCAGAAAATTGCCAATAGATAAATGGCGATAAAGGGCAAATCAAAATAGTGGATTGTTGTACTAGAAGCAACCATGCTTCTAATTTGGTCAATATCGCGCAGTCGAGACAACGAGACATCATCTTTCTTAAAAGAGTACGGCAGCCATAGTAGTTTTGATAATACCTGATGCGCCACAAACACTGATAATTCCTGCCCAGCATTAGCCATAATATGGCCGCGTAATTGTTTAAAAAACATTTCTAGTAACGCCACCAGAACAGCACCGCTACTAAGCCAGAGCAAAGTAGGAACAGATTCCGCATTTAACGCGAAATTGTATACAGACATGATATAAAAAGAAGGAATAATGGCCAGCAGGTTGATAAAAAAACTAAGCCATAGCATTGCCTTAATTTCACATCCATACTTGTAAAAACAGCTTTTTACCCAATTGTCTTTTTGCATTAACTGTGGGGATGATTCATGAAATAATCGGGAATATTGCGAAATGCGGCAGATGTGCGCACGGTTAATCTGGCAGGTAATGACAATATCGTTCTTATAGTCATATAAAACCCCCTCATTGCCTTGTATTTCCAGCAATATGGCATTCATTTCCTGCAGTTTAATGAAACAGGGTAGATGTTCTTGGCTAAGCGTGTTTAGGCTATGAATGGTTTCTTCTTCACAAGCATAACCTAGACGTTCAACAGTTTTTCTAAAACAAGTTTTCTCTCCACCTTCCAGAACCAAGGCATCTATCAGGGTGCTGGCTGTTCCATTCCATCCCATTACGGTAAGGCTATGCAGAACACCGCGGCCAATGGGGTGCGCATCAAAATACATGTCTAGATCATTATGCTGAAAATCCTGCAAGCGACTTATGTTCATGCAGGCACCGACAATGTTTCTGGCATTATAATACGGCTAATCGGTACAGACGTTAGCATTCTATTTTTAGTCTCAATTTTATTGCTAATAATCAGACAAAGCATTCTATCGGCTCTGTATTCAATGCAGCGTAACAAATTGCGCTCAAAAGCAACATCATGCACCCTGTCCACATCATCAATGATTAACACAGATTTTTCGCATAATAATGCGCGGATGATCAACAGAGAGAAATGCACCTGTCGGGAAAATGGCGGAGTTTCGCCGATGTTTAAATTGGTATAAAATCCCTGTGGCAGCTTAGCAATAATTTCCTTTATTTCCATTGCCTGACACAAGGCATAGGCTGCTTTGTGCAAATTCGGGCGAAAGCAGGTAATGTTGTCAATAATGCTGCCAGCAATAAAGTTACTATCAGCATTCACTGTAATAGTGGCGTTTTTCCATTCGCTGTAATCATATTGCTGCAACGGCTTCTGGTTAACGGAAATGTTGATCTGATCACTTTCCTGCTCGCGGGCAATAATGGCCATCAGTTGCGATTTACCAGAGCACGAAGCCCCACGGATAATATACATTTGCCCACGTTTAAAATGATAGGTTTTAGCCGCCCTAACGATTATTTTTTGTACTATAACCATATTTTCTGAGGCATTTCTTTCTTCCAGCAATAAAATTTCCTGCAAGCGGTTAAACTGCACAACATTTATTTTCCATTGGATTCGTGTATGCATTATTTGCCGATATGGGGCAAAATAGCGGTTCGTTAACAAAATGATGGCTATCATGCCCCCTTGCCCCATCTCGCGCTCTATCACTGATAGTGTGCAAATGATAACCACCCCAATCAGTACCATTTGTTGAGCAAATCCCAGTATTAAAGGTAAACGTATTTCCAATTGCTGCAACGCTATTACGGCTTGCTCTCGCTGCTTAATAAGCCGATGTGAAACATTTTCCATGCGATATTCCATGGCGGCTGCTTTGATGTCTAAAGGCCTGGCGATAATTTCAAGTATTTTAGAATATGTCTGGCCTTCATCATTAGATTTTTGCTTTAGTTTTTGAATTTTCTGTGCTGAAAGTATTGCCGATAAGGCAAGTAATAATAAAGAAGCGATCAGCAGCACCAGCCCGGCGCGCCAGCTAATGATGCCAATAATGATAAAAATAACAAGACAAGTGACACTGTTTACCAGCGCCTTTACGGTATCCTGAGCCAAATAATTTTTCAGGGTTGATACTGTGCGGATACGTTCCAGATAATCCCCCATCCCCAGTTCTTTGAATCGTGTAAGATTGGCATGGCACAACGATTTAAAAATACTATTGCTGAGGTTTTGCTCAACATTGTCGGCGATGCTTTTTGTCAGTTTTTCTTCACACTTTTTAACTTGGCTATCTAATAGTATGGCCGCCAAAATTATAAGGTATAAACACCACAATGTTGCGGTTGTTTGGTTCGGTATTACCCTGTCAAAAATAATTAGCAGCGAAAATGGTAGCACCAAGCCCAGTAGCGAAGAAAGAAATGCAAGCACCAGCAGCATGCCCATCACATCACGTTTAATATAAGTGTTTTTGGTTAGCATTTATGCCTTCCTATCCAAAGCCGGGGCACGATAGGCAGCACTATATTTTTTTAGAACCTTATGAATTTCATCGCGTTTATAAGGCTTTCCCATCAGCATATTCATGCCTGCTTTCAGGCAGTTACGTCTAATTTCTTCCCCGGCCAGGGCGGAAACACCAATGATTGTGAGCGGTTTTTTAGTTTCAAATGCCTGCTCTTGCTGGCGAATTTTTCTTGTGGCCTCAATGCCCCCCATGCCGGGCATAATGCAATCCATAAAAACCAGCATTGGCGGTGCACCATTTTTCCAATCCTGTTCAAGCATGGACAGCGCCTCTTCACCTGTTAGTGCCGTGTCATAGGATAGCTGCTGTTCTGTTAAAATTCGGCCAAGTGTCATTTGCTGAAGTTTATCATCTTCAACAATCAGTACTTTTTTCTGAAATTCAGTTTTAACCGCAAGCTGGTCTCTAAAGCTGTTGCAAATTGTTTCAATGAATATTCCAGGCTCTGTTGGCCGATAAAATATATGGTCTACATGTTGCAGAACATTACGGACATTTTGCGCATCGAAAACAGAAAGCAGGAGTTTAGTTTGCTGATTTTGATGCTGCAGCATATGCCGCAATGTTTTGCAAAATGAGGCTAATTCTATACCTTGCAATGTATCCGTAACCAGAATGGCATCAAAAACTGTGTTAGAATGCACCGCTTTAAATACGTCATTAGGGCTTTGCGCATATTGCACCGCAATATTATGACTTTTGAGAATAGCACCGATTAAATCTACTTGAGTTAATGAGTCTCCACACAATAAAATAGTTTTATCGGTGAGCAGTGGTTTTGGTTGCGGGTAGGTATGCGTGGCAATGTCTAGCTGAATACTAATTTTATGAAAATCTGTTTCCATGTTGCTGTGCACATAACGATTTATTGCAAAGTAATTTTCGTCTTTTAACAGGTGCTTCATCAAGCTTTTATTTGCAACCGGGTTATGCTTACACGGTTGCCACGGTATATTTTTCAGTGATTCCAGCCCAATATCAAAACGGTTCAGGGTAATTAAATCAAAGCGTAACAAGGTTTTATCCAGGTGATTGGAAGATTCTGTGTGTACCAACAACACGGCATTTTTTTCTGATTGACTATCTATTTCGTTGGAAAGTTGCAACAGTAAGAACCAGAATAAACTTACCGCGTTGCCATAAATGCTGGGGGGAATACGATGGTCAAAGTAGGTTTCCAGTATTCCGCCACGACGGCTTATTTTTGCAGAAAGCGCCAATAATAAATCTGAGATTAATATGTATAAATCTAACACATCTGATTGGCTAATGTTTCCGGCGGAAAATAATTGATTAAAATTCTGCGCCAATCCCTCCAGCGAATGAACAGCAGCCGTAAGACGCTCTGTGATCAAACGGCTTTCTTCGTCCATGTTTTGGGTCAATAATTCAATACCGCCTGTCACCTGGTTGGTGATATCCCGAATTTCATAGCCCAACACATTATAAAGCGAAGCATAGAGATCTATTTTTTGCTGATAGTCTTGCATCGTTTCCATCGCTTTCAGTGTCTGAGAACAGGCACCTCGTGCCGAAGCATCGAAATCAGCATTATTGATATATTGCTGCAATAGAGGCTTTTGCTGTTTTTCTATTGCTTCTAAAGCTAGATTTTTCCTTCCCAATGCCTGAGAAGTTTTTGTTTGCTTTAGAAACCTCAGTAAAAAATTATCGTTCTGCAAAAGCCTGCTCCAACGCTGTTACAATCGGTTTCAATGCATAGTTCAGCACTGTACGATTGCCAGTTTTTATATCTGCCATCACCGTCATCCCTGGCAGCAAGGCATACCTCTCGCCCTTGTACTCCACAAAATTTTGAGGAAGTTCTATTTGGGCGAGATAGTGTGTTTTGTTATTTTCCTTGGCAGGATTTTTTGAAATACTAAAAATTTCTCCCGCTATGCTACCATATTTTGTAAAGGGAAAAGCATTGATTTTAACCCGAACTCCCTGCTCTTTCTTAACAAAACCGATATCTTTATCAGAAATTTTAATTTCCACTATAAATGTGCTATCAACGGGCGGAACATCTGTCATAATTTCCCCCGGTACCGAAACTACAATATCCAGAACAGCAACCGATGCCCACATAGCCAGCAATATTAAACCAGTTAAAATGGCTAACTGAGCTGTGTACAGTGTATTAAACACACCTAATAGTTGTCCTTTATAGAATGCCACTAAATTATTCGTTATACTTATAGTTGTGTAATCACTATTATTATTTATTGGTTATAAAATAGTTAATAGACCGTAATTTAGCTGTTTCATTCAAGATTTAGCTTTTATAATAAGGATCCTCATACCGACCAAAGTGTAAGGCTGGCCAAAAAATATACTATAAGCTGTATTTTTACCTTAGAACATAATTAATAATTAAAACTTATGATTGCGTAAATCTAATGATCTTAAGGAAGAGATTTGTGTTAACAAAGTTTCGCAATATAACCATGGCCTATAGTATTGCCTTGTCGATTATTGCCTCGTTATCTATCGCTACTTTCTTATTGATGTCTGAAACGATTCAGAAAAATCAATTTTATGGTACGTTAATAAACGTTAGCGGTAAACAGCGGATGTTATCGCAAAGGGCAGCATTGTTTGCAAATCAACTGGTCGTTTTCCCTATGGATCAACGCCCCAACTTGCGCCGTCAATTAACTAAAACAATCAATGAAATGCGGCAATCTCATCAAGCTTTATTGTTCGGAGATCAAGAACGTGGCCTGCCAGCACCAAAATCTGCTGATATACTAGGCATCTATTATAGTAATTCTACGCAGTTAAACGATAAAATATCGGAATATTTAAATCATTTAAACACTCTACTTGCGACTCCCGACACACAGCTGAACACTAATCATCCTTCCCTTTTGTGGATGAACAACGGTAATGCCGAAAAAATTTTATGGCTTTTAAACGCTGTCGTCAAACAACACGAACTGGAAAGCGAGGAATCCTTAGCTTATCTTCATGCCTTACAAAAAATTTCTTTGTGCAGCATTTTATTGGCCTTAATCCTAGAGGCCATATTCTTGTTCAGGCCTTTATCCAGAAGAGTGGATAATGATAAAATGAAGCTACAAAGCCAGGCAAAAGAACTAATTGCCTCAAAAGAAAAAGCCGAAGCAGCCGCACTATTAAAAGCTGAGTTTTTGGCTAATATGAGCCATGAAATTCGCACCCCCATGAATGGTATTATTGGCATGAGCAATTTACTGCTGGAAACCGATTTGGAAAATACGCAGCGGCAATATGCCCTAAGTACCATGAGTTCGGCAGAATGTTTATTACAGCTGATTAATGATATTCTTGATTTCTCCAAAATAGAGGCGGGTAAACTGGAAATGGAAATTGTGCCGGTTGATATGTATAACCTGGTAGAAGAAGTAACCGCGCTTTTAGCCGTTAGATCACAGGAAAAATCTGTTGAATTATTGCTGCGGTTTGCGCCTGATCTTCCGCGTTTTGTGATGGGTGACCCCGGGCGTATTCGCCAGGTTTTACTAAATTTATGCAGTAACGCCCTTAAGTTCACGCAAGAAGGCCACATTCTTGTTGACGTTGATGTTGTCGAAAACCATACAGAAACACCCGTTACCTATAAAATTAGCGTCTCTGATACTGGCATTGGCATACCTAAAGATAAGCAAAGCTATATTTTCAACAAGTTTTCACAGGCTGATGAATCAACCACCCGTAGGTTTGGTGGCACCGGATTGGGGCTTTCAATTTGCCAGGAGCTTAGCAAATTGATGGGCGGCAGTGTTGCGGTAGATAGCGAAATAGGTGTAGGCTCTACGTTCTGGTTCACCTTCGTGGCCGAAAAAGATGAACAGCCATCGCAAACGAAAGATCCTACTAATTTACCAACATTACGCGTCTTAATTGTCGATGACAATAAAATTGCACAGCGTATTTTTGCCGAACAACTAGAGGCTTGTAATATTGAATATAACATAGCGTCGCTAGGTGAAGAAGGTTTAACATTATTGCGACAAGCCGCCAAAGCAGGCCAACCGTATGATGCTGTTATTATTGACCACCTGATGCCTGAAATGGATGGCATAGAAATGGCAGCACGTTTAAAGGCAGACCCTTTATTAACAGAAACAAAGTTACTGCTGCTTTCTTCTACCCCCTATAATAAAGATAGAAAACAATTGCGTAAAAAAGGCTTTAACGGCTATCTTCCAAAACCAGTTGGCGGCCATGATCTTATAGAGGCCTTGTCTATTATTTTCAATCCGACATTAAGCGATCAACAATCTTTTGTAACCTTTGACATGCTTAAAGAAACAGAAATTGATGCACCCGAAAAAGAAGTAGCTATACCAACTTTTACCGCCACCCAAATTTTATTAGTGGAAGATAACGCAACCAACCAACTGGTAGCAACAGCGATGTTGGAAAAGATGAATTGTCTGGTAACCCCGGCAGGTAATGGTAAAGAGGCCGTAAAACTGGTAAAACAACGGCAATTTGATCTTATTTTTATGGATTGCAATATGCCGGAAATGGATGGCTTTGAAGCCACTAGAATCATTCGTGGTTTGGAACAGCAGGAAAAAACGCACCGCACCCCCATCGTTGCGCTAACAGCCTATGCCATGAAGGGCGATGATAAGCGCTGTTTCAAGGCAGGGATGGACGACTATATCTGCAAACCTATTGTAAAACGTGATCTTATCCGAATTTTGAATAGCTGGTTATCGCATAAAATCATCAAAACTGATGAAAAAACAAAAATTTCAGTATCACAAGCCGTTTTTCCCGCACAGCAATTAGAAAATGAAATGCTGAATGAACTGAAAGAAATACTGGAGGATCAATTTCCTGTATTTGTGGAAGAGTATTTACGCCAAACCATAGAAATGCTGGATCAAGCAGATGTTGCAGCCGCAAAAACAGACATAAAGAAATTACATCGTATTGTGCATACATTAAAGTCCACCAGCGCCAGCCTGGGTGCGATGCAACTTGTTGATACAGCAGAACGCATTGAAATAGCCACACTGAACAAAAAAACGTTACCAGATCATCAACATTGGCAACAGGAAGTTGAACATTTGCGCCAAGCCTTTGAAGAAATCAAACCCGCTATTTTAAAAGAAATTAGCTAATATACTTTGCAACACTTGGTTGAATAAACCCCACCATTAACACACTTTAAAGTTTTAAAATATAATAATTACAACCTAGTAAGTTATTTCTCCAATAAGGGACAACGACATGTTTAATGACAAAAAAAATGAAGATACAGTAAATCTCTTGCCAGACAAGCTAGCTCTTAACAAAGATGGTACCCTAACCATTTCAAAAGAGCAATTATTGGGCAATAGCCTTAACCATGATAATTTTTTTGTTAGCAGTGTTAGTTATACCGGTGTTGAAGGCATCTTTAAAATTAATGATAATAACACTTATACATTCGCCCCTAATGAACATTTTAACGGCAACCTTGCATTAAATTATACCATCAATGATGGCCAAGGCATTACCACTGATATAGATATTAATATTACCACGCAATTGCCTAGTAGTTGGCCAACTGCTGGCAATACAGCATTTACACTAGATTCCAGTAATATTCTTCACATATCGCCTGAGCAGATGGTGGCGCAATCTGTTGGTGTGGAAAATGCTATCGTTATAGAAGACGTCAATTACCATGGCATTGAGGGTATTTTTACCCATAACCACAATGGCAGCCTAAGTTTCGCCTCGAATCAAAACTTTAGCGGTGATATTACCTTTAGCCTCAAGGCAATTAATGCAGACGGCACATCATTAGAAACAGTAACGCATGTTACCGCCGATATTATTGATATTCCACCCCTAAGGAATAACTTGGCCTATAGTATAGATGAAGATCTTTCCATAACTTTTAGCCAAGAGCAATTATTAGCCTTTGCGAATGATATTGAAGGTGACGATTTGCATGCTTTTAATATGCACACAGAAAACCCGTCACTCGTGATCGGTGAAAACGCAGATGGCAGCTTTACACTTGTGCCCTTCAATGATTTCAACAATAATTTTGATGCTACTTTTGATATCAGCAACGGTAATAAAACAATTACTTCTAATGTTAACTTAACCATCAATCCTGTTACCGATTTAAACACGATTGATTTTGCAGAACCTTCCTTAAGCAAAGAATATTCTTTTGTACAAAATGAAGGATATATACAATTTTTAGAGGGAGACTTGATGACTAGTCTGGACATCCCATTAGCAGAAATAGGTAACTTCTCTATTGAAACGGTGCAATACTCGGGGGAACATGGCACCTTAATCCATGATACTGATAACAGCTGGTCTTTCTGGCCCGCCCCCGATTATAGTGGCGAAATAACTTTGGATATAAGCATGTATGATGGCAAGAGCACTCTTGTAAACAGTATTGATTTTACGGTTAAGTCAACGCAAGAAAACGCCTCCCCGCCGCCTGAACCATTAACAGAATCTACCGATCTTTCAGACTTTTACACGGCCTCTCCGGGTGGCGATCTTTATGTTACTATCCCTGAAGATTTGAGCAATAGTTCAGATATTCAATATGTGCTGCTAACGGATCTACCTGGAAGCGCTTATGTTCCTGACAGCCTAGAAGACAACCAAGGCAATAGTATCATCAGCGGCGATTTATCCAAACCTATTCACATTAAACTAGTGGATAATAAGGAAAGTGATTTTACCTTTAAAATTGCAGGTTTTGATAGCAGTGACACAATTATTAACAATATGTCTTACAATATAGGCATATCTGTTAATATAAGCCACGATACGGCAACGCCACCAAATGATATTGCTTTACAGCATAATAATTGGAACGATTCTTTGATGGCTGATGATGAAGCTTCTTTATTTAGCGATACCAGCCTGACAGATTTTGATGAAACTTCGGCACCTGATATTGATAACGATGATTATTCAGCTTTGGGCTAAATATTAAAGTATTTTATATAGGACTTACGCGAAACTTCCCTTGATTCTGATTATTGATTAAAGTGGATCAAAAAAAAGGGGGGGTAGGAATATGCGACCCAGAACCATGACTAGGCTGGCGTATGGTCAGTATTTACTGAGCAGTCAGATCAATTATACCCAAACATATATGGGGGAACATCACCCGGATATAGGGCATGACGCGGTAAACCGTTGGATGCGACAGGAGAAGTTTACAGCATCAATATTATGGGAACATGCCAAGCCCGAAGTTATTACCTGCAAAGATGGCTGGCTAGTATTCGACGACACCGTTTTGGATAAGGATCACAGCCATAATATTGAACTGGTACGCAAGCAATACAGCGGTAATGCGCATGGACTGGTAAAGGGAATTGGCGTGGTCAATTGCGTTTACGTTAACCCGGCGCTGAATAAATTTTGGGTGATAGATTACCGGATATTTGCTCCGGATGATGATGGGAAAACCAAGCTGGATCATATGCGGGAAATGTTTGATAACGCCATTCGGCAAAAGGAAATCCCATTTCAGGGCGTGCTGATGGATACGTGGTATGCCACCGCCGGTATGATGCAACATATTGATAAAAATAAGAAGTTATTTTACTGCCCGATCAAAACCAACCGCAAAGTGCAAGTTATCTGCCATTATCAAACTGTTGATGGCCTTGAATGGTTACCTGATGAAATAGAACAAGGCCGTTATTGCAACTTGAAAGGCCTGGACAAAAACATTAATCTGAAATTGTTTCTAGTAGTGCGTTCTACCACGCAGAACGAAACTGTCGTGACAAACGACTGCCTCCAGCTCTTCCGCGCCCGTGGTTCAAAATGTGATATCACAGCGCTGGAAGGTGGAGCAATTTCACCGCGAACTTAAACAAACTACCGGCATCGAAAAATGCCAATGTCGTAAACAACGCGCTCAAAGAACTCATATCGCCGTCTGTATGTTACTCTGGCTGAGACTCACCAAACTCGCTCATCAAACTAAATCCAATATCTACCAACTAAAACAAGGACTCCTTGATGATTACATCAAACATGAATTGCGATCTCCCAAAATTAGTTTCGCGTAAGTCCTATTATATTGAAAAATAATTATTTGCGCTAAATTCATAGTATGAAGCACTTTATTATTTTATATGTATTGGCACTTTTACTACATCCTGCCAGTGTGCTGGCACAGCAAAAACAATATCAAGTGTTACAAAATGTTTTGCTGCATTCAAAAAATAATGCTCCTGAAAGCGCCAAGACGTACCTTAGCGACCGTTCTTACAAACTTTACGATAGAATCTATCAACATAACTTGTTGTTTTTACTGCCTCAAACTATACAAACTGAAGATATTTATCGTAACAATGGTTATGATTACGTGGCGTTCCGTGATCCAAGTCAATCCAAACAATCTGCCAGTGTCCTGGCCTTTACCACCTCCAGCACAGCGCCAAAACTTGATTTACCCGAAACATTTCAAATCGCCTTTGGCGAAGACTGGGTCAACAGGCTTAATTTACTGGAACAAACCTATCTTATCTCAAAGCAATACTACGGTGCAGAAAAAAGCGCGGCTATAGTTAGGCAAATGATTGGTAAACCTTAAAATTTATTAAGATAAAAGCAGGTTCTAAGAGCTTGCACGGAAACCCACGTATAAGTTGAAAGAAGTATTTTTCTGCGAAAATTTCTTTGGGAAAGGGCGGAATAGCGGGCTATTTCGCATCTTTTTCAAAGGAATTTGCAGCGAAAAAGACGAAATTCAACTTGGGCGTGGGTTTTGGTGTAAGCTCTAAGAGCTTGCGTGGGTTTTGGTGTAAGCTCTAAGAGCTTGCGTGGGTTTTGGTGTAAGCTCTAAGCCAACCCGCCAAATTCGCCTAAATTTTCTTCATAGGCGACAAGGCTTTCACTAACGTTACTCGCGTCCTCAAAGGTGGCAATATGGAATAAAGCATCGCCTTTATTCACCAGCGGTATCATTGTTTTACCTATAATTATACCTGATTTAGTGGTGCGGACATTTAGTTTTTCATCACCATACGGGTTGGTAATTTCGCCCAACAAATCACCTTCTTTTACCCGATCACCAATTTTGCGTTTAAAACGCAAACATCCACTTTGTGGTGCTCGCATCCAGTGGCTGGAATGAGCAACGTAAACGTCTTTTTTCGGCATCAAATGCATTTTAGCCGACAACATGCCAATTGATTCCATTACCGAAAAAATGCCTTTCAAACCGGTTTGAATAACGGTTTCTTCAAAACGCAACGCTTCACCACCTTCAAAAAGCAACATCGGAATGCCTTTTTCATTGGCAGCTTGGCGTAAAGAGCCATCGCGAATAGCAGAATCAATCGCCACACTAACACCAAAAGCATGCGCCAGGCGTTTCGTTTCCGGGTTATCTAAACAGGCGCGAATATGTGGCAAATTACTGCGATGAACAGCACCGGTATGCAGATCAATACCGTGGGTGGATTTCTGGACAATTTCACGCATAAACAAATGGGCAAATTGCGCCCCCATAGAGCCACCCTCAAAACCTGGAAAACAGCGGTTTAAATCGCGCCTATCGGGTAAATACCGGGTATTTCTGTTAAAGCCAAATACGTTAACAATCGGTATCGCAATAAGAGTACCGCGCATGGTTGGGCCAATACGACGACTAGCCAACAAGCGTTTGATGATATCAACGCCATTAATTTCATCGCCATGAATGGCTGCGGAAACAAACAGTGTTGGGCCTTCTTTTCTGCCGCACACCACTTCAATGGGCATCGACATTTCAGTATAATCAAAAAGCCTAGCAATGGGGATTTTAATACGTTTGCGCTCCCCTGATTTAATGGTAACGCCGGAAATTTCTAACATGCTGTTATCTTTATAGTTGTACCCTTAACATTTAATTAACTTTAGAGTAATTTAACCTCGGCCAGTCATTTTGTTAGGGCCGTTTTTACTATCTTTAACAATATAGTCAATAATGGCTCCCGCAACATCCTTGCCGGTGGCTTTTTCAATTCCTTCCAGCCCAGGCGAAGAATTGACCTCTAATACCAGTGGCCCCCGGTCAGACCGCACAATATCCACACCGGCAATATCAAGCCCCATAACCTTAGCCGTGCGCACCGCCAAAGAGCGTTCTTGCGGCGTTAATTTAATAACGGTTGCCACGCCACCCCGGTGTAAATTAGACCGATATTCGCCTTCTTTTGCTTTCCGCATCATCGCGGCAATTACTTTTTCACCAATTACAAAGCAACGAATATCAGCACCACCCGCTTCTTTAATAAACTCTTGCACCAGAAAATCTGTCCGTAAATCCCGAAAAGCATTTATAAGGCTTTCCGCGGCCTTTTGGGTTTCCGCCAGTAAAACGCCCTTGCCTTGCGTGCTGTTTAGTACCTTTACAATTAAGGGCGCTCCGCCCACAAATTCAATAATTTCTTCGGTGGCATCGGCCATGTTTGCATAGCTGGTAATGGGCATACCAATGCCTTTACGTGCCAGCAATTGATGGGCTCGCAATTTATCTCTTGAGCGTGTAATGGCGACAGATTCATTAACCGAATAAATGCCGCCCACTTCAAATTGGCGCAACACCGCGGTGCCGTACCCTGTAACAGAAGCGCCAATGCGGGGAATAACGGCGTCAAAATGCAGCTTTTCTGTTTTGCCCCCCCGCTTATAATGCACGGTTGGTTTGTTAGAGGTAATATTCATATAGCAACGCAACACATCAATACTGCGCACCTGGTGCCCACGTTGCTCTGCCGCTTCTATTAAACGGTTTGTAGAATATAGTTTAGGATTGCGAGAAAGAATACCGATGTTCATTGTATACCAATTATTGTAATGTGTTATTTGTTGATAACTTAATAGGCTCGCTATTGATACAGCGCTGTATCATTTAATACAGTTTTTGACCTTGTAAAATTTATTTCTCCCAATCTATTGCCCAAATCACCGTTGCATGAGACGCTTTTCTTATGGAACTTCTTAATCAATATAAGGCGATACAATCGCATTTATCAGAAACTTTGGCGTTGGTTGGTGATACAACAAGCAACCTGCCGGTAACGTTTCGATTACACAACACACTGGGGAATACGGAATTTACACTAAATGTACCCATTCCAGAATACGTGCCAAATACAGGCACCGATGAAGGTGGCGACAGTAGTGGTAATAACAATACGAGTAATACAGGCAGCACCAGTTCACTTGATTTACAGAACAGCCTATTGCCCGAATTTATCAGCAAGGAACAGAAATTCCCATTAGCCTAAATGCTTCTGGTGTGGAAGTACGCTATTTGATGGAAGATACCACCACCGGCAACTGGCAAACAGGTGCCTTAACGGTTCCCCCCAGCCTTCAATCCTATAAAATTCAAGCACGTTACACAGGTGACGACAATAGTATTGTTACCAGTGATCATGCGTTCTATGTAGGTAAAATTATTGCTTTTTCCGGTCAATCTAGGGTGGGTAGATTGTTTGGCCTCTATACCGATGCAGATGGCCAGACGGCGTCAGAAGACTTTTACCACTATTTAGGCAACCGTGCCAGTTCCCAGGATGAGCCAACAGAATGGCGCAGCTCTGCTGTTTCAAACGACAGCTTTGATGGCAGCGCTTTGATTATTATTCATAATGTTTTGCGGGCGCATTATAATATGGCCATCGGGTTTGTTGGCTTCTCTTTTGGCGGTGGCGCCATGCGGCTTTGGGAAAACCCGGACGATCCTGCTGATGAAGCAGCAAGCCGCTTGCGCGAAGCCTTAGACGAAGTGGGAACATTTGACAGCTTTATTTTCATACAGGGCACAACGGATGCTGAAAATGATCTGGATAAAAGCCAGTATAGAACACAATTGCAGAATATGGTCAATTGGCTGCGGGGCAGATACACGCACGACTACCCAATATATATTCAGCCCGTTGGCAGAATGTTAAACAGTGATGATCGTCAATGTCATGATATTCGTGAAGCACAATTGGAAGTGGTTGCCGACAGCTCAAACACCAATATATTCCAGCTTGCGCCCGGTGCAGGTATTCAGCAAGTTGATGATTTTCACCAGTCCAGCGCTGGAAACACTAGATTAGGCCGCCGAATTGCGCATCAACTGAAAACAGGCAACTTGGGGCCTAAATTGGTAAGCGCTAGCAGACAACCCAATAATGTAATGCGCCTAACTTTCGAGCATACCGGCGGCACAGCCATCGTTTATAACGGCGCAACGAATGTAGAGCCAGAAAACCTACGTTTTTTCCAGGGAAATACAGCCACACCGGTAACGGTAACCAACGTGCAGGTTGTGGATGCCACAACCATGGATATTACTTTCGCCGGTTCTTATTCCGATACCTTCCAGTTTGATTGCTTTCCTTATTACAAGGCTGATTGCGGCATCAATAACATTGTAACGGATAACGATATTCCGGAAGGTGATACAATAGGTATGCCATTGCAGGATCAGGTTAACAGAATTAGAACCTAATGCTGTAAACAAGATGTAAACATCATGGGTGTATAATTTATTGATGCGATCATCGGTTCATTCGCCCGTAAATTCAACAAGAGATAGCACGATAGATTTTCTAAGGGCTATAGGGCTGCTGTTGATCATTCTGGCGCATACAGATGAATTAAACCCGTTATTATTTCAACTGCGTAATTTTGATGTGCCGTTAATGGTCATTGTTTCAGCGCTGTCTTTTTCAGCGGCTTATAAGCCAGGCAGGCCTTATATGCCCTATGTAATTAGCCGGATAAAGCGTTTGGTTTTGCCCGTTTGGTTATTTCTAACAGGCTACTTCATAAGCATTGCAATCTTTGACCCTGCATCCCCAGATTTACTGCCAAAGCCTATTATTGGCAGTTTTCTGCTGTTAGGCGGCATTGGCTATGTCTGGATTATCAGGGTTTTTGTCTTAATGGCTCTAATCGCACCCTATGTTTACAAATTTCATCAATCGAAATTTTCAAATAAAGGTTATTTTGCTTATCTGTCAGCAGTTTACCTTTTTTATGAACTGGCGGTTTATCTGTATGGCCTGTCCAACAATACCACCATAATTTCCATGTTTATAGAAGATGTTGTTTTCTACAGTATTCCCTATGGGATTATTTTAGCCATCGGCTTTCGGCTGCCTATGCTAACGTTAAAAAACCTACGCATCCTAACATTTATCATGGTTATATTAACCATACTGTTTGCCGTTATACTTTATGTCCATACAGGCGCGTTTATCCCTACACAGAATTATAAATATCCGCCCCGGTTTTACTATTTATCTTATGCATTGGCATCAAGCCTTTTATTATGTATGTTTGGCCGCCTTTTTTGGCAGAAAATATCACACTATATTTTGATAAACCGTTATATGACGTTTTTATCGGTGCATTCTCTATGGGTTTACCTGTGGCATATTCCCTTTATTAAATATTATGAAAGCAGCGCTGCGCAAGAATTTATTGTTTTCCTAACCGGTGCCAGTTTTATAACCTATGTACAACACCAGATTATTACACGGCTAAAATAAGGATAACAAACATTCTTGCCTTTAAAAACACAACCAATGATTCTTTTTTTGAAAGAAATTTATTCGAACGACTGATTGTCTATTTCTTGTTGTCAAAGTTTATTGCCCGGTTTTATGTGCAAGGCATTTTGGGCGAATCCATATTCTATTATCCCAGAATATCGCAATGGATATTTTTTGGCATGCTGGCCATTGAATATGCTTTGAATTTCAACAAAGTGCTCCACATAAAAGTAACCCTAAACCCCTGCTCTATTTTCGCGATTTTACTGCTGATAATGATAGCCCATGGCACAATTATTGGCGTTTCAAACCATAACCCACCGTTTACTATCCTTAACGATATTGTGCCGCTTTTAATGATTTTCCTGAATATTTTACGCATACAATCTGTATCAGAAACTCATTATATTAATATGGAACGTGTACTAAAGTTTTGTGCCATAGTCGTATTGTTTGATACGGCTTTCAGCATCCTGCTGTACCAACAAATTCCAGGCTTATGGCTGTTATATATGGTTGTTTTAGTTGCTTTTATACTGGCGAATAAACCATTGCGCTGGTTTCATTATTTATTGGTTTTAATACCGGCTGTTTTATCCATCAATGAAATTAACCGCACAACGATGCTGTTTATACTAATTAGCAGCGCCTGTATTTTTGTAAAGGCAACCTTATATTCCCCTAGAAAAGGAGCCGGATTTCTGGTTGGCTTGCTAATCGCTATTAGCATAGCGGTCGTAGCTATTCCCAAAGACTCCAAAACATACGAACGCATTGCTGGCCTGCAACACATTGATTTATCGAAACGGACAGGCTCCTTAGGAGAGCGCCAACAGGAATGGGAAAGCATTAATACAGCATTACAATCCAGGGGAACAACCGATCAATGGAGCGGGCTTGGTATGGGTGGTACATTTACCATGCATTTCACCCATGAAACTGTAGAAAATTATGGCCATGCCCATTATTCCTGGGCATGGTTTAAGCTTCGGTTCGGTAATGTAGGCTTTATTTATCTCGCTATCATGGTCATTGTATTGATGCTAAACACGATGGAAGGCTTCATTGTGGGAAAAACCAGCAAAAATCCTTTGGGTTATATGATAGCCCTTTTAGGTATTTTTAGCCTGTTATATTGCCTAACTTATGTTAACTGGATCTTTTTATTATCCGGCTTGCAATTTTTGGCACTTAAAAGCAAAGCAGTCGTTCTAGCGGAGGCTAGAACCCATCCCTCAAAAACATAAGCTGCTGATATTTTTGAGGATTAGATTTCTATGGATATATATAGGGTGTGTCGATCTTATTTTATATAGCATTCGCTATAATGTTGCTACATGCCTCCTCAGAACACGCCTCATGCCACCATTGTAATGTCTGTTTATGCAATTTCTCCAGTTCATCGGGCTGCTTTAACAGTGGCGCTATTTTTTCATGCAGTTGCGACCAATCGTTTAGCTTAATTACTGGTGCATTGTTATAGAATTGATGTTTGGGGAAAGATTCCACAACGGGAATACAACCAAAACGCAGCGCCTCGTAGAAACGAAATGTTTCCAGGTTTGCACCGCGTGGCACCAGAGCAAATTTTGTTTGCATCATGGTTTTTAAATATTTTGACGCACTGGCATTAATACTATCACTAAAACTATCGGTTTTTTTAAGCTCTATGTTTAGTTGCGGCTCCTTATTTTTCAGAATGGCAAGTGCCTCAAGCATACGCTCACGTGCTAGCTCTTTGGGGCGTTTTATTTGAAAAGGTTTTTCTTGATGCTTGCTGCTGCCGTTAAAATAAAAATCATAGGGGCGATTCTTAAACGGTATATAGTCTACCCTATTATAAGCATAGCAGCCTAATGGTAAGTGAACTATTGGCGCCAGTTTCTTCCCTGATATCTTTTTTATCAAAGACTTTTGTCGCTGTGCCCTATCACTTAGTACAGCTTTTAAATAAGCAATTCCATTAACGGTTTGATCGTAAACAGCACCATAACCGTTGGCATCAAGATTATTGGGTTTGGAACCATAGCTTTTGAAAACAGCTTTCACCTTATCACGATAATGCGGTTCCCTACCCCATTCATCTTGTAAAATACATGCCACTACATTGGAGCCATATGCCGGTAATTCATGCACCGTCCAGCCGGTAACATAAAAAACCAGGCCTTTATTTTTAATAGTAGATTCCAGTAAATTTAAAACCCGTCCAAAATAGGCATAACCGTATTTATCCAGACAGGAGAAATCATCCGGGTTGAACGCCACTTCCTGCTTTATTTGGTCGTTGCGAAAAAATATATATTTATTATCCATTCTGCAAACTCGCATCAAGCAGGCAATGCTTTACCAAAAGTTTTTTCTGCACATATAATTGCACACAGGCAAGAATAAGGGCGGCAAGAACAGCGCCGTATAAGTTAAATAACAAGACAAACGTAATTGTTAGCCCTACCCCGACGACGATATTAACAAAATAGATAGTAAACGTTAGCTCATCCCTATGCTGGCTATAAAATACCGACATTCTAACCCTGGCAAAAACCGTTAGCATTAACAACATGAAAATCATCGGATAAAGAGAGAAATATTCCAATACCATCGGCCTGTTTAAGAATGCTGTAATGTAATAAATGACAGGTATAGACGCCGCCCCCATTAGACATGCAAGCAATAAGGTGTGTTTAACGCATTTAAGGTATGAAGCTTTATAATCTTCCGGGGCACTTTTAAACAGCTTCACCAGTTTAGGCCGATACAACTGTATAACACCTGTATCTAGTAAATTCAGCAGCGCAGAAAACACCTGCATATAATAGACATATACGCCCAACAATTCTAAACCCAGCAATGCAGAAATGAGAAAGTGGCTCATATACTGTGAAATTGTTAGAATGATATTGGTGTGATATAGCTTTCTTGCTTTAAACCTATTGTCTCTAAACCATGTAAAAAATGGCGGTTGCGTGGGTTTAATACTGTTTAATGGTGGCTTTTCTTTTAACTTTCTCATTAAAAAAGATAGAATAACTAAAGAGATAGCAGCACCCATTAACCAGAAAAGCAGTAAGTAGCTTATGGATCTACATTCGGGAAAAGCAAGAGCCGCCACCATGTAAATTATCATCCAGACACCAGAGCGCAGCGTGTATAAAAAATTGGCCATAAAAGGCCGGGAAAGATTTAACAGCAGGTTATAAAAATTATTATTTAAATACTCTAAAACAATAATAACTGCCGAGAGCATAATGATAGAATAATTACCCAGCACAGCGGCCATAATTAGCGCCAAAACCATTGTAAGAAAGATTACAAAAAACGCATACTTGCTATAATAGGTTAATTCTTTGAATAATTTATCATTTGTTTGGGTAACCGCATTTCGGCTAATTCTTGTAAACAAGGCAAAATCTATTATGGCGCTGTAAACAAAAATGATGGAGGCGACTAAGCCAAAGATTCCCAGCGCTTCTAAAGATAAATAGCGGGCAACAAAAATTGTGAACAAAAATTTTGCTAACAGTGCGCTCGCTCTTAACCCCATCACAAGCAAGGAAGGGGAGAAAAATTTCTTTAAGTAAGCGTGTTCAAATAAGGCGATAACCCGGTTATTTTCGCATAGTTCCCTTTAAAGTATGGTTACCATCAAAATGGTATGCCATAGGCCTTTACCATCGCCTCAATTTGTTGTTCATAGGCACTTATGCCGGTGATTTTACCGGTATTTGTGCTGGCTAATGACTCGGCTTGTGACTTTGGCCAATTGATTTCAAGTTGGTTATAATCAGACGATTTGCAAACAGAGTCTTGTCTTCTACCCATCCAATAGAGCCATATGTCATTGCTTTTTGGGCAAAGTGTCATGAATTTATCTGTTTTAAGTGCCTCAACATTATCTAACGAACCCGGTGGATATAGAACACCACCGATACCAACGGGAAATAGTTTTACATCTTTATGCGGCCCTTTGTAATTCCAGATCCATTCGTTATAGGGTAAAAATGCGCCCTTTTCATTACATCGTATCATATAAGCCTTGTGCGCCACGATTTGTTTGTAGTCCCCATCCCAGTTGGCAATAAGTTTTTGCAACCACTCCGGCGCATAATACGTGTCATCATCCGCCGTGATAATAAAAGCGTCTGGAAACTCAGCCAGGGCTGGAATAATTTTCTTAAAAGAACGTGTATCCCCGGTTTTCTTGATACTAAAACAGCTGTTTTCTTGTAATTTCAGAATACGTTCCGGCAATTGTTGAAAATCTTCAAACGCTACCCATAAAACAATTGCATCTGGCTGTATATTTTGGGTTAGCAAACATTGCAGCGTGTGAAAAAGATAGTCATACCGGACAGGATAAGACGTTAGCGAAACAATTAAAGGTTTGGGTAAATTATGCGGTGCTGCTTTTTCAAAAATGCTTAGATGTTTTTCCAAGCGATTCAATGCACGCTGACCGCGGTTATTCTCCCAAACAGCCCTGACTGGCCTTAGATTATAGCGAATTAGTTTAATACTTTTTCTGATAATAGGATACATTTAAAAGTGCTGTTCTTTCAAGTTATTAGAATCACTATTCAAAGATTTTTCATTCATTGAACCAATAAGTATTTGAAGTTTTTTGACATAATTTTCTTTTGTAAAAACTTCTGGTATTCCAGTTTTTGTAACACTATTTTTCTGGCCTAAAATATCTGCGATTGCTTCAGCCAGCTTTGCAGGGTTTCCGGCAGGCACTAGCGTGCCAGTATTTGCGATGGATAAAATTTCACGAATACCACCTGCATCGGTTGCAATAATAGGCTTCCCTGCGGCAATGGCCTCCAGAGCAACTAGGCCAAAGGGTTCAGGCGAGGTTGAACAATGCGCGATAACATCACACGCCGCCATGGCATTTGGAATCGCATCACAATGGCCAATAAAGAGGATACGATCCTGCACATTTAATTGTTTTACTAGTTTAATAAGCTCTTTTTTATAATCCTCTTCTCCAAACAAAGTATCGCCAATAATGATACCACGCACATCTTCCAGTTCTGCAACGGCCTTAATAAAAATGTGCTGCCCTTTCCAGGGGGAAATACGCCCGACAATACCGACTACTGGCTCGTTATTCAGGCTAAACTGTTGTCTTAAAACAGTTGTTTTTTCTGTATCCTGCAACTGTTTTTCAAAATCCTCAACATCAATTCCAGGATAATGAATATGGGTATTGTTTGGCGTTCCCCCTGCCCTTTTCCAGGCCATTAAACTAGCCTCAGAGTTAAAAATTATATGATTAGCGGCTTGTTTTGCCAAAGCCGTTTGTAGCCTGATCATCATTGGGCTAAAATCACTTTTCACAAGCAAATCATTCATATACCATATAATTTTTTTACGGTGCCATGGCTTGGTAAGGGCTGAAAAAACAAAAGATTTTTGCGACATAGGTATTAAAATATCGGCAGACTGGACAGCCTTTATAAATTTTTTGGCGAATTTTATAAATTCAGGAATTTGCGTTATCATTTTCCCAAAGCCTGCATCACGCTTAACCGCAGCGCCCTTCTTGTCAAAAAAGCATATGCTATAAGGAATATTATTTTCCTGAAGGTACTGTGTCATTGCACCATCCTGAAATAATAAAACCTCTGATTGCCCATAAAATCCTTTGGCTAAATCCATCAGCTTGAATTCCGCCCCCCCGGGTGCCGCTGCATGTGTTATGAACAGCAGCTTTTTCATACTGGCTTTGCGCCATATTGCGGGTACATTTTATAGCCGTAATATTTTATCATTTTTTCTAAATCAGTTTTATTCAAAATAGCGCCGGTAAATTGATTAGACTGAATTCCGGAATCCAGCAGGCTGTTTTTAAGTGTTTCTCGTTTGGTTTTACCCCATTCTATAACCGTAATGAAACTATCTATGGAATGCGCAATGCCATACACATCTGGCGTTACGGAAAGAGGCGGTAAATTAATAACAACATACGTAAAATTTTCCCGACAATAACTTATTAGCTTTTGCAATCGAATACTGTTCATTGATTCCAAAGCATTTTCAATATCGTTGCCTGAAAACGATAATAAATTTAAGCCAGTATTACTTTCCACAATCAAGGCTTCGGCGGGTGATTGATTGTGTATTAATACATCCTCTAACCCTTTAACAGGTTGTTTGAAATGATTTTTATCTACGAGTGGTTTGTGGATATCCATGTCTAGCAACACGCAGGAATTACCGGCCTTGGCCAAGGATAACGCAAGGTTGATGGCCACGGTTGATTTGCCTTCACCAGGGTTGGCAGAAATAACGCCAATGGTGCTAACATTACCTTGCTTTTCAATGGCGGTTCGGGTTTTACGAATGGTTTCTGCCACAATTGATAGTGGGCTGTTAATTGCTTCTGTTACCAGTGGATCATTAAATTTAAAGGACTGCTTTGACATACTATGCTGTAATGTTGGCAGTGGCTTGCTGTTGGAAGCCGGAAAAATACCCAGGTTTTTTTGTCCTAAATAATCACGAATGTGGCGGCCTGTTTTAAAGGTGCTGTCCGCCGACTCAATCAGTAAAGCCGCCAATACCCCCAAACCACTGCTTAAAATTAGGGCAACTGCCAATATCAGCTTTGGTTTCGGATGGCTTTTAAATAAGGGCGGGGTAGCTTTACTAATGATTCTTATATCCGCCAGTTCAAACGATTGCTGCTGTAATAACAACTCATATTTTTCCAGATAATCTTTGTAAAGTTTTTCAAACGTTTCAGCCTCTTGTATTAATTTATCAAGCTGCGCAGACAACGTATCATTACTAGACTTTACATTAATTAATTGGTTCAGGCTGTTTTCCAACTCCTGTTCTTGTGAACGCGCTACATCATAGCCATTCTTATAACTTTGGGCAATGCGGCGCATTTCGCCAAAGATCATTTGTTCATATTCGCTAATATCCTGGCGCAAGCTTTTAACCGCCAGATGATTATCCCCCACTAAACGACGCATACTAAAATATCGCTTTTTACTTTCCAAATAATTACTACGCACGGTGTTAATAACATCGTTATCCAAGGCTTCGGCAAAGGCCGCGTTAACATCGCCATTGTTAACGACATCGCGGCTGTGCATATAACGCGCCTTGGCTGCGGCTGTTTCAGCGCGAGAAATGGCAAGGCTTCTGTTTAGTTCTGCCACCTGGCTTTCGTTAATAGAACGATTACCACTGGTATATAAATCGTGTTTCACCCGAAACGACTGTACCGCACGGTTTGCCGCGGCTGATTTATTTTGCAATTCGTTAATTCTGGAAAGTAGCCATTCTGCACCACTAATAGAGGTGTTAGATTGTGATTCTATTTGATAGCCTATGTAGGCTGTTGCAAACGCATTGGCCAAGGCAGCCGCTGTTTCAGGCGATTGATGCGTGTATAAAATACTAATCACCAATGTTTCACCCAAACGACGCACTTGCAAACCGCTAAGCAAGCTATTGATTATATCCTGCTGTACAGCGCTATCATTTTTAGCCACAGCTAATTTATAATTCTTATTTTGCGTGATGTTTAGAACGGCAACGGCAATATCGCGCGATTTTAAAATTTCTACCTGGCTAATAATTTTAATGTCGTCATAGCCAGACTGGTTTGATTTTGAAATCTCTGCTAAGGCAGCTGACTGTTCAGGGTCTAATAAAATATCGGTATAGGCCGTATATCGGGCTGGCGTTAAGGCAATATAAAGGACGGCAAACAGCAAAAAAGCCGCAATGATTGCAAAAATCAGTTTGTAATGCTTTTTTACAGTAAACAAGATGCGTTGCAGGTCAAAAACTTCCTGTGCTTCCGCCTCTGTGTTACCAGCCGAATGGTTTATTGCACTAGTCATTGGCCGCTCTTGTATTAATGGTCGTGGTGGCACTAGGGTTGATAAGGCCAACCAGTTTCAGCACTTCTACCGTTTCGGCATTGCCAATATGAATAACGTCTTTGTTTTCAATAACGAAGTTTTGCGCAAAAAATAGCCCCTCTGGTTCTCGCATATCCAGATGATAGACTGTCGGCACAATGTCTTTTTCCAGCAGGTTTTCCAGCATCGTAATGCCGTCAATATCTTGTACAAACTCTCGTTTCTCTTCTCTAAAAACATACACATCAGCAGGGTCAGCCTGTAAATCACGCAAGCCGTCTGCATTAGCCAATGCATCAGCCAGGCTAAGTTTACGTTGATCAAAATTGAATTTTCCTGTCAGGCCAGCAGCGCCAAACATCATAAAGTAAGGTGGTTCGCGATACAGATAAATGGTATCATTCGGTTTCAGATAAATATTATTTTCCGGATTTAAGACCAGTTCATCAAAATACGTTGTACTTTCCTTGCCATCACGCTGTAAGGTTATCAATACTTCATGCCCCGGTGCACTGGGGCCACCCGAACGTGCAACGGCATCCAATATCTTTTCACCGTTGAAATTAAGAGCATAGCGTTGCGCATTATTAACAGCCCCTAGAACACTAATTTCAGAGCCGCCGCGCTGGTTAATGGTTACCACCACTTGTGGATCAATAGCACGGTTTTTAAGCTTTTGGATAATATGCTGTTCAACAGCCTGCACCGTTTTATTTGCCACTGCAATATTACCAGCATAGGGCACTGTAATGTTGCCGCTGCTGGTAATCGTTTGGGCGGGTAATGCTATAAAGTTACCACTACGCAAATTTGCATCACTGGCTACAAATAGCCCACCTGACATTGCCTCATAAATTGTAACGGTTAGGGTGTCACCGACACTAATTAAAATGTCATCTGGTGCCGCACCTTCTGCTGTTTGCACTGGCCAGGCATGGCTGGTGGTCAATTTGGCATTCAGGGGCTTCTCCACCATATAATGCAATAACCCCTGGTTTATTTTCAACATAGCGTATTGTAAACCTGCCCCCTTGTAACCAACCTGTTTTTCCAGATTAATAGAAACCGTTGAACTGTTGCGAATACTGCGCCCCTGCGGGCCAGAAACCGGAAACAGTGAACAGCCCGATAATGCCAATAAACTGATTATTAAACAGGTTTTACGTATCTGCATTATCTTTCACACGGCCATAATTATCGGAAAAACGTATAATATCATCTTCCCCTACATAGGGGCCAACCTGTACCTCAATTAATATAAGGGGAATTTTACCGGGATTATGCAAATAATGCACACTGCCAATGGGTAGATAAACAGACTGATTTTCTGTTAATAAAATTTCTTCGCCATCACGGTAAACTACAGCGGTGCCTGAAACCACTGTCCAATGTTCTGCCCGATGAAAATGCTTTTGTTTTGAAAGCTTCTGCCCCTTGTTAACAGTAATACGTTTCACCTGATAACGTGAGCCTTCGTCAATAGATTCATATGTTCCCCAGGGTCGATGCACTAAGGTATGTTGCACAGCTTCCTGGCAGTTATTAGCATTCAAATATTCAACAATTTTTTTGGTATCCTGGCTACGATTTTTATCTGCCACTAAAATAGCGTCCCGGGTGGCCACGATGGTTAGATTATCAACCCCAATGGTTGCAATCATTTGTTTCGGCTGGGCATGAATAAAACTATTGTGTGTATCGTCTAAAAATACCGTGCCGTCCGTAACATTTCCTTGTTCGTCTTTATCCCGAACATCCCACAAGGCATCAAAGGCACCGATATCACTCCAGCCAATATCACTTACCGGCACAACCGCGGCATGGTCGGTTTGTTCCATAATCGCATAATCAATGGAATCTCCCTTGATTTTATTGAAAGACTCTTCATCAAGGCGCACAAAATCAAGGTCTTTGTGCCGCTTTTCCACCGCCTGCTTGCAAAATTTTGCCATTTTGGGGTGTAAACGTTCAAGTTCTGCAATATATTTTTTGGCTTTGAATAAAAAAATACCGGCATTCCAGTAATATTGGCCGTTGGCTACATATTCCGCAGCGGTTTCTGGATCAGGCTTTTCCACGAATTGTGCCACTTTTTGCACACCATCCATCAATTCTTCCCCTGCCCTAATATATCCATAACCTGTTTCAGGGGTTGTAGCTTTCAAGCCTATAGTAACAAGAAAATCCTTTTGCGCTGCCTGACTAGCCTTTTCTAACGCCGTATAAAATGTATCTTTTTTTCGAATAATATGATCAGACGGGCAAACAAGCATTAGCGCGTCAGGATTTTGCTTCATTAAATAATAGGCAGCCACAGCAGCAGCAGGCGCTGTATTTTTGGGCGCAGGCTCTAGCATAATATCAACATCTACGCCAATTTGCTGCATTTGAGCCGCAATAATAAAGCGATGCTCTTCATTGCACACAACCAACGGTTTTGTTCCAGGAAAACGCTGCGCTGTTTTTTGGATAAAGCTGCTTTCCTCATACAATGGCAAAAACTGTTTTGGGTAACCTTTACGAGATAATGGCCACAACCGCGAGCCAACACCACCGGATAAAATTACGGGGGTAATATTTGAAAACTCCATAGTTAGGTTCTAGCCTTTTAACTTATTTAACAGCTACCAAAAATATACGATTACAGAAAATGACCACACCTGTTTAGTTTTCAAGTCACACCTTAATCTTATGCGAAATTCAACTTGGGCGTGGGTTTTGGGGTAAGCTCTAAGCGGCTTGTCTCATTTCATGTTCCTGGACAGACTGCTGGATTACAGCCATTAATTTTTGCTGGAATACTTCTTCTGAAAATTTTTCGGCGTTCCTGCGGCAATTTTCTGGTTTGATTACATTTGATAAGTTTTCAAAATGCTTTACTGCTGCAATCAAGCCTTCTTTCGATTGTTCTGGGAATAGTATACCAGTACCCTCTGCTGAATTTTCTGCATTAATAACGGTTTCTAAAGTTCCACCAGCACCAAAAGCAATGACAGGTGTGCCACAAGCTTGCGCTTCTACAGGAATAATTCCAAAATCTTCTTCTGCGGCAAATACAAAGGCTTTGGCGCGCTGCATATAGTCTTTTAAAACAGCGGTTTCCTGATATCCCATCATAGTAATATTCGGCTTGTTTTGTGCCACTTGCTTTATTTTTGCCATCTCCGGCCCATCCCCGATAATAACCAATTGCTTATCCGGCATTTCCGAAAATGCCGCTGCAATCAAATCAAACCGTTTATAAGAAACCAACCGAGACGCCGTTAAATAAAAATCTTCTTTTTGGTCACTAAATTGAAAATCAGCCACGTTAACAGGTGGGTAAATAACCTCTGATTCCCGTCGATAGGTTTTATAGATACGACGGCTAATATACTTGGAATTCGCCACGAACATGTCAACTCCATTGGCGGTGCGATAATCCCAAATACGGAATTTACTTAAAAATCTTTTGGCCAAAAATCCTTTGGAACCTTTTTGCATGTTACCTTGCTCAAGGTATTGATGCGTTAAATCCCACGCATACCGCGCCGGGCTGTGCACATACGATATATGAATTTGGGATGGCCGTGTAATAACCCCTTTTGCGGCCAGATAACTAGAAGAAATAATCAAATCATAGGCTGACAAATCAAAATCTTCGATGGCCTGCGGGCATAACGGTAAAAGTTTGCGATAATATTTCCGCACACCGGGTAAATTATTTAAATAACTGGTAATAATTCTACTGTTGCCAAATATTTTCTTTTCCTCATCCGTTAAAAAATCAAATAACGTATAAATATCAGCACCCGGAAAACATTTTACAATTTGTTCTAATACGCGTTCAGCACCGCCTATAAGGGGTAAAAAATCATGAACAATCGCCACTTTTCTAAACTGTTGCATGTAACATTTTCCTAAATAATGTTGCTGAAAACTTATAAAATAACTGCAATATACAAAAAATTAAGATAAATACATTGCATATTGGCATAAAGAAGAGAATATACACCAAAATAATATAATAAATCAAGTAATATCATTGCCTTATGGTATTTTCGAGATTTTATTTGCTAAAATAAA
Source organism: uncultured Alphaproteobacteria bacterium (assembly GCA_963706365.1). Lineage (GTDB taxonomy): Bacteria > Pseudomonadota > Alphaproteobacteria > JAJTHO01. The sequence goes on along the minus strand of OY970150.1, from coordinate 1,324 downwards.
TCCTTTCCGGGAGGTATTCATACTGTTGCAATATATGACTGATAAATAATAATACTTAAGAGCTTACGCGGAAACCCACGTATAAGTTGAAAGAAGTATTTTTCTCTTGGGGAGGATTTAGCAATACCTAACTATTTAACGCCCTATTAACAATAATCCCCTAGACTTAGAGCAGCATGCAAGGAAGACGGTGGTTATATACGACGGCACTTTGTAACGCTGCCTTGATGGGGCAGGCGTCTGGAGTGTTGGCCAACCCGATGGGGGGAGAGGTAGTGGCGGGTAAGGCTGATATTAAAAATATTAGCCAGCAGAAGCTGGAGATACACCAGCATACTGATAAAGCCGTTATTGACTGGCGCTCCTTTGATATTGATCAAGGCCAGCATACTGAATTTAAGCAGCCTTCAAAGACCTCGCATACCTTAAACCGGGTGAACAGTAATGATCCCAGCCAAATTACGAGGGAAGCTTTCCGCCAATGGTAAAGTAACGCTGGTAAACCCCAATGGGGTGTTTTTTGGTAAAAATGCCCAGGTAGATGTGAACGGTTTAATTGCCACCACAGCCGATATCAAGAACGCCGACTTTATGGCGGGGAAGCATAACTTCACCAAGCCGGGCAACCCGGATGCCAAGATTATTAATGAGGGACTGATCACCGCCAAAGAAGCCGGTTTAGTTGGCTTAGTCGCCCCGCATGTGGAAAACCACGGTATTATCCAGGCCAAAACCGTGCAAATGGCCAGCGGTGATCTGGCGCTGGATTTACATGGCGATGGCTTGCTGCACATTGCCGCCAGCGATGCCATTAAACAGCAAATTATTAAGAATACGGGTTTAATCGTGGCGGCAGAAACCGATGCCAGCGGCACGGTAACAGGTGGTGGCACCATTGCCATTACGGCTGCTGCTGCCAGAGATGCCGTCAATTCTCTTATAGTAATAGAAGGTGAACTACATGCCCCGGTCATTAATCAGACCGGCGGCAAGATTATTATTGCTAATGCCAGTAAGGATATCGCCACTACACGAGATAATAAAGTTGTCGCCACTAATGCCGTTATGCAGGCCGGTAGCATTGATATTTTAAACACCGATAAAGCCGGCCAGGCCAATGGCGTGGTAGCGGTGAGTGGGATTGTGAAAGCGGAAGCACCGCTACAGCCTGCTCTAACCCCTAAGTCCCAAACTGACACTGCCGCTCTTACCAAAGGCGGCACCATCCGCATTAGTGGTAAAACCACGATGGTGAATAATGCCATCCTCGATGTAAGCGGTACAGATGGCGGCGGTAACTTAAGACTCGGAGGAGAATACCTGG